>NZ_JAVDWB010000001.1:0-774620 GCF_031457155.1 Croceicoccus sp. BE223
TTCACGTTCGAGAGATCGACACCCGTGCCGTCCGCCTTCACCCGCGGCTTCACGTTGTAGTCGATCACCCGCTTCACGGGTACCAGCGCTTTCATCTGCAAGTCCTCTCAAGTTCGACAGGCCACCGCATCGGCAAGGCAACGGTCGGGCCAGGGCTTCTGCGCGATAGACGCGTTTGTCGCGGGCTTGGCGGGAAATCAAGGACGTTACGACATCCGCGCATCGTCCTGTGATAGGCCCGCTCCAAAGGGTCGGTGTCCGGGCGGAAAATCCGCCCGGGGCCGTCGGGTTTCAGGCCGCTTTCTTCGTTTCGGCGACGATCTTCTTGGCGGCATCGCCAAGGTCGTTGGCCGAGACGATGGGCAGGCCCGAATTGTCGAGGATTTCCTTGCCCTTCTCGACGTTCGTGCCTTCCAGCCGAACGACGAGGGGAACCGACAGGTTCACTTCCTTCGCCGCGGCGACGATGCCGTCGGCGATGACGTCGCACTTCATGATGCCGCCGAAGATGTTGACGAGGATCCCCTCGACCGCCGGGTCGGACAGGATGATCTTGAAGGCTTCGGTCACCTTTTCCTTGGTGGCGCCGCCGCCGACGTCGAGGAAGTTGGCCGGGAACGCGCCGTTGAGCTTGATGATGTCCATCGTCGCCATGGCGAGGCCCGCACCGTTGACCATGCAGCCGATGTTGCCGTCGAGCTTGATGTACGCGAGGTCATACTTCGACGCCTCGACTTCGGCCGGGTCTTCCTCGGTTTCGTCGCGCAGCGCCATGATGTCGGGGTGACGGAACAGCGCGTTCGAATCGAAGCTGACCTTGGCGTCGAGGACGAGGAGCTTGCCGTCGGTCGTCTCGACCAGCGGGTTCACCTCGAGCATCGACATGTCGGTGTCGACGAAGGCGGTGTAGAGTTGCTTGACCAGCACCTTGCACTGTTCGGCAAGGTCGCCCGACAGCTTCAGCGCGTCGGCGGCGACCTGGGCGTCGGCGTCGGTCAGGCCGGTGTCGGGATCGATCGTGACGGTCTGGATCTTTTCGGGCGTGTCGTGGGCGACTGCCTCGATGTCCATGCCGCCCTCGGTCGAGATCACCATCGCGACGCGGCTCGACTTCCGGTCGACGAGCATCGAGAGGTAGTATTCCCTGGCGATGTCGGCGCCGTCGGTGATGTAGAGGCGATTGACCTGCTTGCCGGCTTCGCCCGTCTGGATGGTGACCAGCGTGTTGCCGAGCATTTCGCGCGCGTTGGCTTCTACCTCTTCGATCGACTTGGCAAGGCGAACGCCGCCCTTCGCGTCGGGGCCGAGTTCCTTGAACTTGCCCTTGCCGCGGCCGCCGGCGTGGATCTGCGCTTTCACGACCCACAGAGGCCCGGGCAGCTTCCTGGCCGCAGCCACCGCTTCCTCGACCGTCAGCGCCGCGTGACCTGCCGGAATGCCCACGCCGTACTTGGCGAGAAGTTCCTTCGCCTGATATTCATGGATGTTCATCGCCAATCCTTCGCTTCCCGAGGGCCCCCTGCCGGACCGCCCAATGCCGTTTTGCAGGTGCGTAAAGCATAGTGGGACCCTGTTGAAAAGGGCCGGTGTCGTCTACAGATGGCTCGGCATCGCGCGAAACTGGCGGAATTGGCAGTTTTGTTTGCGTCTGCGAAGCAATTGCAACAAGCGGGACGGTGAATGCTCGATCGCGACAGGTTCGACGCCATCATGGACGAAGCGGGGCGAATCGCGATGGCGCTCTGGCCCGGTGACGGGCACGCCCCGCAATCCTGGCGCAAGGACGACGACAGCCCCGTCTCCGCCGCCGACATCGCCGTCGACCAGTACTTGCGGGCCGCGCTGCGCGACCTGCTTCCCGCGGCGGGCTGGCTGTCGGAGGAAACGGTTGATGCGCCCAGCCGCCTCGACGATTCGCTGATCTGGCTGGTCGATCCGATCGACGGGACGCGCGACTTCTTGCGCGGGCGGACCGGCTGGTCGGTTTCGGTCGCGCTGGTCAGCGCCAACCGGCCGCTCATGGCCGGGCTCATCGCGCCCGCACGCGGCGAATACTGGACCGCGCAGGCGGGGCGTGGTTCGTTTCGCAACGGCCAACGCCTTGCCGCAAGCCGGCGCGCCGACCTGAGCGGAGCGCGCACGCCCGCGGATGCCCTGTTCAAGGAGGATGCGGACCTTGTCTGCGTCGAAAAGCCCAACTCGATCGCGCTGCGCATCGCGATGGTCGCCGCGGACGAGGCGGATCTGGTCGCCACCTTGCGCTGGGGTTACGAGTGGGACATCGGCGCGGCGGGCCTCATCGCGCGAGAGGCGGGGGCCAGCGTGACGGATGCCTATGGCGCGCCGCTCGCCTTCAACAAGCGGGACCCGCGCGCATTCGGCCTTCTCGTCTCTTCGCCCCATATCCACGCCGCTGCAGTGGAGCGGATAAGCGAACGGGCCAGGCGGTTTTCCGCCTGACCCGTCCGGAGTGGCCTATGAGGCTCAGTTCTGCGCGGCGTCGACCTCTTCCTTCGAGATCGGCACGATCTTGATCTCGACACGGCGGTTGAGCGGCTCGTTGACGTTGTCGCCGGTCTGCACCTTGAGGTTCGTCTCGCCGAAGCCCATCGAGCGGATGCGGCCCGAAGAAACGCCTCGCTGGATCAGGTAGTTGGCGACCGCGCGCGCACGGTTTTCCGAAAGGGTCAAGTTCGACGAAGCCGAGCCGACGGTGTCGGTGTAGCCGTAGACGTCGACGAGGCTGTCGGGATAAGTGCGCAGGCTTTCGGCCACGCGATCGAGAAGCTGCTGGAAGGTGGGCGAGATGGCGTAGCTGCCGGTCGCGAAGGTCACGCCGTCGGGCAGGTTGACGAGGATCGCGTCGCCCTGGTCGGTCACGTCGACCCCGGTGCCCGCGGTCTGTTCCTTCAGCTCCTTGATCTGCTGGTCCATCTTGTAGCCGACCACGCCGCCGGCGACGCCGCCGACGCCCGCGCCGATGATGCGGCCGGTCTTGCCGCCGATCACGCCGCCGAGCAGGCCGCCCGCAACCGCGCCGCCGACGCTCCCCAGCACGGTGCGCGAGACCTTCTTTTCACCGGTGTTGGGATCGGTGACACACGCCGATACGCCGAGAAGCGAAACGGTGGCGAGGGCTGCGGTGATATAACGACGACGGGCCATATTGATCAGGTCCTTCTTATGCAAAGGCGTTTGCCCGGGCGCGCAATCCGCAGATCCGCATTCCCAGGTTTCGGGCATCAAACGCCCGACCCGCGCCGCTGGTTCCTGAACGAAATCGCGACGAACCGAGCGGCACTTGCGGCATCGTCCGCTTTGCCGCTATCTGGGCCGGCAATTTCGGCGAATTCTATCAAGGCCCCCGCGCTTGTCTCCCTTTCCCTGGTCCGACGTTTTCATCATCGCCGGGCTGATCGTGCTCAACGGCCTCTTCTCGCTCTGCGAACTGGCCATCGTGTCGTCCCGCCCGGCGCGTCTGCGCCACATGGCGGAGAACGGCAGCAAGGGCGCGAAGGTGGCTCTCAGCCTGCTTTCCGACAGCGGCAAGTTCCTTTCCACGGTGCAGATCGGCATAACCCTGATCGGCATCGTCGCCGGCGCCTATTCGGGCGCGAGCCTGGGGAAGCCGGTGGCCGAGCGGCTCATCATGCTCGGCCTCGATCCCGACATCGCCGACAATGCGGGCTTCGCGCTGGTCATCATCGTGACGACCTATTTCTCGCTGGTCGCGGGCGAGCTCGCGCCCAAGCAGATCGCCCTGCGCGCGCGCGAACCGATCGCGGCCATCGCCGCGCCGGTCATGGCGCTCCTGGCCAAGGTTGCCGCGCCGATCGTCTGGCTGCTCGACAACAGCACCGGACTGCTGCTGCGGCTGATGGGCCTGCGCGGCAAAGGCGAGGGAGGGGTGACCGCCGAAGAACTCAAGCTCATCATGCTGGAGGCGACGCGTTCGGGCGCGATCGAGGAGGCCGAGCACACGATCATGGCCGAAGTGCTGCGTCTCGCCGATCGACCGGTGCGCGAACTGATGACCCCGCGGACCGAGATCGACTGGATCGAGCGGCGCGCCAGTGCCGAAGAGATGCGCCGGGTGATCGCCGCTTCGCCCCATTCGCTGCTGCCGGTGGGGCAGGGATCTGTCGAAAGCATCATCGGCGTGGTCAAGGTTCGCGAACTTCTCGCCGCGCTGCTGAAGGGCGGGCGCAAGCCCAGCTTGACGCGGCTGATGAAGAAGGCCGAGATCATTCCCGATCAGCTAGACGCGCTCGACGCGCTGCGCATCATGCGCAACGGCGACGTGGCGATGGCGCTGGTCCACGACGAATACGGCCATTTCGAGGGGATCGTGACCCCGGCGGACCTGCTTTCGGCGCTGGTCGGGCACTTCGCCTCGCACGACGATGACGGCGACAATCCGTTGATCGTGGAGCGCGAGGACGGGACGCTCCTGCTGTCGGGCGCCTTGCCGGCGGACCGCCTGGCCGAACGGCTCGCCATCGAGATGCCGGAGGACCGCGAGTTCGCGACCGCGGCGGGCTACGTGCTCTGGGTGCTCAAGCGCCTGCCGGTGGAAGGCGAATACTTCCGCGAGCAGGGCTGGAAGATCGAGGTGGTCGACATGGACGGCCGCCGCATCGACAAGCTGCTGGCCGTAAACGAAAGGCCCGCCTCCGCGCTGGCGGAGACGGACCGGATTTCGTCAGGCCTGTGACAGGCTGAACGTCGGGCCGCGAAAGTCAGGGCCCGAACGTCAGCCCGGGATCACCGCACGCGCTTCGCGACCGTCGCCCGACGGAGCGGCGATGATGTCGCGGGTGACGACGCCCTTGTTCACGGTATTGGTCTGCGCATCGCCGACGGCCGAGCGGATGCCCGGTTCGGCTTCGCCCGCCTTCAGGAGAGCGCTGGTTTCGACACCGCTGCGCGCGGCGGGTCCGCCGAACAGCGCCTCGAGCGCCTGCTGGCTGGCGGTCGGCTCCTGCGGGCGCGGGGCACCCGGCGTCGGCGGAGTCAGCGCGAAATCGGGCGGAACGGCCAGCGGCGCCTGACGCGAAACGGCCATCTCGTCCGGCGCGTCGCGGTTGAAAATGTTGAGGCCGGTGCCGCACCCGGCCAGCGTGGCCGAGGATGCCAGGACGAGCAGGGCGGATTTCAAACGCATCATTGTTTCTCCGTGGCCGGATCGGCCTGAATATCGGCATCGCCGTCGCCCGCTGGCTTTTCGCGTATCAGCAGCGAACGGGCAAGCAGCAAAACGACGCCGGTGGTGATCGCCGCGTCGGCCAGGTTGAAGACCGCGAAGGGCCGCCACGCGCCGAGGTGGAAATCGGCGTAGTCGACCACATAGGTGAACCGCACCCGGTCGATGATATTGCCCAGCGCACCGCCCAGCACCAGAGCCAGCGCGGCGATATCGCCCATCTTGTGTTCGCGCATCATCCAGACCAGCACGCCCAGCGCGATCACGCCGGTCAGCACGAAGAGAAAAATCCGCGATTCGAGGCTGTCGGCGGTGAGGAAGCCGTAGGAGATGCCCCGGTTTTCCGCATAGCGAAGGTCGAAGAACGAGACGATGTCGATCACGCCGACCTCGCGCAGGCGGAGGCCGTTGAGCATCCACGCCTTCACCGCCTGGTCCAAGGCCATGACGGCGAGAGCAATCACGAGGCCCTTGATGCGGTCTGCGGTCAGGAACGACATCAGGCCGTTTCCAATCCGGCCAGCGCGGCCTCGCAGCGATCGCAGGCGTCGCCGTCGTCCTGCACTTCGGGCAGGTGACGCCAGCATCGGCCGCACTTGTGCATGTCGGTGGGCTTCACGATCACCGCGTCGCCTTGCCCGCGCGTCACTGTCGCCGTGATGAACAGTTCGGCAAGCATGGCATCGGTCACGCCTTCGGGCACTTGCGCGGCGGGCACCTCGACTTCGGCCTCGAGGCTCGATCGGATGGTCTTCTCGCGGCGATAGGGCTCGATCGCCTCGGTCACCTTTTCGCGCAGGGCGCGCAGCGCCGACCAGCGGGCTGTGTCGGCCTCGGCGTCGGGAAGCTCCGGCCATTCGAGCAAGTGGACGCTCTCGCTATCGGGATAGCGCGACTGCCACACTTCCTCGCTGGTGAAGACCAGCACCGGCGCGGCCCAGCGGACCAGCGCGTGGAACAGCGTGTCGAGCACGGTGCGATAGGCGCGGCGGCCCATTTCGCCGGGCGCGTCGCAGTAGAGGCTGTCCTTGCGGATATCGAAGAAGAACGCCGACAGGTTCTCGTTGCAGAAATCGCTGAGCGTGCGGACATACGTGTTGAAGTCGAAATCGTCCGTCGCCCGGCGCAGCGCGCTGTCCACGCCCGCCAGCAGCGACAGGACGTAGCGTTCGAGCTCCGGCATCTCGGCCACGTCGACCCGCTCGGCATCGCTGTACCCGTCGAGCGCGCCCAGCAGGTAGCGGAAGGTGTTGCGCAGCTTGCGGTAGTTGTCGGCGACACCCTTCAGTATTTCCGGCCCGATCCGATGATCCTCGGTATAGTCGACCGACAGCGCCCAGAGCCGGATGATGTCCGCGCCATAATCGCGCATCAGGTCGAGCGGGCTGATCGTGTTGCCCTTGGACTTCGACATCTTCTCGCCCTTGCCGTCCATGGTGAAGCCATGGGTCAGCACCGCCTTGTAGGGCGCGCGGCCGCGCGTGCCGCAGGATTCGAGGAGCGAGGACTGGAACCAGCCGCGATGCTGGTCGCTGCCCTCGAGGTAAAGGTCGGCAGGCCATTGCAGGTCGGGCCAGCGACCCGATTCGAGGACGAAGGCGTGGGTCGACCCGGAATCGAACCAGACGTCGAGAATGTCGGTGACCCGCTCGTAATCGTCCAGATCGTAGTCGGGGCCAAGGATCGCGGCGGCATGTTCCTCGTCCCAGCCGTCGACACCGTGGGTACGGATGGATTCGACGATGCGGGCGTTGACCGCTGGATCGACGAGGTACTGGCCGGACTTGCGGTCGACGAAGAGCGTGATGGGCACGCCCCACGCGCGCTGGCGCGAGAGGACCCAGTCGGGCCGCCCCTCGACCATCGAGCCGATGCGGTTCCGGCCCTTGGCGGGCACGAAGCGCGTGTCGGCGATGGCCCGCAGCGCGGTTTCGCGCAGGGTTTCGCCATCGCCCTGAGCGGCGCGAATCTCGGCTTCCTGCGCGCAGCGCGGGGTGTCGCGATCGATCACCATGTCCATCGGCACGAACCACTGCGGCGTGCAGCGGAAGATCACCTTGGCTTTCGAGCGCCAGCTATGGGGATAAGAGTGTCGATAATCGGTGGACGCGCTGAGGAGAGCGCCCGCATCGCGCAAGTCCGAGCAGACCGGGCCGTCAGGCGCGTTGAACTTCGGGTTGATGACCGACATCGAGCGTTCGTCGGTGCGCGGCAGCCACAGCCAGTCCTCGCGGTAGCGGCCATCGCTCTCGACCACGAACTTGGGCTCGATGCCGTGCGGCTTGCACAGATCGAAGTCGTCCTCGCCATGATCGGGCGCCATGTGGACGAGGCCGGTGCCGGAATCGGTCGTGACGAAATCACCGGGCAGCAACGGGCGCGGCGCGGCGTAGAAGCCGCCGAGGTGGTGCATCGGGTGACGGGCGACGGTGCCGGCGAGGTCGGAGCCTTTGAACGATTTGCGAGATTCGAGGTAGGTTCCCAGTTGGGCGCCACCGCTCTTGCTCAGCCTTAGCTCGACGCTCTGCCTCAATTCAGCAGCCACGATACCGAACTTACCCGCGAGGTGTCCCAACGGATGCTGACGTTGCTGTTCTGAAATCCGCGACGACAGGTCTTCATCAGCGTCGCCGGTCAAACTACCATGTGGAACGAACTCGACCAGTTCGTACTCGACATCCGGCCCATAAGCCAAAGCCTGGTTCACCGGAATCGTCCACGGCGTCGTCGTCCAGATCACCGCGTGCGCGCCGACCAGTTCGGGGATCGGCGATTCCACGATCTCGAACGCCACGTCGATCTGGGTCGAGGTGATGTCCTCGTACTCAACTTCGGCCTCGGCCAGCGCGGTCTTTTCGACCGGGCTCCACATCACCGGCTTCGCGCCGCGATAGAGCTGGCCGCTGGTCGCAAACTTCAGCAGTTCGGCAACGATCGTCGCCTCGCTTTCCAACTGCATCGTCAGGTACGGGTTGTCCCAGTCGCCGTTGATGCCGAGCCGCTTCAGCTGCTCGCGCTGCACGTCGACCCAGCCTTGCGCGTAGGCGCGGCATTCGGCGCGGAATTCCTTCGCCGGGACCTGGTCCTTGTCGAGCTTCTTCTTGCGGTACTGCTCTTCCACCTTCCACTCGATGGGAAGGCCGTGACAGTCCCAGCCCGGAACATAGGGCGCGTCCTTGCCGAGCAGGCTTTGCGTGCGGACGACCATGTCCTTCAGCACGTGGTTCAGCGCATGGCCGATGTGCATGTCGCCGTTGGCGTAGGGCGGGCCGTCGTGAAGGATGAACTTCTCGCGCCCTCGGCGCGCGTCGCGCAGCTTTTCGTAAAGGCCGCCCGCCTGCCAGTTCGCCAGAATGCCCGGCTCCTTCTGCGGCAGGCCGGCCTTCATGGGAAAATCGGTCTTCGGCAGGAAGACGGTATCTTTGTAGTCGCGCTTCTCGGTCATGCGCCGCGCGTTAATGGATCGCGCCGCGCCCGTCCAGCAGTCGCGTCAGGCCAGCAGCTCGCGGGCGCGCTCGCAGTCCCGGTCCATCTGCGCGACGAGGGCGTCGAGGCTGTCGAACTTCGCCTCCGGTCGCAGGAAGTGGTGGAAGGCGACCTCGATCTCCTGCCCGTAGAGATCTTCGGAAAAATCGAAGAAGAACGGTTCGAGCAGTTCCTTGGGCGGATCGAACGTGGGGCGAATGCCGAGGCTTGCCGCACCCTTCAGCACGCGTCCGTCGGGCAAGTGGCCGGTCACCGCGTAGATGCCGTATTTCGGGCGGATGTAGGTGCCCAGGTCGATGTTGGCGGTGGGATAGCCGATGGTGCGGCCGACCTTGTCGCCGTGCTGCACGATCCCGCGAATCGCAAAGGGCCGGGTCATCAGCCGCGCCGCTTCCTGCGGATCGCCCGCCCACAGCGCCTCGCGGATGCGGCTGGACGAGACCGCCCCGCCGGTCGCCAGCACCGGGTCGACGGCCACCGCTTCGATCCCGACGCCGGGGCCGAGCGCGGCGAGCATCGCGACGTTGCCGCGCTTGCCCTTCCCGAAGGTGAAGTCGCTGCCGGTGACCACGCCCGACAAGTGGAAGCGTTCGGCCAGCAGGCGGGTGACGAAATCCTCCGCGCTGGTGCCGGCAAGTTCCGCGTTGAAGGCAAAGACCATCATCGCGTCCGCGCCCAGTTCGGCGAACAGGGTCTGCCGCTGGTCGAGCGAGGTGAGGCGGAACGGCGCGGCATCGGGCTTGAAATGGCGCACCGGGTGCGGATCGAACGTGGCGACGATGACCGGGCGGCCCTTTGCCCGGCCCAAGTCCACCGCGCGGCCGATCACCGCCTGGTGCCCGGCATGGACACCGTCGAAATTGCCCAGCGCCATCACCGCGCCGTGCAGCTCGTCCGGGATCGGGTCTTGGGAAGTCAGGCGGATCATGGCGAAGTCGTTTCCGGCCGGGCGGCGTGCGCGGTTCAATCCCGGCGGCGCAGCGTGACGAAGCTGAAGGCCGGGTGCTTGCCGTCCTCGGCATGATCCTCGCGCGCGACTTCCTCCCACTCGGCCATGTCGAGCGGGGGCATGGCGACGTCGCCGTCGTAGTCGCGGTGGATCTCGGTCAGCTCGATCCGGCGGGCGCGGGGCAGGGCGCGGGCGATCACCGCCGCGCCGCCGATCACCGCGATGCGCGAACCGTTGGCCTTGGCGATCGCCTCGTCCAGCGAGACCGCGGTTTCCAGTTCGTCATCGTCGTTGTCCTCGGCCGGCGCCCAGTCGGGATTGCCGGTCAGGACGATGTGCTTGCGCCCCGGCAGCGTGCCCGGCAGCGATTCGAAGGTCTTGCGCCCCATGATCATCGGCGCACCCATCGTCAGCCGCTTGAAGTGGGAGAGGTCTGCGGGGATATGCCAGGGAAGGCGGCCGTTGGCGCCGATCGTGCCGTTGGCGGCGCGAGCGACAACGATGAAAAGCTCCGGCCCCTTCATGCCGGCCCTTCCGCGCGTGCCGCCACGGCTTCGTCAAGAACCAGCCGGGTCACGTGCCCCATCTTGCGCCCTTCGCGCGCCTCCCCCTTGCCGTAAAGGTGCAGGTGGGCAGAAGGGTCGTTCAGGATGGGCAGGGCTTCCTCCGCCGTGGTGCCGATGAGGTTTTCCATCACTGCACCCGGAACGCGCAAACCGCAATCGCCAAGCGGCAGCCCGCAGATCGCACGGACGTGGTTCTCGAACTGGCTGGTGATCGCACCCTCGATCGTCCAGTGTCCCGAATTGTGGACGCGCGGCGCCATTTCGTTGAAGACCGGTCCGTTGGCGGTGGCGAAGAATTCGAGCGTCAGGACGCCAACGTAGTCGAGCTCCGTGGCGACCCGTTCGGCCAGCCGTCGCGCCGCGGGAACCTGCGCCATCACGGTGGCGCCGCCCGGAACGGTGCATCGGGACAGAATGCCGTTGACGTGCACGTTCGCGGCGCTGTCCCAGAACCGGACCTGGCCCGCCAAAGAGCGGACGAGGATGACCGAAAACTCCGCCTCGAACCGGACGAAGCCTTCGTAGAGCATCGGGATCGGCGGCACGCACATCTCGTTGGCGTCGCCCGGCGCCATGATGCGCCACTGGCCCTTGCCGTCGTAACCGTCGCGCCGGGTCTTGAGGATGCCGGGCGCGCCGACGGCGGCGATGGCCGCCTGCAGTCCGGCCTCGTCGTCCAGCTCGCAGAACGGCGCGGCAGTGCCGCCCAGCCGGGTGATGAAGTTCTTTTCCGCGAGCCGGTCCTGCGCGATCTCCAGCGCGCGGGCGTTAGCCCGCAGCGGCACCGCACCCAGCGCCGTCAGGGGAGCGACCGGCACGTTCTCGAACTCGTAGGTGACGACATCGCATTGCGCGGCGAAGGCGGCCAGCGCATCGCGGTCGTGGAACGGGGCGCGAGTGAAGGCGGCGGACACCTCGGCGGCGACGCTGTCGGCTTCCGGCGCGTAGATGTGGACCGAATAGCCGAGCTGCGCGGCGGCCATCGCCATCATCCGACCCAGCTGCCCGCCGCCCAGGATGCCGATCGTGCTGCCCGGCGCGATTACCGGCATGTGCGCCCCGTTGGCCACGTTCTCTCCTGCTATCAGTCTTCGTCGACCGGGCGTTCGTCGACGCTGTCGGTCTGCGCCGCGCGCCAGGCCTTGAGCCGTTCGGCCAGATCGGAGTCGTTCAGCGCCAGGATCGCGGCGGCGAGAAGCCCCGCGTTCTTCGCGCCCGCATCGCCGATGGCGAGGGTGCCGACCGGAACGCCGCCGGGCATCTGCACGATCGACAGCAGCGAATCCTTGCCGGACAGCACCTTGGACCGGACCGGCACGCCCAGCACCGGCAGATGGGTCATCGACGCGATCATGCCCGGCAGGTGCGCCGCGCCGCCCGCGCCGGCGATCACCACCTTGAACCCCTCGTCCGCCGCGCCCTCTGCGAACGCGACCATGCGGCGCGGGGTGCGGTGGGCCGAAACGATGCGGCAGTCGCTGGCGACGCCCAGTTCGGCCAGAACGTCGGCGGCATGGCGCATCGTCGGCCAGTCGGACTGGCTGCCCATCACGATCGCGACCGGTGCGGTCATGGCTTTTCCCCCGATTGCCCTCAGCCGGGCGTGGTATGACGCGTCAGGCGTCGGAAAGGTAGTAGCGTTCGCCCGAGGGGCGACAACCGGCGAAAGGATAGACGATCGGCTGGCCGGTCGGAATCTCCAGCCCGGTGATATCCTCGTCGGAAATGCCCGAAAGGTGCTTGACCAGCGCGCGCAGGCTGTTGCCGTGGGCAGAGACGATCACCGTCCTGCCGCTCGCCAGCACCGGCTCGATGTTGGCGGTGTAATAGGGCAGCACCCGCTCGATCGTGTCCTTCAGGCTTTCGGTCATCGGCACGTCGATCCCGGCATAGCGCGGGTCGGCGGACAGATCGAACTCGCTGCCCCTGTCGAGCACCGGTGGCGGAATGTCGAAGCTGCGGCGCCAGATATGCACCTGCTCGTCGCCGTGTTTTTCGCGCGTTTCCTGCTTGTCGAGCCCGGTCAGCCCGCCGTAGTGCCGTTCGTTGAGGCGCCAGTCCTTCGTTTCGGGAATCCACAGCCGGCCCGCGGCGTGCAGCGCGAAGTGCAGGGTGCGGATCGCGCGGGTCTGCAGCGAGGTGAAGGCGACTTCGGGCAGCACGCCCTTGGCCAGCAGCAATTCGCCCGCGGCCTTCGCCTCGGCTTCGCCCTTTTCGGTCAGGTCCACGTCCCACCAGCCGGTGAAGCGGTTTTCCAGGTTCCACTGCGACTGGCCGTGACGCACCAGGATCAGGTTGGCCGGGATGAGATTGGGCACGAGACGCTCCAGATCGTTCGAAGAGCCAAGGCCACTAGCGGGAGGGGGCCGCTTTGAAAAGGGGAGGGAACGCGGCGTAAACCGTCACGAACGCGTCGTCGGTTCACGTTCGGCGCCCGGATCGCCGACTGGCGCGAATAACGCGCTCAGGAACCAGCGTTTTTGAAGTGCGTTGTGGGATGGTTCAAGACACCAACACGCCCAAAACTGGCCTTACTCTGGAGAACAACGATGAAGAAGATCATGACCGCGCTCGCGCTCGGCAGCACCATGCTCCTGCTTCAGGCCTGCAACACCGTAGAGGGTGCCGGCGAAGACATCGAATCCGTCGGCGATTGCGTCGATGGTCGCGAAGGCAACTGCTGACCGGCAGTTCCCGGACCAAACCGGCAAGAAGGCGCCGCCCCCATCGGGACGGCGCCTTTTTTGTCCGCGCGGCTTGTCGACGGGCGGCGAGATCAGTCGATGAACAGCAGCGCCGGCGTCTCGATCAGCCGCTTGACCGCCTGCATGAACTGCGCCGCCTCGTAGCCGTCGACGATGCGGTGGTCGAAGCTCGACGAGACGGGCATGACCTTGCGCGTGACGATCTCGCCGTGTCGCCGTTCGAGCCGTTCGACGATCTTGTTCGGGCCGACGATGGCGGTTTCCGGCCGGTTGATGATCGGCGTCGTCGCAATGCCGCCGATGGGGCCGAGCGAGGTGATGGTGATGGTCGATCCGCTCAGTTCCTCACGGCTGGCGCGGCCTTCCTTCGCGGCCTGGGAAAGGCGCGCGATCTCGCTGGCGATCGCCCAGGGGTCCATCTGCTCGGCATGGCGCACGACGGGCACCATCAGGCCCGAGGGCGTCGCCATGGCCACGCCGACGTGGACCGGCCCATGCTGTCGCAGGATGCCGGCATCGTCGTCGTAATGGGCGTTGAGGTGCGGGAATTCGGGCAGCACCTTGACCATCGCGCGGACGAGAAAAGGCAGAAAGGTCAGCTTCGGTTGCCCGTCCCGGCGCCCCGCGTTCAGCGCGAAGCGCGTTTCCTCGAGCGCGGTGACGTCGAATTCCTCGACATAGGTGATGTGCGGGATCCGCCGCCAGGTTTCTTCCATCCGCTCCGCGATCTTGCGGCGCAGGCCGATGACCTTGATCTCCTCGACGCCGCCGCGCGCCTCGTAGCGCGGGTCGCCGCCGCCCAGATAGCTCTCGATATCCTCGGGCGTGACCCGGCCGTTGCGACCCGATCCGGGCACCTTGGAAAGGTCGAGGCCGAGCTTCGCGGCGCGCCGGCGCGTCGCCGGGGCGGCCAGCGGGAACGTGGCCGGTCCGCATTCGGTCGGCGCGGGCGCGGGACGGCGCCCGGCAGGGGGGGCGGCACGGGGCGCGGCACGGGGCGGCGCTGCCGGTGCCGGCGCGGGCTCCGCTGCGACAGGCGCGGTCGGGCCCTCCGGCGCCTCTTGCGGGGCGAGTGGCGGGGCCGGAACGGCATCTTCGGCGTTGCCGGTGTCGTTTCCGGCACCCTCGACCTCCAGCTCGACGAGAACCGAGCCGACGGCCTTCATCTCGCCGACTTCGCCGTAGACCGCGCGCACCGTGCCGCCCACCGGGCTGGTCATGTCGACGGTCGCCTTGTCGGTCATCACGTCGCAAAGCGGGTCGTCTTCCTCGATCACGTCGCCCGGCTTCACGTGCCAGGCGGTGACCTCGGCCTCTGCCACGCCTTCGCCGATGTCGGGCAGGCGGAACTTGTAGGTGCCCATCACTTGTACTCCACGGCGGCAGCGAGCGCTTCGGCAAGCCGGATCGGCCCAGGGAAGTAATCCCATTCGAAAGCGTGCGGATAGGGCATGTCGTAACCCGCCACCCGCTGGATCGGTGCGCGCAGGTGGTCGAAGCAGCGTTCCTGGACGAGCGCGGAAAGCTCGCCGCCGAAACCGCCGAAACGGCTGGCCTCGTGCAGGATGACGCAGCGCCCCGTCTTGCGGACCGAGGCCGTGATCGCGTCGATGTCGAGCGGGACGATGGAGCGCAAGTCGATCAATTCGGCATCGACGCCCGAATCGTTGATGCCCGCCTCTGCGACGTGCACCATCGTGCCATAGGCGAGCACGGTGACCTCGGTCCCTTCGCGCACCAGCGCCGCGCGTCCCAGCGGCACGTCGTAGCGGCCCAGCGGGACTTCGGCGGTCGTGAGCCCTGAGTTGGCCCAAGTCTTCAGTTCCTCGTCCGGGCTGCCGTGGAACGGGCCGTTGTAGAGCCGCTTCGGTTCGAGGAAGATGACCGGATCGTCGCATTCGATCGCGGCGATCAGCAGGCCCTTGGCGTCGTAGGGGTTCGACGGGATGACGGTCTTGAGGCCGGTCACGTGGGCGAAGATCGCCTCCGGGCTCTGGCTATGCGTCTGGCCGCCGAAGATACCGCCGCCATAAGGCGTGCGGACGGTGACCGGCGCCCAGAACTCGCCGTTGGAACGATAGCGCAGCCGCGCCGCCTCCGACACGAGCTGGTCATAGGCGGGAAGGATGTAGTCGGCGAACTGGATTTCCGGCACCGGGCGCAGGCCATAGGCGCCCATCCCGATGGCCGCGCCGATGATGCCGCCTTCGGTCAGCGGCGCGTCGAAGCAGCGGGTCAGGCCGTGCTTCTTCTGCAGCCCCTCGGTGACGCGGAAGACGCCGCCGAAATAGCCGACGTCCTCGCCGAAGACGAGCACGTCGGGGTCTTCGCCCATCTTCACGTCCAGCGCGCTGTTGAGCGCCTGGATCATGTTCATGCGTTTCGTTTCGCCGTTGCTTGCCTCCGTCATGCGCCCTCTCCCGCATGGGCGGCCCGACGGGCCTTCAGCTCGCGCAGCTGTTCCTTCAGCCGCCAGTCCTTCTCGGCAAAGACGTCCTCGAACATCTCCTCGATCGGCGGCTTCGACTGGCCGAGCGTGCCGATGGCCTCGGCCTCCTTGACCGCGATCTTCACCTTTTCCTTGGTCTCCGCCTCCAGCGCGGCGTGGCGCTCCTCGTCCCAGGCGCCGATGGCGACGAGGTGCTTCTTCAGCCGGTGGACCGGGTCGCCCAGCGGCCAGTGCTGCGCCTCGTCCCTGGGGCGATAGGCGCTGGGGTCGTCGGAGGTGGAGTGCCCTTCGGCGCGATAAGTGTAGAACTCGATCAGGGTCGGCCCGTTGTTGGTCCGCGCGCGTTCTGCGGCCCACTGCGTCGCGCCCCACACGGCAAGGAAGTCGTTGCCGTCGACCTTGATGCCCGGAAAGCCATAGGCAAGCGCCTTGGCCGCGAACGGCAGGCGTTCGGGCGCGGCGAACCCGGCAAAGCTGGAAATCGCGTACTGGTTGTTGGTGACGCACAGGATCGTCGGCGCGCGATAGGCGGCGGCAAAGGTCATCGCCTCGTGAAAATCGCCTTCTGCCGTGGTGCCGTCACCGACATAGGCGAGGCTGATCTTCGTATCGTTCTTGTAGGCCGATGCCATCGCCCAGCCCACCGCGTGGACGAAGCGGACGCCCAAATTGCCCGAGATCGAATAGAAATCGTAGGCCCGCGCCGAATGAAGGATCGGCAGTTGCTTGCCCGCCAGCGGGTCTTCGGCGTTCGAGAAGATCTGGTTGCACAGCGTCGTCAGCGGATAGTTGCGGGCATGCAGCCAGGCGAGCGCGCGATAAGTGGGGAAGAACATGTCCCCCTTGTCGAGCGCCATCGACTGCGCGGCGGCAATTGCCTCCTCGCCGGTCGATTTCATGTAGAAACTGGTCTTGCCCTGGCGGTGCGCGCGGAACAGCCGGTCATCGAAGGCGCGGGTCAGAACCATCGCGCGTAGGCCCTTCCTCAGCGTTTCGGGCGACAGGTGCGGGTTCCACGGGCCAACCGCGCGGTCGTCGTCGTCCAGCACGCGAATCAGCTCGTAAGGCAGGTCGCGCATCCGGCTTTCGTGTTCGGCGATGTCGGGGCGGCGGACCGCGCCGGCCTCGCCGCGATTGACGTGAGCGAAGCTGACCCCGGTGTCGGGCCGCGAGGGCGGCTCGGGGATGTGGAGCTGAAGTCGGGGAAGGTTCGAATTCGTCACGCGGGTCATCCTCTGGCGGCGGGGTAGGGCCCCGCTCGCCCCAGTGTAACGCATGATCGGCGGGATGTTTTCCCTTTTTTGTGGGCATACGCACGGCTTTGAGGAAATGTTTTCCCAATCGGGGCCGTTTGTGCGAAACCGTTTTCGTGGAATGATGCAATTGCGAAAAGATCATGGACGAGACCGACTGGAAGATCCTGCGCACCCTTCAGGTCGAGCCCGAGCTTTCGATAAACGCGCTCGCCGACAAGGTGGGCCTGTCGCATACGCCGTGCTGGCGGCGGCTGAAACGAATGGAGGACGACGGCGTCATCGCCGGGCGCGAGGTTGTGCTGGACCAGGCGAAGGTCGGGCTGGGCGTCGATGTCTTCGCCAACGTGCGCATCGCGCGCCATGACGAGGACACGCTGGAAGCCTTCGCGCATGCGGTGATGGAGCACCCGCAGATCGTCGAATGCTTCCTCGTCGGCGGCGATAGCGACTACCTGCTGCGCGTGGTGGCGGCGAGCATCGAGGCCTACGAACGGTTCCTGAAAAAGGTGCTGGTCCACATGCCGGGCGTCGCCTCGGTCAATTCCAGCTTCGCGATGCGCCGGATCAAGTTGACCAGCCGATTGCCGATCTGAGTGATGGGGGCATTAAACTAGGCAGGCGTATCAAGCCAGTCGTCGGACTGTCAGCTCACGCCCCGATCCTATCGCCTCACGATCAAAAATCTTCGGATGCATGCAACGGGAAATTTCGGCGCAGCCTCGGTCTGCAATCAATGTCCCTCGCGGCGTAAACCTCCATCCGGTGACGGATGAAATCGGACCTCATTAAAGCTAAGGTGCTCAAGCAATATCGTCGTAAGTACTGGAGGTCGGGCTCAGCCGTGCCCTCGAACTCACGCGCTAGCGATGCGAAGGCATCTTGCGCATGCTCGAACCGCTGAGATCGAAGCAGTAGCCTAGCGCGTAGAACCCGATCCTCTGCTCTCAAATCCCTAATCGAATCTGCCTGCTCGAGAAGGCTAAGCCCTTGCTGGTAGTCACCTCTTTCTTCTGCGCTGAGCGCTTTCGTGAGTTTCCACGCCCATCGGGCACGGCGTGGCGAAAAGGCGGGCGTCAATGGTTTCATCAGCAATCCCAAGGCTAACCGGATGGCAGCTTTTCACCCCATAACCTTCGTTCAGGCCAACCAGCCCACACCTAAATCTCCGGCGTCACTACGAACCTTGCACCCCGGATGGTCGGCTCGAGCCTCAGGTCGAGCCCGTGCCGCCGGGCGATGGCGCGGGCCAGCGCGAGGCCGAGGCCCGATCCGCCGTTCGCGCCGTGGTTGCCCTTGGCCCGGCTGAAGCGATCGAAGATGCGCTCGCGATCGTCGACCGGAACGCCGGGGCCGGTGTCGGATACGATCAGCTTCGGGCCGCTTTCCAGCTCGAGAAAGACCGAACCGCCCGCGGGCGTGTACTTGAACGCGTTGTCGAGCAGGTTGGTGACGAGGCGCGAGAGCTGCATCTCCTCTCCCCGGATGGTCACGCCCGGCTCGATGTGGATCTCGAAGTGGTGGCCGCTGTCCTCTGCGCTGGCAACATAGAGGTCGGCGATATGTTCGACCAGCGCCGAAAGGTCGAGCGGCTCCAGCCCGCGCGGGTCGCCGCGGTGCGCCTCGCTGTGCGAGATGTCGAGCAGCGATTCGAGCATCGTCGTCACCGAGCGGATCTCGGCTCGCGCCTCGGCCAGCCCCTGCGCCGCCGCCTCGTCGGGCGCGGAGCGGGTGGCGCGCAGCAGCCGGCTGTCGAGATGCATCAGCGGGGTGCGCATTTCGTGCGCGATCTGGTCCAGCGTGTCGCGATGGGCGGTGACCAGCCGGTTGAGCCGTTCCAGCGCCTCGATCGAATGGCGGGTCAGTTCGCCGATCTCGTCCTCCGCCTCGCGCCCGCGTTCGAGCCGGGCAAGGCGGTCTTCGTCGGGGTTCTGGAACGCTTCGTTGATGCGACCGATGCGGCGCGAAAGACGGTTGGTGGTGATCCGTCCGGCCACGGCGACGGCGAAGACCACGAACAGCCCGCCCGCGACGAAGGCGAAGCCGATCTCGTTCAGCACCAACTCGTCGAGCGTCGTCTCGCGCGCGACAAGCAGTCGTTCGCCACCGGCGAGGTTGACGACGCGGGCATGGACGAAGGTGCCGTCGGCCAGCGGCAGGACCTCGATGGTCTCGCTCACGCCTTCCGGCCATGTCGTCAGGTCGCCGGCAACGAAGCGGCCGGTGCCGTCGTCGAGCAGATAGTGCAGCGCGCTGCCGGCGGGGGCCTGGTATTGCAGCCGCTGTTCGATGCGAGCGGCAAGTCCTGCCTGCCCGTCGTTGCGATAGGTGTCGAGCAGGGCCGAGATGTCGGCGTTGATCGCGTTTTCCTGCGTCGCCGTGGCGAGCTGTTCGAACTTGGCCCCGACCAGAGCGCCCAGGATCAGCACGACCGCGATGCACACCGCGATCGACCAGGCGACCAGCCGCGTGAAGATCGAATCGAGCAGCCGAACCTGTGTCACGTGCGCCTGGTGCCCCCGGACGGCCCCGCTATCAGCCGAGCCCCGTCAGGGCTCACTTGCCGTCGAGCAGGCGATACCCGGTCCCCCAGATGGTTTCCAGTGCGGGCGAATTGAAACCGTCCTCCAGCTTGCGGCGCAGGCGGCCGATGTTGACGTCGACCACGTTGGTCTGCGGGTCGAAGCTCATCTTCCACACATCACGCAGCAGCATCTCGCGCGTCACCACCTCTCCCGCGTTCTCGATCAGGTAGCGGAACAGCTCGAACTCCTTGGGGCTGAGCGGCAGGTGCTTGTTGGCGCGAAACGCGGTGCGCGCCTTGACGTGGCATTCGAAGGCGCCGTGGATGATCACCGCATCGTGTTCGCGACCGGATGCGCGCCGGTGCAGCGCGCGCAGCCGGGCGAGCAGTTCCGCCGCCTCGAACGGCTTGGCGAGGTAGTCGTCGGCCCCTGCGTCGAGACCCTCCGCCCGGTCGATCGTGCGACCAAGCGCCGACAGCATCAGCACCGGCGTGCCGATCCCGCTCTGCCGCATCCGCTTGATGAGAGTGAGCCCGTCGGTGTCGGGCAGCATCCGGTCGAGGATGATGACGTCGAACTGGCCGACGCCGGCGCGGCGCAGGCCTTCGGCCCCCGTCGCTTCCCAGGTCACCCGGTCGCCGGTGGCGCGGACCAGTTGCTGCAGGTCGGACGCGATGCGGGCGTCATCCTCGATATGCAAGATGTCGAGGCCCGTCGTGGCCATCACCCGTTTCCCCCGTTTCGTCGCGCCCAGGCCGGATACTGCGGGCGAGGATAGATTATCTGCTCCCTCCGCGCAGCCCAGACAAGAGTGCCGTTAGCTGCATGAAATATCCTGTCATCCGGTTACCAGCAGCCGGCGCATGACCGCATCGAGCCGGGCGACGACCGCCGGGTCGCGCGCGTCGGGCGCGGTGATGATGGCGTTGTCGAGCGCGCGGTCGATGGGCGAGGGCGTGCGGCTTTCGGGCAGCGATGCGGCGAAGCGGACCACCGCGTCGCGCGCCACGCCCGCGTTGGCCCGGTACTGCGCGATCACCGCGGCGACATCGACCGCGTCCTCGTCCTCGCGCCAGCAATCGTAGTCCGTCGCCATGCCGACCAGCGCGTAGGGCAGCTCCGCCTCTCGTGCCAGCTTCGCTTCTGGCAGCGCCGTCATGCCGATGACGTCGGCGCCCCACTGGCGATAGAGATGGCTTTCCGCCCGGGTCGAGAACTGGGGACCTTCCATGGCGAGGTAGGTGCCGCCCTGCGCCACCTTGCCGCCCGCCGCGTGAAAGGCACCGGCGGCAAGCGCGGCCATCCTTTCGCAAACCGGGTCGGCCATCGACACGTGGGCGACCATGCCGGTGCCGAAGAAGCTGCTTTCGCGGCCCTGCGTCCGGTCGATGAACTGGTCGACGACGACGAAACGCCCCGGCTCGATCTCCTCGCGCAGCGAACCGACCGCGCTGATCGCCAGCAGGTCGGTGCAGCCCGCCCGTTTCAGCGCATCGATGTTGGCGCGGGCGTTAAGGTCGGACGGGGCGATGCGGTGCCCCCGGCCATGGCGCGGCAGGAAGCGGAACTCGATGCCGCCGATCGTTCCGAACAGGATCTCGTCCGACGGCTGCCCGAACGGAGAGTTCACCCAGATCCACTGCGCGTCTTTGATCGCATCGATGTCGTAGAGACCGGATCCGCCGATCACGCCGATGACCCACTTGTCGTTCATGCGAGGGAAGCCTCCTTCATCTTCGGCACGTCGCCACCGGCTCCCTCCTTCGGCAGGAAGTCGCGGGCAAGCGCGTGGTAGAGCCGTTCGCGGCAAGTCATCGCACCCGCCCAGTCGGCGTAAGCAGGCCCGCGACCGGCGCCGCGACCAGCACGGTAGGCAGTGGCAGCGTCGCGTCGATGCTGCCGAAATAGGTGTAGTTGCCCGCGAGCGGCGTATTGAAGGCCGCGGACACCCCGATTGCGCGCCCCTCTTCCTGGCTCAGGCGCTGGGGGATCGGCAGGCGGGGCAGCTTTCGACTCATCTCGGTCCGCCTTAGGGGGCAGGGGGCGCCCGGTCCAGCACGGGCCCGGAACCGGCCTTCTCAAGCAGGCAGGCCACGCTCCAGCACCCGTATGGCGAGGGCGGCGAGCAGCGCCGAGCCGCGCGGCAGCACGCGTTCGTCGACATGCATGTGCGGGCTGTGCAGCCCCGGCGCGCGTTGCCAGTCGGCATCCGGTTCGGCCACGCCCAAGAGGATCATCGCGCCGGGCATCTTCTGCAGGACATAGGAGAAATCCTCCGCCGTCATCAGCGGGTTCGGCAAGTCGTGCCACGCCCGCTCGCCGAAGCGTTCGACGACGACGTCCCTGGCCAGCGCGACCGCGCGCGGATCGTTGTAGGTGCAGGGGAAGCCTTGCCGGACCTCCAGCGTCGCCGACAGGCCGTGCGCGGCGGCGATCCCCGCGACAAGATCCCGCGCCGCGTCGATCAGGCGGGCGCGGGTGGTTTCGGAAAGGGTGCGGATCGTGCCGCCCAGGATGCAGCGTTCGGCGATGACGTTGTCGGCATCGCTCGCCCGCATCCGCGTGATGGTCACCACCACCGGATCCGCCGCGTCGAAACGGCGGGTCACCATCGCCTGCATCGCGCCGACGATCTCGCAGGCGACGGGCAGCGGGTCGGCGGCGAAATGCGGCATGGAGGCATGGCCGCCGCGCCCGGTGACGACGATCTCCACCGCGTCGGATGCCGCCATCAGCGGCCCGGCGCGCCCGACGAACAGGCCGTGCGGCGCGTTCGGAATGATGTGGTAGGCAAAGGCGGCGTCGGGCACGGGGTCGAGCAGTCCGTCTTCGATCATCATCCGCGCCCCGCCGAAGCCTTCCTCGCCCGGCTGGAACATGAAGACGACATCGCCGGGCAGCGTTTCGGCCCGCGCGGCCAGCAACCGCACTGCGCCGGCCAGCATCGCGGTATGGGTGTCGTGGCCGCAGGCGTGCATCCGGTCCGGCGCCTGCGACGCGAAGTCGAGGCCCGTCTCCTCCGCCATCGGCAGGGCGTCCATGTCGCCGCGCAGCAGCACCCGGCGGCGCTTGCCGTCCGCCGGCGCGCCGCCCTTCAGGATGGCGACCTGCCCCGTCGTCTGCGTCCCCTCGCGCCATTCCAGCGGCAGGTCGGCGAGCATGTTGCGCACGCGGGCCATGGTGCGCGGGGTGTGCAGCCCCAGTTCGGGATCGGCGTGGATCGCGCGGCGCAAGGCGACGATTTCGGGCGCGATCGCCTGTGCCGCCGCGGCGATGTCGTCGTGGGGTATGGGCGCGAACTCGTTCATCGCTTCGCGCCGGGGGTCATGCGGATGGCCATGTCCAATACCATAAACGCCCCGGCCGCCATGTCGAGCGGCCGGGGCGTCATGATCATGGACGGCCAGAGATCAGGGGTAGGTCAGGTTGATCCGCGTCGTCAGACCCGGCTTCGATACGTTCAGTCGCACCGAACGGAAGGCGGGCAGCCCCGCCAGCGTGCTGGGATTGTTCGAAAAGCCGAAACCCTCGGCCGGCATGCCGAGGCCGCTGCGGTTCAGTTTCCGGCTGCCGTCGGCATCATGATAGACGGCGATGGCGTAGACGCCGTTCTTGGGCAGCTTGACGCAGCCGCGGAACGTGCCCGCCTTGGCCGGGAAGCGCACGACGTCGAGCGAGCCCTTCTTGGCGAGGAAACGGCTGGAATCGTCGGCATAGATCGTCACCGCCATCAGGCCAGAAGACGACTTGACCCCGGTCACCTCGACATTGAGCCATGACCCGCCGCTGAGATCGCCCTGGCATTGAGCGGGGGCGGCGGCCTGGGCGGGCGCCGAAACGGCGGCAAGCGTGCCGAGCGAGGCCACGGCGCCCAGCCCCAGTGCGGCCTTGCGCACGGTTCCGGTCAGTCGGTTGCTGGCATTCATCGGGAGAATTCTCCGTTTGCTGATTCATCTCTGTCGGGAACGTGGGCATAAGTGGACGCGCATTGCCGCGCATTCAACCCTGCCTCGCCCCCGACCGCCGGCGCTTCGCGGCGCCAAAGGCATCCGCGGGTTTCCCGGCAAGTACCCGCCCGAACTAGGTCACGAGCCGTGAATAGCCCCTGAATTCAGGCTTCATCCTGTGGAAGGGCGGGCCGCGCATCCGCGTTCAGCCAGCGCGCCAGCGCGGCGCCCGCGGCCGCCTCGGCCCGTGCGCGCGGGTCCCGCGCCTGGCGGATCGTACGGCCTGCGCGGCGCGACAGCCAGCGCATGCGCCCTTCCTCGGGCCGTTGGCGCAACCCCTTGCCCAGCCGCGCGAGAAGCGTGGCGGCCATGCCCGCCTGCGCCGCCTCGGCCGCGAGCAGCACCTGCTGGCGCTGGTCGAAATCCTGGAGCAGAAGGCTCTCGCACTCGGCAAGGATTGCGGGCGGCACCGATCCCTGGCCGATGTCGAGACCGGCAGGCCCCATGAACCGGTCGACCAGAGCCATGACCAGTTGCGCGCCGGGAAGCCAGCCTCCGCTCTCCGCCATCGCCTTGAAGCGGGGCGCATCCACCGGGCGGCGGGCGAGCATCGTGCCGATGTCGATCAGCGCTAGAGGGCCGCAATCGAACCGGTGGTTGTAGGCGGCATGAAGCACGAGATGGCCGAGCATGTGCTCGTTCGAAGGAAAGGCGACCTGCGTGCCGCCGATTTCCGCCACGACCGCATCGGCCAGCATGGCGGCGGTGTCGATGCAGGGCAGGCCCGGTTCGGCGATGCGGTGGTGCAGTTCGACATGGCGCTCGACATCGCGCAACAGCACCGGGGCGAGATGCTTGTCGGCGCCCAGCGCGCGCGCAATCGCCGCATCGCGGTCCGTTGGTACTTCGGCCCCGGCACGGGCCAGCGCCTCGACCGCGGCGGGAAGGTCTGAGGGATCGACGAGGATGTCGACGTCGCGCATCGGGCGCAGGGCCGCTTCCGGGTAATCGAAGAAGGCGAGCCGCGCGCCCTTCAGGGCGACCATCGCCACACCTGCCTCGGCAAAGGCGCGGGCGAGGCGAACCAGCGCGGCCTGCGCGGTGAGCGCGCCGATGGCGGCATCGCGGTAGGCATCGCGCCACGTTGCGGCGATGTCGGATGGCACGGATAGATCGATGCCGTCGCTGCGCAGCCGGTGGTGCAGCCACGGGCGCAAGCGGTGCTGGGCGGCCATCGCGTCGATCGCCTGCCAGTCCTCGCCATCCCATTCCGCCTGCGGCAGCCCGGCGGGCATCGGCTGGGCGGGGCCGGCAAGCGCCAGCAGGACGCCCTTGCGCTGATCGAGAGCCAGGTTCACGCGCGCACCCGCTGCCGGTCCTCGACCCGCTCGATCCGTCCGTCGCGCAAGTGGACGACATGGTCGGCGAGGTCAGTCAGCATGCCGCGATGCGCGACGATCAGGATCGTGCGCGTCCCCTGCATGGCGGAAAGGGCCTGTGCGATGGCGGCCTCGCTGGCGGGATCGAGCGCGCTCGTCGCCTCGTCGAGGATGAGCAGGTCCGGATCGCGCAGCAGCGCACGGGCAAGCGCGATGCGCTGGCGTTCCCCGCCGGAAAGCCGGCAGCCGGCATCGCCGACCATGGTGTCCAGCCCTTCGGGAAGCGCGAAGACGAACTGCGCCGCGGCATCGCGCAAGGCCCGCTCCAGCCGCGGGTCGGCGGCGTCCGGCTCGCTCCACAGCAGGTTGTCGCGGATCGAGGCGGGAAACAGCACCGGTTCCTGGTGGACATAGGCGACCGCACCGCGCCAGGCGATGCGTACCTCGTCGGTCAGCGGTGCTCCGTCGACTGCCAGGCGGCCCGCATCGGGTGCGATCAGCCCGCCGAACAGGTCGGCGATGGTCGACTTGCCCGCACCCGACGGCCCGACCAGCGCGGTCGTCGTGGCCACCGGCAGCGTCAGCGTCACCCGGTCCACCGCCGGCCGATCGCGCCCATGGTCGAGCGTTGCGGCATCGAGCGCGATGGTGCTGCGCGGGCGCGGCGCGGGGACGCCGGGGCGCAGCGGTTCCGCGTTCGCGCCGACGGTCGCGAGCAGCCTCTCCGCCTCGGCCAGGGCCGGGGCCGCGTGGGCCCAGCGCTGGGTGGACAGCTGCAACTGTTCGAGCAGCGGCACCGAGCGTCCGAACAGGACGATCAGCGGCAGCAACACGGCGGTCGACACGCCGCGCGCCGCGGCCAGCGCAATGATCGCGGCAAGGAGCAAGGCCGCGCCCGCCTGCAAGGCCACGCGGCTGCGGCCCGAGGCCCGCTCGAAGTCCAGCTGGGCTTCGCGCAAGTCGGCCATGCCCGTATCCATCGCGGCGATGGTCGCCTCCTCCCGCCCGTGGCTCTTGATCAGGCGCAGCGCCCGCAGCGTATCGTCGAGCGTTGCCTGCACCTGGCGGTAACGTTCGCTCAGCGCTTCGCCGAGCGCGTGGGCGCGGCGCTTCAGCGGCACGAAGCCGGCGACCACGACCAGCCCGCCGACCACCGCCGCCAGCGCCAGTTCGGGCGCCAGCCAGAGCGCGACGATCCAGATCAGCCCCAGCGTGACCGCCCGCGAAACGAGCGCCAGGAGATAGAGGAAACCGTTCCCCAGCCGGTCCACGCTCTGCACCATCAGCGCGACCTGGTCGGAGCGGCGGAGGCCGGCCAGCGTGCGCCAGTCGGCGCGGACGATGGCGGCGAAGATCGCGGTGCGCCAGCGGTCGATTAGCAGGAACTGGGTGCGCTGCTCGGTGACGGTCAGGGCATACTGGATCACCGCCCGCCCGGCCACCAGCGCCACGAAGAAGCCGAGCATCGCCGGCAGCGTCACCAGGTCGGCGAACGGGGCGGCCCATGACGGCAGGTCGCCCGCCGACTTGCCCAGCAGCGCCAGCATCGGGACGAGCGCGAGGATGCCCGCCCCCTCCGTCAGCGCGAGCGCCAGCATCAGGGCGAGGAGCAACGCCAGCCGGGGCAGCGGCACGTCGCGCAGCAGCTTGAGGGCGGGGGCGGTCTTCACCATCGGGAGCACGGTCTACAGGCGGCGCGGCGTTTCGTCACCGGCGCAAGGCCGCCTGCGGCTCAATTGCGCCCGTCGACGTAGCGGGCGAAGCGCCCCGCGACGACCGCCGCGGCCACCGGCATGAAGATGTCCTCGTAGGCCTTTCGGCTGGGTTGGTCCGGCCACTGGTCGATGCGGTCGATCGCTCGATCGACATCGATGATGCGCGACATCAGCGGATCGTCGGCAATACGCTCGAGCTCTTCGCGCAGGAAAGGGACGTGCGGGGCATTGCGGCGATGCCAGTCCACCCCGTGCCGACCGTAGTCGGTGTTGAGCCGCTGTGCTTCGGGCATGCGGCCCATGGCCATGCGGCGGGCCAGCCAGCGCATCTGCCCGTGGCGCACGTACTGGCCGGTCGGGATGGTCAGGCAGAATTCGAAGAGCGGCCGATACTGCGGCACCGCACGCATCCGCAGTCCGTGGATCTGCTCGACCGCGTGGACCATCTCGCCGCCGCCGCCGCATTGTTGCCAGGTCATCTCGTTCGATTCGTAGCGGCTGCGCGTCCATTCGCGGTCGCCGAACACCGTGTCGTAGCGCTCTTTCAGGCGCAGTCTTGCTTCGACCTCGGGCTTCAAGAGCGAGGGCGCGGGCTGGCCGTGAACCAGCGTTCGCATCGCGCTGCGCACGGCGGCCGGCAGGTTCGGCAAAAGCGAGCGGGCGACCAGCCGCCGGAGCATCGTCCGGTCGTCGCCGGGATGGTCGCGCAGCATCCGCCACAATTCGATCCAGCGACCCTGCCGCAGGAACTCGACGAAGCCCCAGCGCCCGTCGTTGCTGAAGGTGTGGTTGCCGAAATCGGCGGTGTAGAGCCAGTCTATCCCGGCATCGGCAGCGGCTTGCCGCGCCCCGTCGGCATCGGTGATCGCGACGCTGGGATAAGCGGCGTCGGCGGCGACGAAGAAATCCTGCATCCGGTTCTGGAACGCGAACCCCTCGTTTGCGACGAACTGCGGGCGCAGGCGCGGGTGCATCCGGGCGAAGGCCTCGACCGCGGGCCGGTCGCTGTCGAACAGGCCGGGAAGCGAGGGACCATGCTCTCCGGGCAAGGGAACGAAGGTGAAGGAGGGCAAGGTCGCGTCGGCGGGCAGCTGGCGCAGCATCTCGTCGGCCACGATCGGCGAATCGAGTCCGCCGGACAGCAGGATGCCGGGCCGCCGGGCGGGGCGAAGCGCGGCGGCCACCGCCTCGCGCAACAGCGCGTTGGCCGCCTCGACGTAATCCTCGTCGCGCTTGAGCCGCGTCGGGCGCAGCGCGTGGGGATCGTACCACTGGCGGGTCCGGTGGCGATGATGGTCGATCTCGACCACCGCGCCTTGCGGCACCCGGCGCACACCGGCGAAGAAGTGCTGTTCGCCCTGCAGCGCGCCAACGCGCGCGATGGCCAGCGCATACTGGTCGGGGTCGCCGCGCTTTTCGAAACCGGCGGCAAACAGCGGGCGCGGGATCGATGCGGCGACGGTCGCGCCATGCGCGCTGGCCCAGAACAGCGACTGTCGCGACCATGGCGCCCGCGCGAGGCGCATGGACGAAGGGCCGGTAACGATGATCGAGGCGTAATCGCCGATCAGCCGCCGCTCCGCCTCGTCGCCCCAAGCCTCGACCGCGGCGCCGTAGATCGTTGCGGCGTCGCACTCCGGCGCCAGGCCCAGTTCGCGCGCCATCGCGGATGCGTTGTCGATCCAGCCCGAGATCGCGACCCGAAGTCCCGATGGCGTGCGGGCGGAAACGAAGGAGGACCGGGGGCGGCGGACGGTGCGCGGCGTGGCAAGAACGGCGATGGCACCGCCATCCCATTCCTCTTCATCGGCGGGTCCGCCCGAGAGCATCCCGAGCGAAATGCACAGACGCGACAGGTCAAACCGGGAACTGCCTTCCCAATTCAGCCCTGCCGCGATCATGTAGGGACGACGATGGTCCGCCCGGGCCGATCAGCCCGGCGAACGGATGTCAGCTGGCAACGTTGGCCTGGCCCTGGCCCTGGCCCTGGTTACCAGGATTGTTGCCGGCAACGTCACGAAGCGTGCCGATGGTCTTGAGTTCGGGCTTGGTCCAGCGGTTTTCGGTCTTGATCATTGCGACTACCCCATAAAAAGATCGGGCGGCAATTGCTTGACCGACCGTTTACCAACAAGCTTCACAATCGAGTTCCTACCGGAATGTTCCGGTTTTGCAATTGCGAGATCAAGATTTCTTTCGAAATTGCAATAAGCTGGCATGTGCACCGCCGCTGTCGCCAAGGATCGTGACGCCGCCCAGCTCGACCCATGCGTGCAGCGCGTCCGGGCTGTTTCGCGCGCCCAACGGCAGAAAACCAATGATTACGGCAGAATCGGCGCCGCGCCGGGCCAGCATCCATTGCAGGGCCATGGCCTGTGGCAGGCACAGCGAAGCGGGCAGGCGCCAGCTCGCCCTGCGCACCGCCGCGACACAGGCGCGAACCGTTGCGGGCAGCGAAGCGGTGCCCGGATCGGCAGCGTTTTCGGAGGCGGGGCTGGTCGGAACGGGTCCCGATTCGCCGAGCCAGCGGCTCCACCGGGCGAACGGCACGAAACGGATCAGAAGCCGCGCCAGCGCGAGAAAGGTCATCGCCTCCAGCGTGCGCAGGCGGGTTCGGTTCACGCCCCGTCCCGGCCTGCGCCGCCATGACCGGCGGGGATCGCCTCGACCAGCCCGGCTGCGACCAGGTCGGCGAGGAATTCGCCGCTGTCGCTGGCCACCGTGGCCGCGTCGGTGCCGAACCGTTCGGCCAGCTCGTCGGCGATCGTTGCCAGGTCGCGGTTCCCGTCGATGGCGCGCCAGATGGCGAGCGCGCTGTCCTCAAGCGCGAAGAAGCGCCCCGTCGCCGTGTTCATCAGCACCAGTTCACCGTCGACCTCCGTCTCGACGTAACGGCCCTCGCACTTCCGGTAGATGGTCATGACGCAAACTCCTGTGCCAGCCGGCCGGCCAGCAGATCGATCGATTCGGCGTGGCGCGCCGGGTCGCGTGGCCGGGTGAAGCGATAGACCGCGACACGGTTGGCCAGCGCCGCCAGTGATGTCAGCCGCCCGGCGCGATCGTGGCCGTGCACGTGCGCGTGCTGGGCGGTCGAATAATGCTCGTCGTCGAGCGCGGCGATCCGCGCCGCGCCGCGCACCGCGGCAAAGGCAGGATCGTCGCCGATGTCGAGCACCACGATACCGGCGAGCGGCAGGGGCGCATCGATATCGCTGCCGCTGTCGGTCGCGAAGAACTTGCGATAGTTTTCGGCGACGATGTCCGTGCCGGCAAGGCCGGTCATCTCCAGCGCATCGGGCCAGAGCTTCAGCCGCTTGTGGCCCGGCAGGCACATCGGCGACGCCCCCTGCCGTGCGCCCGCCATGTCGATCACGCCCGCCATGTCGACTACCCCTGCCATGTCGATTACCAAGGTATCGTCGGCAACGATGCGATATCCGCGCTGGCGCAGCGATGCCGCGGTCGTCGACTTGCCTGCGCCCGAAGGCCCGGCAAAGCCGACGGCGCATCCGCCGATCTCAACCGCCGAGGCGTGGAGCGGCAGCAGCCCGTTCAGTGCGGCGATGGCGCTGTGCACCGATCCGGCGAGGAACAGCTCCATCGTGCCGCGCGCGGCCGGGTCGTCGAGCTGGACGGTCACGCCGTCGCCCTTGCGATAAAGGATGGAAACGCCGGGTTCGCGCAGCAGAAAGGCATCGCCGCCGAGCCGGTTGTGGCCGATGGCGACGGCATAGCCGTCCAGCGTGTCGGGTACCGGCCCGTAACGCACGGCGGTTTCCCGGCGCATCGTCGCGCCCGGCGAAAGGTCGCGGCTGTCATCGGCCATGTCTGCGGGCGCGGCCTTTCGTGGCAAGAACGGATTGCGATTCGCGCCAGTTAACTCCCTCGGCCAGCACAAACAATCGGATAGCCGACCGGAATGTTGGAATGGGACAGTCCGCGACGGTGCGACCGGACGTGCGCCGCGGCGGGCGAGCGATGTGGAAATGACCGGCGCGCGCCTTGTCCCCGCGCGCGTGCGTGGAGTAGGGCGGCTGCATGCCACAGCCGCTGATTTCACCCTCGATTCTCTCCGCCGATTTCGCTCGCCTGGGAGAGGAAGTCGCCGCCATCGACGCGGCCGGTGCCGACTGGATCCATGTCGATGTCATGGACGGCCATTTCGTGCCCAACATCACCATCGGCCCCGCCGTGGTCAAGGCGCTGCGCCCGCACACGAAGAAAGTGTTCGACGTCCACCTGATGATCAGCCCGGTCGACCTCTATCTCCAGGATTTCGCCGAGGCCGGGGCCGACATCATCACCGTCCACCCCGAGGCAGGGCCCCACGTCCACCGCACGGTGCAGGCGATCAAGGCGCTGGGCTGCAAGGCGGGCATCTCGCTCAATCCCGCGACGCCGGCCAAGATGCTCGACTACCTGATCGAGGACATCGACCTCGTCCTGGTGATGAGCGTCAATCCCGGCTTCGGCGGGCAGAGCTTCATCGCCTCGCAGCTTCGCAAGATCGAGGCGGTGAGGAAGATGATCGACAAGTCCGGCCGCGAGATCCACCTCGAAGTCGACGGCGGCGTCAATGCCGAAACGGCGCGGCTGTGCGTCGAGGCTGGCGCCGACGTGCTCGTGGCCGGATCCGCCACGTTCAAGGGTGGCCCGTCGATGTATGCGATCAACATCGCCGCGCTGAAGGCGGCCGGGGGCTGAGGCCGATGGGGGCGGAGCCGACCGATCTCGCCACGCGAGGCCGCAAGGCGATCCCCCTGGCCGACACGCGCGACCATGGCAATCTGATCGAAACCCCGTCCTTGCCGAGTGAGCCGCTGGACGACGGCCCGGCGCTGTCGGACCTGTCGCCGCCGCGCCTCGGCCTTGTCGATGGCGCGATGCGTTTTCTCTATGCGCGCGGGGTTCCGGCGCGCAATCTCGTGCGCCCGTTCCACAAGCCGTCCCGCCTGCGCCTGCTGGCCACCGTGGACGAACCGCTGCCGGGCGAACGTGCCGCGGGCATGGCCTTGCGGGCGGGTCACTTCCTGATCGCGGGCAAGCGGGTCAGCACCGACAGCGCCGATTATTCCAGCACCGCGCTCGCCCCGCCGATCGCGCTGGCGCTGCACGGCTTCACCTGGCTTGCCGATCTCGAGGCCGCCGGCACCCGCGACAAGGCGGCGCCGGTGGCGGAAGACGTGCTGCGCCGCTGGCTGCTGGCGAATGGCGAGATCGGCGAAGGCCCGGCATGGTCGGTCGGTCACGTTGGTTTGAGGCTGCACAACTGGCTGATCCACGCGCCGCTGATCCTGTCGGGGCAGGACCGCGCCTTTCGCGCCAGCGTGCTGAAGCACATCGCCAAGACCGCGCTCTGGCTCGACCGGCAGGCACCGCGCGCGACCAGCCCGCGCGACGCGCTGCCCGCATGGGCGGCGGTGACCGCGGCGGGCCTGCTGCTGCCCGACGGGAAGCCGCGCCGGCTCTATGGCGAGGCGGGGCTCATCGCCGCATTGGGCGACGCGGTGGGAGAGGATGGCGGCATGCTGTCGCGATCGCCGATCGACCAGGCCGACACCATCGCGCTGTTGCTGCGGCTGGCCTCCTGCTACCGCGCCTGCCGCCGCGAGCCGCCGCCGCAGATCCAGGTCATGCTCTCGCTGCTCAGCCCCGCGCTGCTGTCGCTGACCCATGCCGACGGTTCGCTGGGAAGCTGGCAGGGCAGCGTGCCGATCACCGCGCATCGCGTCTCGATGCTGACCCAGATGGCCGATCCGCGCGCCCGTCCGCTGCAAGCGGCGCAGCACTGGGGCTATCATCGCCTGTCGGCGCGCCAGTCCGTGGTGCAGATGGACGCCGCCCCGCCGCCCGGCGCGCGCGAGGCGAAGGGCGCCTGCGCCTCCACCCTTGCGTTCGAATTCAGCCACCGCGACCAGCGCATCGTCGTCAACTGCGGCGGCGCGGCGCTGGCGGGCGCGGCGATCCCGCGCAAGATCGAGGATGGCCTGCGTACCACCGCCGCGCATTCGACCCTGACGCTGGGCGAGGCCGATTCTACGCCGGTCGAGCCGCAGGGCAAGCTCGGCGCGGGCGTGCGCGCGGTCACCATCGAGCGCGGGCACGAAGACGGTCGCACCACGCTGACCGCATCGCACGACGGCTATGTCGCGCGCCACGGCCTGTTCCACGAACGCAGCATAGGCCTTGCGGCAGACGGCCTGACGCTGGTGGGAGAGGACCGGCTGACCCCGCGCGGGCGCAAGGCGAAGCGCGGCGAGCACGATTACGTCATCCACTTCCATCTCGGCCAGGGGATCGAGATCGGCCACGAAATCGCGGGCGACAGCGGGCGCGGCTGGGCCTTGGCGATGAACGACGGCAGCTACTGGCACTTCCGCACCGATGCCGCCGGACTGGCGGTGGAGGATTCGCTGTGGGTCGACGCGACCGGGCACCCCCGCCAGGTGCGCCAGCTGGTCCTGACCGGCGCGGTCGGGCGCGAGGGCGGGGCCGTCGGCTGGTCCTTCCGCAAGGTCGGCTGAAGACCGCCACGCGGTTTTTGCCCGATTTTGCTGCGCTGCGGCAGGATCGGGCCAGACTCACGGTTGCAGCGGGCGATCCATGGTCCTAGAGGCGCAGCGGAATCCCCCAACGCCTCCGAAAGGCCGCCTGCCATGGATAAACCGATCATCGTCCGCCGCGCTCTCCTGTCGGTATCCGACAAGACCGGGCTGGTCGAACTGGGCCGGGCGCTGGCGGCGCGCAATGTCGAGCTGGTCTCGACCGGCGGCACGGCCAGGGCGCTGCGCGAGGCGGGGCTGGCGGTGAAGGACGTGTCGGACATCACCGGCTTTCCCGAGATGATGGACGGGCGGGTCAAGACGCTGCACCCGATGGTCCACGGCGGACTGCTCGCGGTGCGCGACAATCCCAAACACGCCGCCGCCATGGCCGAACACGGGATCGGCGCGATCGATCTCGTCGTCGTCAACCTCTATCCGTTCCAGAAGACCGTCGCATCGGGCGCGGATCGCGACACGGTGATCGAGAACATCGACATCGGCGGCCCGTCGATGGTGCGTTCGGCGGCCAAGAATCACGAGTACGTGACGCTGCTGACCGATCCGGCGGACTATGGCGCCCTGATCGTGGAGCTCGACGCGGGCATCGGCGCGACCGGCATCGATTTCCGCCGGACGCTGGCGGCCAAGGCCTTTGCCGCGACCGCCGCCTACGACGCGGCGATCAGCCAGTGGTTCGCCTATGCCGACCAGGAGAAGAAGTTTCCCCCGCGCCGCGTGATGGCATCGAACCTCGTATCCACCCTGCGCTATGGCGAGAACCCGCACCAGGAGGCGGCGCTCTACATTCCCGAGGCCCTTCACGTCTCGGGCCTGCCGCAGGCGGTGCAGGTCCAGGGCAAGGAACTGTCCTACAACAACTACAACGACGCGAACGCGGCGCTCGAACTCTGCGCCGAATTCCGCGACGGCCCGCCGACGGTGGTGATCGTCAAGCACGCCAACCCCTGCGGCGTCGCCACTGCCGACACCCTGGCCGATGCGTGGGCCAAGGCGCTGGCCTGCGATTCGGTTTCGGCGTTCGGCGGCATCGTGTGCGTCAACCGCCCGCTCGACGCCGCGACGGCCGAAGCGATCACCCAGATCTTCACCGAGGTCGTGGTCGCCCCCGACGCGAGCGAGGAAGCCAGGGCGATCTTCGCCAAGAAGAAGAACCTGCGCCTGCTGCTGCTGGCCGACGGGCTGCCCGACCCGCGCCGCCGCGGCGTCAACCAGGTCGTCATCGCCGGCGGCCTGCTGGTGCAGGACCGCGACGCCGATGCCGTCGCTGCCGCCGACCTCAAGACGGTGACGAAGCGCGAGCCGACCGAGCAGGAGCTGAAGGACTGCCTGTTCGCCTGGACCGTCGCGCGCCACGTGAAGTCCAACGCGATCGTCTATGCCCGCGATGGCCAGACCGCGGGGATCGGCGCGGGCCAGATGAACCGCCGCGATTCGGCGCGCATCGCCGCCGCCAAGGCGAAGGAAGCCGCCGAGAACCACGGCTGGGCAGAACCCAAGACGGTGGGCAGCGCGGTCGCGTCCGATGCCTTCTTCCCCTTTGCCGACGGTCTTCTTTCGGCGGCGGAAGCGGGCGCGACGGCGGTAATCCAGCCGGGCGGCTCGATCCGCGACGACGAGGTGATTGCCGCCGCCGACGCGCGCGGCATCGCCATGGTCTTCACCGGGATGCGCCACTTCCGCCACTGATCGCGGCGCCCCCTGAGAGCCTTCGTTCAGGTTCCTGAATAGCGCCGTGCGCCATGGTTAACGCTCTCTTCAGCGTAACCGGGTAGAACGGCGATGACACGCAATTCCGAAAGCCAGACCCATGCCGCTCATCGACTCGACCCTCGTCCGCCAGTTCGCGATCGGCTTCCTGCTGGGTGCGGCGGGTCTTTTCGCGTTCTCGGGCTTCCCGCTCGAAACGCAGGCGATCGCAGCGGTCCTCGGCTGAGCCGTCGTCTCGCCGCCTCGCTGGCCGCGGCGCTGCTGGCCGCTTGCCAGCAACCGGCCTTGGCCGAAGAGGCGGTTCGCACCCCTATTGCAAAGGTCCAGTCCGCCGAAACCGGCCTGAGGACCGCGATTTTCGCGGGTGGCTGCTTCTGGGGCGTGGAGGGCGTGTTCAGCCACGTGAAGGGCGTGACGAGCGCGGTTTCCGGCTATCACGGAGGTACGAAGGCCGATGCCACCTACGCCCGCGTTTCGGACGGGCGGACCGGCCATGCCGAAGCGGTCAAGGTCACTTATGACCCGGCGGTCGTGCGCTATGACGAATTGCTGCGTATCTTCTTTGCCGTCGTCGCCGATCCCACCACCTTGAACTACCAGGGGCCCGATCGCGGCACCCACTACCGCAGCGCCATCGTCCCGACCAGCGCCGAACAGGCGAGGGTCGCGCGCGCCTACATCGCGCAGCTCGGCGCGGCGAAGCTGTGGTCCAGGCCGATCGTCACCCGGGTGGAGCCGATGAAGGCGTTCTACCCGGCGGAGGGCTATCACCAGGACTACATGCTGAAGAACCCGGACAACCCCTATATCCGGCGCTGGGACGCGCCCAAGGTGCGGGCCTTGCGAAGCCTGTTCCCCGAAGACTTCCGCGCCTCCTATCGCAAGGGCTAGCGCGGCGGGGCTGACAGGGGAGCCGGCGCCGCCTATATCGGCGCAATGGCGGCCACGGCGCATACCCATCCCGACGAAGGGGCCCATTCGCACGACGAGCACAGCGGCGCGGCGCTGGTGCGCGCCGCGCGCACGGCGCTGACCGACGCGGGCGAACAGTGGACCGACATGCGGGCCGATGTTTTCGACGCCCTAGCCGGACACGTGGCGCCAGCCTCCGCCTACGACATTGCCGACGCCTTGTCCGCGCGGCGCGGCAAGCGGGTGGCGCCCAACAGCGTCTATCGCATCCTCGACCTGTTCGTGCGGACCAACCTCGCCAACCGGATCGAGAGCGCGAACGCTTATCTCGCCAACCGGCATCCCGGTTGCCGCCACGACTGCATCTTCCTCATCTGCGACCGCTGCGGCCGGGCCGAACACGTCGATGACGACCGGCTGACCGAAGGCCTGCGCGATGCGGCGGGCGCGGCGGGGTTCGCGGACCTGAAGACGGTGGTCGAACTGCGCGGCACGTGCGCCGCGTGCCGCTGACCTAGCCGACGACCTTCCAGATCATGACTTCGCGGCTGCCGGTCTCCACCGGTTGCAGCCAGTCCGGCGAACGGCCCCCGACCAGCCCGTCGACGAGGCCACCAGGGCCCTCGCGGCGATAGACTTCGATCTCGGGCAGGTCGGTGCAGACGACGACATACTGCACCTGCCGACGGGCGATGATCGCGTGGGCCTGCTCCGCCGGTTCGATGTAGGCGCGCATGTTGTCGCTGATCGCCGTCCCGGCGCGGTGGTGCGCGGTGGCCATGACCCGGTGCGGCGTATCGAGCAGCAGGCGCGGGCCGAGATCGATCGGGGCCAGCAGGTTGACCGGCGCGGGACCGATCCGGGCAAGCGCGTCAGAGGCATCGCAGGCCGGCATCGCCTCTGCCTGGGGCTGCACCGGCGCGGCGCGGCTGGGCGTGGCGGCCATCAGCAGCGACAACGGCAAGGTCGGCAGCAACGCCGCGATCATGCCCAGCGCGGCGACCGCCTGCTTGCGCGGCTGGTGCAGGTTGCGGATCGCACGCAACCAGCGGCTGAGCTGCCAGCCGAGCGGCACGGCGGCCAGCGCGGCGGCAAAGGCGGCGGCGCGGCTGACCGTGCAGGCCAGCGCCAGCGCAGCGACCAGCAGCACCGTGTATTCGAGGTGCCAGCGGTGCAGCCAGTGCCCGGTGCGCGCGGCAAGGCCGAGCGAGACGAAGATCGCGACCAGCGGCGGCAGCACGATCTGCAGCGCGAGCGACGGCGCCTGTTCCCAGATCGGCCGGCTTTCGCGCACGTTGGCCAGCCACATCTCGCGGGCCATCGGGTCAAGATCGGCAAAGGCGCCCTTCGCGCATTGCGGCGCGATCTGCAGCGCAACGACCAGCGCGGCAAGCCCGACGGTGCCCAGCACCAGCACGACGAAGGCGCGCGGACGCTGCGAAACCTGCGCGAGCCCGGTCGCGCCCAACGCGACGATGCCCATCGCGGCCAGCTGCATCGGCGACATCGCGTCGCAGAAGCTCTGCATCGCGAGACCGCGGGTGGCGAGATGGATCGCGACCGACGAGACGAAGATCGATTGCAGCATGGCGACGAGCCACGCCCGTTCTTCCCAGCAGCGCAGCCAGCGGGCGAAAGCGATGCCCATGATCACCGCCACCATCGGCAGCGCTTCGAGCGAGATCGCCAGCCAGACGGCCATGGCAAGGCCCGCCAGCCAGCCGGAACGGCGCGCGTCGCGGCCCATCAATGCGCCCACGGCGACAAGTCCGCAGACGACCTGCCAGCCGTGATGGTCGATCCGCATCGGGCGCAACTGGTGCATCAGCGGCATGGCCATCGCCGCGACGAGGCAAGACAGGCCGGTCGCCTCCTCGTCGAACAGGCGAAAGCTCATCCGGCCGATCAGCAGCAGAACCGCGTAGAGCGTGACGAGCGGAACGACGATGGCGGAAACGTGTTCGGCGGCGTGCAGGCCGAGGACGGGCGTGGATATCAACGTGACCAGCGCCAGCGGAACGTCGACCAGCCGCGTCCAGTGCATCGGCTTGCCGTCGGGCGGAGCGATGCGGTATTGCGTGACGTCGAACCACGACTGGCCATTCAGGAAATCGCGCACCTGCAGAAGCCGCAGGATGTCGTCGCCGTCGACGAACTGGAAGCCCGCGATCTGGCGGATGCCGGTGACCGTGAGCATCAGGGCGACGATCAGCCAGACCATCGTGACGCGCTTCAGCAGCTCGAAATCGATGATCGAGCGGCGGCGTTCCCCGATTGTGCTCCCCTCCACGGCGGCGGCCTCAGGTGCCGGTCGCTTCGGCACGCTCCGCAAACACGAAGCGCGAGCGCAGGAGGAACGTCGCAACGAAGCTGAGCCCGATGGCGGCCAGCTTGGCAACCCGCGGGTCGATGCCCATCAGCGTGGCCGAGGCGACGACCGCCCAGGTGATGGCGAGGCCGACGAGCGCCGAGGCGACGAACAGGCCCTGCTGCGCGGTGCGCTGGCGACCGGTGTCGGCGACCCGCCCGGCAAAGACGAAGCGGCTGGAGGCGAACCAGTGGGCGATAATGCCGAGGCCATAGCCGCCGACCGCGGCTATGGGTGCCGAGACACCCAGCGCCATCAGCGCGAAGAAGGTGGCGACATCGACGCCCAGCGCGCCGACGCTGGCAAAGCCGTAGGCGACGAAACGGCGCAGCGACACCGGATCGATCACGCCGCGTCCTTCCGCGCCGGGACCGGTTCGGGCACCTCGCGCATCGACGACAGCGCCGCGGCGCGATCCTCGGCCGAGTAGCGCGGCAATTCGATCTCGGCTCCCTCGTTGCCGGCCTCGTGGTATTCGGCATCCTCGTTGACGCACCAGGTGTCGTAGATCCGGCTCCCGGCGAGGATGTTCTCCACCGTCAGCATCGCGGTCATCATCGCGTGGTCCTGGTTGTTGTAGCGATGCATGCCGTTGCGCCCGACGAGGTGCAGCGTGGGGTGCTTGTCCTCCAGCTCGTGGCGCATCGTCGCGACGTGGCGGGCGTAGTCCTCGTCATAGACGGGATAGGCCTTTTCCTGCCGCACCACCGATCCGCCGATGACGTCGGCCGGATCGCACAGGCCCAGGATCGCCATCTCCGTCTTCGCCAGTTCGACGAGATCGTCGTCGGACGAGGCCCACAGGCCGTCGCCTTCGAAGCAGAAGTATTCGAGGCCGACGCAGGCGACGTCCTGATCGGGCACCATTTCGGGCGACCACGAACGGAAGTTCTGGATGCGGCCGACCTGCACTTTCGAATCGTGGATGTAGATCCAGTTGTCGGGGAACAGGTCCTTCGACTTCACCTTGAGCGCGACGGTCAGGAAATCGCGGTACTTCAGTTCACCGGCGTCCAGCACCGAGGCCGGCACCGGCGCGAGGCGCGCGGCCAGTTCGCGCATCGGCGCGCTCGAAATCGCGTGGCGGGCACGAATGATCCGCTCGCCGCCGCCGGCGATCGTGGCGTGAAGGCGCCAGCCGCCCTTTGTATCGGCCGCCAGGCGGCGCAGTGCGTGACCCATCAGCACCGAGTTGCCGCCGGCGCGGATATGGTCGCGCGCGGCTTCCCACATCATCCCGGGACCAAGCCGCGGATAGCGGAATTCCTCGAGCAGGGTCTTGGTCGCCATGCCGTCGTTGGGCTTGCGGTTGAGGCCGAGCGAACGCTTCAGCCCGTCGGTCACCGCGCCCCACAGCGACAGGCCCTTGATCCGCTGGGCGGCCCAGTCGGCGCTCATCTCGTTGCAGGGCATGCCCCAGACCTTTTCGGTGTAGGTCTTGAAGAAGATCGAGAACAGCTTTTCGCCGAACTGGTTGACGGTCCAGTCCTCGAAGCTCTTCACGTTCCGGCGCGGGAACAGCTTGGCCCAGCCGAAGCTCGCCATGCACACCGTAGAGCGCCAGAGGCCGAGGTTGCGCAGCGCTTCGAACGCGCGCAGCGGGTAGGAGTAGAACTTGCCCTCGTAATAGATGCGGCTCATCCGCGGGCGGCTGATGAAGTCATCGGGAAGGATCTCGTTCCACAGGTCGACGACCGCCTTCGACTTGGAAAAGAAGCGGTGGCCGCCGATGTCGAAGCGGTAGCCTTCGTGCTCGACCGTGCGGCTGATGCCGCCGACGTAGCGTTCGTCCTTCTCGATGATGGCGACCGATTTGCCCGCCTTCGTCAGGAGGTAGCCTGCGGTCAGACCGGCCGGCCCCGCGCCGATGATGACGACATCGACATCCAGTTCCTGAACCTGCCCGTTCGTGTTGCTGGCGTTCTGCACATTGCCCCCTGTGGAAATTTCGCAAGGCCCGTCTCCGGGCCCAAGGCAATTCCTGCAGGAAAATGGCTAAGAGGACGTTAACGCGCCGTCTTTCGGGACCGCGCGATCAGGCGGCCAGCCCTGCCGTGCCGCACCCGCCCGGCTGCCCGTCGCGCCACGCCTGCGACAGGGCGTGAAGGTCGGCGGACATCGCCGCGATCTTCTCGAACCGGAACGTCTCGACAAAGGCGATGCCGTAGAGCGGATGGGTGCGCCAGCGGACCTTTGCATAAACGTCGCCAAGCGCCGGGATGGCGAGCCGCAGCGGCTGGTCCACCGCCAGGAGTTGCGGGCATTCGATCTGTGCGCCCTGGTGCGACAGGTCACGGATGACGACATCGACCATGCCGCCGGGCGACCTGATCCGCGCGGGCAGGTCGATCGCGATGCGGATGGCCCGCTTGGGGAAGCGGCCCCTTTCCCCGATCACCGACAGAAGGTTGTTGGCCTCGGCAAAGGCGAGGCCGGCCTGTCCGTCATGGCACCAGATCAGCGAAACCTCGAACCGGTCGCCGTCGCCGAATTCGAGAAAGAAGGAGGCGTGCGCGGGCGGCGGAGGCGAGCCGTAGAGCTTGACCCGCAGCGCGCTGCCCGAAATGTCGCGCAGCACGCAGGGGTATTCGCCGTCGGGAAAGACGAGCTTGGCAGTTCTTATGACCGGGAACCGGTCCGGGTTGCGACCGGCGGGACCGGCGTGCAGCCGTTCGAATGGAACCGGTGTAAGGTCGTTCACGCTGCGCTTCCCCTGTGCGCCGCAACCCTTGATCGTCCCGGTAGCCGACGCTGCTGACCTGGAAATTCCGGCCTTCAGGGTGCTGGAAATTCCTTAAGACGCCGTCGCCCGCGACCATGCGCAAAACCCCTTAGTATCGGTCCGAAGCGGAGGGAACCGGGGCGCTTTCCCTGACCTCCAGGGGCCAGGGTGCGGACGGCGAGGCTATCGCCACAGGATTGAACATACTGACTATTCTGCACGACACACCCATTCTTGTGGCGCCGTTCCCTCGAAAACAGCCCACTTTCCGGTTTCATGCGTTTTTCACGCGCGGCCTGCCCAATTCACATGGCGATTTGATCCCCGGCGGGATCAGAACGAGCGCATGGCAAAAGGCGCAATTCAAGCTTCCGACGGGAGCGCAGGTTTGATCGTCGAAGGCAAGTCGGCAGCGGCCAACGGGTCGCGCCTCGGCATCCTGACGCTGGGGGCAATCGGTGTCGTCTATGGCGATATCGGGACCAGCCCGCTTTACGCGTTTCGCGAGGCCCTGGCCCAGATCGATGGCCAAGCGGTCGGCAGGTCGGATATCCTCGGGATCCTGAGCCTGGCCCTGTGGGCCCTGATCCTGGTCGTGACGCTGAAATACGTCCTGTTCCTCACCCGCGCCGACAACAACGGCGAGGGAGGGGTGCTCTCGCTGATGGCCCTGGCCAATCGTGGCGGTCGGCGACCGCTGCCGGTGATCCTCGTGCTCGGCGCAATCGGGGCGGCGCTGTTCTACGGCGACGCGATCATCACGCCGGCGCTCTCCGTCCTTTCGGCGGTGGAAGGCCTGCGAAGCGTTCCGGCCATCGCGCCCGCGATCACGCATCAACTGATCATCGGCATTGCGCTCGGCATCCTCATAGCCCTTTTCGCCATGCAGTCATGGGGAACAGCTAGAGTTGCCAGTCTCTTCGGTCCGGTCTGCGTCATATGGTTCCTGGTTCTGGGCGCCATGGGCATTGTCCACATCGTCGCGAATCCCGACATCCTCCATGCTCTCAATCCGCTCTGGGGCATCCGCTTCCTATTGTCGGAGGGATTGCCCGGCCTTTTCGTGCTCGGCGCCGTGTTCCTGACGGTGACGGGTGCCGAAGCCCTCGTCGCCGATCTCGGCCATTTCGGACGCAAGGCGATCCAGCTCGGCTGGTTGGGGCTGGTATGGCCGGCCCTGACGCTCAACTACCTGGGGCAGGGCGCGATGGCCTTGCAGGCGCTGCAGGCGGCGGCCGAGGCCGGCAGGCCATTTGCCAATATCGACTGGTTCTTCACCATGCCGCCCGATGCCTGGCGCGCTCCGCTGGTGGCGCTGACCACCGCCGCTACGGTGATCGCCAGCCAGGCCGTCATCACCGGCGCCTATTCGCTGACCAGCCAAGCCGTGGCCCTGGGCCTGCTGCCGCGCATGCGCATCTTTCAGACATCCCACGCGGAGCGCGGCCAGATCTACATGCCGGCGATCAACTGGCTGCTGCTGGCGGGCGTCATCGCCCTGGTCCTCGCCTTCGGCAGCAGTTCCGCGATGGCGGCGGCATACGGCATCGCGGTCACCGGCACGATGGTCGTCACCACCTTGCTCGCCGGCTTCGTGCTGGTCCGGACTTGGCGCTGGATGCCCGAGGCGATGCTGCTGGTCATCGTGCCTCTGCTCGCCACCGACCTCGTATTCTTCGGCGCGAACATCCTGCGCGTGAGCGAAGGGGGCTGGGTCCCGCTGCTGATCGCCGCGGGGGTCGGGCTCGTCATCGTGTGCTGGACGACGGGACGCAAGGCCATCGCCCTGGCCGAAGCCCGCCGCCGGATCCCGCTCGACGATCTGGCGAGGTCGCTGGCGGCCCGCCCTCCCCACGTCGTCGAAGGGACGGCCGTCTTCCTGACGGCGGACAACCAGTCCGCGCCGTCCGCGCTGATGCACAGCCTCAAGCATGCGGGTGTCCTGCATGGCCGGAACCTCGTGCTCAGCGTGGCGAAGGTCGATGTGCCGACCGTGCCCGCCAGCGAACGGCTCGTCGTCGAGCGGATCGACGACCGCTTCAGCCGCGGCACCCTTCGCCGCGGCTACATGGACCAGATCGATCTGCCGAGCGAACTGGGTCGGGGCTGGCCCGAGATGCAGAGCGCCGGCGGAACCAGCTTCTTTCTCGGCCGGAACACCTTGCGCCATGCGCGGGCCTCGCGCATTCCGGGCTGGATGATGCCGATCTACGCCTTTCTTCATCGCAATGCGGCCGATCCGGTCGCCTACCTAGGGATCCCCGCCAACCGGGTGGTGGAGATGGGAACCCAGGTCGAATTGTGAGCGATCGCCTTCGCCCCGGTCAGATCTTCGACTGCGGCCTGGCACTGGCCGCGATCGGCCTGATCATCGTTCTGGGTGCAAGGGGCGTCTTCGGCCTCGGCATCACCGCGACGGCGCTGCTTCTCACGCTGCCGGTGCTCTGGGCCGCGTCGCGCGGCAGTGCGCTGATCGGGGCCGTGACGGCGCTGATCGCCTCGGTCGCGCTCAATTATTTCCTGTTGCCGCCGCTCTACACCTTCCGCATCCATGGCGCGACGTACGTCGTCACCTTCGCCGTGTTCACTGCGGTCGCGCTGGTGACCGGCGGTTTTGCCGCCGGATTGCGCGCCAGGCAGGACGAAGCGGCCCGGCGGGCGCGGGGCAGCGAGTTCGAGACCGACTTCGTTGCCGAGATCGCGCTCGCCAGTTCGCGCGAAGATCTCGACCGGCGGGCCCTGGCGATGCTCGGCACGCGGTACGGCGACGCGCGTCTGTTCACCCGCGCGGACCTCTCCGCCCGGACAAGCGGGCTGGCACCGCTCGATGCATCGGCCGCCATCTGGGCGCTGGAGCATGACGCGGTGACGGGATTTGCCAGCGACGTCATGCCGGGTGCCGACTTCCGGTTCGTGTCCTTCGGACGCGGATCGCAGGACGTGCTCGCCCTGGCGACCGAGCGACTGCCATCGTCGGACGCCCCGTTTCTCTTGCGGGTTGCCGGTCACTGGGGCCACGCCCGCGACCACTTGCAGGCGCTCGACGAGCGGCGCCGGCGCGAGGATGCGGAGGCGCGCGACCGCACCCGCCGTGCCCTTCTTTCGGCGCTGGGCCATGATTTCCGCACGCCGCTGACCGTGCTGAAGGAGGGGCTGGCGCGGCTGCCCGGCGCAAGGGAGGCCGGCTTGCTGGCTGAAGTCGAACGCCTGCGCCACCTCGGGGAAGACCTGCTCGCGTCGGCCCGGCTCGACGCGGGCGTACCGCTGGCCTTTGAACCGGTCGATCTCGTCGACACGATCGCGAGCTTGGAAGCGCAGGCTGCACGGCAGGCGAACGGCATCGTCCTGGACGCCCGCGTGCCGGACGACCTGCCGCTGGTCAGCGCCGAGCCGGTCATGCTCGCTCACTTGCTGGGCAACGTGCTGGACAACGCGCTGCGCCATGCGCGGGGGCGGGTGGAGATTTCCTGCCGTGCCGAAGACGACGTGGTCACCGTGCTGGTGTCCGACGACGGTCCCGGCGTGCCGCCCGAGCTTGCCGACACGATATTCGATCCCTTCGTGTCAGGCGAGCGCGCCGAGGCGCGGGGCGGAAGCGGGCTGGGGCTTGCCATCGCGCACGACCTTGCAGGCGCCATGGGTGGTTTGCTGACGCTCGATCGCCCCGACGATCGGTCAGGGGCGGTGTTTCGTCTCTCTCTCCCGGTCGCCGCGACGAGGAGCCCTCCCGAATGAGGCGCCTCGTCCTCGTCGTGGATGATGAAGCCGCCATCCGCCGCCTGCTCGTCGCGGTGCTGGACCGTGGCGGATACGATGCGCTCGAAGCGGCATCGGGACGCGAAGCCCTCGCCCCTGCCAGGCGCAAGCCTGCCGCCGCCATCGTCGACCTGCGATTGCCCGATCTGGACGGAATGGAACTGATCCCGCGCCTTGCCGCCGATGGCATTCCGGTGCTCGTCCTGTCCGCCGAACTCGACACCGCCGAAAAGGTCGCCGCGCTGGATCTCGGTGCCGAGGATTACCTGACCAAGCCCTTCGACGGCGACGAACTGCTCGCGCGTCTTCGCGTGCTTCTGCGGCGAGCCGGGGAGACGAGCGACGGCATATGCCGGCACGGGCCGTTTGCCATCGATGCGGCGCACCACCGGGCGCTGCACGACGGAACCCTGCTGTCGCTGACGCCGCGCGAATTCGCGCTTCTTGCCGCGCTGGTCGATGGCCGGGGCAGGGTGCTGACCCATGCTGCGCTGCTCGAACGGGTATGGGGTCCGGCGCATCGCGACGATCTCGATTACCTCCGCGTGGCAATCCGCGCCTTGCGCCGCAAGATCGAGCCGGAGCCGTCTTCTCCGCGCCTGATCCTCAACGAACCGGGCATCGGCTATCGCCTCGCAGGCGGCTAGCACCGGTTCGGGCAGGGTTCGTGGTGCGGACGGCGGGACTCGAACCCGCACGAGCAAGGCTCAAGGGATTTTAAGTCCCCGGCGTCTACCATTCCGCCACGTCCGCGCGCGGCAGCAGCCCTAGGGCGCTGCGGTCCCTGACGCAATCATCCGCAGAAGCCGGTGTGGGAAAGACGGCGCGTCACGCTCACGACGCGCGCGCGATCATTCCGCGTTGAGGCGGTCTCGCATGTCCTTGCCGGCCTTGAAATAGGGCACGCGCTTGCCCGGCACCTCTACCGTCGTGCCGGTCCGCGGATTGCGGCCGGTGCGGGCGGCACGCTCGCGGGTGGAGAATGCGCCGAATCCGCGCAGTTCGACACGGCCGCCGCTGGCCAGCCGCTCGGCAATGGCGTCGAAGAAACAGGTCACCACGGCCTCGACCTCGTCCGGGCGAAGCTCGGGATTTTCTTCCGCAAGTGCCTGAATAAGTTCTGATCTGATCATGCCTGTCCCCGCCTGTCGTTAGGTTTGCGACCCCATCGACCGCCGCCACCGATCGCGAAGTGGCGGCGCGCCGGCCTGTTCCCCAAATGTCCCCGGATCAGGCCGAATGTGCGACGCGATACCGGGAAAACCTTTCGGAATCCTGCCGGTCGACGCCGCGAAGAACACTGCCAGCCAAACCACGGCCACGCAACGATAATCGAAAAATGCTACGTTTCGGCACGGCTTGTCGTGGCGACCCGGCTCCGCCCGCCATCCACGTCGGGCATGAGGTCGGCAAGGTCGAGATCAAGCAGCGCGATCCGCTCGGCAACGGCGGGCCATTCCTCGGTCAGGAACTGGCTCCGCTCCGCCTGCATCAGCCGCGCCCGTGCGCCGGGCATGACCGCGATCCCGATGCCGCGCCTTACTTCGAGCAGGCCGTCGTCCTGAAACTGCTGGTAGGCCTTGGCCACGGTCAGCGGGTTGGCCCCCTGTTCGGCGGCAAAGGCCCGGACCGACGGCAGAAGCTCTCCTTCGCGATAGCGCCCCTCGATGATCGCGGCGGCGATCTGGTCGCGCAGGCGCAAGTAGACGGGGCGCGTGGCCTGTGGTCCGTGGGGGCGAGGCATAGGTGGTCTAGTGCCATAATACACCGTATCGGGTCAAGGATTTGCTGGTCTCCGCCCGGCCTGCGGGGGCGGCGCGCGAACTGGTCACAACTGCAACAAATCTCTTTCCATCCGCGCTTTCGCCGCTAAGTCTTGGCGCCGCAACACGAGGCAGCGACAGGGCGGGACCACGACGCATGAAAGACATCGGCCTTTGGACAGAGGGTGACTGGATCGCGGCGCTCGCGGCGGTCGCGCTGTTCGCGGTTCTGGCCATCGGCGGGCTGATCGCCACGCGTAAGTCCGAGGAAGTCCTGGGCCACCCGCGCGGTCTCTACGTCCTCTTCTATGCCGAGATGTGGGAGCGGTTCTCCTATTACGGCATGCGCGCGCTGCTGATCCTCTATCTCACCAAGTTCTGGCTCTTTGCCGACGGCAAGGCGAACCTGATCTACGGCGCCTACACCGCCCTTGCCTACATCACCCCGGTGCTCGGCGGCTATATCGCCGACCGCTGGCTGGGGCAGCGCAAGGCGGTGCTGTTCGGCGGCATCGTGCTCGCCTTCGGACACCTGTTCATGGCCTATGAAGGCATGCAGGGCGTGACCGATCCGGCTACCAAGCAGGCCGATTTCGCGATCAACGTGTTCTGGCTGGCGCTGTCGCTGATCATCGTCGGCTCGGGCTTCCTGAAGGCCAACATCTCGGTCATCGTCGGCCAGCTCTACAGCCTCACCGACACGCGGCGCGATCCGGCCTACACGATCTTCTACATGGGCGTGAACGTCGGCGCGGCGCTGGGCACGATCCTTGTCGGCTATCTCGGCGAAACGATCGGCTGGTCGTGGGGCTTCGGCCTTGCCGGCATCGGCATGGTCGGCGGGCTCATCATCTTCGCGCTCGGCAAACCGGCGCTGCGGGGCGAGGGCGAGCCGCCCGCGCCGCTGCTGCGCCGCAAGGAGTTTTCGCTTTACGCCACCGGTGTCGCCGCCGTCGGCGTGATCTGGTTCCTGATCCAGTACCAGGACGTTATCCAGACCCTGCTGATCGTCACCGGCCTCGCGATGCTGGGATACACGCTTTACGAGGCGTTCAAGCTGCCGAAGGAACCGCGCGAGCGCATCTTTGCGATGCTGTTCCTGATCGCGCTGAACCCGGTGTTCTGGGGGCTGTTCGAACAGGCCGGCGGTTCGCTTTCGCTCTACACCGACAAATTCGTCGATCGTGGCGGGGTGCCGACGTCGCTGTTCCAGTCGATCAACGCGATTTTCATCATCATCCTCGCGCCGATCTTCGCGGTGCTGTGGCAATGGCTGGGCCGCCGCGGGTGGGAGCCTTCGACCCCGGCCAAGTTCGCCTATGCGCTGTTCCAGGTCGGTCTCGGCTTCCTCGTCTTCGTGTGGGGCGCGGGCAGCGGCGATCCGGCGGTGATGACTAGCGTCGTCTTCGTGTTCCTGATCTACCTGCTGCACACGATGGGCGAGCTGTGCTTGTCCCCGGTGGGCGTGTCGGCGATGACCCGGCTCGCCCCGCTGCATCTCGGCAGCTTCGTGATGGGTGCCTGGTTCTACATGACCGCGGTCGGCAATTTCGTTGCGGGCAAGATCGGCGAGGCGACCGGCGGCGAAGGCGGCGAGATGGACAAGGCGCTGACCCTGGCGATCTACAGCAAGATCGGCTGGTACACGATCGGCATCGGCGTGGTGGTGCTGGCCCTTAGCCCGGTCGTCCGGCGCTGGATGCACGTCGACACGTTGCAGGATCGCAAGAAGCACGACCTGGCGGGCGAGGCCGAACTGGCCGAACCCGCGGCGGCGGGCATGCACCCCGGGCGGGAGTGAGGATGCGGGGCGATGAAGAACCTTGTTGTCGCCCTTGCCGCCATCGTCCTTTCCCATTTTGCCCTGTCGCATCCGCTGCGCGCGCCGCTCGTGGCCCGGCTCGGCGAGAAGGGCTTTCTCGGCCTTTATTCGCTTGTCGCGTTCGCCACGCTCGGCTGGGCGGGCTGGGCCTTTGGCGAAGCACCGCGCGGGCCACTGCTCTTCGCGCCGGGCGACGGGGCCTGGATCGTTGCCAGCGCGCTGACCGTGGTCGCACTGGTCCTGCTGCTGGGCAGCCTGCGCGGCAATCCGGCCCTGCCGGGGGCGGAGGGCACCGCGCCCGCCAGTCCGACGGGGGTCTTCGAGGTCACCCGGCACCCGATGATGTGGGGCATTGCCCTGTGGGCCATCGCCCATGCCATCGTCATGCCCGATCCGCGCACGCTGGTGCTGATGGGGGCCATGGCGGTGCTGGCGCTGGTCGGATCGGCCTTGCAGGATGCGAAGAAGCGGCGGCTCGACCCGGCCTGGCCCCATTGGCAGGCGCAGACCCGTTTCGTGCCGAACCTGCTGCGCCTGCCGGGGGCAGGTGTCGCCATCTGGTTGGCGGCACTGGCGGCGTGGCTCGCCGCGACCTGGGCGCACGGGCCGCTCGGCGGGATTGCCGCAGGCGTCTGGCGCTGGCTAAGCTGAGTTGCGGCTGAGCGCCCGGGCGCTCAGGCCCGCGCTTCCTCCACGCCCGCACTGTTGTGGCCGAGGTTGTCGCGGCTCAACGCCTTCAGCACGGTATCGACGATGTGCGGCGCGTTGAGGCCCGCCTGGTCGTACTGCTTGTCGGGCGAATCGTGGTCCTGGAACATGTCGGGCAGGCGCATCGTGCGGATCTTCAGCCCCGCATCGGTCAGGCCCTCGTCGCTCGCCAGCGTGAGAACATGCGCGCCCAGCCCGCCGATCGAGCCTTCCTCGACGGTGACCAGAACGTCGTGCGTTGCGGCGAGGCGACGGATCAGGTCCTCGTCCAGCGGCTTGGCGAAGCGCATGTCGGCCACGGTGGTGGAAAGGCCCTTGGCTTCAAGCTGGTCGGCCGCCTTCAGCGCTTCGGCCAGGCGCGTGCCGAGCGAGAGGATCGCCACCTTGCTGCCTTCGCGCACGATGCGGCCCTTGCCGATCTCGAGCAGTTCGGGAACTTCGGGCAGCGGCACGCCGACCCCTGCGCCGCGCGGATAGCGGAAGGCGATGGGGCCGCTGTCATGCTGGGCCGCGGTATAGGTCATGTGGACCAGTTCCGCCTCGTCCGCCGCGGCCATGACGACCAGGTTCGGCAAAGTGGCAAGGTAGGTCACGTCGAACGAGCCGGCGTGGGTGGCGCCGTCGGCGCCGACCAGCCCGGCGCGGTCGATCGCAAAGCGCACCGGCAGGTTCTGGATCGCGACGTCGTGCACCACCTGGTCGAACGCGCGCTGCAGGAAGGTGGAATAGATCGCGCAGAACGGGCGCATTCCCTGCGCGGCCAGCCCGGCGGCAAAGGTCACCGCGTGCTGTTCGGCGATGCCGACGTCAAAGCTGCGGTCGGGGTGCGCCTTGGCGAAACGGTCGACGCCGGTGCCGCTGGGCATCGCCGCGGTGATGGCGCAGATCCGTTGGTCGCTGTCCGCCAGTTTCGCCAGCGTATCGCCGAACACGTTCTGGTATGCGGGCGGCCCGCCCGCGCTCTTCGCCTGCTGTCCGGTGATGACGTCGAACTTCTGGACGCCGTGGTACTTGTCGGCCGCTTGTTCGGCCGGGCCGTAGCCCTTGCCCTTTTGCGTAACGACGTGGATCAGGCACGGCCCTTCGGCGGCGTCGCGCACGTTTTCGAGCACCGGGACCAGCGCGTCGAGATCGTGCCCGTCGATGGGGCCGACGTAGTAGAAGCCCAGTTCCTCGAACAGGGTGCCGCCCATCGCCATGCCGCGGGCGAACTCGTCGGTCTTGCGCGCGGCGATGTGCAGCGGGCGGGGCAGCTTGCGCGCAAACCGGCGGGCAAGGTCGCGAAGGCCGAGGAACTGGCCGCTCGACACCAGCCGCGCGAGGTAGCTCGACAGCCCGCCCACCGGCGGCGCGATCGACATGTCGTTGTCGTTGAGGATGACGATCAGGCGGTTGCCGGCCTGTTCGGCGTTGTTCATCGCCTCGTAGGCCATGCCCGCGCTCATCGCGCCGTCGCCGATGACGGCGATGGCCTTGCCGGCGCGGCCCGACAGCTTGTTGGCGACGGCAAAGCCGAGCGCCGCGCTGATCGAGGTGGAGGAGTGCGCCGTGCCGAACGGGTCGTATTCGCTCTCGCTCCGCTTGGTGAAACCGGAAAGGCCGCCGCCCTGGCGCAAGGTGCGGATGCGGTCGCGCCGCCCGGTCAGGATCTTGTGCGGATAGGCCTGGTGCCCCACGTCCCAGACCAGCCGGTCTTCGGGCGTGTTGAACACGTAGTGGATCGCCGCCGTCAGTTCGACGACGCCGAGGCCCGATCCCAGGTGCCCGCCGGTCACGCCGACGGCGGAGATCATTTCCGCGCGCAGTTCGTCGGCCAGCTGGCGAAGCTGCCCGCGCTGGAGTTTGCGAAGGTCGTCAGGCGTGTTGACGGTGTCGAGAAGGGGGGTCGCCGGTTCCGCGGTCATGGCACTGCTTTATACCGACAATACGCTTCTGTCGAACGGGTTATTCATCGTACGCGGGCATCGCAAAGGGAGTCTTCGGCCATGCGTCAGCCGGGCCGGAATTGCAGTGCCACCCCGTTCATGCAGTAGCGCTTGCCGGTCGGCTTCGGACCGTCGTCGAAGACATGACCCAGGTGCCCGCCGCAATTGGCGCAGTGCACCTCGGTGCGCGGATAGCCTAGCTTGTAGTCGGTCGACAGCCCCAAGCCGCCCTTGAGCGGGGCGTAGAAGCTGGGCCAGCCGGTGCCCGATTCGAACTTCGTGCGCGAAGAGAACAGCGGATGGGCGCAACCTGCGCACAGGTAGGTGCCGGCCCGCTTTTCCTTGTCGAGCGGCGAGGTATGGGCCCGCTCGGTCCCGGCTTGGCGCAAGATGCGGTACTGTTCGCCGGTCAGCCGCTTCTTCCATTCGGCGTCGGAAAGCTTGAGCGGGAAGGCCTTGGCCTCGGCCTGTCGCGAGCCGCAGGCGGCCATGATCGGAAAGGCCGTGCCCGCGATCAGGATGCCGAGCAGGTTGCGCCGGGAAAACTGTGCCATGCGCGCACTGCTATCACGCCGAGGCTGAGAGCGCGATGAACGAAGCGTGCAAAGCGAGCGGCGATGCCGCGGTCAGGCCGCCTTGCGCCGCGCGAACCAGCTCCTGCCGCTCGACGGGCCGGATTTCATCACCGTCCGCCGGAACAGCGTGGCCCCGCCCTTGATGATCAGCGCCACGCAGACCGCCTGCCACGCAATGGCGGCGACATGGGGCAGGAGGTCCGGCTCCACCGCCGCGCGCGCCAGCATCGAATAGGGCGAGGTCAGCGGAAAGGCGATCGAGGCCAGTTCGATCGGTTCCCCCATCGCGCCCAGCGAGTAGCTGGCGAAGAAGAAGACGATGAGCTGGAGCATCGTTGCCGGCATCGACAGCGTCTGCACCTCGCGCACCGTGGCGGCGAGCCCGCCTATGGTGAGGAACAGCGACCCGAGCAGGAGATAGGCGAACGAGAAGTAGATCAGCGCCAGCGCGGCGAACAGCGGCCAGCCGACCGCGGGCGGTGCGAAAGACGGCACCTGCCCGCCCAGCAGCATGATCGTCAGCCCCACCGCGCCCCACACCGATAGCCCGACGAGGCTGACGCCCAGCATCGCCAGCAGCTTGCCGAAGAACACCGCGTCCATCGGCACGGCGGCGGCAAGCACCTCGATGATCTTGTTGGCCTTTTCCTCGACCATGTTCGACATGACCATGCCGGCGAGCAGCATCGTCAGGAGGAACAGCAGCGTCTGCGAGGCCTGCGCCGTGCGGATGCGCTTGCGGGTGGTGTCGACCCGCTCGCTCACCGTCTTGTCGAGCGTCACCGCGGGCAGGGCGCCCGCGTCGGTGCGCTGCGCTTCGCCAGCAACCAGCGCGACGAGGCCGCGCCACTGGTCGATCGCGCCTTCGGGGCCGGTCAGCTTGGGATTGGTGAGGGGCCCGGACAGGATGGCGGCGACCGGGCTGCCGCTTTTCGTGCGCTCCAGAAGCGACCGCGCCAGCACCCTTTCGCCCGGTTCCAGGCGGATGATGACGTATGTGTCGGGCAGGTTCGGGACAGAGGCCGACAGGCGCTCCTTGGCGGAAAGGAAGGCGTCGGTGTCCGCGCCTTCCATCGCGATGCCGAGCACCGGCTTGCTGATCTTGCCGCTGACGCTGGCCCCGATGCCGCCGGCCATTCCGACGACGATCACCGGGAACAGCGGGCCGAGCAGAAAGAAGATGAAGGAGCGGCTGAACAGGATCGCGCCGAAGTCGCGCCGCGCGATGACCATGATCGCGCGCCAGAACCGCGCCGCGCCGCTCGCCCTGTCGGTCATGGCGCTCATCGTCCGTTGCCTTCCTTGTCCTGTTCCAGCGCGCGTGCCGCCGCCTCTCCGGCGATGGCGACGAAGGCGTCGTGCAGCCCCGCCCGTTCGATCGACAGCGCCTGGATTCCGGCGCCCCCTTCGATCAGCGCGGTCAGCAGCGGCTCGACCTCGCCGGTCAGGCTGAAATCGAACAGCGCACCGCCGGCCTGCCGCAATTGCGGCTCCGTCCCCGGCGGCAGCACCGCGCGCCACGGGCCATCGACGTTGCGTGTTTCCAAGTGCACTTGCGGCGGCAACCGGTCGCGCGCGGTGGATACGAGGCCATGGAACGGCACCTTGCCCCCCGCGACGATGGCGATGCGTTCGCACAGGCGTTCGGCGTGGGCGAGGACGTGGGTGGAAAAGATGATCGTCGTGCCCTCTGCGGCAAGGCCGCGGATCAGCTTTTCCAGCCGTCCCTGGCTGATCGCATCGAGGCCGGAAAAAGGCTCGTCCAGCACGATCAGTTCGGGCCGGTGGACCAGCGTGGCGAGCAGCTGGACGGTCTGCGCCTGCCCCTTCGACATCTGGCGGATCTGTCGGTCGGCGATATGGCCGAAGCCGTACTCCTCCAGCAGTGCGCGCCCGCGTCGCCGCCCTTCGTCGCGCGGCAGGCCGCGCAGCGCGCCGACGAAGGCGATCGCGTCGACCGCCTTCATCGCCGGGTAGAGGCCGCGTTCCTCCGGCAGGTAGCCGATGCGATGGGCGATGGCGTGGGGGTTTTCGCTGCCCAGCACGCGGCGGCTGCCGCTGTCCGGATCGATGATGCCCAGCAGCATGCGCAGCGTCGTCGTCTTGCCCGCGCCGTTGGGGCCGAGGATGCCGAAGATGCTGCCCGCCGGGACCGCGATGCTGACCCCGTCGACCGCGACCGTCCCGTCGAACCGCTTGACCAGGTCGCGCGCGTCGATCGCCAGCGGGCCGCCACCGGCCCGCTCGTCGCGAGTACCGGCATCGAGGGCGTGGAAAAACTCTGCGGGATCGGGGCTTTCGGTCATCACTTCCTGCACTTACAATCGCCCCCGATGGCCCGCTACCCGACAAGAACCGGTTAATGCTCATGCCCGAAACGAGCGGCGATGTCCTGCGCCAATTGCGCGAGGCGTTGCTGGCCAAGGCGCATGACGAGGGTTTCGTGGCGGCGGGCATCGCCGATGCCGCGACCGATCCGTTGCGCACCGACAGGCTGGCCGACTGGCTGGGCGAGGGGCGGCACGCCACGATGCAGTGGATGGAGGACCGGGCCGACCAGCGCGCCGCACCGCAAGTTCTCTGGCCCGAGGCGCGCCGGGTGATCGCGCTGGGGATGAGCTACGCCCCGCACGCCGACCCGCTGGCGCTGGCCGCTTGTCCGGACCGTGCCCGCATCTCGGTCTATGCGCAGGGCCGAGACTACCACGATGTCGTTAAGAAGGCGCTGAAGCGGCTGGCCCGCTGGCTGGTCGAGGAGGCGGGGCGGGCCGGGCTGGAGGCGGGGGTCAAGGTCTTCGTCGACACCGCGCCGGTGATGGAAAAGCCGCTGGGAGAGGCGGCGGGCATCGGCTGGCAGGGCAAGCATTCCAACATGGTCAGCCGCGCGCACGGATCGTGGCTGTTTCTCGGCTCGATCTACACGACGCTGGACCTGCCGGTGGACGATGCCCATGCCGATCGCTGCGGTTCGTGCCGCCGCTGCCTCGATGCCTGCCCCACCGATGCCTTCCCCGCGCCGCGTACGGTCGATGCGGGTCGGTGCATTTCCTACCTCACGATCGAGCACAAGGGACCGATACCGGAGGAATTCCGCGCCGCGCTGGGCAACCGCATCTACGGCTGCGACGATTGCCTTGCGGTCTGTCCATGGAATTCGTTCGCCAGCGCGGCGGCGGCGAACCGCGCCTTCCTGCCGAGCGCCGAATTGGTGGCGCCCAGGCTCGACGAACTGATGGCGCTCGACGACGCGGGCTTTCGCGCGCTGTTCTCCGGCTCGCCGATCAAGCGGATCGGGCGCGACCGATTCGTTCGCAACTGCCTTTACGCCGCCGGCAACAGCGGCGACGCCGCGCTGCTGCCGCAGGTGGAGGCGCTGCGCGGCGATCCCGATCCTGCCGTGGCCGAAGCGGCGGACTGGGCCGCTGCCCGGCTGGGCGGCTAGGCCGTGGCCATTTCCTTGATCGCGAGGCTGTCGTCGGCCAGTACGTCGCGGTCGACCACGGCGCGGCTCTCGACCAGCTTCTTGCCCTGGACGTAGTCCTTCACCTTGTTCACGCAGTCGAGCGCGACGACGCGGCCTTCCTTGAGGTAGACGACCGAGAAGCTGCGGCTGGCCGGATCGCCGCGCAGCACCGTCTCGTCATGGCCGGTGGAAAGGCCGACGGTCTGCAGCTTGAGATCATACTGGTTCGACCAGAACCAGGGCGTCGCCTTGTAAGGATCCATCTCGCCCATGATCGCCTTGGCCACGGTTTTCGCCATGTCCGACGCGTTCTGCACCGATTCCAGCCGCATGACCGCCCCGTCGGCAAAGTCGTTGGCGTGCGAGGCGCAGTCGCCGATGGCATAGACGTCGGGCAGGGTGGTGCGGCAGTATTCGTCGACGTCGACGCCGTTCGCGCCCGTCGCTCCGGCCACGATCAGCGGGCCGACGCTGGGGATGATGCCGATGCCGACGATGACCATGTCGGCGGGCACGACGCTGCCGTCGGCCAGCCGGACGCCGGTCACCTTGAGGCCGTCGCCCTCGATGCAATCGACGCCGGTTTCCAGCCGCAGGTCGACGCCGTGGGCCCGGTGTTCGGCTTCGTAGAAGCGGGACAGTTCCTCTCCCGCGACGCGGGCGAGGACGCGGTCGAGCATCTCGATCAGAACCACCTCGACGCCGAGCTTGCGCAGCACGGCCGCCGCCTCCAGCCCGATGTAGCCGCCGCCGACGATCACCGCCTTCTTCGCGCCGGCGTCGATCTCGGCCATCATCCGGTCGACATCGGCCCGGGTGCGGACCGAATGGACGCCGACGAGATCCGCGCCGCCGCACGACAGCCGGCGCGCATCGCCCCCGGCGGCCCAGACGAGGTGCTGGTAGGCAACGGTGCTGCCGTCGGACAGCGTCGCGGTCTTCGCCTGCGGATCGACGGCGGTGACCGAGGTCGACAGTCGCAGGCCCACGTCCTTGTCCGCCCAGAACTGCGGCGGACGGATATAGAGCCGTTCGAATTCCTTTTCGCGGGCGAGGTATTCCTTGGACAGCGGCGGCCGTTCGTACGGCGGTTCGGGTTCGCGCCCGACCATCAGCACGCTGCCTTCGAACCCCTGCTGGCGCAGCGCGACGGCCATGGCGGCGCCGCCATGTCCGGCACCCACGATCAAGACATCAGCCGCTTCAGTCATATGGTCTCCCTCCATCGACCTGTTGCGCTAACGGCGAGGAGCCTCGCGTTCAAGTGCGATTAACGCAGGCCGTGGGCGGGACGCGACCGTCAGAGACCGGCCAGCGCGTCCATCGCGATGGCAAGGCCGCGGCGGCGGACCTCGGGGTCGAAGGTCGAACCGGCGAGGATGATCTCGTCCGCGCCGGTGCGCTCGACAAGGCTCTCGATGCTGGCGCGCACGTCGGCGCCGGTGCCGATCGCGCTGACCTTGCGCATCGCGGTGAGGCCGGCAAGCTGGGCGGGCGGCAGGCTTTCGCGGTAGCCGGGCACGGGCGGAGGCAGGCGGCCCGGCGTGCCGGTGCGCAGCGCGACGAAGGACTGGTCCATCGACGAGGCGCTCAGTTCCGCTTCCTCGCGCGTTTCGGCCGGGTAGCAATTGGCCGCGACCATGACGTGCGGCCGGTCGAGCGCGTCGGATGGGCGGAAATTGGCACGATAGGTGGCCAGTGCCTCGTCGAGCGCGGCGGGCGCGAAGTGGCTGGCAAAGGCATAGGGCAGGCCGAGCAGGGCGGCAAGCTGCGCGCCGAACAGGCTCGATCCCAGGAGCCAGATCTGCGGCGAGGCACCGGCGCCGGGAATCGCCTGCATCGGCAGCCGCTCGTCGCCGGCGAACAGCGCCTGCAATTCGACCACGTCCTTCGGGAAGCGTTCGGCGCCCGAGTGGATGTCCTTGCGCAGCATCTGCGCGATGCGCTGGTCCGCCCCAGGCGCGCGGCCGAGGCCGAGATCGATCCGGCCCGGGAACAGCGCGTCGAGCGTGCCGAATTGTTCCGCGATCACCATCGGGCTGTGGTTGGGGAGCATGATCCCGCCCGCGCCGATGCGGATCGTGCTCGTCGCTTGGCCGACATGCGCAAGGCAGGTGGCGACCGCCGAGCTGGCGATGCCGGGCATGCCGTGGTGTTCGGCCATCCAGAACCGGTGGCAGCCGAGCTCTTCGGCCAGTTTCGCCAGCTTCGCCGTTTCTTCGAGCGCCTGTGCGACGGTGCCGCCTTCGACGACCGAGACGAAATCGAGGACGGAAATCTTCACGAGCCGAACCCCCGCACGGTCGAAAGGAGAAGGGCGATGTCCGCGTCGCGCGAGAGGCGGTGGTCGCCGTCCTTGACGAGGTGGACGTGGACGTCGCTGGCGGCGAGGGCATCGGCAAGGCGCAGCGCGGTCTGCCACGGCACGTCGGGGTCCTGTTGCCCCTGCAGGATGCGAACGGGGCAGCTCAGCGCGATACGTTCGTCCAGTCGCGGCAGGGCCAGCGCATCGCGGTAGAAGGCGGGGTGATAGGGCGTCGGTTCAGGACCATAGATGTTCTCCTCCAGCCAGACCTCGCCGCGTTCCAGAGTTGCCTTCTGGTCGTCGGAATAACCCCAGGTGACGAAATCGGGCGCGGGCGCGATGCCGACGAGGGCGCGCACCGCATCCGGGCCGGCGCGGGCGGCCAGCGCTTCGGTCAACAGCAGCATCAGCCAGCCGCCCATCGACGACCCGACGAGCACGACCGGACGATCCGGCCTGCCCGCGCCGACATGGTCGATCAGCGCGAGCACCTCGTCGCGCCAGCGGGTGAGCGTGCCGTCGCCGAAATCGCCCTCGCTTTGCCCGCAACCCGAATAGTCGAGCAGCAGGCAGGCCTGCCCCCGCGCGATCGCATCGGCCATCACCGCGCAGGCCTTCGACCCGGCCATGTCAGACATGTAGCCGGGCAGGAACACGATCAGCGGGCCCGATCCCGCGGCGTGGCGAAAGGCGAGCGAGAGCCCGCCCGCAGAGGTGAAGCGCCGGATCGGCGGCAAGTCGGGTTCGGTGGGATCGCTGGCTGTCATCGCCGCCTATGTAGGAAGCGATCAGAAGATGTCGAACGGCTCCACGTCGGGATCCTTGGCACAGGCGTCGCGGATCGCCTCGTATTCGGCGCGGCTGAGCGACGGGCGATAGGCCCGGCCCGGCACCACCGCCTTGCGGAAGGCGTCTTCGCGCTCCTGCGGCATCGGGTGGCTGGCAATCCAGCTCGCCCAGCCGGGACCGCCTTCGCCCTGTCTGGCAAGGTCTGCGAAGAAGTCGGCGGTCGAAGCCGGAGAGATGTCGGAGCGGGCCATCTGCGCGCGGGAGAAGACGTCGGCCTCGCGCTCCGCCTCGCGCGAATAGCTCATCGCGGTGAGGCCGAAGAGCGTGTTGCCGACATCGGAATTGACCCCGCCGAGCAGGATCGACAGCCCGAACTGGCGCAGCAGCGCCTGCATCACGTGGCGTTCGCGCACGTGGCCGATCTCGTGCCCGATCACGCCGGCCAGTTCGTCGGGATCGCTCGATTCCTGGATCAGCCCGTCGAAAACCAGCACCTGGCCGCCGGGCAGGGCGACGGCGTTGACCATGTCGATGTTGGCGATCGAGACCCGGGTCGGCGGGCTGTCGGGGTCCAGTTGCCGGACCAGTTTCGCCAGAGCCGCGTCGGACGCGGGGGTGCGGCACGATACGTCCTGCAGGTCGCCGACCATCGCCTCGCCGATGCGGCGTTCCCAGGCGGGCGGGATGCGCGGGCCGAGCCAGCTCGGCGCGGTGAGCACCAGCGCGACGAGCGCGGCGCTGACCGCGGCGAAAAGCGCCGCCGCCCTGGGCAGGCCCAGCCCGTCGATCCACTTGCCGAAGCGGGCCCCGCGCGGCAACCGCGCCGCCAGCGCTTCGGGCACGGGATCGGTGAAGACCAGCCGGAAACCGTCGTCGGCCTTGCGGGAGTAGGACCCGTCGAGAACCCCGCGTTCGACGAAGACGAGATCGGCGAGGGGGACGATCATCGTCTCCCCGTCGTCGCTGTGCAGCCGCAGCTCGTCGCGCAGATCTTCGCGCAGGTCGTCGCCATGCCAGCGCACCGTGCCGACATGGCGCCGGGCGGTGACGCCATCGTACCAGAAGGCGCGGATCGGCTGCCCCTGCTCCATCTCAGATTGCGCCCCGCATCAGATCGCGCCCCACCTTAGATCGCGCCCCACCTTAGATCGCGCCCCACCTTAGATCGCACCCATGTCGAAGGCGTCGAGCAAGCCTTCGCCATGCCGGGCGCGGCGGGTGGTCGATTGGATCAGCCCGTCGACGTCGATTTCGCCGAAGGCCTGCATGTGGGCGATGAAGAAGCGCCAGTGCCGATAGCCGAGGAAGACGAAGCCCAGCCCGAGGGTCAGCACCAGGAGCGCCACGTCGCCAAGGCCCAGCCTGATCCAGTCCCAGGTCTTCGCGTCAAATTCGAACGACAGGTCGCCCAGCTCCATCTCGCCCACCACGACGCGGAAGAACTTGGCGTAATAGGCCAGCCAGACGAAGCCGAGGACGAGGTAGAACAGCACGAAGGCGACGCCGATTGCGGCCATCACGCCGATGGGCGGGTTTTCGGGATCGAACTGCCCGTCGGCCTGAAGACCGAAGGCGGCGGCGAAGACGAAACCGACAAGCCCGAGGATGGCGAGGAACGGGCTGAAATAGAACAGCAGGTAGCGCTTCATCAGGGCTGAAAAGTCGGCGCTGCAGGTGAACCGCATCGGCCCGAAGCTCATCGCCCGCCAGCGCTGGTTCCACAGGCTGACCATCGCCCACGGCACGCCGAGGCCAAAGGCGGCATAGCCCGCCGCCGTCTTCCACATGTAGGACCAGCCGTAGCGAAAGCCCGCATCGTCGCTGCCGCCGCGGATGCCGCGCCAGTTGGTGCGGCCGAGGCGATAGCGGATCGCGCGGAACCGGGCGACGCCCATCAAGTAGAAGATCGCCAGGAGCGGGATCACGAACAGCGCGGCGCCCAGCGCGGTCTGCCCGCGCATCATCATCGCCTGCGCCACTTGCGTCATCACGAAGTAGGGCACGACGAACAGCACGATGACCAGCACCCCGCCGACGAACAGTTCCATGCCGGTGCCGGTCCATTCCAGCCGCTCGTCGATGAAGCGGGTCCGGCTCCACAGGTAGCGCCGCTCCCGCGCCTTGGCCCAGAAACGATAGATGCCGAGCGTCACCACGATCAGCAGCAGGTTGGTCAGCGCGATCGGCAGGTATTCGCGCCAGGTGCCATGAAAACCAAAGGCCGACGATTCCGCATCCGTTGCGTCGGGGCCGCCATGTCCGCCAAGTCCGTCCATCAATTCGCGACCCCCGAAGTCAAATCTCCGCCCCGACGTTCCCCGTGTCCGCCGGGGAAGTCAAGGCGGGGTCGCCCGCCGCCGACAGGGACTTGCCGGTTGCAGGTGAAATCAGTCGCGAAGGAAGATTTCCTCGATCTTCAGGCCGAAGACGTCGGCGATGCGAAAGGCGAGCGGCAGCGACGGGTCGTACTTGCCGGTCTCGATCGCATTGACCGACTGGCGCGATACCGCGAGCAGGTCGGCCAGCGCCTGCTGGCTCCAGTCCCGCTCGGCGCGCAGGACCTTGAGGCGGTTCCTCATCGGCAGCGTCCGGTGTCGTGGCCGAACGACAGCCTGTTCGCGATGCCGCCGATGCCAAGACCCAGGCACCACAGGGGGAAGACGAAGAAGACCGGCAGGCGCGGTACGGCGGTGTAAAGCTCGATGATGCCCCACACGTTGACCACGGCGAGCGTGCTGCCGGTGGCGATGATGAACTTGCGCACCTCGAGCATCCGCATGTACTCGTCGTCGAGCTCGACCAGCAGCCGACCCATCGACCAGATCCACCCGACGACGGCGAGGCCGGGCAGGAGCGCGATCAGCACGGTGCCGAGGCTCGGCCTCGCGTCGTCCGGCACCTGCCATGACGCGAGCGCGATGGCCGCGAGGTAGATCACGGTGAAGCCGATGTGTCGCCGGAAATAGCGGCGATAGGCGGAAGAGCGGGTCGCGGCCACGGATCAGGACGACTTCGTGCCGCAGCGCGTGCCCGCGCAGCGCCAGCTTGCGACCAGCGGCAGGGTGAGGATGGCGGCAATCGTCGTCCAGTCGGGCAGGACGTCGGCGATGTTGAGCAGGCCGACCGCGACGATCGCGGCTCCCCAAGCCATGGCGATACGGTCGGTCATTCGGTCAAGCTCCCTTGATTTTATGTAAAGTCTGTTTGTCATATCGCATTCCACTAGTCAAGGGTAGTTGACATAAGGACATGCAGCCTTGTCAGCGCAGCGGCCTGCTCCGTGGAGGATGACAGCGCGCCGCCTGCGTGCTATCCGCCCGGTCATGACCCAGCGTGTGACCACCGCGACGACTACCACCACCCGGCTTGCCCCGGGGCGGTCGGTCGCGCGCTAGGCACGCGACAGTCGCCGCCCGGGGATCGGGTCAGGCGGCGTCTCCTTACCCGATCGGCAATCATCCAGACGCCTCTTTCGGTGCGCCGGTCCATGTGCCATGGCGCGCCCTGCAACGGTTCGAGACGAAGAGACGATGACGGAACTGCTCAAGATCAGCCTGCCCGACGGTTCGGTGCGCGAAATGGCCCCGGGGTCGACCCCGGCCGACGTTGCCGCCGCGATCGGCCCCGGCCTCGCCAAGGCCGCCATCGCCGCGCGGGTGGACGGCGAACTCGTCGACCTGTCGCGGCCCTTTTCGGGTGATGCGCAACTGGCGCTCGTCACCGCGCGCGATGAGGCCGACGCGCTGGAACTGGCCCGGCACGATTATGCCCACGTCCTGGCCGAAGCGGTGCAGGCGCTGTGGCCCGGCACGCAGATCACTTTCGGCCCGGCGACCGATGACGGCTTCTACTACGACGTCATGGCCCCTGCCTCGCGCGAACCGTTCGGCATGGACGACCTGCCCGCGATCGAGGAAAAGATGCGCGAGATCATCCAGGCCGACAAGCCGCTGACCCGCGAGGTCTGGACCCGCCAGCAGCTGATCGACAAGTGGACCGCCGACGGTGAGACGTTCAAGGCCGAATGGGCCGCCGAACTGCCCGCGGGCGAGGAGCTGACCGTTTACTGGAGTGGTCGCGACTGGCTCGACATGTGCCGCGGCCCGCACCTGCCCTCCACCGGCAAGCTCGACCCGCAGGCGTTCAAGCTGATGCGCGTGGCCGGGGCCTACTGGCGCGGCGACCAGAAGAACGCGCAGCTGACCCGCATCTACGGCACCGGCTGGCTCAACAAGAAGCAGCTCAACGAACACCTCACCCGGCTGGAGGAGGCCGCCAAGCGCGACCACCGCAAGCTGGGCCGCGAGATGGATCTTTTCCACTTGCAGGAAGAGGCGCACGGCAGCGTCTTCTGGCACCCGCACGGCTACGTCATCTGGCGCGAGCTCGAAGCCTACATGCGCCGCGCCATCGACGATGCCGGCTACCGCGAGGTGAAGACCCCGCAGGTCATGGACGCGCGGCAGTGGGAACAGTCGGGCCACTGGGGCAAGTACCGCGAGAACATGTTCGTGATCCCCGACGAGGTGCCGAACACCGAGGACGAGGGCGCGATCGTCAGCGGCGATGCCGAATGGATGGCGCTGAAGCCGATGAACTGCCCGGCGCACGTACTCATCTTCCGCCAGGGCATCAAGTCGTACCGCGACTTGCCGCTGCGCATCTACGAGAACGGCTGCTGCCACCGCAACGAACCGCACGGCGCGCTGCACGGGCTGATGCGCGTGCGCCAGTTCACGCAGGACGACGCGCACATCTTCTGCCGCGAGGACCAGATCGTCGCCGAGGTGCGCGCCTTCTGCGAACTGGCCGACCGGATCTACAAGGACTTCGGCTTCACCTATTCGATCAAGCTCGCCCTGCGCCCCGAAAAGCGCTTCGGCAGCGATGCGGACTGGGACAAGGCCGAGGACGAACTGCGCAACGCGGTGATCGAGGCGGGGCTTGCCACCGAGGCCTACGGCTGGGAAGAACTGCCCGGCGAAGGCGCCTTCTATGCACCCAAGCTCGAATGGCATCTGACCGATGCGATCGGCCGGACCTGGCAGGTGGGCACGATCCAGTCGGACCGCGTGCTGCCCGAACGGCTCGACGCGACCTATGTGGGCGAGGATGGCGAAAAGCACCGCCCGGTCATGCTGCACCGCGCGATCTTCGGATCGTACGAGCGCTTCATCGGCATCCTGATCGAGCATTTCGCCGGGCGCCTGCCGGTCTGGCTCGCTCCGGTACAGGCGGTGGTGGCGACCATCGTGTCCGATGCTGACGACTATGCGAAGGATGCGGTGGCCCGGCTCAAGGCAGCGGGGATCCGGGTCGAAAGCGACCTGCGCAACGAGAAGATCAACTACAAGGTGCGCGAGCATTCCCACGCAAAGGTCCCGCACCTGCTGGTCGTCGGCAAGCGGGAGGCCGAGGAAGGCACCGTCGCCATCCGCACGCTGGGTGAACAGCAGCAGAAGTTCATGTCGCTGGAAGAGGCGATCGCGATGCTGAAGGCGGAGGCGACCGCGCCCGACCTGCGCTGACATCGTGCCGCGCTGATGGAAACGAGGCGGGCGGCCATGCGGTCGCCCGTCGATCGGGGGACTCGGCGCTGCGCGTCAGGCCTTCTTCTTGCCGCCGCCCTTGCCGCCCTTGATCCCGGTCTGCTTCGCGGTCCACTTCCACAGTTCCTGGACCTCGAGCGCCGCCTTGCTTTCGGGATCGATCTCGGTCGCGACTTCGCCGTCGCCCGAGGCATGGTGGAACGCGGCACGCTCGCCGAAGCTGACGGGGCAGACCTTCAGGCCCAGTTCCACCACCCGTGCATTGGCGTCCTCGATCATCTTCGTCGCACGGGCCGGGACGCCGTTCATCAGGACATGCCCCTCCTTGCCGACGTAGTTCAGCATCTCCGCCGTCGCTTCAAGGGCATGAAGGTCGAAGGCGCGCGGCCGGGTCGGAACGATGACGAGGTCCGCCGCCTTGATCGCCTCTCGCGCAGAAGCGTCGGCGTGCGGCGGGGTGTCGATGACGATGAGATCCGCGCCCTTCTTGGCCAGCTTCTCCACCGTCTTGGCGAGGCGGGCGGGTGGGCTGGTCACCACTTCGGGGAGGAAATCGCCGCGCCAGTCGGCCCAGGCCGCGGCGGTTGCCTGCGGGTCGGTATCGACGACGACGGTCTTCTTGCCGGCATAGGCCCCGGCCGTGGCGAGGTGGATGGCCAGGGTCGTCTTGCCCGAACCGCCCTTCTGGCTGACGATCGCGACTGTCGGCATGGCTTTGTCCCTTGCAGGCGGCCCGCACGGGGTCCCTCTTGTCGCCCATCCTAGGGGGAAACCGACCAGGAGGGAAGAAGAATGCTGCGCCTGCGAAAAGCGGCGCATCGAACGTCGGGTTGCCTTATTTTACCGACAGTCGCGTCCCGGCCGCGCAAAGACAAAAGAAAAGGGCCCCGCTCCACAAGGGAGCGAGGCCCGATCCTGATCGCTCGACGAGATTACTCGGCGGCGGCGTCGGTCGCGGCGTCCGTCGCAGCGTCGGTCGCGGCGTCGGTGGCAGCGTCGGTCGCGGCGTCGGTGGCGACATCGGTCGCAACGTCGGTGGCAACTTCGGTGGCCATGTCGGTCGCGGCAGCTTCGGTCGCGGCGTCGGTCGGCTCAGCAGCTTCCTGGCTGCAGGCGGCGAGCGAGAGAGCGGCGGCCGAAGCCAGCAGAGCGAAAGTGATCTTCATGGTTCAGTTTCCCTGTGCCGCAGTCCTCAACATGAGTGCGGCAGACCGCCCGTATAGCGATGTTGCAGTGCGGTGTCCATATTCTCGCCACATTCCGGCCAAATTTGCGACGAACCGCTTGTCAGGCCCGGAAATCCGCGGTTTTTCAGGTGGCGACCTCGAACGCCTCGATCGTCCAATCCTCCTGGTCGGCCCCCTCGATCCATTGCTGCATCCACGCATGATCCCACATCGCTTCCATGTAGGCCTGCGCGAATCCGGGCACCCCCACGCCGTACGTGACGAAGCGGCTGATGACCGGGGCATAGAAGATGTCGGCGGCGGAATAGGTGCCGAACAGGAAGGGGCCGCCATGCCCGAATCGGCTGCGCGCTTCGGCCCACAGCGTCAGGATGCGGATGACATTGGCTCGCGCCTCGTCGCCCAGCGTGTGGCCCTCGATCCGGCGGCGCACGTTCATCGGCATCTCGCGGCGCAGCGGCAGATAGCTCGAATGCATTTCGGCGACCATCGAGCGGCACAGCCCGCGCGCCACCGGGTCCTTCGGCCAGAACCGGTCGCGCCCGTTCTCGCCGCCGATCTTGTCGGCAAGGTGCTCCATGATCGCAAGGCTGTCCCAAATCACCACGTCGCCGTCCCACAGGATCGGCACCTTGCCCGAGGATGGCTGGACCTCGCCCCACTCGCGCTTGGCGCTCTCCCATTCCTCGCCGCTGATGTTGACGGTGATCTCCTCGAACGAAAGCCCCGACTGCTTGGCGGCCAGCCAGCCGCGCAGCGACCAGCTCGAATAGTTGCGATTGCCGATGATGAGTTTCACAAAAACGCCCCGTTACATGAACGAACCGGGTTAGCGGCGAAGCGCCGGGGTGTCGAGCGGGGAGGGGGTGCGTATGATGCGGGCTAACCCGCCAGCGGCGCCAGCCGAGCGGCGATGGCGGCGGGATCGAGCCATGGCGGAAGGCCCGCTTCGGCCCAATCGCCCGCGTCGAGTGCTGCCCGTGCGGCAAGGGCCAGCCGCGTCACATCCTCGCCGCGCTCGCCGCCGATGAGCGCCGCCGCGATCAGCACGGACGGCACGTCCTCGGGATCGCCAGGATCGTGTCTGGCGCAGAGCCGATCGAGCGCGATGTCGTAGAGGTCGCTGCGCGAGGTCAGCGCGATGAGCAGCGCCTGATCGATATAGGCCGCCGTGCGCATCGACGGGTTGCGCCGCTCCGCCTCGATCGCGCCTTCGAGCGCCGCGATCGCCGCATCGGCATCGCCGCCCAGCGCGAGCGCGGTGCCGAGATAGAGTCCGGCCCGGGCATGTTCGTCGGGTTCGTCGAGATCCAGCACCATGCGGCAGAGCTTCGCCGCCACGTCCGGCCGGACGGTCAGCAGCGAATACGCCTGGATGTTCAGATACTGTCCCTTGCGCCGCGCGCGGCCGAGCTGCGCCAGGAAATCGGCCTCGCGCGCAGCGTTCCATTCGGTCTGGCGAAACCATTCGGTCATGGATCACAGTTGCGCACGGTGCTGTTGACGTTTCCTTACCGCGGCGCGTTTTACCGTGGCCGACGGCAAGGGCATCATGCTGGCGGCAAGAGTTATTTTCCTACTGGCCGCGGACTTGCGATGGCGGCGTCCGCTCTTTTCCATCGTCAGTCCCGCCACCCCGTGCCGCACAGGACCGGCGCACCAGCGCATGTGTCGCCTGTCGCCCGGGCTGCGTGACCCACGACAATCCGAAGGGTCCGGATGATGCCGGAGAGTGACAGGGTGTCGCCTTTGTCACCCTGCGAAGTCGCTGGCGGGGGCTCGGACAGCGCCCGCGATCGTTCAGCCGCCCTCGGCGCTTTGCAGCACGAAGCCGCGCAGTTCCTCGATGCCCATGCCTTTTTCCGAGCTGGTGACCGAGATTTCCGGATAGGCGCCGGGGTGCTTGCGCGCCTCGGCCTGGGTCTTCTCGATACAGGCTTCGAGCTCGCTTGCCTTGATCTTGTCCGCCTTGGTGAGGACGAGACGGTAGGAGACGCCCGCGGTGTCGAGCATCTCCATGATCTCGCGGTCCACCGGCTTCACCCCGTGGCGCGCATCGATCAGCAGCAGGCAGCGCTTCAGCACCACCCGCCCGCGCAGGTAGTCGTTGACGAGGAACCGCCACTTCTTGACGACCGCCGGCGGCGCCTTGGCGAAACCGTAGCCGGGCATGTCGACGAGGCGGAATTCCGGCCCCTTCTCGCCCGGCACCGCGCCCACGTCGAAGTAGTTCAGTTCCTGCGTCCGGCCCGGCGTCACCGAGGTGCGGGCGATCGCCTTGCGCCCGGTCAGCGCGTTGAGCAGCGACGACTTGCCGACGTTCGACCGGCCCGCGAAGGCGATTTCCGGAACCGTCGGTTCGGGCAGGAACTTGAGCTGTGGAGCCGAGAGCAGGAACGTCACCGGCCCGGAAAAGAGCTTGCGCGCCCGCTCCTCGTACAAGGCGCGACCGGGATCCTCGGAAAGCGTTTCCTCCACCCGTCAGGCCTTCGGCTTCGGGGTCTTGGCCCGGCCAGCCTTGGGCTCGGTCGCCTTTTCGGCGGCAAGGTCGGCGCGCAGCTTTTCCTTCTTCTCGTCCATCTCTGCCGCCTTCAGCTGGGGGTGGCGGGCGTAGAGGAGCTTCTGCTGGCCGATGGTCAGCAGGTTGGAAGTAATCCAGTAAATCAGCAGGCCCGCCGCGAACGGCGCCATCACGAACATCATGAACCACGGCATCAGCATGAAGATCTGCTGCTGGGCGGGGTCCATCTGCGCCGGGTTCAGCTTGAACTGCAACCACATGGTGATGCCCAGCAGGATGGCCAGCACGCCGATGGCGAGGAAGCCCGGCGGGTTGAAATCGAGCAGGCCGAACAGGTTCAGGATATGCAGCGGATCGGGCGCGGACAGGTCCCTGATCCACAGGATGAACGGCTGGTGCCGCATCTCGATGGCGACCATCAGCACCTTGTACAGCGCGTAGAACACCGGGATTTGCAGGAACATCGGCAGGCAGCCCGCCAGCGGGTTCACCTTTTCCTCGCGGTAGAGCTCCATCATCTTGGACTGGAGCATCTGCTTGTCGTCCTTGTACCGCTCCTGCAGCGCCTTCATCTTGGGCTGCACCGCCTTCATCGCCGCCATGCTGGCAAACTGGCGCTGGGCGATAGGGAACATCACGCCGCGCACGATCACGGTCAGCAGGATGATCGCGACGCCGAAATTGCCGACAAGGTCGAACAGCTTCGTCAGAAGCCAGAAGATCGGCTTTTCGAACCAGCGGAACCAGCCCCAGTCGATGGCGAGGCCGAAGTTGGCGATGCCGCCCTCCTCGTACTGGTCGAGGACGTGGCTTTCCTTGGCGCCGGCGAAGAGCCGGGTGGTGCGCGAAACCTGCTTGCCGGCGGGCACGGTCACCGCGTCGTAGATGACGTCGGCGCGGAACTTCGCATCGCCCAGCGAGCGGAAGTCGGCCACGGTCCTGGCGCCGTCCTGCGGGATGAGGGCGGAGAGCCAGTAGATGTCGGTAAAGCCGATCCAGTCGGCCGCCCCGTTGCCGCTGACGGTGCCCTTTTCGGCGACATCATCGTAGTTGTTGCCGAAATCGACCGATCCGTCGAAGGCTCCGATCGGACCGGAATGGACGGTCCAGGTATCGAGGCTGGCGGTGGCGCTGGTGCGGTTGATCAGGGCGAAGGGCTTGACCGCGACGGGCGCCGGGCCGGTGTTGGCGACGGTCTGCTGCGCGGTGATCATGTAGTGCTCGTCGATCGTCAGCGCGATCGTGAAGAGCAGGCCCTCGGCGTTGTTCCAGGTCAGCGTCACCGGCTTGCCGGGTGACAGCGGGCCGCCCGCGACGGTCCAGACCGTATCGGGGCCGGGCAGGCTCACGTTGTCGCCGATGAAGCCGAACTGCGCGAACTGCTGCGCCGGGGTGCCCTGCGGGCTGAACAGGCGGACAGGGCCCGAATCCTTCTCGACCGACTGGCGGTGGGTCTTCAGCGTCAGATCGTCGATCCGTGCGCCGACCGGGTTGATCGAGCCGCGCACTTCGGGCGAATCGATGATCACGCGGTCCTTGCTGCCGAGCGACTGGTCGAGATCCTTCTGCTCGAGCGCGATCTCCGCCGGGTCGGTCAGGCCGCCTTCGCGCGTGGGCTTGGGCTTGGCGGGCGCCTCGGCACCAGCCGCAGCGCTGGCCGCGACGGGCGGCTTTTCGGGCTGCGGGTAGAAGTAGTTCAGCCCCAGTTCCCAGCCGAGCATCAGCAGTGCGATCAGCACCACGGCCGTGATCATGTTGCGCTGGTTGTTTTCCACCTTGAAACCCTTGAAAATTCCGTCCGAGCCGAAGCCGCGATGCATGCCTGTCGTGCGCTCAGGGCACGGGATCGTGGCCGTGCCCACCCCACGGGTGGCAGCGCAATAGCCGCTTGGCCGCGAGCCAGCCACCCTTAATCGCGCCGTATTTCCGCAGGGCCTCAATCGCGTATTGCGAGCACGACGGGCTGTAGCGGCACGACGGCGGTAGGATGGCCGACGGGCCGATCTGCCAAAGGCGGGCGATGGCGATGAGGATCCACTTCATGCCGACGCTCCCGCCGGTCTGCCGTTACGGTTCGCGCCCTTGCCGGCCGGTCCCTTGCGCCGGCCGCTTGGCTTGCGGGGCCCGCGCGGGGGATCGCTCTTGCCTTCGCGTGCGCGGGACAGCGCCAGAGCCAGTTCCTCGCCCAGCCTGGCGAAGTCACGCTCGATCCCGCCTTCGCGTCCGATCAGCACGTGGTCGTGGCCGGGCAGGCCGTGATCGGGGAGCGCCGCCCGGAGCAGTTCGCGAAAGCGCCGCTTCATCCGGTTGCGCACCACCGCGTTGCCGATTCGCTTGGTCACCGTAATGCCGTAGCGCATCCGCTGCGGCTCCAGCCCATTGGCACGGGCGAGCAGGACGAAACCGGGGCGGGCGATCCGCAGGCCCTTGTTGGCGGCGAGGAAATCCGCGCGCTTGCGGAGGATCTCCGGTCGCGGCGCCGGGTTCGCCTCTGCTTGCGTCGAGGGCGCATCGGTGGCGAGTGGGGGCGGGGTCGCGGTCATGGGGCTGGCGTGATCGTGCACCGTGTTCGCCGCGCTCTCAAGCCGCCATGCGAGAGGGCTGGCCAGCCCTCTCGCGCCAACGGCAACGGCCCGCCAACCCCATGGGGCGCGGGCCGCGATGCGAAGCGGTGCACCCGGCGAACCGGGCGCGCTCTCGCTGAAAATCAGGCGCTGAGCTTGTTACGGCCGCGGGCGCGACGGGCGCGCAGCACCTTGCGACCGCCGGGGGTCGACATGCGGGCGCGGAAACCGTGACGACGCTTGCGCACGAGGTTGCTCGGCTGGAAAGTGCGCTTCATGGCGAAAGTCCTGTATTTCTAGAATCGGTTACAACGAAAAAGGGCCGCCGACCAAGGGCGACCGCCTGTGTGGCCGTGCCGTTACGTGCCAAAGGGGCGCAAGTCAAGACGGTGATGGCGACAGATGCCCTCTCGACAGCGGCGGCGCGGCTTTGCCACAAGGGCCACCGCGCGTCATTCCGGCGTGCCGTATTCGGGTCGCAATCACAACATGGTCGCACTGGTTCGCACCGTGGCCTACCTCGGCCTCGACGCGCGCAGCGTGGAAGTCCAGTGCCAGCTGGCGCCGGGCCTGCCCGCCTTCAACATCGTCGGCCTGCCCGACAAGGCGGTCGGGGAAAGCCGCGAACGCGTCCGCGCGGCGCTGGCCGCGATGGGGCTGGCGCTGCCGCCCAGGCGGATCACCATCAATCTCTCGCCCGCAGACCTGCCCAAGGAAGGGTCGCATTACGACTTGCCGGTGGCGCTGTCGCTGCTCGCCGCGATGGGCGTGACCGATGCCGAGCAGCTGGCCGAATGCGTCGTCGTCGGCGAACTCGCCCTCGACGGGCGAATCGTCGCGACGCCCGGCGTTCTGCTGGCGGCGATGCACGCGGCGCAAGAGGAGAAGCGGCTGGTCTGTCCGGCGGCGCAGGGCGCCGAGGCGGCCTGGGCCGGAGGCGAATCGGTCGTCGCCGCGCCCGACCTGATCAGCCTGCTCAACCATCTCAAGGGCACGCAGCAGCTTCCGGCGCCCACGGCGGGCGCGGTCGCCATGCCACAGGGCGGGCCGGACCTGAGGCAGGTGAAGGGCCAGGAGACCGCCAAGCGCGCGCTGGAGATCGCGGCGGCGGGCGGACACAACCTGCTGATGATCGGGCCGCCGGGCGCGGGCAAGTCGCTGCTGGCATCGTGCCTTCCCGGCATCCTGCCGCCGCTGACCAGTGCCGAGGCGCTGGAGACCAGCATGGTGCAGTCGGTCGCGGGCCTGCTGGAGGACGGGCGGATCAGCCGGGCGCGTCCGTTCCGCAGTCCCCATCATTCGGCATCGATGGCGGCCCTGACCGGGGGCGGGCTGAAGGTAAAGCCCGGCGAAGTCAGCCTCGCGCATCTCGGCGTCCTGTTCCTCGACGAATTGCCGGAATTCCACGGCATTATGTAGCAAACGCACCAAGACGCGGATAGATGTAACCGCCCGCGATGCGTAATGTCATCATATGGCAGACACACACGTTTTAAGCGCCTTGAAGGCGAAGCGCGGCGAACTGGCAGGACTGATCGACGGTTTGCAGGACCAGCTACGCGAGGCGATGATCCAGATAGATCACGTCGATTGCACCATACGGCTGTTCGATCCCGACATAGACCTAGACGAGATACGGCCCAAGCCGCTCCCACCGCGTCACCATGCGTTCAAGGGACAGGTGACGCGGGCAATCCTCGCCATGCTCCGCACTGAGGGAGCAATGGACGCCAAGGCGATCACGATAAGGCTGATGGCAGAGCGCGACCTGAACCCGAACGACAAGACGCTACAGAAAGCGATGATGAAGCGGATAGGGGCGGCGCTGCGGAACTTGCGAGAACGGACGCTGGTGGCGTCTCAGCAAGGCGCAGGGGGCTTGCTGGTGTGGTCTATAAGTAGGTGACTTCTTGATTTTCGACTCAATCCGCCCAATCAAGCGTGTATGCCAACCGAAGTTACAGCGATTGTGAATCAACAGGAGGACGAGCGCGTCCTCCAAATTGTGGCCCGCGCACTTAGGGGGAACGATAGTTACGCCCAGCAAGTCCGCGAATTTGCGAAGTCGTTTGACGAGGAGCAACGGGTCGGAGGGTTGCAATTTAGCCCTAAGGCTGGACATATTTTAGCATGCAATTTTGGTTTGGGGTTCAAGGCTCCGGAAATGGTCAAGGTTCGACCGGTGCTGGTCGTGTCACCAAAGGCGAATGCTTGGACCGGCCTGTCTGTAGTCATCCCAATCAGCAGCAAGGCTCCGGAAATCCCGAGGCCATATCACCACAAGTTGCCCGATGGCTTGATTCCTAATCCGAAGTATGACGAAGCGTGGCTTAAGGGTGACATGGTCATTGCTGTAGGCAGGCATCGTTTAGATCGCTTAAAGGTCGGCCACCGGCAATATGCAACACCAAAGGTTGATGACGCGACCTTGAGGGAGGCTAGGCGTTGCGTCCTGCATGCCGCCGGAATGCATTCATTGACGATTCATTGGTGACAGCCTATATCGACGGGGTCTCCGCGAAAGCGGGCTTGTAAGACCACACCCGTGGCATGTCAGAACGCTGACGATAACAAGTTTGTTCTGGCATAGAGTTAAGGGGCTGCTTCGGCAGCCCCTTTGTTTTTCAACGCTGCCAGTAGCCCTTCCACTGACGCGATACGGCAGCGTCCATAGCAGCACCAGCCACGATCATCGCCTGAGCGCCGTTGTCAGTGCGGCGGTTATCTTCGCGCCATGCGGCTTCACCGGCGTAGGCATAGAGATACGGGCCAGCGATATGGTGATGGGTGCCGACTTCCATCCGGCGAAGGCGCGAGAAATAGCTTTCGGCCTGATTGGTGCAGGCACCGTCAGCCGAGTAGGCCAGCGAGTGATTGATGCGCCAAGTCTGCCATCCGGCGTGAAGCGCATCCCAGCTTGAAGCCTCGTCCGCATGGACAACGGCAAGGGTGTCGACGTGATCGCGCACGTAGGGCACCGCATCGCCTTCCTGGCGCACCACGAAGGGCAGCGAGCGGCCACCGCGCTCGCGCATGATGACAACGCACTGGCGCTTGCCGGTCTGGTTCTTGGCAAGGCGACGGTCCTTGCGATCTTCTTTGCGGTTTTCCGGGCGAACGTGACCGCCAAAATACGCACCGTCCATTTCGACAGTGCCTTCCAGCTTGGTGTCGGCCAGTTCACGCGCCATCGCTTCGCGCAGCTTATGGAACAGCACGAAGGCAGTCTTGTATTGCACGTCCAGATCGCGCGAGGCTTGCAGGGCGGAAATGCCCTTCGCACCGTTCACGAAGATCACGATAGCGGCCAGCAGATCGGTGAACGACAGCTTGCGCGAGGCAAAGATCGTGCCGCTGGTGACGCTGAACTGGTGGTGACAGGCAACGCACTTGAACTTGCGGCGAGTGGCAATGTTGTAGGCCTCGACGCAGCCGCAACGCGGGCAAACCGCTTCGCCTTCCGTGTCCGGCCAGCGCAATTCGCAGAACGTGCGATAGGCAGCGTCCTCACCCATGCGGAAAACCGCCTTGAGGGAGAGGGTGCGAGCCTTTGCGGAGAGAAGAAAGTGTTGCGCCATGTCATCGTTTCCAGTGCTTATGCACTATATATGATGACACTATGCACTGTTGTCAATGATGAACGTATCGCTTATGATGACATTATACATCGTAGGAGCGGACAATGCCGGTTGCAGAAAAGGAATGGGAATACCGCGTGAAAGGGATGCTCAAGGCGGAATTGAAGCGCCGGGACATCACCTATGCCGATCTTGCCGGAAAGCTGGCCGACATTGGCGTGATGGACTCTGAGCCGAATATCAGGAACAAGATCAGCCGGGGCAAATTCACGGCGGTGTTTCTCGTTCAATGTCTGTCAGCAATCGGCGTAAACTCCCTCCAATTGGAACACTAACCGTAGGACTAATTGCGTTCTCGATTACGCTTTTTCTGTGGCATTCGGCAAACGGCTTAGATCGTCAAAATCAGATCGCTGCCGAACAGCGCCGCGAACAATATGCCGACGAAGCCCAAAAACAGGTCGGGCGCGACTGTGCTAACCTGCCCGCGCCAGAATTGGCAAAATGCTCTTACCCAACAATAGCAGCCTATCGCGAAACACAGCGCAATGAGAGCGATCTCGAAGCCCAGCAAGTGATGGCGATCTGGACCCGCACTATGGGCCAAGTTGCTGTCATTGGAATGGGTATCGGCATCTTCAGCCTTTGGTTGATATTTACGACCTTCAGAGAGACGCGCCGCGCTGCTGAGATAGCCGAAAGGAATTTCGAGGCTTTCGCGAAAATCGAAGCCGGTTCTTTGACTGTCGAATTCTCCAAAACTCCCACCTTCTTCATTGAGGATGAGCGGCTTTGGATGCGGTTCGGTCTCAAGTGCGTCAATGTGGGGCGCTCCCCCGTCGCGGTCATCGCGGTCGAAGTCGAAAGTCTGGAGCGCCTCAGCTACGGTTTTATCTGCAAGGCCGAGGATGACGCCACGTTCAGTGGGACGAGAAAGGTCGCTGTTGACGGTAAGACGGTCATTCGTGGTTTCATTGAGTATTCCACCCCCGTGGAAACCAACGTTCGTCGGCGCTTCAGGATTGGCCTGACCCTCAATGACCGCCCGAGTCTTTGTAAGGCGTCCATTTTCACAGGGGGCATTCTGCGCAAGGGCGACACCAATTATGAGAAAGCACTCGATTAGCACTGAATTCCACTCCCAATAGGAGCGGCATCATCGTCAGCGATACACCTGCCATCACGGGGCGTTACGTCCGTAATCGCCTTGGTGCGTTTGCTACATAATGCCGGAATTCCAGCGCGCGGTGCTCGATTCGCTGCGCCAGCCGCTGGAAACGCGCGAGGTCAGTGTGGCGCGGGCGAACGCGCACGTGACCTTTCCCGCCAATGTCCAGCTCGTCGCGGCGATGAACCCGTGCCGCTGCGGGCACCTCGGCGATCCCGCCCTGGCCTGTTCGCGCGCGCCGAAATGCGCGGCGGATTACCAGAGCCGGGTGTCCGGACCGCTGCTCGACCGCATCGACCTGCACGTCGAGGTCGATCCCGTGTCCGCGCGCGACCTCGCCCTGCCGCCTCCTGCCGAAGGGAGCGCCGAGGTCGCCGGGCGGGTGGCGCGGGCGCGCGATATCCAGACGGCGCGGCTGGCGCAGACGCCGGCGCGCACCAATGCCGATCTCGACGGCGAATGGCTCGACCGGTTCGCGACGCCCGACGAGGACGGGCGCCGGCTCCTGATGCAGGCGGCGGACGCGATGCGGCTTTCGGCGCGCGGCTACGTTCGCATCCTGCGGGTGGCGCGGACCATTGCCGATCTTGCCGGAGCACAGGACATCGGGCGCATCCATGTCGCGGAGGCGCTCAGCTACCGCAGGCAGCCGCCCCGCGCCTGAGGGCCGGATTTCGGATCAGCAGATCTGCGACAGCGGCGCGCAGATCCGGGCGCGGAAGCCTGCCGGATCGTAAGTCAGGTCGGCCTCGCCATCGGGCGCGAGACCGCGCTTCACGAGGCGGGTGCCGAGGCCCAGCTTGGTCGGGGCAGCGACGTCCGGGCCTCCGCTTTCCGCCCAGTCGATGACCAGCCATTCGCCGTCGGCCCGCGCTTCCCGCGCGGTTCTCAGCGTGACCCGGCCTTCCTTGCAGCTGAGCGCGCCGTACTTGATCGCATTGGTCGACAGTTCGTGGAGCAGCATCGCGAGAACGAGAACCGCGCGCGACGAGAGCTGCACGTCCTCGCCATCGGGCCGGACCCGGTCGTCCACCGACAGCCCGGCGAGCACCCCGTTGGCGACGGCATGGACCCCCGCCCCCTGCGCCGACGGGCGCAGCAGGATGTCGTGCGCCGTCGCCAACGCCGAAACGCGGCGATTGAATTCCTGCATCACCTCCGGGCTAGCCGCGCCGCGCAGGGTATGCCCGGCGATGGCCTGGACCAGCGCCATGGTGTTCTTCAACCGGTGCGAGATCTCCTCGTTGATCATGCGGCGTTCGGTGACATCGGTGACGACGCCCGACAGGAACCTGCGCGCCCCGCTGGCGTCGCGGGCGTAAAGCGCGCGGACATCCAGCCAGCGATCGCTTCCGTTGTCGGCGCGGTGAATGAGGAATTCGCCGCGCACCTCGTCCGGCCCGCTCTCGACCGTTTCGTGAATGCCCCGGACGTGCGGCACCCGCCGTTCGAGTTCTGCAAACGCCAGTCGCGACACCGGCTCGATACCGTGCAGGCGACAGAATTCCGCGCTGACGATCACGTCCCGCGTTGACAGATCCATTTCGAAGGCGCCGACGTGGCCGGCGGCTTCGGCGAATTCGAGCCGCTCTGCCGTGCGGCGCAGCAGCTCCGCTTCGTGCTTCTGCTCGACCAGTGCCCGTTCGCGGCCCAGCAGGGCCTTGCGCAGTTCGAGCTGGTCGATCACCTGCCGGGCAAGGGCAACGAGGCCGCGCTGCTGGTCCGCGCTCAGTCCCTCGGGCCGGGGAACGGTGTCGATCACGCAGAGCATGCCGATGGCGACGTCTTCGGGCGTGACCAGCGGCGCGCCGGCATAGAAGCGGATGTGCGGAGCTTCGGTGACCAACGTGTTTTCGGCGGTCCGCGGATCCTTCGTCAGGTCGGGAATGACAAGCACGTCACGGCTGCAAAGGCCGTGGCGGCAGACGGACTGCTCGATCGATGTCTGGCACGCATCGAAGCCGTCGCGGGCCTTGAACCACTGCCGGTCCTTCTCCACCAGGCTGACCAGCGCGACCGGCGTCTGGCACAGGTTCTTGGCCAGGAACGCAATGTCGTCGTAGCTGCGCTCGCACTCGGAATCGAGGATGTCGTATTGCGCGAGCGCATCGAGCCGCTGCGAGACGCTCGCGACCGGTTCCGTCACCTCGGGTTCCTTGATCCTGTAAGCCATGTCAGCAAGTCGATAGCGGATTATAGCAGTTGTTAAAATAACATCTGCGGTACCTCGATTTTCGCCTATCATAAGGCAGTTGGATGGGATGCAAACGTTTCGATGATCAAGGCATTACCGCACCTCATAACGCTCTCTGCCCTCGCTTTCGCACCCGTCGCGAAAGCGGAGTCGCCAGCGAAAACGGACGCGAATCGATCGGTCATGGTCGAAGATCGCGCCGGGCAATCGGCACCGGTCACGGGCGCGGCGCGGCAGGCATCGGTGCGCTGCGCCGCGGCCTTCGCGCTGATTGCGGGCCAGCAGGAGCGGGGCGGGGCACGGGGCTACCCGCCCATGGCGCTGCGCGGCCGCGAATACATGGTCCGCGTCGGCGGCGCGCTGATCGGAGACGGGGCTGACGTGGCGCAGGTCGGCGCGGCGATGCGCGATGCCGCGGCCGCGCTGGCCGATCCGGCGACGCTTGCCGCGGTGATGCCGCCCTGCCTGTCGCTGCTCGATGCCGAAGTGCCGACGTTCGCGCCGCCGACCTTGCCGCAATGCGTGCTCATCGCGCGGCGGGCGGGTGACGCCCCTCTTGCGGATCGGCTGGAGGCCCGGCTGCGCGCCGAAATGGCCGCCGCCGGTCGCGCCGCCAACGAGGCGGACGCCATCCTCGCCGCCGAGGCCGCGACCGGCATCGCGGGTGAGGGGGACGCGGCGGGCAGGCATCACGCGGCGACTTGCGAAGCTCTGGCCAAAGCGGGCTGAAGGCCGCATTATCGCTTCCGGAGCGGCCCGCCGGACGGGGTGCCGCATGGGGGTTTTCGAATGGATCTGTTTCTCGTCGTCCTGCTGGTCGTGCTGGCGATATTCCTGTTCTCGAGCGTCAGGGTCGTGCGGCAAGGCTATGTCTACACGATCGAACGGATGGGCCGCTACGCCAAGCCCGCGCATCCGGGGCTGCACATCATCGTCCCGCTGATCGACCGGGTCGGGCACAAGATCAACATGATGGAGCAGGTGCTCGACATCCCGGGGCAGGAGATCATCACCAAGGACAACGCCATGGTCGGCGTCGACGCGGTGGTCTTTTTCCAGGTCCTTGATGCGGGCAAGGCCGCCTACGAGGTGTCCGGCCTCTACAACGCGATCATGGCGCTGACGACGACTAACCTGCGCACCGTGATGGGCAGCATGGACCTTGATGAGACGCTGTCGAAGCGCGACGAGATCAACGCCAAGCTGCTGGTGGTGATCGACCATGCCACCGCGCCCTGGGGCATCAAGATCACCCGGATCGAGATCAAGGACATCCGCCCGCCGGCCGACATCTCGAACGCGATGGCCCGGCAGATGAAGGCCGAGCGCGAGAAGCGCGCCCAGATCCTCGAAGCCGAAGGCGAACGCGCCAGCGCCATCCTCAAGGCCGAGGGCCTGAAGCAGTCGAGCATCCTCGAAGCCGAGGGCCGGAAGGAAAGCGCCTTCCGCGATGCCGAGGCGCGCGAGCGGGCCGCCATGGCGGAGGCAGAGGCGACCCGCGTCGTTTCCGAGGCGATCGCGTCTTCGGGAACGCAGGCGCTCAACTACTTCGTCGCGCAGAAATACGTCGAGGCGGTGAGCGACTTCGCGACCTCGCCCAATGCCAAGACCATTCTTTTCCCGGTCGAGGCGACGCAGCTGATCGGATCGCTCGGCGGTATCGGCGAACTGGTGCGCGATGCGGTCAATCCGCCGCCGCCGGCCAACCCGCCCGCCGCGCGTCAGCCGACCGCGGCGCGCCCCGGCAGCGCGCCTTCGGTGCCGCGCACCTACGGCGATTGAGCGGCGATGGACTGGTTGGGTGACATCGATGCGCCGTGGGTCTGGCTGATCGCGGGCGTGGTTCTGGCGGGGGCCGAAATGCTCCTCCCCGGGTATTTCCTGATCTGGATGGCGGCGGCGGCCATCACCACCGGCATGATCGCGGCGGTCGTCGACATCCCGGTCGCGGTCCAGGTGCTGAGCTTCGTCGTGTTTTCCGCGCTGTCGGTCTATGCCGCGCGCGAGTGGCTCGACTATGCCGGCAACGAGACGACCGATCCGGCGATGAACGATCGCGGCGCACGGGCGATCGGCGCGCGGGTCGTGGTCACCCAGGCGATAGAGGATGGCGAGGGCCGGGTGCGGCTGGGCGACAGCGAATGGATCGCGCGTGGACCCGATGCGGCCATCGGCACGAGGCTGGAGGTGACCGGTCACGACGGGGCGGTGCTGCTTGTCGGGTCGCTGGCCGCCACCCATATCGCGGGCAACGAAAGACCCGCGATCGAGGACCGTCCATGACCGACAAGACCATCCTGACCGACGCCGAGTGGCGCGAAAAGCTTTCCCCCGAACAGTATCACATCCTGCGCGAGGCGGGGACCGAGCGCGCGTACACCGGCCAGTACGACAAGTTCTACGAGGAGGGTGAATACTACTGCGCCGGTTGCGGTCAGAAGCTGTTCGATTCGGATGCGAAGTACAACTCCGGTTGCGGCTGGCCGGCCTTCACCGCGCCGAGCGAGGGCGAGAGCATAAGCGAATATCGCGACACGTCGCACGGCATGATCCGCACCGAGGTGCGTTGCGCCAACTGCGAGGGGCACCTGGGGCACGTCTTCCCCGACGGTCCGCCGCAGGCGGGTGGCCTGCGCTATTGCATCAACAGCGCGGCGCTCGACTTCGCGAAGGCGGATTTGGAGGAGGATAAGGCCCCCGGGCCGGATTGACCCGCGCGCCTCGTTCAGCAAGCGTTACGCCAGGCGCGGCCATTTTTCGGCCACAGTTAACCTCGCCCCCCGTCCAGACCGCTTTCGTCGGCCAGGCGGGGGCGCAATCGACAGGCAGCAATGGCCAAGCAGACCCGGGCCCGAAATTCCAGCAGGCGCAGCACGTCGCGTGACGAAACATCGGCCGGCTGGCGCTGGACGAAGCGGATTTTCGTAGTCTTCGCCGTGCTCGGCCTGCTGGTCGTCGGCGGGCTGGCGATGGCGGTCTGGACGACGATGAACTCGCTGCCCAGCTTCTCCTCGCTGAAAGCGAGCGAGCATGGCCAGACCATCGTCGTCCACGCCCGCGACGGTCGCGAGATCGTCTCGATCGGGCCCAGCTACGGCCGCTGGCTCAAGTACGAGCAGATTCCGGATTCGATGCGCAATGCGATGATCGCGGTGGAGGACCGGCGCTTTTTCGACCACTACGGCGTCGATCCCATCGGCATCGCCCGTTCGGTCAAGGTGCGGATCGACACCGGCGCCTTCCGCGAAGGCGGCTCGACCATCACGCAGCAGCTGGCGCGCAACATCTTCCTCAACAACTCGAAGACCTTCGACCGCAAGGCGCGCGAGGCGGTGCTGGCGCTGGCGCTCGAACGCAAGTTCACCAAGGAACAGATCCTCGAGCTCTATCTCAACAAGGTCTATTTCGGCGGCGGTGCCTATGGCATCGATTCGGCCAGCCGCCTGTTCTTCTCGCACCCCGCGACCTCGCTGTCGGTGGGCGAGGCGGCGATCATCGCCGGGCTGGTCAAGGCGCCGTCGCGCTATTCGCCGACCGCCGATGCCGATGCTGCCGTCAGCCGCGCCCACACGGTGCTGGCGCTGATGCAGCAGCAGGGTTTCATCACCCCCGGAGAGGCGGCCAAGGTCGACCTCGACACGATCGAACTGAAGCCGGAATACGGCCAGAACTCGGTGCGCTATTTCACCGACTGGGTGCTGCCGCAGCTCGATTTCATCCTGCCCGAGACGTTCGAGCCGATCGAGGTCTGGACCACGCTCGACGTCGGCATGCAGCGCGCGGCGACGACCGCGATCCAGAAGAACGTGCCCAGCGGCTCGCAAGGCGCGCTGGTCAGCCTCGACCAGGACGGCGCGATCCTCGCGATGGTCGGCGGGACCGATTACGTGAAATCGAACTTCAACCGCGCGACCGACGCGCTGCGCCAACCCGGTTCGGCGTGGAAGCTGTTCGTCTATCTCGCCGCGCTGGAGGCCGGGTATACGCCCGACAGCCCGGTGCAGGACAAGCCGGTCACCATCGACGGGTGGAGCCCGCGCAATTCCGGCGGGACCTTCGCGGGTGAAATCGACGTTCGCGCCGCCTTCGCCTATTCCAAGAACACCGTCGCAGCGCAGCTGGGTCAGGAAGTCGGCTTTGATGCCGTCGCCAGCATGGCGCAGCGCTTCGGCATCACCACCCCGATCTCGACTTATCCCTCGATGGTGCTGGGCGCATCGGAGGTGCGCGTGATCGACATGACCCGCGCCTTCGCCTCGGTGAATGCCAAGGGCGTCTCGGTCGAACCCTACGGCATCACCCGCGTCACGACCGCCAGCGGCGAACTGCTCTACGAACGGCGTGCCTCGCGCCAGCAGTTGCTGGTCGCGCCCTACGTGGCGGCGCAGATGACCGACCTGTTGCAGACCGCGGTGCAGATCGGGACCGGGCGTTCGGCCAGCATTGGGCGGCCGGTGGCGGGCAAGACCGGCACAACAAGCTCGAACAAGGACGGCTGGTTCCTCGGCTTTTCCAGCGGGATCACCACCGGGGTCTGGATGGGCCGCGACGATGCCAGGAAGGTGCCCGGCCTGCAGGGCGGTACCGCGCCCGCCCGCGCTTTCGCCGATTTCATGAAGTTCGCCACCGCCAAGCGCCCGGTCGAGGATTTCGATACCGAAGTGACGCTGCCGGCCTGGCAGCTCGAACCTGACGACGAGGCCTGGTACGGTGCGCCGGGGGACTATTATTTCATCGACGAAAACGGCAACCGCGTCGAACCCTACGGTGGCGGGCCGGATGGCGATTATGTGCCTCCGCCCGACGATGGCTGGCGCCCCGGCGATCCGCCGCGCGGCGGCTACGACGATGGCAGCGGCGGGCAGGCACCCGACGAGGCGCCCAGCGCGGTGGACGAGGATTTCCTCGACCGCGCGACCGGCCGCACCGACCCGGCGCAGCGCCCCGCGAACCCGCCAGCCGGGACCCGCCCGCAGGCGGCGCAACCCGCGGCACGGCAGTCCGGCCCCGGCGGGATGCGCATCGTCGAGGTTCCCTCCACATCGGGTCGATGAGGGCGTGACCGCTGGTCGGCGCGGTGCTGGCCGCCGGTCGCTCCCCGACGGTCGACCCTCCGCACGATCCGGTCGTCGACGACCGCCTTGTCATGCCCGCCGTATTCGTGCGCGATCTCTTGGCCGTGCCGATCTTAAGCAAGGTCTAGGTCTGGATCGCGGCTGTCGAGGTGGGCACCGATTTCGGCCCGTACGGCGCGATACCCGATTGCGGCAGCGCGAGGGATCCGTGCAACCTTGCTAACGCAGCGGACGACGGCCTCGCGGCCAAGGTCGTGCGGCTCGGGCCGGATCGATCGGATCGACCTGATCGAAGGCGTGCCCGCAAGCGACGTCGCGCCGCCTGTGCCGCTGGTCCCGCGCCCGAAGCAGACGTGAAAAGGGCCGCCCCGGTTTCCCGGAGCAGCCCCTTCTTCAATCGCCGTTGCCTCTTAGCGCAGGCGAACGGGCATGTAGATCGCCGGTTGGCCGCGACGCTGCACACGCAACAGAACCGCCTCGCGCTTGTCGGCCTGGGCGGCGCGGACCACCGCTTCGAGCTCCGCGATCGTCTTCACGTCCTTGTAATTAGCCGTGAGCACGATGTCGCCACGGCGCAGGCCCTTGGTCCCGGCGTCGGACGAGCCGTCGACCGCGGCGATCACCAGGCCGGCGGTGCTTTCCGCGACGCCCAGTTGCCGCGCGATGGTCGGCGTCAGCGGGGTGAGCGATAGGCCGAGCTTTTCGGCCAGGAATGACTGGTCGCCATCGGTGCGCGGGTTGGTGAAGCCGTCCTGCTCCTGCTCCGGATTGGCGAAGGACTGGGTCATCTCGTCTTCGCTCGGCCGGGCCTCGACGCGGGCGTTGACGGTCATGCGCCGGCCATCGCGAATCAGTTCGACCGGGATTGTGGTTCCGGGCGGGGTATTGGCGACGAGGTAGGACAGCGTCTGGTCGGGCGTCACGTCCTTGCCATTCACCTTGGTCACGACGTCGCCGGCGCGAATGCCGGCCTTGGCCGCAGCACCGTCGGGGATGACCGACTGGATGAATTCGCCGCGGTTGTGCGCGATGCCGAGCGATGCGGCGAGATCTTCGCTGACCGGCTGGATCTGCACGCCGAGGTAGCCGCGCTCGATCTTCTCGCCGGCGATCAGCTTCCTCACGATGGGCGCGGCGGTTTCGGCGGGAATGGCAAAGCCGATGCCCACGCTGCCGCCGGTGGGCGAGAAGATGGCGTTGTTGATGCCGATGACATTGCCCTGCATGTCGAACATCGGCCCGCCCGAATTGCCCCGGTTTATCGCCGCGTCGGTCTGCAGGTAGCGGTCATAGGCCGAGCCCGAACCGGTGGCGCGATAGACGGCGGAGATGATCCCGCTGGTGACCGTACCGCCCAGACCGAAAGGATTGCCGATGGCGATGATCCAGTCGCCCACGCGTGCCTGGCGGCTGTCGCCGAAGTTCACGAAGGGAAAGGGCTTGTCGCGCTTGATCTTCAGCACGGCGAGGTCCGACTGCGGGTCGGTGCCGACCAGCGTCGCTTCGTATTCGGTGCCGTCGGTGGTGGTGACCGTGATCGCCTCGATCGAGCCGCCACGGCCCTGCGCCGCGACGACGTGGTTGTTGGTCACGACGTAGCCGTCGGCGCTGATGATGAAGCCCGAACCGAGCGACTGTGCCTCACGCGTGGTGGGCTGGTTGCCGCCCTGGCCGCCGAAGAGGCCTTCGAACGGGGTGCCGGCAAAGGGGTTACCGCCGCCCTGCACCTGCACCCTTTGGCGCGTGGAGATGTTGACAACGGCCGGCTGCAGCTGTTCGGTGAGGTCGGCAAAGCTGACCGGAGCGCCGCTGCGGGGCACCACGCGGGCCATGGTGGTATCGTCGTTCTGCGCGACTTGCGCGATGAGGGGATTTCCGGTGGCCAGCGACACGGCCGCGCCGCCCAGCAGCAATCCGGTCGTCAGGGTGTAGACGGTACGCACGTGATGTGATCCTCTTCGTCTCGATCGGTATTTGGTGCCGGCCGCCCGTCCCGCGGCGTCCGGCAGTCCCGCCCATTCCACCCGCCCGCGGCTGAACGCGGATTGAATGAAACGGCGCGGGTCGGCCCCTCCGGGCGACAGTCCGCCGCCCCGTCCCCTAGCGCGCGTTCCGGGCTCAGCGACCGCCGCGAAACTGGCGCAAGTACTCGTTGTCCGGCGAAAGCACGATCGAGGTATCCTTCTCCGACTGGCCGGAGAAGACCGTGTCGTAGCTCTGCATCGCGCGGTAGAAGTCGTAGAACTGCGGGTCCTTGTTGAAGGCGTCGGCGTAAGTCTTCGATGCCGTCGCTTCCGCTTCAGCGCGGATGATCTGCGCCTGCTTCTGGCCTTGAGCCCGGATCGTGTCGCTTTCCTGCTTACGCGCCGTCTGCATCCGGGTGTAGGCGGTCTCGAGCGACGGACCCGGCGGCAGGTCGGCGCGCTTGATGCGAACGTCGATGACCTGCGCGCCGTATTCGCGCGCTTCCTTGTCGAGCCCCGAACGGATCTGGTCCATTGCCGCGCCGCGTTCGGCGGTCAGCAAGGCCTGGAAGTTGCGCGTGCCGAGCTGCTGGCGCAGGACCGAATTCAGGATCGGGCGAAGTTGCTCTTCGAGCCGTTCGGTCGACCCCGCGGTCTGCACCATGCGAACGGGATCGATGACCCGGAAGCGGGCATAGGCGTCGACCTCCAGCCGGCGCTGGTCGCGGCTGAGCACTTCCTGGCGCTGCATGTCGACGTCAAGCACCTGCTTCGACACGCTGACCACCCGGTCGATGATCGGCAGGCGGTACCAGATGCCCGCGCCGGTCTGGCCGAAATCCTGGTTCGGCCGGAACTTGTTGACCACCGTGACCGGCCGCCCGTTGCGCAGGACGACCGCCTGTTCGGTTTCGGGCACCACGAAGAGCGAGGACCAGACGAGCACGAGCAGCACGCCGCCCGCGATGATCCACGCCTTGTAGCTCTGCCAGATCGCGTCCATCAGCGGCCTCCCTGCGAAGTCGGGGAGGAGGCCGAAGCCGAAGCCGAAGGCGGCTTGGTCGACTTGCGAACCTCCGGGAGCGGCAGGTACGGCACGACGCCGCCGGTCTCGACGATCGTCTTGTCGGTCTGGCTCAGCACGCGTTCCATGGTCTCGTAATACATGCGGCGGCGGGTAACCTCGGGAGCGAGCCTGTACTGGGCATAGACCTTGTCGAAGGCCTCGGCTTCGCCCTCTGCGCGGGCGGTCACCTGTTCGGCCCAGGCGCGGGCACGGTTGATGTCGGACTGCGCGTCCTGTTGCGCGGCGAGCACTTCGCGGAAGGCGTCGACGACCGCGGTCGGCGGATCGGCCTTCTTGATTTCGACGCCCTGCACGGCAACGCCCGAGCGGTAGGCATCGAGCAGCGCCTGCATCCGGGTGCGGACCGATTGCTCAACCTGCGCGCGGCCCGCGCCCGACAGAGCCTGGTCCAGCGTGACCTCGGCGATCGTGGCGCGCATCGCCGCCTCGGCGACCTGCTGGACGGTCTCGTCCGGGTTGGCGAGCTGGAAAGTGTGGAGCTTCAGGTCCTTGATGTTCCAGCGCACGATGTAGGACAGGTCGACCAGGTTCTGATCGCCGGTCAGCATCAGCTTCTCGGCCTCGCCCTCGGGAATGGTGTCGGTGCGGATCGAGGTCACGTCCTCGATCTCCACCTTCTGAATGGGCCAAGGCGCAGTGAGCTTGAGGCCGGGACCCATAGTGCGCGAATACTGTCCGAAGGTGGTGACGATGCCCTCTTCCTTCGGGCCGATCTGGTGGACCGAGCCGAGCAGAAGCCACAGCGAGGCGACGCCGACGCCGATCAGCGGCAGCCAGCTACGCCCGCCGGGGGCTTGGGGCAGACGGGGGAAGTTGCCGCCGGGGCCACGCTTGCCGGGCCGGTTGCGGAACAGGTCCTCGATATTCGCGGCCTTGCGCCCCGTGGTGCCCGGTTCGTCGGAGCCGCCCGGCAGCCACGGATTGCGCGGCTTCTCGCCGCCACCGCCAGCCTCGCCGCGCGTATCGTCACCCTCGGGCCCGCCACCTTGCCCCGGGGACGAACCCCAGGGGCTTTTGCCGGCCATGGCCAGTATCGCGTCCTTCACGGACCCACCCATCGTTCTCATGCACCCTCTTATAGGTATCGCGACCGGCAAAAACAGGGGGTTCGCCATTGGATTTTCGCGCCATTGGTGCAAAGGGCATGCCCCATGCGAATTCGAAACGCCATGGGTGCCCGGCCATGACCGGCACCGATTCCCGAGAAAACGCCATCCGCGACGCGCTGGCGAAGGTAGCGGGCGACCGCCTCGCCTCGGTGCGGATCACCGACGATGCGGCGACCGTCGTGCTCGAAGTGGGCGGGCTCGACGCCGCTGCGCGCGACCGGCTGGAGATCGCGGTGCGCGGTGCCTGGCGCGAAACCGGCCACGCCGCGCCGCTGCGCGTGGCGCAGATGGCCGAACGCGACGGCAGCGCGCCTGCCGCGCCCAAGGCGCCGCGCATCGTGGCGGTCGGGTCGGGCAAGGGCGGCGTCGGCAAATCGACGGTCTCGGCCAACCTCGCCATCGCCCTGAAGCGTGCGGGGGTGAAGGTGGGGCTCGTCGATGCCGACATCTACGGCCCGTCGCAGCCCCGCCTGATGGACAGCGAGGCCGGCAAGCCGCAGGCCCGCGACAAGAAGCTGGTCCCGGTCGACACCCGCTTCGGCGTGCCGATGCTGTCGATGGGGCACCTGGCCGAGCCCGGGCAGGCGATCGCCTGGCGCGGGCCGATGGCGGGCAATGCGCTGGCGCAGCTGATTGACGCGCACTGGGGCGATGTCGACACGCTGGTGGTCGACCTGCCGCCCGGCACCGGCGACGTGCAGCTGACCATGATCCAGCGGTTCAAGCCCGATGGCGCGGTCATCGTCTCTACCCCGCAGGATCTGGCCCTGATGGACGCGGCCCGCGCCGTCGCGCTGTTCGACAAGGCGGGCGTGCCGGTCATCGGCGTGGTCGAGAACATGGCCGGATACCTGTGCCCCCATTGCGGCGAGGCGAGCGATCCGTTCGGCCACGGCGGGGCCGAGGCGTCGGCGCGCGCCATGGGCCACGCGTTCCTCGGCCGCATCCCCCTTGCCATCGACATCCGCAAGGCGAGCGATGCCGGCGAGCCGCCAGCGGCGGGCGAAGGGCCGGTCGCCGAAACCTTTGCCGCCATCGCAACCGGGGTCGCCGCCGCGTTGCAGGGGTCGGGCGGCAAGGCGACGGTGCCCGCGTGAATGTCTCGCGCCGCAAGCTGCTGATCGGCGCTGCGGCGGGCGGCGGACTCATTGCGGCCTATGCGCTGCTGCCCCGCAGCTTTCCGGTGCCGCTGGCAGCGGCAGAGGGCGAGCAGGCCTTCAACGCCTGGATCAAGGTGGCGCGCAGCGGCGTGGTCACCGTCGCGGTGCCGGGGCTGGAAATGGGGCAGGGCATCACCACCCTGCTGCCGCGCATCGCGGCGCAGGAACTGGGCGCCGACTGGCGGCAGGTCGCGGTGGAGCCTGCGGCCATCAGCCCCGCCTATGCCGACCCGGTGCTGGCGGCATGGTGGGGCGGGCTTCGCGACACGATGTTTCCCGCGCTGGCCGACGAGCCGGGCGACTTCCTGGCGAAAAGCTTCGCCGACCGGACGCGCTTGATGGCGACCGCGGCGGGTACGGGCATCGTCGCCTACGAAATGCCGATCCGCGAGGCGGCGGCAGGCGTGCGCGCGGTCCTCGCCATGGCGGCGGCGGAGCGCTGGAACGTCGCGTTCGAAGAGTGCGAGGCGGCAGAGGGCTTCATCACCCATGGCGACAAGCGGCTCCGCTTCGGCGAGCTGGCGGACGAGGCCGCCGCCTTCAGCCCGCCGAGCCCGCCGCTGCTGCGCCCCGACCCGGTCAGCGACAATGCGCCCGACGAGATCGCCGACGCCGATGGCTACCCCCGGCTCGACGTGCCCTCCAAGGTCGACGGGTCCTACCGCTTCGCCGGCGACATTCGCTTGCCCGAAATGGTCCACGCCGCCATCGCGCACGGCCCGCAGGGCGAGGCAAGACTGGGCGATTACGACAGGCAGGCGGCCCGCAAGGTCGCCGGGTACATCGCGCGGGTCGAGGGCGAAGGCTGGCTCGCCGCCATCGCATCGAGCCGCTGGGCCGCCGAAAAGGCGCTGCGCCTGATGCGACCGAAGTTCACCGTTACTCGCACTCTGCCCGATGCGGCCTCGATGGTCGGCGCGCTCGACGCGGCGCTGGCGGAAGCGACGCCGGAACCGACGCTGGCGCGGGGCGAGACCGAGGCGGCGTTGCAGGGTCTTGGCACCATCCAGGCGCGCTACACCGTTGGCCCGGCGCTGCACGGCACGCTCGAAACGGCGAGCGCGACGGCGCGTTTTGCCGGCGGGCGGCTGGAGCTGTGGATGGCGGCGCAGGCGCCCGAACAGGCCCGGCAGCAGGCCGCCGAGGCGGTCGGCATCGCGGTGGAGGACGTGGTGCTCTATCCGGTGGGGGCGGGCGGCAGCTTCGATGCCCGGCTCGACCAGCGCATCGCGCGCGAGGTCGCAGCCATCGCCAAATCGGTCGGGCGCCCGGTGCAGCTCGTCTACAGCCGGGCGGAAGAGCACCGCATGGCGCTGCCCCGTCCACCGATGGTGGCCGACGTCAAGGCGGTCAGCGGCGCGCAAGGCACCGTTCATGCCTGGCACGCGCGCTTTGCGATGCAGCCGTCCGCCCGCGAGATGTACGGGCGCCTCTTCGAGGGGCGAAAACCGCTCGACGCCATGGACGCCGCGGGCGGGCGGACCGACCCGGTCAACCTGCGCGGCATGCCGCCGCCTTATGCCATTCCCAACATGCTGATCGAGACCGTGCCGGTCGCGACGGGGCTGGCCGCGGGGCGGATGCGCGGCAGTGCCGAGGCGCTCGCCTGCTTCGTGTCAGAGTGCTTCATCGACGAGATCGCCGGGCAGGCGGGCGAGGAACCGCTGGCCTACCGCATGGCGATGCTCGGCAACGACAGGCGCATGGCCGAATGCCTGCAGGGCGCGGCGCAATTGGGCGAATGGGACGGCGGCAGCGAGGGATCGGGGCAGGGCATCGCCTGCTGGCACATGGCGGACCCTGCGGGCCATCCCGACGGCGGCGGTCGCATCGCGGTGGTGGTCCGTGCGCGGCCCGGCGAGACCGGCGTCGAAGTGGCCAGCCTTGCCGCGTTCTGCGACATCGGGCGGGTGATCCACCGCGAACTGGCGCTGCAGCAGATCGAGGGCGGCTTGATGTACGGCATCGCCGCGGCGCTGGGCATGGGCGCAAACTACGCGGGCGGCGTGCCGCGCGAAGCGACCCTGAGCGCGCTGCAACTGGCCGGGCTGGCCAGGGCACCGGACGTCAGCATCGATTTCGCGCAGAACGACGCGCCGCCCTTCGATCCGGGCGAGATCGGCATGGTCGCCGCCGCCCCGGCGCTGGCCAATGCCCTGCGCAGCGCTACGGGCAAGCGGTTTCGCGACTTGCCGATCCCGATCGGGCAGGTGACCCTGGCCAGACCGGCCCAGCCGACAGCCGCCGATGCCGCGGAAGGCGGGGCGGCGGAGAGCGAGGCGGGGGATGCGCCGCCGCTGCCGGATGTCCAGCCCTCGGTCCTTCCCGACGGCAGCGTGATCGAAGGCGGAGAATACGATTGATGGATAGCAATCCGGAACCGACGATGCACCGCCCGGACGACCATCCCCCTGCTTCGCACGGGCGGGTGGCGGTGCTGCTGGTCAACCTCGGCACGCCAGACGCGCCGACGACACCGGCGGTGAAGCGCTATCTGAAGGAATTCCTGTCAGACCGACGCGTGGTGGAGATCCCGCCGCTGATCTGGCAGCCGATCCTGCGCGGTATCATCCTCAACACCCGGCCCAAGAAGTCGGCCCATGCCTATTCGCAGGTCTGGAGCGCCGACGGATCGCCGCTCGCCGCCATCACCCGCCGCCAGGCCGAAGCGCTGCAGGCGCGGTTCGGCCCGCCCGAGGCCAGCGGCGTCGTGGTCGATTGGGCCATGCGGTACGGTCAGCCGTCGATCCCCGACAGGATCGCGGCGCTGAAGGCGCAGGGCTGCGACCGGATCCTGTTCGCGCCGCTCTATCCGCAATATTCGGGCGCGACGACCGCGACGGCGGTCGATGCCCTGGCCGCGACGCTGTCCGCCATGCGCTGGCAACCCGCGATCCGGACCTTGCCGCCCTATCACGATGCGCCCGCCTACATCGACGCGCTGGCAAGGGACCTGACGCGGCAGATCGGGGCGCTGGAACGCGTGCCCGAAGTGCTGCTGCTCAGCTTTCACGGCATGCCCGAACGCACGCTGCATCTGGGCGACCCCTATCACTGCCACTGCCGCAAGACCGCGCGTCTGCTGGCCGAGGCGCTGGCGCCGGTCTTTCCCCGGATGCGGATCGACACGACGTTCCAGTCACGCTTCGGCAAGGCCAAGTGGCTGGAACCGGCGACCGACGTGATCATCGCCGCAGAAGGGCAGGCGGGCACCCGGTCGATGGCCGTGGCGATGCCCGGCTTCTCCGCGGACTGCCTCGAAACGCTGGAGGAGATCGCGCTGCAGGGCCGGGACACCTTCGTCGAGGCGGGCGGCGAGACTTACGACGCCTTGGCCTGCCTCAACGACAGCCAGGCCGGGATGGATATGCTGGAAACGCTGGTCCGCAAGGAGCTCGCGGGCTGGATCTGAGATCCGCCACCCGAAACATCGTCAGCGCCAGAACATGACGACGAGGGCGAGGCCGACGGCGAATAAGGCCAGCGGCTTCGCCGAGATGTTATCCGAGCCGCGTATGCGGGGATCTTCGACCGGTCCGCCATGACCGCACAGAACCGGCAAGACGATCGCAAGCGCCGCAAGCCGGCCTGGGGATCAGGGCTCCAGCTCGATGTCCCAGTAGAGCCAGTCGCGCCAGGTTTCATGCAGGTAGTTGGGCGGAAAGCCCTTGCCGCGTTCCTGCAATTGCCAGTTGGTCGGGCGGATCGGCGCGACCTGCAGCGCCATCTTCGCCTGCTTGGGCGTGCGGCCGCCCTTCTTCATGTTGCAAGGTGCGCAGGCGGTGACGATGTTCTCCCAGCTTGTCACGCCGCCCAGCCGGCGCGGCACGACATGGTCGAACGTCAGGTGATGCGGGCTGCCGCAATACTGGCACGAGAACCGATCGCGCAGGAACAGGTTGAAACGGGTGAAGGCGGGAAACTCGCTGGGCCGGACGAACTGCTTCAATGCGATCACCGAAGGGATTTGCATGTCGAAACTGGGCGAATGGACCGTCCGCTCGTAGCTGGCGACGATGTCGACCCGGTCGAGAAAGACGGCCTTGATCGCGGTCTGCCAGGGCCAGAGGCTCAGCGGATAGTAGGACAGCGGCGTGTAGTCGGCGTTGAGGACCAGTGCGGGGCAATTGTTGAGCTTGCGCGTAGGATCGCCGTCCGCGCTGGAAAGCCTTGCCCGTGTTTCGATCAGGCCCTGCTGGAACATCGTGGTTGTCGCCCCCCTCGCGTTCGCGCCGCTTTAGCAGGCGCCGGATGGTGGCCAGCCCGCGACGGCGGCACATGGTGTCCGCCTGGGTTCGCGCTCTTGCAGGCGAGCATGACCGGTTGATGACGCATCGCCCCTGCAAATCAGCATCCTTGGCGGCATTGGGCAAGGGGGTAGCGCACAGGCTTTCCACAGCGGCGTGCACAGGCTCATCCACCGCGTTTCCCACGCTCGGTCAACACCCATGCCATTGCCGTGCAAAACGGCTATCGACGTGCTATGACCTGTGTCACCCGCTTTGCGCCCAGCCCCAACGGGCCATTGCACCTGGGCCATGCCTTTTCGGCGATCGTCGCGCACGACCTTGCGCGCGAACGCGGCGGGCGGTTCCTAGTCAGGATCGAGGATATCGACGGCGCGCGCAGCCGGCGCGAGTTCGCCGAAGGAGCCCTGGCCGATCTTGCGTGGCTTGGCCTGTCCCACGACGGCGAAGCCATCCGACAATCCGACCGGATCGCCTCGCACGCCGCGGCGCTGGAGCGGCTGAGGGCGCGCGGCCTCGTCTATCCCTGCCGCTGCACCCGCGCCGAGATCGCCGCCGCCGCCCGCGAGAGCGGCCCCGACGGACCGGTCTATCCGGGCACTTGCCGCAATGTCCGCTTCGTGCCCGACGGCCCGGTCGCCTGGCGGCTCGACATGGCGCGGGCCATGGCCGAAGCCGGTCCGCTGACCTGGGACGACGAGATCGCCGGCCGACAGGTCGCCAGCCCCGACCTGTTCGGCGACGTCGTGCTGGCGAGGAAGGATGCGCCCGGCAGCTATCACCTTGCCGTCACGCTCGACGATGCGGCGGACGGGGTGACGCTGGTGACCCGCGGGCTCGACCTGTTTGCGGCCAGCCATGTGCATCGCCTGCTGCAGGCGCTTCTCGGCCTGCCGGTGCCGACCTGGCACCACCACGCGCTGATCGTCGAGGTGGACGGCGGCAAGCTGGCCAAGCGGCGTGGTTCCCCGGCGCTGGCCGACCGGCGGCTGGCGGGCGAGGACGGGCGCGCGCTCGCCGATCGATTGCGGGCCGGATTGCTGCCGGAGGGCCTCGCCTTTTCGCCACTGGCAAATGCGGCGCACAAGGCCTAATTGGGTGGCATGAAAACCATCGCAATCATCCTGCTCGTGGCCCTGATGGTCATGGTTGTCGTCTCGCTGGTGCGCGGCATCGTCGCTTTCATGCAAAGCACCAAGCTGGATCTCGAGGGTGGCGACGAACGGGTGAAAGAGATGCAGCTTCGCCAGAACAAGGCGATGACCGCCCGCATCAAGTACCAGGCGGCGGCGGTGCTGGTCGCCATGCTGCTGCTCGCGCTCGCGTCCTGACGCGAAGATCCCTACGCGAAACGATGGTCAAGCTGAACAAGATCTACACCCGCACGGGTGACGATGGCACGACGGGCCTTGTCGACGGCTCGCGCGTGGCCAAGCACGATGCCCGCATGGACGCTATCGGCGCAGTAGACGAGGCGAACTCGGCCATCGGCCTTGCGATCTGCGCGATGGACGGCGGGGAATGGCGCGATGCGCTGGTGCGAGTGCAGAACGACCTCTTCGACCTCGGCGCAGACCTCGCCACCCCGGGTGACGATTTCACGCCGGGCGAGATGACCTTGCGCGTCGTGCCCGAACAGGCGACCTGGATCGAGGGGCGGATCGACGCCGCGAACGAGAATATCGCTCCGCTGACCAGTTTCGTCCTGCCGGGCGGGAGCGAGGCGGCGGCACGCCTGCACGTCGCCCGCGCGACGGTCCGCCGGGCAGAGCGCGCGATCACCGCGCTCGCCGCGAAGGAGCCGGTCAATCCGGCGGCGCTGACTTATGTCAACCGTCTGTCCGACCTGCTGTTCGTACTGGCCCGCGGTGCCAACGCGGGCGGGGCCCACGACGTGCTCTGGGTTCCGGGCGCCAGCCGCGCCGGCTGACGTCAGCGGCGATCATCGGGACCACATCCGGATGAGGTTCATCCGGACGTTGTTGAGCCGTTCGAGATGAGCCTCCTCGCCGGGCCTCACCTGTCGCAAGGCCGTGATCGCCATCGTCATCTCGTGGATCAGGCCGCGCTGCTCCGGATCGGGCACGGCGCTTTCGATCCAGGTGACGGCACAGATCCGCTGCCCGCGCGTCACCGGCTTGACCCAATGCAGGGTCGATGACGGATAGACGACCATCGCGCCTGCCTTGAGCTTTACGGCGCGAGTGCCGAAGGGATGGTCGATGACGAGTTCGCCGCCATCGTAGCTATCCGGCTCGCACAGGAAGACGGTGGCCGACAGGTCCGTACGCAGGGAGCCGCGGCCGTCGGGCGCACCCATCAGCGCGCGATCCGAATGGGGGCCGTAGCTACCGCCGTCGCGATAGCAGTTGACCATGGGCGGCAGAATCCGTTCGGGCAAAGCGGCGCGGGTGAAGTGGGCGTTGGCGCCCATCCGCTCCAGCACCAGTTTCGCCACGTCGCGGCCCAGATCGTCGCTCGGCAGGAGCTGCAGGTTGTGTTTCACCTCCTTGGCCCGGCCATGCGCGGTCTCGGCGCCGTCCGTCCACTTGGCATCGGCCATGCGCGGTATGATGGCGGCAAGATCCTCGGGCGAAAGCAGGTCGGGAACGATGGTCAGCATGGCGCGACATTAGCGGTGCGCGATGCGGGCGCAAGCGGCGCGGTTCGGGAAGACGCGGGTGGTCGTCCTGCGGGGAACCGGCGCCGCCGGCAACCGTAATCCCTTCGACAGAACGAAAGGATTTCCCCGATGGCCGACCCCGACCAGACCGCGCCCGAAACGCGCAACAGCGAACAGGAAGACGAAATCGCGCAGGCTCAGACAGTTGCCGACCAGGCGATCGGCCGCGCGACCGACAGCTTCGGGCTGGAAGACAGCGAAAAACCCGAAGGTTCGATCACCGACGAGGACGATACGCAGGACCTTGTCGACCACATGAAACAGATGGAACGCAGCGGCAACATCGACATGTCGGCTTACAACGGCGAGCCCAACATGGATGACAACGAGAACGCCTACGGCCGTTCAAACAAGATGGAGGACGAGCCCGATTCGGACAGCTAGTCCGCGTCGTTCTCGCCAACTCCCTTCACGAGGTCGAGCAGGTTGCGTGCCGCTTCCCGCTCGGCCTCGTCTTCGAATGCGTCGGATATATCCGGTTCGGCATCGTGCATCGCCATGAAGGCCCACAGCACGAACCGCCGGTTCGGATCTCTCTCCAGCCCGAAGTCGACCCGCATCCGGTCTACCGCCGCCTCCCTTGCGGCAACGGGAATGTCTGCCATCTCCGTCGTGCCGTAATAGCGGCGCATGAGATCGTCGAACTGCATCAGGCATCGGCCTCCCGCTTGAGAGTGTAGAGCAGGTCCAGCGCCTCGCGCGGCGAAAGCGCATCGACATCAAGATCGCGCAAGGTCTCGCGAAGCGTGTCGCAGGCCTCCTCCGCCGCTTCCGCCGCGGCAGCGAACAGCGGAAGGTCGCCCAGTCCCGCGCCCAGCCCGCCGGTTTGCGCTCGCCCCTTTTCGAGCTTGTCGAGAATGGTCCTGGCCCGGGCAATGACCGGCTTGGGCAGCCCCGCCAGCCGCGCAACGGCGAGGCCGTAGCTGCGATCCGCCGGCCCGTCGGCCAGTTCATGCAGCAGGACGAGATCGCCCTTCCACTCGCGCGCACGGGCATGGTGCAGCGACAGCGCCTCGCAGCTTTCGGCCAGCCGCGACAATTCGTGATAATGCGTGGCGAAGAGGCAGCGGCAGCGCAGGTTCTCGTGCACCGCCTCGGCGACGGCCCAGGCCAGTGCCAGTCCGTCATAGGTGCTCGTGCCGCGCCCGACTTCGTCGAGGATGACGAAGCTGCGCTCGCTCGCCTGGCTCAGGATCGCGGCGGTCTCGACCATCTCGACCATGAAGGTGGAGCGGCCCCGCGCGAGGTTGTCCGATGCGCCGACGCGGCTGAACAGACGGTCGACTACGCCGATCCGCGCACTGTCCGCCGGCACGAAGCCGCCGGCTTGGGCGAGCAGGACGATGAGCGCGTTCTGCCTGAGGAAGGTCGACTTGCCGCCCATGTTGGGGCCGCCGATCAGCCACAGCCGGTCCGCGGGGCTGAGGGTGCAGTCGTTGGCCACGAAGCGTTCGCCGCCTGCCGCCAGCGCGGCCTCTACCACCGGATGCCGCCCGCCGCGCACGTCGAGCACGGTGTCCTCGCGCACGTCGGGCAGGGTCCAGCCACCCTCTGCGGCCCGCTCCGCCTGCGACGCGGTGACGTCGATGCGGGCCAGCGCCTGCGCGGTGGCGGCAATCGCCTCGCGCGCGGCGACGGCCGCCGCGACCAGTTCCTCGAAATGCGCGTCTTCGGCCACCAGCGCACGCCCTCCCGCCTCGGCGATGCGGCTCGCTTCCTCGTGCAGGGCGAGCGCGTTGAAGCGCACCGCGTCCTTCATCGTCTGGCGGTGGGTGAAGCCGCTTTCGGGGGCCATCAGCGCATCGGCATGGCGGGCGGCAACCTCGACGAAATAGCCGAGCACGCCGTTGTGCTTGATCTTGAGCGAGGCGATGCCGGTGTCGGCGCGATACTTCGCCTCCAGCGCGGCGATGGCGCGGCGGCCGTTGCGCGCGATGACGCGCAGTTCGTCGAGCGCGGCGTCGTAACCCTCGGCGATGAAGCCGCCGCTGCCCCGCTCGGTCGGCGGCGCGGGGACGAGCGCGCGGGTCAGCAGTTCGACCAGCGCGCCATGGCCCGCCAATCGCGGCAGCAGGCGGGCGACCAGCGCGGGCAGCCCGTCCGTCCCGGCGAGCGTTTCGTGCAGCGCGCGCGCCTCGTTCAATCCGTCGCGCAACTGGCCGAGATCGCGCGGGCCGCCGCGCCCGGCCACGATCCGGCCCAGCGCACGGCCAAGGTCGGGCAGCGAACGCAGCGCGCGGCGCAAGTCCTCGCGCAGCAGGGCGTCGGCATGGAGCCATTGCACCGCCGCCAGCCGCTCGCGGATCGCGCCGGCATCGGCGAGCGGCGCGGACAGGTCCTCTGCCAGCAGCCGCGCCCCCGCGCCGGTCAGGCAGCGGTCGATGCAGTCGATCAGGCTGCCCTTGCGGGTGCCGCCGCTGGTCACCGTCACTTCCAGGCTGGCGCGCGTCGCCTCGTCCATCGCCAGGTGGCCGCCCGCATCGCGCAGGCGCGGCGGCAGGACCAGCGGCAGGGAGCCGCGCCCGACATGATCGAGATAGGCGATAAGTCCGCCCGCCGCCGCCAGGTGCGCCCGATCGAACGCGCCGAACGCGTCGAGTGTCGCCACGCCGTGCAGCGATTTCAGCCGCGCCTCGCCCGCGTCGGCGGCAAAGGCGTTGCGGGGGCGGGCGATGGACCCGTCGGGCGCGTCATCGAACCCTTCGGGCACGACCACCTCGGCCGGGCCGATCCGCGACAGGGCCGCCGCCACCGCCTGCGCGCCGACGCTCTCCAGCGTCATCTCGCCGGTGGAAATGTCGATGGCGGCGATGCCGACCGCGTCGCGCAACGGGGCAAGGGCAGCGAGCACGTTCGCCCGGCGGCTTTCGAGCAAGGCATCCTCGGTCAGCGTGCCCGCGGTGACGAACCGCACGATCTCGCGCGCGACAAGCGCCTTCGATCCGCCCCGTGCCTTCGCCTCCGCCGGGGTCTCGACCTGTTCGGCAATCGCGACCCGGCAACCGGCGCGGATCAGGCGGGCGAGATAGCTGTCCGCCGCGTGGACCGGCACGCCGCACATCGGCACCGGCTCGCCATTGTTTTCCCCGCGGCTGGTCAACGCGATGTCGAGCACTGCGGCGGCCGTTTTCGCATCGTCGAAGAACAGCTCGAAGAAGTCGCCCATGCGATAGAACAGCAGGCAGTCGCCCGCCTGCTCCTTGAGCGCGAAGTACTGCTGCATCATCGGGGTGGAGCCGCCGGCCATGGCGCAAGGGCCTAGCGAGCGCAGCTCGATTCGGCCAAGAGCGCGGCCCCGGCTAATCCCCGCCCGTCATGCGGGTCGCGGCAGGGAATGCCTGCCGAAGGGCGCGGGATCGGCAAAAAAAGTCGCCCGCGATGCCCTATCCAAACCGGGCAATCGCGCTATAGGCGGCAGATCAGGGATCAACTGGCGCCGCTCCGGGGGGAACCGGCGGCGCACGAGGACAGGCAAGGAGAGCCCATTGGCCGACGGGGACAACAAGCCCAAGGTGACGTTCACCGAGCGTGAGGCGCTGTTCTACCACGAGACGATCCGTCCCGGTAAGATCGAGATCATCGCGTCGAAGCCGATGGCGACGCAGCGCGACCTGTCGCTGGCCTATTCCCCCGGCGTTGCCGCTCCGGTCGAGGCGATTGCCCGCAATCCCGCCGATGCCGCCCGCTACACCGCGCGCTCGAACCTCGTCGCGGTCATCTCCAACGGCACCGCCATCCTCGGCCTCGGCAATCTCGGCGCGTTGGCGTCGAAGCCGGTGATGGAGGGCAAGTCGGTCCTGTTCAAGCGGTTCGCCGACGTCGATTCGATCGACATTGAACTGGATACCGAGGATCCGGAAGCCTTCATCAACGCGGTTGCGCTGATGGAGCCGAGCTTCGGCGGCATCAACCTCGAGGATATCGCCGCCCCCGAATGCTTCGTGATCGAGCAGGCGCTGCGCGAGCGGATGAAGATCCCCGTCATGCACGACGACCAGCACGGCACCGCGATCATCGCCGCCGCCGGTCTCATCAACGCGTGCCTGCTGACGGGCCGCAAGATGGACGAGCTGAAGATGGTGGTGAACGGCGCCGGCGCGTCGGCGCTGGCCTGCACCTCGCTGATCAAGGCGATGGGCGTGCGCCATGAGAACGTCATCGTCTGCGACCGTTCGGGCCCGATCTATCCCGGCCGCGAAAAGGTCGACCAGTGGAAGAGCGCCCACGCCGTGCCGACCGAGGCGCGCAGCCTGGAAGAGGCGCTGAAGGGTGCCGACGTGTTCCTCGGCCTGTCCGCAGCCGGCGCTCTGAAGCCCGAATGGGTGGCCGACATGGCCGATCAGCCGATCATCTTCGCCATGGCCAATCCCGATCCGGAAATCCGCCCCGACGACGCGCTGGCCGTGCGCCCCGACGCGATCATCGCCACCGGCCGGTCGGACTATCCGAACCAGGTCAACAACGTGCTCGGCTTCCCCTTCATCTTCCGCGGCGCGCTCGACGTGCAGGCGACCGCGATCAACGAGGAAATGAAGATCGCCGCCGCGCATGCGATCGCCAACCTCGCCCGCGAACGCGTTCCCGAGGAAGTCGCCGCAGCCTATGGCGTCAACCACCAGTTCGGGCGCGAATACATCATTCCCGCGCCGTTCGATCCGCGCCTGATGGAAGTCGTTTCCTCCGCCGTCGCCAAGGCGGCGATGGATTCGGGCGTGGCAAAGGCCCCGATCGAGGATTTCGAGGAATATGCCCTGCGCCTGAAGGCGCGGCTAAACCCGACGACGTCGGCGCTGACCCACGTCTACGAAGCGGCGAAGAAGAATCCCAAGCGCGTCGTCTTCGCCGAAGCGGAAGAGGACGTGGTGCTGCGCGCCGCGATCCAGTTCCGCGACTTCGGCTATGGCGAGCCGATCCTCGTCGGCCGGACCGAGAAGGTGCGCGAGAAGCTGAAGGATCTCGCGGTCGAGGACATCGACAGTTTCGAGATCCAGAACTCGGCCAATTCGCCCCTCGTCGACGAGATGCAGGCCTATCTCTACGAACGGCTGAAGCGTCGCGGCGCGACCGAGCGTGACGTGCGCCGCATGGTCAATCAGGATCGCAACACCTTTGCCGCGCTGCTCGTCGCGATCGGCCGCGGCGATGCGGTGATTTCCGGCCTGACCCGCCCCTTCGCGCAGACGATGAAGGAAATCACCCAGGTCCTCGATCCCAAGCCGGGCGAGATTCCCTTCGGCATCCACCTGATGGTCGGCAAGAACTACACGGTGTTCCTGGCCGACACGACGATCAACGAACGGCCCGACGCGAAGATGCTGGCCCACATCGCGAAGGAGACCGCCAAGGTCGCGCAGCGGCTGGGCCACGAACCGCGCGTCGCGTTCCTGTCCTATTCCACTTTCGGCAACCCGCCGGGCAAGTGGCTGGAGAACATCCGCGATGCGGTCCACATCCTCGACGAGGAAGGCGTGGATTTCGAGTACGAGGGCGAAATGGCCCCCGACGCGGCGCTCAATCCCACGGTGATGAAGCTCTATCCCTTCAGCCGTCTTTCGGCGCCGGCCAATGTGCTGATCATGCCGGGCCTGCAATCGGCAAACCTGTCGGCCAAGCTGCTGCGCGAACTGGCCGGTGCATCGACCATCGGACCGATGCTGATCGGCATGGAAAAGCCGGTGCAGATCGCGCCGATGACCGCCATCGCCCCCGACGTGCTGACGCTGGCGGTGCTGGCGGCGGCCGAAGTGGTCGGCTGACGCCCGCGGGCAGCAGGGCGACGCTTGCCATGACCCTCGGCGGTCACCCCAACCTGTTCCGGGCCGGCTGCGCCGCGATCATCGTCGGCGCGCTCATGCATGTGCCGATGCTCGAAATGGGCATGGCCATGGGCAACCGGCTCGTCGGCATGCCGATGGACGGGTGGATGGCGGCGGGCATGGCGTTGATCGCGCTCGGCCTGCCGATGGCCTTCGTCGGCGCGATCCCGCGGCGGATCACGCACGAATCCGACTTTGCGGGCACCGTGTTCGAGGCGCGTGACGACGTTCCGCTGGGTCGCCGACACGCGGTCGTGCTGGCGATCCTCGTGCTTGGGCTGGTCATCGACACGATGAAGCCGGCAACGCTGGGCTTCGTCCTGCCGGGCCTGCGCGACGAATACGGCATCGATGCTAGGACTGCCGCGCTGCTGCCCTTCGTGGCCTTGACCGGGACCACCGTGGGCTCGTTCCTCTGGGGCTGGCTGGCCGACATCTGCGGGCGACGCACCTCGATCCTGCTGTCGACCATCGTCTTCGTCGCCACGTCGCTGTGCGGGGCGATGCCGGCGTTCGGCTGGAACCTCGTCATGTGCTTCGTGATGGGCGCTTCGGCGGGGGGCATGTTGCCGGTGGTCTATGCCCTGCTCGCCGAAATCATGCCGCCGCGCCATCGCAGCTGGCTGCTGGTGCTGATCGGCGGAATCGGTTCGGTCGGCGGCTATCTTGCGGCCAGCGCCGCGGCGTGGTTGCTGGAACCGCTGGTCGGCTGGCGCAGCCTGTGGCTGATCGGGCTGCCGACCGGGATCCTCCTGCTGTTCATGGCGCGCTGGATCCCCGAATCGCCCCGCTTTCTCTTGGCGCAGGGGCGCAAGGCGGAGCTGGACCGGCTGAGCCGCGACTTCGGCTTCGTCGCGCGCACTGTCCAGCTTGACGCCGCCGCGCCGCAGCGCGCCCGGGGCCGGCTCGGCATCGCGCTGGTGCTGACCGCGCTGGGGTGGAGCGTGGTGACCTTCGGGCTGCTGCTCTGGCTGCCGAGCGACCTTCGCGCGCGCGGTTTCGATCCGGACGTGGCCAGCCGCATCCTGGCCAGTTCGGCGCTGATCGCCCTGCCGACGGTGGCGGTGGCGGCGCTGCTCTACAGCCGGTGGTCGAGCAAGGGGACGCTCGTCCTGTCGGTCGCGCTGATGCTGCTGGGCCTGTGCGGCGCGCTGCTGCCCGCCGCCACGCTGGCCTCACCGACGGTGCTGACCGCCGTCATCAGCTTGCTGGTCGTGGGCAGCAACGGGCTGATCGCGGTGCTCCTGCCCTACACGGCCGAAAACTATGCGCTGGCGGTCCGCGGGCGGGCGACCGGGATCATCGCGGGCAGTTCCAAGTTCGGCGGCATGGCGGTGCAGGGGCTGGCGCTGATCGGCCTGGCGCCGACGCTGGCGGGCGCCGCGCCGCTGCTCGTCGCGCCGGTGGCGCTGTCGGGCCTGCTGGTCATGGCCTGGGGACGTGAAACGCGCGGCCGTTCGTTGCGCGAGCTGGAGGCCTAGGCCGGCCTTTCATAGAGATTGACTTGCGGCCCGTCCGGCATCGTGCCGGTGCCGCGCGGTTCGAAACCCAGTCGCCGGCCCAGCCGGATCGAGGGCGCGTTGTCCGCATCGACGATCGCGAAGATCGGCCGCGGGCCGTGTCGGGCGTCGAACCAGTCGAGCACCGCGCGCATAGCCTCCTCGCCATAGCCCTTGCCGACATGGCCGGCGCCGATGATCCACCCTGCCTCGGGCATGTCGTCGAAGCGCGGGTCGATGCCGCGGCGGCTGTGAAAGACACCGATGTTGCCGATCACCGTGCTCTGCCCGCGCTCACGCAGCATCAGCCCGCCATAGCCGTAGAGAAGCCAGCTGCCGGCATTGCGCATGAAGCGGGCGTGATGATCGGTGAGCGTGATCGGTCCGCCCAGGAACCGGGCCGTCTGCGGGTTGCTGACCACGTCGTACATCGCCAGCATGTCGCCCGCGACCGGCTGCCAGAGTTCGAGCCTTGGGGTGACGAGGAACGGCCCGCTCATTGCAGCATCTCGTCGACCCAGGCCGGCACGATGCGGCCTGCCGGGCCAAGCCGCGTTTCGTCGAACCAGTGCGATCCCTGGCTGCGTTCGAGGTTCAGTTCCAGCGTGCGCGCACCCAGCGCCGCTGCGTTCTGCACGAAGCCGGCCGCCGGATAGACCGCCCCCGACGTGCCGATGGAAACGAACAGATCCGCCTCTCGCAGCGCGGCGAAGATGCGGTCCATCTCGTAGGGCATCTCGCCGAACCAGACGACGTCGGGCCGCAGCGCCGCCTCGCCGCAGGCCGGGCAGGCGGGCCGGTCGATCAGCGTTCCGGTCCAACGGCAGCGCACGTCGCAGGCGGTGCACCAGGCGTTAAGATGTTCACCATGCATGTGCAGGATTCGCCGCGCCCCGGCCCGTTCGTGCAGGTCGTCGACGTTCTGGGTCACGATCAGCAGATCGCCGTCCCACTCGCGGTCCAGCCGCGCCAGTGCCTCGTGCGCCGGGTTCGGCTGCTTCGTCTGGATCGCCTCGCGCCGCATGTCGTAGAACCGCAGGACCAGATCGGGATCACGGGCGAACGCTTCGGGGGTGGCGACGTCCTCCACCCGGTGCTGTTCCCATAGTCCGCCCCGACCATCGTTGGCTTCGCGGAAGGTGTCGATGCCGCTTTCGGCGGAAACGCCCGCGCCGGTCAGGACGACGATGTTGCGAATGTGGCTCATGTCGCCCATGAAGCACGCCCGCATGGACGGGTAAAGGCAGGGAAGACACACGGCATGGCACGCATCGGTATCGTCGGGTCGCAGGGGCGCATGGGCGCCGCGCTGGCAGAGGCGATCCGCGCCGCCGGGCACGAGATGTCGGGCGGGGTCGACCGGGACACCGGCGACGTAGCGCAGCTTGCCGCGACCAGCGACGCTCTCGTGGATTTTTCCGCGCCGGTCGCGCTGCAGGCGACGCTCGACGCCTGCGTCGCGTCGGGCATTCCGGTGCTGATCGGCACGACCGGGCTGGAGAGTGAGCACCATGCCGCCATCGACCGGGCGGCATCCGGCATCGCGGTGCTGCAGACCGGCAACACCTCGCTCGGCGTGACCATGCTGGCGCACCTGGTGCAGGAGGCGGCATCGCGGCTGGGCCCGGACTGGGATATCGAGATCGTCGAGATCCATCACCGGATGAAGGTCGATGCCCCGTCGGGCACCGCGCTCCTGCTGGGCGAGGCGGCAGCGAAAGGGCGCGGCATCGCGCTTGCGGATAACAGCGAACGCGGGCGCGACGGCATTACCGGGCGCAGGGCAGAGGGCGCGATCGGCTTCGCCTCGCTGCGCGGCGGCACGGTGGCGGGCGAGCACACCGTCTATTTCGCCGGCACCGATGAGCGGATCGCGATGACGCACCTGGCGGAAAACCGCATGATCTTCGCGCGCGGGGCGGTAAAGGGCGCGGCCTGGCTGCTGGGCCGCGCGCCGGGTCGCTACACCATGCCGCAGGTGCTGGGCCTGTGAGCGCCGCGTGACGAAGGACGAGATCTTCGAATTCTTCCGCATCCTGGCGGAAGACAATCCCGATCCGCAGACCGAGCTGGAGTTCGGCAATGCCTACCAGCTGGTGGTGGCCGTGGCGCTATCGGCGCAATCGACCGACGTCGGCGTCAACAAGGCGACCCGCGCGCTGTTCGCCAAGGTGAAGACCCCGCAGCAGATGCTGGATCTGGGCGAAGAGGGCCTTCGCGAGCACATCAAGACGATCGGCCTGTTCAATTCGAAGGCGAAAAACGTCATCGCGCTCAGCCGGTTGCTGGTCGACGAATACGGCGGCGACGTGCCGGACAGCCGCGAAGAGCTGGTCAAGCTGCCCGGCGTGGGCCGCAAGACCGCCAACGTTGTGCTGAACTGCTGGTTCGGGCAGGAAACCTTCGCGGTCGACACCCACATCTTTCGTGTCGGCAATCGCACCGGCCTTGCCAAGGGCAAGACGCCCGAACAGGTGGAGGCCAAGCTGGAAAAACGCGTCCCCGCCCCGTTCCGGCTGGGCGCGCATCACTGGTTGATCCTGCACGGCCGATATGTCTGCAAGGCGCGGACGCCGGAATGCTGGCGCTGCCCGGTCGCCGGGTTGTGCAGTTTCCGGAAGAAGGTGCTGGAAAAGCCGAAGGGTCGCGGCTGAGGCGTCAGCCGGTCCAGTCGGACAGCCGCTCGTCGGGGCAGAGATCAAAGGTTCGCTCGCCCCACTTGTTGCTTTGCGTGAAACGGGTGGGTCCGGCGACCGTGATGGTCATGTCCTCGCTCACGCGCTCCTTCGAATAGCTGTCGGTGCAGGTCTGCGTGCCGGTGAACGTCTGTCCCGCGCGCTTCTGCGGGGAAAAGGCGCACCGGGTCATGTTGCGACTGCCGAAGCCGCTGCCGTCGAAGGTGGCGAGGCTGGCCATCGCGGGCGGGCAGGTCGTTCCACTGGCGGCGTAGACCCCGCTCGTCAGGCCGAGATCGCGGACCGACAGCGGTTGCGGAGTCGATGACGGCGCCTCCGAATTGGGGGACGCGGGAGCCACGGGAGTCTCGGGAGGCTGAACGGTGCTTGCCGATCCCCTATCCGCAATGTCGTTCGTCGAACCTTCGTCGGGTTCGCGCGAGCAACCGGCGGTTGCAAGCGCAATCAGGGCGAGCAGCAGGGCAGGTTTGCGCATGTGGCCTTCAAGCGCCGAGGCGGGCGGTGGGTTCCCGGCAAATCATCCGGGCAGGGGCAGCGGATCCGATGCCCGCGCCTCGTCCTTGCCCGACAGCGCGCTGATCACCGTTGCCGCCACCAAGTCGCCGACGACGTTGAGCGCGGTGCGGCACATGTCGAGGAAGCGATCCACGCCGAGGATCAGGCCGATCCCTTCGGGCGGCACACCCACGCCCGACAGGATCAGCGCGACCACCGGCAGCGAGCCGCCCGGCACGCCCGCGGTGCCGATACCGGCGAGGATGCAGACCAGCATGACGAAGGCCTGCTGCAAAAGATCGAGTTCGACGCCGAAGAACTGGGCGAGGAACAGGACCGTCACCCCTTCGAACATCGCGGTGCCGTTCTGGTTTGCGGTGGCGCCGATGGTCAGCACGAAGCGTGAGATGCGCGGCGGCAGCTTCAGTTCGTTTTCCGCGACACGCAGCGCGGTGGGCAGGGTGGCGTTGGAACTGGCGGTCGAGAACGCCATCACGCTGGCCTCGCGCGTTTCGCGGAAGAAGGCGACCGGGCTCTTGCTGGCGAGGAAGCGCAGCAGCAGCGGGAAGACGCCGAACATCTGGATGGCCAGCGCCAGGAGCACGACCGCCACGAAGGCGGCCAGTTTGCCGAGGAGATCCCAGCCGAACTGCGCCGACAGGTTGAACATGAAGCAGAAGATCGCGATCGGCGCGAGGCGGATGACGAAGCCGATGAGCCGCATCGCCACTTCGAACACGCCCTCGATCCCGTTTTTCAGCGTCGCTGTGCGCGGTGTCTGGACCAGCAGGATGCCGACCCCGAAGAACAGCGCGAAGAACATGACCGCCAGGATGTCGTTCTCGCTCATCGCGGTGATGACGTTGGTCGGCACGATGGCCAGCACCTGTTCGACGCCCGTCTTGGCTTCGGCCGAGGCCTGCACGATCCCCGAGGCATTGGCCGCGCCCTGTTCCAGCAGGTCTGCCGCAGCGGCGCGGTCCACCCCGTCTCCCGGGCGCAGGATGTTGACGCAGGCGAGCGAGATGGCCACCGCAATCCCTGAAACGACGACGGTGTAGACGAGCGTGCGCAGGCCGACACGCTTCAGCGCGCCGATCTCGCCCATTTCCGCGATGCCGACGACCAGCGCGGCGAACAGCAGCGGAATGACCAGCATGAACAGCAGGCGCAGGAACACCTGCCCGAGCGGGCCGGTCACGTAGGTGACGATGAAATCGACCCAGTCCGCGCCGGGCGAAAAGGTATAGGCGGCAAGACCGGCAGCGAGGCCGGCGATGAAGCCGATCAGGATCTGAAGCTGGAGCCGCTTGTGCCCCGCCATGTTCTCGGCCGGGGCGTCGCCTTGATCTGCGACGGTGGCGGACTGGTTACCGTTGATATCGTTCATGCCGCCTTGTGGCAGCGCGACGGCCTACTGCGCAAGGGCGGCACGCGCGACCCGTTCATAGATCCGCGTCAGAACCTCCAGATCGGCGATCGCCACCGCTTCGTCGCGCTTGTGCATGGTGGCGTTGTTGAGGCCGAATTCGATCACCGGGCACAAGTTCTTGAGAAAGCGGGCGTCCGACGTGCCACCTGTCGTCGACAGCTCGGGCTCAAGCCCGGTTTCGACGCGAATCGCGTCGGCCAGCATGGCCGAGAACGCGCCGGGCTGGGTCAGGAACGGCTCGCCGCTGATTACCGGGCGTGCCCAGCCGCCGTGCCGCTCGGCGATCCGGGTCACCATCTGCGCCAGGCTTTCGCTCGAGTGCCGGTCGTTGAAGCGGATCGAGATGCGCGCCTCCGCCCGGGCCGGGATCACGTTGGTTGCCGGATTGCCGATCGAAATGTCGGTGATCTCCAGGTTGGATGGCTGGAACCAGTCGGTCCCTTCGTCGAGCACCAGCGCGTCCAGCTCGGTTAGCATGGCGACCAGACGCGGGGCAGGATTGTCGGCCAGGTGGGGATAGGCGACGTGGCCCTGCACGCCGTCGACGCCGAGCCAGATGTTGACCGAACCGCGCCGCCCGATCTTCATCATGTCGCCCAGCCGGTTGACGCTGGTCGGTTCGCCGACAAGGCACAGGTCGGGCACCACGCCCCGTTCGGCCATGTGCTGCATCAGCGCGAGCGTGCCGTGGCGAGCGGGTCCTTCCTCGTCGCCGGTGATGAGGAAGCTGATCGTCCCCGCTTCGGCCGGAATCTCCGCGACGGCGGCGACCATGCAGGCGATCGACCCCTTCATGTCGACCGCGCCGCGACCGTAGAGCAGCTCGCCCCGGATCTCGGGCGCGAAGGCGTCTCCGGTCCAGCCCTCGCCCGGCGGGACGACGTCGAGGTGCCCGGCAAAGGCGAAGTGGCGCGCGCCTTCCGGACCCTTGCGCACGGCCAGCAGGTTCTCGACCGGTCCGTCCGGTGCGACCCCGTCGATGCTGCGCGAAACCGTGAAACCCAGTGGCTCGAGCATGGCCTCCATCGCGTCGAACACGCTGCCGGTGGCGGGCGTGACGCTGGGGCAGGCGATCAGCCTTTGAGCGAGGGCGAGCGGCGTATCGTCGGACATGAGCCGCGCGTTAGCGCAGTGCGGCGGCGCGTGCAAAAACGGATTTCGGGAGGGTCGAAGCCAGTCGGCTTAGAAGGGCAGGCCGGGGCCGGCCATGATGACCGCCAGGGCGCTGCCGCCCACGATCGCGAAACGCGCGATCGCCGCCAGCGCTTCGCCACGGTGGTGGAGCGGAATGCTGACAGCGCGGGCGATTGCTTGGGCCATGATCCGATCATGCCCCCGAAATCCTACCAAGACGTTAACGCGGCAACGTGAAGGCCGCTCAGGCGGCCGGGCCGGCGCTCTCAAGCCAGTCCGCCAGGGCGGCAAGGCACGACCGGCCCAGCGCCTTCGATCGTTCCGGGCTCCACGCCGCGCGGGCGTCGGGTGCGTCGTCGTGATCCTTGAATGGCATTTCCAGCGTCATCGCGGTGCAGCCGAAGCGATGCGCGACCTGGTTGGTCGACATCGACAGGTTGCCCTTGCCCGGCGCGGACACCGGATACCCTCTGGCCGTCTGGAAATCGGCGGTCGTCGCGGTCAGCAGCGCGAGATAGCGGGCGTAGTCCGCCAGTTGCCGTTCGGTCACGTCGGGAACGCCTTCGAACCCGGCCATGAAGACATGGGGTATCGCCTCGTCACCGTGGACGTCCATCGCGAAATCGACGCCGGTTGCGTCCATCGCGTCGCGGATCGCCAGCACTTCGGGCGAACGTTCGGCGCTCGGTTCGTGCCATTCGCGGTTGAGGTTCACGCCGCGCGCGTTGGTGCGCAAGTGGCCGCGGCACGAACCGTCGGGGTTGGCATTCGGCACGAGGTGCAGGGTTGCCGCCTTGCGCAGCCGCATCGTTACCGGATCGGCCGGGTCGGCCAGCCGTTCGAGCGCGCCTTCCATCCACCATTCGGCCATCGATTCGCCGGGGTGCTGGCGGGCATAGAGCCAGACCTGCCGGCTTCCTTCGCCGGTGGCCAGGCAATCGATCGGCTGGCCTTCGACCGAATGGCCGAGCACCCGGTGCGACACCTGCGGCGCATTGGCGATGCGGGTCACGAGATCGTGGTGCCGCTCCATCGAATAGGGTGCGAAATAGGCGAACCACGCGACATCGCCAGCCGGGCGATAGCGGATCGTCAGCGTGCCGCCGCCGCTCTCGCCGTCCCACTCGCTGTCGGCGCGCAGCCAGGCCTGCCGGTCTTCGGACACGGCCGCGCGATAGCCGGGCCAGCCGCCGGGATAGGCGCTGCGGTTGAGACCGGTGATCCTGAGCGTCAGTTCCCGCCCCCTCGTGCCAGACACGCGAAAGTGGAACCACTGGAAGAACTCGCTGTCGCGATCGCGCCGGATCGTCAGCACCGCCTCTGCCCCGGTGGCGGAGACGACGTCGATGTTGCCGCTGTCGAAAGCGGCATCGATGCGAATCGCGTCAGTCATGGCCCGCAGGCTTACTTGACTTCGAAGGTTTCGCCAGACTCTCCGGGAAACTTCGAGAACAGCGCTTCGGCCAGACGCGGCGCGGCCAGTTGCGTGTTGGCCAGCGGCGAATTCTCCTTGACCCCGAATTCGGCTCTGCCTTCCCAAAGCGGCCGGCCGTCGCTGCGGTCGCGGATGACGACGCCGAGTTCGGTCATCACCGTGTCCTTGGGCTTGCCCGAAAGATTGATGCCGACGCCAAGGCCCACGCCGGAGCCGTAGCTGCCGGTCGACCCGCCGACCCCGACGCTGACCGGCCCGCCTTCGCGGATCGCTTCGACCGTGCCGCGACGCACGCGGATCTCGGCGACCTGGCTGCCTTGGCCCGCGGGCGCCTCGGCATAGCCCAGGCGGACCAATTCGCGGGCGACGGCGGCGCGGTAGCTGGCCATTTCCAGCGAACCGGCGGCATCCGGACCCATCGTCGGCGACACCACGACCGCGATCGACCCCTTGCCCAGCAGTGCCGTCTTGTCCGGCGCGTTGAAGTGCGTCACCTGCACCGGCCCGGTGGGCGAGGCGCAGGCGCCCAGCGCCAAGGTTGCGGCCAGAGCGGGCACCATCGCGATCTTGAGCGAGAACTTTGCAGGCATCGAGCATCCTCCGGGGCCGCGGGCTGGGCCTTCATGTCTTGGAAAAGTGGGGAAAATCGCCCGTAAACGCAAGCATTTCGCATCGGTCGCCACCCCCGGGGCTGACCGCGCGATGCAAAGCGTCTAGGCGGGGGGAAGTGAATTCACGGTGAAGCGGCGGAGACACAAATGACACGACCGGTGCTGGTGACGGGCGGGGCGGGTTACATCGGCAGCCACGCGGTGCTGGCGCTCCTCGATCGCGGCTGGCCGGTGGCGGTCATCGACAACCTGTCGACCGGCTTCGAATGGGCAATCCCCGAAGGCGTCACGCTCTACCGGGGCGACGTGGCCGATACCGGCCTCCTCGCGCGCATCTTCGCCGAACAGGGAACGCAAGCGATCCTGCATTTTGCCGGATCGATCATCGTGCCCGAATCGGTCGAGAACCCGCTCAAGTACTACGACAACAACACCGCGAAGAGCCGCACCCTGATCGAGGCGGCGGTGAACGCGGGCGTGCCGCACTTCATCTTCTCGTCCACTGCCACCGTCTACGGCGAACCGGAACTGAAGCCGCTGACCGAGGACGATCCGCTCACGCCGGTGAACCCCTACGGCATGAGCAAGCTGATGACCGAGCGGATCCTGGCCGACGTCAGCCGGGCGCATGCCATGAACCACTGCGTGCTGCGCTATTTCAACGTCGCCGGGGCCGATCCGCGGGCGCGGTCCGGCCAGTCGACAGCGGGCGCGACGCATCTCATCAAGGTCGCGGTCGAAGCGGCGCTGGGCAAGCGGCACGGCGTCGCGGTGTTCGGCGACGACTATCCCACGCCCGACGGCACCGGAGTGCGCGACTACATCCACGTCTCCGACCTCGCCGAGGCGCATGTCCTGGCGCTGGAAGCGCTGATCGACCACCCCGGGCGCAGCCTCACGATGAACGTCGGTTACGGGCGCGGCTTCTCGGTGCTGGAAGTGCTCGACGCGGTCGACCGGGTGGTCGGCCAGCCCGTGCCGCGCCGGATGGAGCCGCGCCGGGCGGGCGACGTGCCCAGCCTCGTCTCGGACAACAGCCGGATCATGGCGACCGTGCCATGGGTGCCCAGACACGCCGATCTCGAGGAGATTATCGGCCATGCGCTGGCGTGGGAGAGGAAGCTGACGGGGCTGCGGCGGACGGAGAGCTGAAGGCGGCCCCGTCGCCGGGTGAATCGCTTGACTTCGCATCATGCCCGCCGTAACGGGCCAGCCTTGATTTCGGCGGGATGCGCCCCGGTTGGTGGCAGCGGCCCGATTCAAAGACTTATCTACGGAACCAGACAGATGAAGATTCGCAACAGCCTCAAGTCGCTCAAGGATCGCCACCGGGACAACCGCGTGATCCGTCGCCGTGGCCGTACTTACGTCATCAACAAGACGAATCGCCGCTTCAAGGCCCGCCAGGGCTGAGCCTGCGCCGGCTTTCGCTCCCGGGAGGGTTGCGAACGGCTGCATCCTTGCGCTTCCGGTGCTCGCGACCAGAAGGTCGCCGCGCGCCGGTTCCCGGATGAAGCCATTCTCGCTCGACCGGGAACCGAAATCCGGCACGACCGCGGTTGTAATTTCTGACGCCGTCCATTCGGGCGGCGTTTTCGTGTTTGGGGCTGGGTGATGCGATGATCGACGCGGTCGTGTTCGACGTGGGCCGGGTGCTTTATCGCTGGGACCTGCGCTGCCTGTTCGGCAAGCTGATCGACGATCCGGCGGAACTGGAATGGTTCGTCGGCCATGTCGTGACCGAGGAATGGCATTTCGAACACGATGCGGGCCGCGATCTCGATGACATGGTGGCAGAGCGCAAGGCCCGGTTTCCGGGGCTCGACCACCTGATCGACGCCTATGCGAATCGCTTCGACGAAAGCATTCCAGGGCCGGTGCCGGGCAGCCTCGAACTCGTCGAGCGGCTGGACGCGGCCGGCGTGCCGCTTTTCGCGATCACCAATTTCGCCCACGCCTTCTGGGGCCCGTTCCGCGCCCGGCGGCCGATCTTCGATCGCTTCCGCGATGTCGTCGTCTCGGGCACGGAAAAGCTCGCCAAGCCCGACCCGGCAATCTTCGAACTGGCGCGTGAACGGTTCGACATCCAGCCGCCGCGCACCCTTTTCATCGACGACAATCTCGCCAACATCGCCGCCGCCGCCGCGCTGGGCTGGCAGGTCCATCATTTCAGCGATGCCGATACGCTGGAAGCCGATCTCGCATCGCGGGGATTGCTGGGCTGACGGCCTTGCCCTAGACAGCGGGCCGCAATGACCCGGCTGACCGTCAACGAACGTCCCGTGCAATTCCTGATGGACGGGGACACCCCGCTCCTGTGGGCCCTGCGCGACGCGGCGAACCTGACGGGCACGAAATACGGCTGCGGCAATGGCGATTGCGGCGCCTGCACCGTGATCATCGACGGCGAGGGGATCCGCTCCTGCCTCGTCACCCTGGCCGAAGTCGAAGGCCGCTTCGTCACCACGATCGAGGCGCTCTCGGGCGATCGCTCGCATCCGCTGCAACAGGCGATAATGGCCGAAGGCGCGGTGCAGTGCGGTTTCTGTACGCCGGGCTTCGTCATGGCGGGCGCGGCGCTGCTGGCGCGCAATCCGGGCGCCAACCGGGAGGAGATCGCCGCCGCCATCCCCAACCTCTGCCCTTGCGGCGCAGCGCCGCGCATCGTGCGCGCGATCGAGCGGGCGGGCCGCGCGATGCGCGGGCGGGAGCGGCTGGACAGCCTCCCGGTGCCGGGGCTCGACCCCGCGCAGGCGGCGCAGACCGTTCCGGCGATGGAGGGCGATCCCGCCCCGCCGGCAAAGCCCGCTACCTGACCCATCCTGAATGAGAGAAACGATGAAGGCGACCATCTGGCACAACCCGAACTGCGGCACGTCGCGCAAGACGCTGGCGATCCTGCAGGAGACCGACGGCGTGGAGGTCGAGGTGGTCGAGTATCTCAAGACCCCGCCGAGCGCCGCGAAACTTGCCCAGCTCTACCGCGATGCCGGCATGACCCCGCAGCAGGGCCTGCGCCTGCGCGGCACCGATGCGGCGGAACGCCGCCTGCCCCAAGCGGACGATGCCGCGGTGCTGGCGGCGATGGCGGCAGAGCCGATCCTGATCGAACGGCCCTTGGTGGAAACCGCCAAGGGGGTGCGCCTCTGCCGACCGCAGGACAAGGTGCTTGAAATCCTCTAGCGTCGCACCGGCCGCTGATTCCAAACGATATTGTCGAGCCGCGACGGGACAAGTTCTTGAACGTCCTTGCAAACCGGCCCTCTATTTGCCACCCGCTTCGCTTCACGCAGCTTTACAAGAGAGTCCCCACGCAATGACCGGAACCGAGCTGGCGCGACAGGGCAACCTGGCCAAGACGAAACGCGCCGGTGCCAAGGGTCTCGGGCCTTGGGGGGTTTTCATCAAGGGGTTCATCCAGCACCCGGTGATGGTCGGCTCGATCATCCCGTCCTCGCGCTTCACCATCGCCAAGATGCTCGATCCGGTGGACTGGGACCGCTGCCGCCTCTTCGTCGAATACGGCCCCGGCGTCGGCACGTTCTGCCAGCCGGTGCTCGATCGCCTGCGCCGTGACGGCGCGCTGATCGTCATCGACACCAACCCGCTCTACATCGACTACCTGCAGCGCACGATCCGCGATCCCCGCTTTACCGCGGTGCTGGGTTCGGCGGCGGATGTCGAAAGCATCGTCGCGGCGCACGGGCATGACGGGGCGGACTACGTGCTGTCCGGGCTGCCGTTTTCGACCCTGCCCGATGGCGTCGGGCCGCAGATCGTCGACGCGACCTACAACGTGCTGCGCGAAGGCGGGGCCTTTCTCGTCTACCAGTTCTCCGCCAAGGCGCGCGATTTCATGGCGCGGCGCTTTGCCCGCATCTCGTCGGGTTTCGAGATGCTGAACGTGCTGCCGTGCAAGCTGTTCTGGGGCTGGAAGGATCCGGTCCCCGCCGCCGCTGCCTTAGCCGAAGTCGTCCAGCCCGTGGCCGAACTGGCCGAAACCGCGGCCTAGCCGGCGAGCTGGCGATAGATCGCCAGCACCACCACGCTCCACAACAGAAGCAGGGCGGCGGAAACAAAGCCTTCGAGCAGGCCGGCGATCGCGCCGCCCGTATCCTGGCCCAGCGTGGCGATCAGCACCGTGCCGGGGATCGCGGTGATGACGATCGACAGGACCAGCACGGCAATCACGAACATCAGCATGAACGCGAGGATGCGCCCGCCGCGCCCGGCGGTCAGCGCCCAGCTGCGGCGCAGCGCTTCGAAGGGGTTCGTCTCGCGCTCCGCCCCCACCAGCGGGGCCAGCGTGATCGTGCGGACATTGACCCAGAGCGCCGCGATCATGACCGGCACCAGCGCAATGCCCGCCCCGGCCTGTCCGGCCAGCAGGGTCAGCGGAATGAGGATGAGCAGGGCGCAGAGACCGACGCCCGCGACCAGCACGAGCGTCGCGGCGACATAGGGCGGCAACAGCCGGAACGCGCGACCGATCGCATCGCGCACGGTGGGCCGCGTCCGGTCCGCCAGCAGCACGATGATCGCCAGCATTCCCACCGCCTGCAGCAAGGTGGCCAGCAGGATCAGCGGCCACCACGACGCGAAGATCGCGATCGCCGCCTTGGCCGCCGCCTCGCCCTCAAGGCCGGGCGCGACATCGGGCATCAGCGCGCTCATAAGCACTTGCGGCACGAGGAAGAACAGGCCCGCCAGCACGGTCAGCACCTGGCGATTCGCCTTCAGCATGGCCACAGCGTCGTTCCATGCGCGCCCGGCATCGAAGGCGGGGCCGGGCGGCGGAGAGACGGGCGTGCGGTTCGGGTCGCGGTCGGGAAGATTCATGGGCACTTGATTGGCACGCCGTTTCCCGCCACGCAACGTGACCATGAGCACTGGCACCCTGCAAGGCACCGAAAATGCGACGCACGGCGGCGACAGCCCCGTGCCGGGCATCGAGTGGCGGGCCGAGCGCGGGCTGATCGCCTATGCCGATGCGCTCGCCGCGATGGAGGCGCGCAACGCCGCGATCCGAGAGGGGACGGCGCCCGATCTCGTCTGGCTGCTCGAACATCCGCCAGTCTACACCGCCGGGACCAGCGCCAAGCCGGCGGATCTGCTGGACCCGCGCTTCGACGTGGTCAGCGCCGGGCGGGGCGGCGAATATACCTATCACGGACCGGGGCAGCGGATCGGCTACGTCCTCGTCGATCTCAACCGCCGGGCCCGCGACGTGCGCGGTTTCGTCCACGCGCTGGAAGGCTGGGTGATCGACGCCTTGACCGACTTCGGCGTGGAAGGCCGGCGGGCCGACGGGCGCGTCGGCATCTGGACTCGCGACATCGACGGGCGAGAGGCGAAGATCGGCGCCATCGGGGTGCGGGTCCGTCGCTGGGTGACGATGCACGGCTTTTCGGTCAACCTTTCGCCCGACCTTTCGCATTTCACCGGCATCGTTCCGTGCGGCATTTCAGAATATGGGGTGACCAGCATGGCCCGGCTGGGCCATAGCGTCGGCGTCGGCGAATGGGATGCGGCATTGGCCCGCCATGCGCCGACCTTCTTCGACCGGCTGGGCACGCCTTGTCCGGACACTTGATTTCAGGATCGCCAGACCCATGCGCACGGCTCGCAAGACCGCCTTGTCCCTCCTCGTCCTTCCGGTCCTGGCCCTGTTGCCGGCGGCCTGCGATTCGGCCAAGCCGGAGCGTGATCCGGGCGACATGGCGGGTGAGGTTCTTCCCGGCACGATCACCGACGACATGATCCACCTCGACCAGTTGCGCTCGCAGGGCGAATCGCTGAAGCCCGAGGATACGGCGACAGATGGGGCGGGAAGGTCCACCGCAACCGGATCCGCCGCCGCCGATCCGGGCGAGGCTGACGCGCCGGATGTCGCCACCGAAGCCCCTGCGGACGCCGCCGACGAGGGCTGATCGCCCGCGCCGGCACCCCATCCTTCCAGCGAAGCCGTCGTGACCGACCAGCATCGTGCCGCCGGTCCCTGGCGCTTTGGCATGCTCCTTCTCGGCAATGCCTCGCTCGCGCTGGGGGCGATGTTCGTGCGCATGGCCGATACCGGGCCGGTCGCGGCGGGGTTCTGGCGGCTTGCCCTGGCGCTCCCGCTAATCGCGTTCTTCGCGCTGAGAGAGGAGCGGGGCAGCGCTCCGTTCTTTCCGCCGCGCACCACGCTGCTGCTGGCGCTGGGGGCGGGTGTCGCCTTCGGGCTGGACATCGCCAGCTGGCACCTCGGCATAGAGCGGACGCGGCTGGGCAATGCCACCGTGTTCGGCAATTCGGGCAGCATCGTCGTCATCGCCTGGGGCCTGCTGCTGGCTCGGCGCTGGCCGCGGGGGACGGAGATCGTCGCGATCGCGGCGGCGCTCGGCGGGGCGGCGATGCTGATGGGCGGCTCGCTCGAACTCAGCCATCGCAACTTCGTCGGCGACCTGCTCTCGCTGCTCGCCGGAATGCTCTATGCCGCCTACATCCTGCTGCTGCGCCACGTCCGCACGGGCATGGGATCGTGGCGGCTGCTGACCGTGTCGTCGCTCTCGGCGACGCCGGTGATTCTCGCCTGCGCGCTCCTGCTCGGCGAGACAATCCTGCCGCGGGACTGGACGCCTCTCCTGCTGCTTGCGCTGTTCAGCCAGATCGTCGGGCAGGGGGCGCTGATCTGGGCGCTGGGCTGGTTCCGGCCGCTGGTCATCGGGCTGGCGCTGCTGACCCAGCCGGCGGTTGCGGCGTTGACCGGCTGGCTGGCCTATGGCGAGACGCTGTCGTGGCTCGACGTCGCGGGCATGGTGCTGATGGCGGCGGCGCTGGTCCTGGCCCGCCTTGCCGAAGCGGACGAGACGAAGGCGTAGGTGCCGCGTATCAACCGCGAAGCGAGCAGGTCGCGGCGAATGCCTCGTGCCGCGCCTCGACCATCGCGAGATCGGGCCCTGCGAGGTTGGTGCGCACCTGCATGATGAGCCGCTCGCCTTCCGCCAGGATGTCGGCGACACGCGACTGGCGCATCGTCGTCGCGCAGTCCTCCATCGCATCGTACATGGCGAGCGCCGCCTTCGGGCTGGTCGCGACCGCCGAGCGTGCCGAGCCGAAGCCGATGCCGACGTAATCGGCGAAGCGCATGTGGCGGGGATGAATGCGGCGCTTGTCCTCGTCGTCGCTGTCGTCGGGCGCGCGGGCCAGTTCGCGGCAGCCCAGTTGCGCCGTCGCCGCGCCCAGCCAGTGGAGCGCGGTGATCGCGGTGAACGGGTCGTTGATGCCGGGCGAGAGCGCGCGCAGCGCGATCTCGACCAGCTCGTCGATCAGGAATCGCAAGTCCTGTTGCGGGGTGCGCAGGCCGGACAGGACAAAACAGGACTGGAGGGCGGATTCGATAGCGTTGTCCGCGCCGCTACCACCGCAATAGCGGGCCAGCGTGACCTTGGGGTGCACGAAGTCGCCCGACTGCCGGTCGATCATGACGTCGATGTCATGCTCGCGCGCGATGTCGGAAAGCCCGGAATAGTCGATCACCTCGACATAACCGCTGCGCCCGGCCGCCACCGGCCAACCGCCGTTGGGCCGTTCGACGTCGATCGCATCGCCTTCCTCGAGAAAGCGATCGCGGATCTGCCGGATCAGCCGTTCGCCGATGCGTTCGAGCACGACGTTGATGCGGATCGAGCTGGGGACGTGGTTGAGGAAGAAGACCAGCATGCCGACGGCCGCCAGCATCATCGCCGTCGCGACGAGCAGCGACAGTTGCGGCACGAAGCCGGGCAGCGTGCTCGCCATCGCGTCCTGCACCGTGGACGGACGCTCGTCCTCTCCTCTCACGCTGCGCAGGATCATGATCGCGTAGACGAAGGTGCCGATGAAGGTCGCCAGGCTGAGCTGGTTGCCGCGATCCTCCATGAAATTGGTCAGCAGGCGCGGACCGTAGGTTCCGCTGGCATAGGCGACCGCGGCGATGGTGATCGAGAAGACGGTCGCCGCGACCCCGATCATCGACCCGGCGATGACCTGAAGCATGGTGCTGGCCCCGTCGGGGCGGGCGGGGACGATGGCGGCGACTTCGGCGAGGCTGTCCGCCATTCCGCTGCGATCGAGGTGCAGGGTCAGCAGCGCGAGGCAGAAGGCGGCTAGGCAGAAGGTCGCCGGCCAGAACCAGTAGCTGGCGTTGATCCGGTTCCAGAGACTGAGGAAGCGGGCCTTCATGTCAGGTCAGAACGCGCGACTGCGGGGCTGGGTGCCGCGCCGCGCGCCCTTGCCGCATCACGCCCGTCCCAGATCGCCTTTGCCGATCGTTCCGCTCGCCATCTCGATCATCTTGTCGAGGCTCTTCTTCGCGGCGAGGCGCAGGCCTTCCTCGATCTCGATGCGCGGCTCGAGGTCGCGCAGGGCGATGTAGAGCTTTTCCATCGTGTTGAGCGCCATGTAGGGGCAGATGTTGCAGTTGCAGTTGCCGTCTGCCCCCGGCGCGCCGATGAAGGTCTTTTCCGGCAGCGCCTTTTCCATCTGGTGGATGATGTGCGGTTCGGTCGCAACGATCAGCTTGTCGCCGGGCATGGTCTTGGCGAACTGGAGGATGCCGCTGGTCGACCCGACGTAATCGGCATGGTCGATGATCTGCGGTGGGCATTCGGGGTGCGCGGCGACCGGCGCGTCGGGGTGCTGCGCCTTCAGCTTGAGCAGCTCGGTCTCCGAGAACGCCTCGTGCACGATGCAAACGCCGGGCCAGAGCAGCATGTCGCGCCCGAACTTGCGGTTGAGATAGCCGCCGAGGTGCCGGTCGGGGCCGAAGATGATCTTCTGTTCCGGCGGGATCTGCGACAGGATGGTCTCGGCGCTGCTGCTGGTGACGATGACGTCGGAGAGCGCCTTCACCTCGGTCGAGCAGTTGATGTAGGTCAGCGCGATGTGATCGGGGTGCGCCTCGCGGAACGCCTTGAACTTTTCCGGGGGGCAGCTGTCTTCCAGGCTGCACCCGGCGTCGAGGTCGGGCAACACGACGATCTTGTCGGGGCTGAGGATCTTGGCGGTGTCGGCCATGAATTTGACCCCGCAGAACGCGATCACGTCGGCGTCGGTGGCTGCCGCCTTCTTCGACAGTTCCAGCGAATCGCCGACGAAATCGGCCAGGTCCTGAAGCTCCGGCTTCTGATAGTAATGGGCGAGGATGACTGCGTTGCGCTCCTTGCGCAGGCGCTCGATCTCGGCCCGAAGGTCGAGGCCGGACAGGTTTTCGCGAGGCTGGGCGGTCATTTCGGTCTCCCTCTGATACCGCCGCAGATGGCCCCGCAAGACCCTCGTTGCAAGCCGTTACATCGCAAAACCGGGCGGCAGGAAGGCATGCATCGGCCGCTCCGCCCCCGGTGTCCCGGCCAATACCCATTCGGTCAGCGACAAGCCCAGCGGGGAATAGGCGACGAGATCGGCCAGCACCTGCGCGCCGAAAACGAGGCCGACGCCCCATAGCCAGGCGGGATGCACCGCACCGCGCTTGCGCCAGTCGCGGATCATGCCGATCACCGGGAAGATCATCGTCATCGCTATCATGATCCGCCAGGCATGGGGTATCATCAGCGGCATTGGTAGCAGCCGGCCCAATCCCGGTCCGGTCAGGATCGCCATCGCGATCAGCATGATCCGGCGATGCCAGCCGATGTGCCGCCGCACCCTGAGCGCCCACAGCACCATGGCCATGAACAGGATGAGTTGCAGCGTGTTGCTGAGCATGAACTCGTTCTGGTCGAAGAAGAACGGCCCGCCCGTGCGGCGCATGCTGGTGAACATGACTGCGAAGCCGAGCACGACCATGAGCGGCGCCCAGCCGAGCGCGAGCATGCCCAGCCGTCGATGCAGCGCGACGTTGTTGCCCGCGACAAGCGCGACCTGGGCGAGATAGAGCGCCAGCCAGCCCATGAAGACGACGGCATGGAGATGGTAGATCACCGGTACCGCAAAGGAAGACCGGCCCAGCGCCAGGTTCATGGAAAAGCCGGCGACGACCAGCAAGACCATGATGACCGAGAGAATCAGGAAGAAGCGGCGCTCTGCGTGTTCGCCACCGCGCGAAAGACCGCCATCGGCGATTGTTGCCATGTTCGCTACCCCCCACAGTGTAACCGCATGCAAGACCCGGCGCGTTATTTACGCCTGTCCGCAAGGGGGAGCAATGGTTGCCGGATCAGGTCTGGTGCCAGCCTTCGCCATCGTGCCGGACCGTTCCGCGCTCCGCGAGATCGAGGAGATGGGCCAGCACCGACTGGCCCGCCGCGCCGACCAGCCGCGTGTCGAGCCCGAAATACATCCTGCTGACCATCTCGGGGATCGTGAGGATGCCCGCATCGATGCAGTTCAGGATCTGGCGCTCGCGCTGGCGGCGGTGACCGATCATGCCCCGAACCAGTTGTTTCGGCTTTTCCACCGCCGGCCCGTGCGCCGGGTAGTAGATGCGATCCTCGCGCGCGTAGAGCTTTTCCATCGAGGCCATGTAGCTGGCCATGTGCCCGTCCGGCGGGGCGACGACGGTGGTCGACCAGCCCATGACGTGATCGCCGGTGAACAGCGCGCCGGTCTCTTCCAGCGCATAGCACAAGTGGTTCGAGGTGTGCCCCGGCGTCGCCACCGCGCGCAGGGTCCAGCCCGCGCCGCTCAGCACCTCGCCATCGGCGAGGACCCGGTCGGGCGCGTAAGTCTGGTCGAACGGCGCGTCGGCCCGCGGCATGTCGCTGTCGATCACCAGCGGCGCACAGCCGATGATCGGCGCGCCGGTAATCTCGGCCAGCGGCGCGGCGGCGGGCGAATGGTCGCGGTGGGTGTGGGTGCAGGCGATGGCGACGACGCGGGCTTCGCCGATCTGCGCGACCAGCGCGGCGATATGCTCGGCATCGTCCGGTCCCGGATCGATCACCGCCACTTCGGCATCGCCGACAAGGTAGGTCTGCGTCCCGGTATAAGTGAAGGGCGAGGGATTGCCGGCCAGCACGCGGCGGACCATCGGCTCCAGCCGTTCGCAGCGTTCGGCGGGCCGGTCGGGCGGGGTCATGCTGTCGCTCCTTCGCCGCGGCCGCAGGCGCGGCAGGCGTGGTCCCTGGCCACCTTGATCGTGCGCATGGCAGGCTTCAGCCCGTCGATCAGGACCAGGCTGCCCCACTGGGGATCGCCAAGGTCGGAAACGCCGGCCAGCAGCACCCGCATCGCCTGCATCACCCCCAGCGAGGCGGCCATGCCTACGAAGGCGCCCAGCACGCCCTGTTCGGCGCAAGTGTCGCAGTCGTCCGCGTCGAAGGCGTCGCCGACCCAGCAGCGATAGCAGGGCTGCCCTGGCAGGTGACCGGCGAAATTGGCGACCTGCCCCTGGAAACGCCCGACCGCCACGCTGGTAAGCGGCACGCCGGCCGCGACGCAGGCGTCCGATACCGCGAGGCGCGTCGCGAAGTTGTCGCTGCCGTCGAGCACGAGGTCGTGACCGGCGACCAGCCTGGAGGCATTGTCCGCATCGATGCGCAAATCATGCGCGGTGACGGCGATGGCGGGGTCGAAGGCCCGGACCCAGATCGCCGCGCGCTCGGCCTTGGCCGCGCCGATATCGGCGGTGGAGAAGATCGTCTGCCGCTGCAGGTTGCTGGCATCGACGCTGTCGCAATCGACCACCGCGATCCGGCCCACCCCGGCAGCGGCGAGGTATTGCAGCGCCGGGCTGCCCACCCCGCCCGCGCCGATCAGCAGGACCGAGGCGGAGGCCAGGCGCGCCTGTCCCGCGCCGCCGATTTCGGGCAGAACGATGTGGCGTGCGAAGCGGTCCAGCCTGTCGGGGGTCAGCATGCGGCCAGCCTTGCCCGCCAAAGCGCTGCGGGGCAAGTGGGCAGCGGACAGCCTGGGCAAGACGGTGCCGCGCACCGCTTGACGATTCGCCTGTCGGCCGCTATGCGCCGCGCTTTCTTGCGGGGGTGTGCCGACACCGGCCCCGGTGTCCATGCGCCCGCTTGGGGTTTTCCGCACCCGAACCGGTCTTCGCACTGATCTTTCAGGCGCCGGTCCGGCCGGGATGCAGACCGCACATTGGATTAGACATTCGCCGCCCGGCAGCGCGGCAGCATAAGGATCGAGCATGGCCAATACGCCGCAAGCGCGCAAGCGCATCCGTCGCAACGAGCGTCGGGCCGAAGTCAACGGGAACCGCATGAGCCGCATCCGCACTTTCGTGAAGAAGGTGGAGAGCGCGATCGAGAACGGCGACAAGGACGCGGCGAAGTCGGCGCTGAGCGAAGCGCAGCCGGAACTGGCCCGCGGCGTCGCTCGCGGCGTGATGCACAAGAACACCGCGTCGCGTAAGCTGTCGCGCCTGACCAAGCGCGTCGCCGCGCTCTGATCCACCCTTGGCCGGATTCGGCCGGGGGGATTCCATTCACCGCCGAATCGATTCGGCTCGCCGCACCGGCGGGGTGCGTCGCCGGATCAAATAGGGTACAAAGGGACCGTCCCGTTGGGGCGGTCCTTTTTTGTTGCAGCGCAACATGACGGCCCTGTCCTGACGCCGACACGGTAAACCGTAGAGATTCCGGCGATTCGGGCGATGATGACCAAGAAAAACGCTATAATTCAGGAACTTGACCTGCGAAGAAAGCGTTTCTGCGGGCTTGGGCGAGTCAAGCGCCATTATTTCAGTTTTTTTGCAGCTCAAGCCTTGCCGCCAAGCCATCCACAACCCTACAAATCGAGTCGCCGGTTCGGGATCGTAACCGGTACTTTTTTACATCGCGACGATAGCATCCTGCCGATGGGGGTCGGCGGACGACGCTCGAATATTGTCTTGCGTCAGGGGGTTGATTTGTGATGGCGGAGCGGAGGCAAGGACGGATGACACGTACGGGGGGTTTCGGCTCGCTGGCAGGGCGCACGCCCGAGAACGATAAGGCGAGTGACATGCTGGAGGATGAACGCGAGGCGCTGTCGGCCGACTGGTCCGACATCTGCATGGGGCTGAAGAAGGATCTGGGCCACCAGGTCTTCTCGCAATGGATCCGTCCGATCGAGGTCGGCAACTTCTGCAAGGAAACCGGAACGCTCGATCTGTTCCTGCCCACCGAGTTCTCCGCCAACTGGGTCAACGACCGTTTCGTCGATCGCCTTTCGCTGGCGTGGAAGATCGCCCGGTCCGAAGTGCGCAATGTCCGCGTCTCGGTCCATCCGGGGCGCCGCAAGCTGCCCGAACTGCGGGTCGGCCCCGCTGCCGCCAACGACCATGTGCCGCCGCAGAACCCGGTCGAGGCGATCACCGAGCTGGGCTCGGCCGGCCTCGACCCGATGCTGACTTTCGCCAGCTTCGTCACCGGCGAAGGCAACGTGCTGGCCTACAACGCCGCGCAGCGCATGGCCGCGACCGAACAGCCGCAGTTCTCGCCCCTCTACCTCAAGGCCGCCACCGGGCAGGGCAAGACGCACCTGCTCCACGCCATCGGTCACCAGTTCGCCGCGGTGAAGCAGGGCGCGCGGATCTTCTACTGCTCAGCCGAACGCTTCATGGTCGAATTCGTGCAGGCCCTGCGCCAGAACCAGATGATCGAGTTCAAGGCGCGGCTGCGCGGCTTCGACATGCTGCTGGTGGACGACATCCAGTTCATCATCGGCAAGGCTTCGGCGCAGGAGGAACTGCTCTACACGATCGATGCCCTGCTGGCCGAGGGCAAGCGCCTGGCCTTTGCCGCCGACCGTGCGCCGCAGGCCCTCGACGGGGTCGAACCGCGCCTGCTGTCGCGCCTGTCGATGGGCCTCGTCGCCGATATCCAGCCTGCCGACATCGACCTGCGCCGCAAGATCCTCGAGCATCGCCTGACCCGCTTCACCAGCAGCGACGTGCCCGACGACGTGATCGAGTTCCTGGCCCGCACCATCAGCCGCAACGTGCGCGAACTGGTCGGCGGCCTCAACAAGCTCATCGCCTATGCCCAGCTCACCGGCCAGCCGGTCTCGCTGCAGCTGGCCGAGGAGCAGCTGACCGACATCCTGTCGGCCAACCGCCGCCGCATCACGATCGACGAGATCCAGCGCACGGTCTGCCAGTTCTACCGGCTCGACCGCAGCGAGATGGCCAGCAAGCGGCGCGCCCGTGCCGTGGTGCGCCCGCGCCAGGTCGCAATGTACCTTGCCAAGGTGCTGACGCCGCGCTCGTATCCGGAAATCGGCCGCAAGTTCGGCGGCCGCGACCACTCGACGGTCATCCACGCCGTCCGTCTCATCGAGGATCTGCGGGCCCGCGACGCGGACATGGACGGCGACGTCCGCTCGCTCCTTCGCCAGCTCGAATCCTGAGCGACCCTTTCAGCGCGTCGCGCCCGATACCATATCGCGGCGCGATGCCTGAGCGTTGCACCCATGCCTGAGCTGCCAGAGGTCGAGACGACCGTTCGCGGCCTTGCCCGCTTTCTCGAGGGCGAGCGGATCGCGCGCGTCTCCGTTCACCGCCCCGACTTGCGCCGGCCCTTTCCGGCCGATCTGGTGCAGGTCGTCACCGGCGCGCGGGTGGTGCGGTTGTGGCGGCGGGCCAAGTACGGCCTCATCGATCTCGATCGCGGGCAGACGCTGATCTTCCATCTCGGCATGAGCGGGCGCTGGCGCATCGATCCCGAGGAAATCGGCAAGCACGACCATCTGGTCATGGAAACGGGGGCGGGCCACGTGCTGGCGCTGAACGATGCCCGCCGCTTCGGCTTCGTCGAGCTCTGGCCCGAGGACGATCTTGACCATTACCCGCCGTTCGCCGGAATGGGTCCCGAACCGCTTGGGGCGGACCTTACGGCGAGGCATCTCGCCGATGCCTTCGCGGGCCGCATTTCGCCGATCAAGGTCCTGCTGCTCGACCAGCGGATCGTCGCCGGGCTGGGCAACATCTACGTCTGCGAGGCGCTCCACCGCGCGCGGATCAGGCCCGACAAGCCGGCGGGCAAGGTCAGCATGGCCAAGCTGAAACGGCTGGTCCCCGCGATCCGCGAGGTCCTGCTCGAATCCATCGCCGCGGGGGGATCCTCGATGCGGGACTATGCGAAGCCCGATGGAGAACTGGGCTATTTCGCGACCCGGTGGCAGGTCTACGGGCGCGAAGGCGAGCCATGCCATTGCGGCGGCACGGTGGAGCGAATGGTGCAGGGCGGACGCAGCACCTTCTTCTGCCGCAAGTGCCAGCGATAGGTCACGGAACCCGCGCCTTGCACACAAGTTGCTTTTCCTGAGGGCGATCCCGCCCTAGAGGCTTCATCCATGAGCGAACCCGGCACTCCGCCCGCAGCGGCCCGCGATACCGTCTCCTTCGGCTACGAAGAGGTCGATGCCGCCGAAAAGACGCGCCGCGTGGGCGACGTCTTCTCGTCCGTCGCGCGCAAGTACGACGTGATGAACGACGCGATGTCGGGTGGCATGCACCGGTTGTGGAAGGACCGCTTCGTGCGCCGGGTGAAGCCGCGTGCCGGAGAGCGCATCCTCGATATGGCGGGCGGCACCGGCGACATCGCGTTCCGCATGGAAGCGCGTGGGGCGAGCGTCACCGTGTCGGACATCAACCAGGACATGCTCGACGTCGGGCTGGACCGGGCGGTCAAACGCGGCATCGACACGCTGGTCTGGTCGCGCCAGAACGCGGAAGAGCTGAGCTTTCCCGACAATAGCTTCGATGCCTACACCATCGCCTTCGGAATCCGGAACGTCACCCACATCGACCGCGCCCTGGCCGAAGCCTACCGCGTGCTGCGGCGGGGCGGGCGATTCTTCTGCCTCGAATTCTCGACGACGGAATGGCCGGGCTTCAAGGAAGTCTACGACACCTATTCGCACAAGCTGGTGCCCAGGATCGGCCAGGCGATCGCAGGCGACGCCGATTCCTATCGCTACCTGATCGAATCGATCCGCCGCTTCCCGACCATGCCCGAGTTCGAGCGGATGATCCGCGCCGCCGGCTTCACCCAGACCAAGGTGGAGCCGATCATGGGCGGGCTGGTCGCGATTCATTCCGGCTGGAAGGTCTGAACCCCTTCCCATGACCCGCCCCGCCACGCATATCCTGCGCCTGCTCAAATGGGGCCGCATACTCGCGCGCCACGGCGCCCTGCGCCCGATCGAGCGGCATCCCGAAACCCCCGATCAGGTCCGTCGCCTCTGCCGGCTGGCGCGACTGGGCACGGTGCAGCCGCGCGAGCCGGATTTTGCCGGCGCCTTCCAGGCCATCGGCCCCGCCGCGATCAAGCTGGGGCAGACGCTGGCCACCCGCCCCGACATCGTCGGCGAGGACGCCGCCCGCAACCTGCTGAGCCTGCAGGATTCGCTGCCCCCGGTTTCGTTCGCGGAAATCGCCAAGGCCATCGAATCGAGCTTCGAGCGTCCCTTGTCCGATCTCTATGCGAGTATCGAGGAGATGCCGGTCGGCGCCGCCTCGATCGCGCAGGTCCACCGCGCTATCACCACCGACGGGCGAACGGTCGCGGTCAAGGTGCTGCGCCCCGGCATCCGCGAGCAATTTGCCCGCGACATCGAGACCTACGAATGGGCGGCGGCGCATCTCGAAGGCCTGGGCGGAGAGGCGAAGCGCCTGCGCCCGCGCCAGGTCATCGCCAATTTCAAGCGCTGGACCCTGCGCGAACTTGACCTGCGGCGCGAGGCGGCCTCCGCCTCCGAACTGGCCGAGGCGATGCACGCGGTTCCCGGTTACTGTATTCCCACGGTGGACTGGGACCGGACCAATGGCCGGGTGATGACGCTCGAATGGGTGGACGGCATCAAGATCGCCGATCGCGCCGCGCTGGTCGCGGCGGGGCATGACCTCGGATCGATCGCGCAGCGGCTGGTGCTGGCCTTCCTTCGCCAGGCGATCAGCGCGGGCTTCTTCCACGCCGACATGCACCAGGGCAACCTTTTCGTGCGCGCCAACGGCGATATCGTCGCCATCGACTTCGGCATCATGGGCCGCATCGACAGGCGCGCCCGCGCGTGGCTGGCGGAAATTCTCTACGGCCTTACGACGGGCAACTATCGCCGCGTCGCGGAAATCCATTTCGAGGCGCAATACGTGCCCGCTCACCACAACATCGACGAATTCGCTACGGCCCTGCGCGCCGTGGGCGAACCGATGCGGGGCAAGCCTGTCAGCGAGCTTTCGGTCGGCCAGATGCTCGACGGGCTGTTCGCGATTACCCGCGACTTCGACATGCAGACCCAGCCGCACCTGCTGCTGTTGCAGAAGACGATGGTGATGGTGGAGGGCATCGCGACGCAACTCGATCCCTCGATCAACCTGTGGGACACCGCCGCACCCTATGTCCGTGAATGGATCCGCGACGAACTGGGGCCGGAGGCGGCGATTGCCGACAAGATCCGCACCGATACCGAGACTCTGCTGCGCATCCCAGATCTCATCCGACGGATCGAGGAACGGTACCCGCCGCGCGGCGGTGCGCCCGAGCCGCAGCCGCTTCCCGACATCGAGCTGATCTGGGAACGCCGCGAAAAAACCGGCGAGCCATTCCTGCCCTACCTCCTGTCCGCCTTCCTCGGGGCTGGGGCGGTCTACGGCGCGTTGCTGCTGGGCTGGCTGGGGTAGCCTCTTGATGGCGGGGGGAACGGCACGGGGCGGATGGCTGCGCGGGCTTACCCCCGCCGGTTCGGGCCTGGTCCTCACGATTCTCGTTCTGTTGGCGATCGCCGCCGCATTGACTGTACCGTCCAAGCAGGTCGCGCAGCAGCGGGCCGATGAACTGCGCCAGGCAAGCGCCTTGCCCGCCGCCGAAGCCGGCGACATCGCGCTCTATCGCAAGATCGTGGCGAGGGTGGCTGCGGGCGACGCCTATTATCGCGCCGCCGTCGAAGAGAACCGCGCGCACAACTATCCGGTAAAGCCGTTCGTTGCCGTGCGCCTGCCTACACTCGCCTCGATCGCCGCGCGGCTGGGCGATGCGGGTATGCAGGCAGTGCTCGTCCTCCTGCTCGCGGCCAATGCCTTCGCCGTGCCCCGCGCACTGGCGCAGGGCAAGACCGCGATCGGCGTGGCAGCGGCGACGCTGGCCGGTGGGCTGTCGGTGATGGTCACCGATGCGAAGTACATGCACGAGATCTGGGCCGGGCTCCTGCTCACGCTGTCGTTCGCGCTCTGGCGTCGGGATCGGTGGTGGCCGGCGCTGGTCCCGGCGGCGCTGTCCCTGGCGCTGCGGGAAACGGCGCTGCCTTTCGTCTTGCTCTGGGCTGCTTTCGCGGCGGTGTCGCGCCGCTGGTCCGAATTGGCGGCGCTTGTGGCCCTCGTTGCGCTTTTCGCGGGCGGACTGGCCTTGCACGCAACGGCGGTGGCCGATGTGGTCCGGCCCGACGATGCGGCAAGCCAGGGTTGGCGGGGACTGCTGGGCCCCGCAACCTTCCTGCAAGGCGTGCAGATGCTGACGCTGCTCGTCGTCCTGCCCGAATGGATCGCCGGGCCGGTCGTCGTGCTGGCGCTGTTCGGCCTTGCCGTCCTCGGCGGTCGGCAGGGCGCCTTCGCCTTTCTTTACTGCCTCGGCATCATCGCCATGGTGTCGATCTTTGCCCGGCTGGAGAACTGGTACTGGGCGGCATTGACCCTGCCGCTGCTGTTCGCCGGGCTGGCATTGGCCCCGGCGGGGCTGGCCGAACTCATCGCGGGCTTGCGGGTCCGGCGGCTTGCGGGCAGGAACGGCCACCATGGCTGATCGACCCAAGCGCATTCTCCTGATCGTTGGCGGCGGTATCGCGGCCTACAAGTCGTGCGAACTGGTGCGGCTGATCCGCAAGGGCGGCGGCGAGGTGACCTGCGTGCTGACCGAGGGTGGTGCGAAGTTCGTGACGCCGATGACGCTCGCCGCGCTGAGCGAAAAGCCGGTCCACACCACGCTCTGGGACCTGAAGAACGAGGCCGAGATGGGCCACATCCAGCTCAGCCGCGAAGCCGACCTGGTCGTCGTCTGCCCGGCGACGGCGGACCTCCTGGCGAAGATGGCCGCGGGCGTGGCCGACGATCTGGCGACGACGCTGCTGCTTGCCACCGACAAGCCGGTTCTGGCGGTGCCCGCGATGAACGTGCGGATGTGGCAGCACGCCGCCACCCGCCGCAATGTCGCGCGGCTGCGCGGGGACGGGGTGACGGTTATGGAGCCCGACGAAGGGCCGATGGCCTGCGGCGAATTCGGTCCAGGTCGCCTGCCGGAGCCCGAAGTGGTGCACGCCGCCATCATGCGCTTCGTCAGCGCGGACCCGCTCGAGGGCCAGCCCGACTTCGCCGACGACCGCCACCGCGGGCTCCACGGACGGCACGTGCTGGTCACCGCGGGGCCGACGCACGAACCGATCGATCCGGTCCGCTACATCGCCAACCGGTCGAGCGGAAAGCAGGGCTTCGCCATCGCCGCCGCTGCTGCCGAAGCGGGTGCGCGGGTCACGCTGGTCGCCGGGCCGGTGCATCTGGACACGCCGCCGGGCGTCGACCGGGTCGATGTCGAATCGGCGCGCGAAATGCTTGCCGCGGTCGAGGCCGCGCTGCCCGCCGACGTTGCCATCATGGTGGCCGCCGTCGCCGACTGGCGCGCCGCCGATGCCGCCGGCCAGAAGATCAAGAAGGACGGGTCCGGCACGGTGCCGCCGCTGGCGCTGGCGGAAAATCCCGACATCCTCGCCACGCTGGCCCGCTCGAAGCAGCGGCCCGCGCTTCTGGTCGGCTTTGCCGCGGAGACCGAGAACGTCATCGACCACGCGACCGCAAAGCGCGCCCGCAAGGGAGCGGACTGGATCGTCGCCAACGACGTGTCCGGCGACGTGATGGGCGGCGATGCCAATTCGGTGCACATCGTGACGGCGAGCGGCAGCGAATCGTGGCCTGCCATGGCGAAGCACAAGGTCGCCCGCGCGCTGGTCGACCGGATTGCGAAGGACATCGCGAAATGAGATCGCACGAAACCGTGCCCGTTCCGGTCAAGCGGCTCGAGGGCAACGACGACCTGCCGCTACCGGCCTATGCGACCGACGGTGCGGCCGGGATGGACGTGGTCTCGGCGGAGGAACGCGTGCTGGTTCCGGGCGAACGCGCCGCGGTGTCCACGGGGATCGCGATGGCCGTTCCCGACGGCTACGAACTGCAGATCCGCCCCCGCTCTGGCCTGGCTCTGAAGCACGGGATCACCGTGCCCAACACTCCCGGCACGATCGATTCGGATTACCGCGGCGAATTGAAGGTGATCCTGATCAACCACGGGACCGAGCCCTACAAGCTGCGTCGCGGCGACCGCATCGCGCAGGCGGTGCTGAGCCCGGTGGTCCGCGCCAGCTGGCTCGAGGTCCACGAACTCGACGCGACCCAGCGCGGCGAAGGCGGATTCGGATCGACAGGTTTCGGCGCCGCCGAAGTCGAACCGATCAGGAAGGCTTGAAAAAAGGCCCGGTCGCCCCTCAGGAATTCTTGTCGCGGCCTCTCTGGTGGAGGAGTTCACGCGACCGGACAGTGTGAGACAGGCGAAATTATGCGCCTGTCCCGGGGGAACTGTAAATCGATGGGGCCGGGCCTGCCTTGGGCCGCCCGGCCCGTATTCGCTCAGTCGATCCGCTTGACCGACTTCTTGCTTCCGTTCTCTTCGGGTGCGATCGAGATGCGGACCGTTTCGCCCGAGTGACCGGGGAAATCGGTGAACATCGCGTCGACCAGGTTCGGCACCAGGTACTGCAGCCGATTCGAGCGCGACACCGCCTCGGCCTTGCCTTCGAACAGGCGGGCGCCGTCGGCGCGGCGGTCGATCTTCATGTCGATGCCGCTGGTGTAGACCGTGTAGCTGCGCACGTCCGGACCGTTGTCGAAGAACGGATCGTACCAGCCATAGCCCCATGCCGAGTGGCGATAGTAGGGACGGTAGTAGCCGTAGGGCCCGAAACCGTACCACGGCGAATAGAACGGATCGCGCGCGAAGCCGGTCGTCACCACCTTTTCGCGCCCGGCATCGACGCCGTAGTCAAAGCGGACCAGCAGGTCGGCATTCTCGGGCGAGGCGGCCTGGGTGTAGCCGAGCTTGGCCATCTCCGCCCCGACGTAGCTGGCGTACTGCGAAAACTCGAGCCCGCCGGCCATCGCCGGATCGTCGGCCACAACCGCGAAGGTCTGGCCCGCGGGGGCCGGGAGCTGTGTCTGGAAGCGCGACACGTCCGCGTTGAACGGCGTGGCACACGCGGCAAGACCGGCCATAAGCAGCGGGGCGGCACCCAGTTTCAGCGCGCGCATGGCGTTGAACTTCATTTCAAACCCTCCAAAACATCGTCGCCCGAGCGTGAACCAAACTTCCCCTTTGATGTACGCGAGTCGTACGGGGCAACGCGAATAATGCACGCTTTATGGACTTTGCGCCATGAACCGGATTTGAATGTCGCGATTAACAATTGTGCAAATGGCACGATCTTTGAATGGCTTGCCGCACCCGCCCCGGTTCAGGACAGGTGCGGCCAGGCGGGATCAGCGAAGCAGCCCGAGCGCGCGATAGGTGGCGGCCAGCGTCTCGGCCGCAGCGTCGCGCGCCTTGGAAGCGCCCGTCGCGAGGATGCGGTCGATCTCGCACACGTCCTTGCGCAGTTCGACGAAACGCTCGCTGATCGGGCGGAGCGTTTCGACCAGGACTTCGCCCAGCGCGGGCTTGAACGTGCCGAACCCCTGGCCACCGTACCGCGTCAGCACGTCGGCGACCGACTGGCCGGTGAGCGCGCCATAGATCGCGACGAGGTTCTTCGCCTCCGGCCTCGATTCGAGACCCGCCGCGTCCGAGGGCAGCGGTTCGGGATCGGTCTTGGCTTTCTTGACCTTCTTCATCACCTCGTCCGCGCTGTCGGCGAGGTTGATGCGGCTCATGTCCGAAGGATCGGACTTGCTCATCTTGGCGGTGCCGTCGCGCAGGCTCATGATTCGGGCCGCTTCGGGCGGAATGAACGGTTCGGGCAAGGTGAAGACGAGCTTTTCGGTCCCGTCGCCATTCGGCGGGCAGAAGTCGTTGTTGAACTTCTGCGCGATGTCACGGGCGAGTTCGAGGTGCTGCTTCTGGTCGTCGCCCACTGGTACATGGGTTGCCTGGTAGAGCAGGACGTCCGCCGCCTGCAGCACCGGATAGGTAAAGAGCGCGACGCTCGCGCCTTCGCGGTTCTTGCCCGACTTGTCCTTGAACTGGGTCATCCGGTTCAACCAGCCCATCCGCGCCGTGCCGTTGAGCAGCCATTGCAGTTCGGCGTGAGCGGGAACCTGGGCCTGGTTGAACAGCACAGAGCGCGCCGGATCGACGCCGCAGGCGAGCAGGGCGGCAGCCATCTCGCGGGTGTTGGCGGTCAGTTCCGCCGGGTCGTGCGGCATGGAAATGGCGTGCAGGTCGGCGAGGAAGAAGAAGCATTCTCCGCCGCTTTCGGCCACTTCGTCCTGCATACGCACCCAGTTGCGGATGGCGCCGAGATAGTTGCCGAGGTGAAGGTTGCCGGTGGGCTGGATGCCCGAAACGATGCGCATGGATTGGGGCTTTCGCAAGGAACGGTGAACGATGGCAATGGCCGCGGGCTGTGCCGGCGGCCGAACGGTCTGGTCCGGGTTCAGGTCAGGCCGGCCATCGCCAGGCCGCCCGGCCGCGCACCGCAAAGCGGCGCGGCGCAGCGCTGGCGTCGGGCGAAATGGAAGGGACGCGGTTCACGCGCGTTCGCATAGCCACAATCTTTGCGGCCCACAATCCCGCGGCCTGTCAGGCCTTATTCGGAAAGGTTCACCGGCTGGGCCGGGCGCTTGCGCCGCAGTTGTGCGACCAGGTCACGGTTGATCGCGCCCAGCAACCAGGCGGAGGAAAAGAAAATGACCATCCCGGCTAGCACGAGCGCGGATAGCGACCAGATCCGCTCGATCACGTTGCCGCCATAGCGATCCGTCATCAGAGGCATGACCAGCCACAGCACCGCGCCCATCGCGGCGGTGGCCAGCACCTGCCGCACGATCCGTCCGCCCAGCTTCGCGGTGAAGTGGAACCAGCCTCGCATCTGCAGGATGACATAGAGCGTGAGCACGTTGAGCGTCGCAGTGAATGCCGTCGCCGCGGCCAGCCCGACGATGCCGTAGCGCGGGACGACATAGAAGTTGATCGCGATGTTGATCAGCAGAACGCCGGCCGCGACCCAGACCGGGGTGCGCGTATCCTCGCGGCTGAAGAAGGCGGGCTGGAACACTTTCACCAGCACGTACGACGGCAATCCCGCGACGAGCGCGACGACGATCTCACCCATCAGCAGCCCGTCGGCCGGCGTCATCTTGCCGCCGACGAAGAAGGCGGTGGTGAAGGCCGGGGCGCAGATCGCCAGCGCGACAGCGGCAGGCAGGGTCAGCAGGGTGCCCATTTCCACCGCGTTCGATTGCAGCCGCTGCGCCTCTTTCGTGTCGCCGGTCTGGATATGGCGGGCGAGCATCGGCAGGATCGCGGTGCCCAGCGCGATGCCGACGATGCCCAGCGGCATCTGGTTCAGCCTGTCGGCCAGCTTCAGCAGGGTCAGCGAACCCTGCGGCAGGGATGTGGCGAAGAACGTGTCGACGAACTGGCTGATCTGGTAGACGCCCGCACCGAACGTGGCGGGCAGGATGAGCATGCCCAGCCGCCTGATTTCCGGCGTGACCCGCGGCGTCGTGATGCGCAGGCGCACCCCAGCGCGGCGTGTCGCCCACGCCATGTAGGCAAGCTGCACGACGCCGGCGATAGGCACCGAAATGGCGAGGGCCGTGGCGATGTCCGCCTCGCTGCCGCCGTGGTGCCCGATCCAGAAGCCAGCGCCGAGCCCGCCGATGAGGACGAGGTTGAGCAGCACCGGGACGAAGGCGCCCGGCGCGAATTTCGACCGGGCATTGAGCAAGCCCGACAGCATCGCCACGAGGCTGACGAGGCCGAGATAGGGAAATGTCACGCGGCTGAGCATGACCGACAGTTCGAACTTGCCGGGCACCGTCTGATATTCGCGCGCTAGCAGCCAGACGATGCCGGGCATGACCAGCATCGCCAGCGCCGAAAAGCCGAGCAGGACCCAGACGAAGATCGACAGCACGTCCTGCGCGAAATGGTTGGCCCCCGCTTCGCCTTCCACGCCGTCGTGCAGGCGGCGTGAATACATCGGCACAAAGGCGACCGAAAACGCCCCTTCGGCGAAAAGCCGCCGAAACGTGTTGGGCAGGATGAAGGCGAGCTGGAACGCGTCGGCCGCCAGCCCCGCGCCAAGGACGCGGGCCAGCATCATGTCGCGGGCGAAGCCGAACACCCGGCTCAGCGCGGTCAGCCCGCCGATCGTGCCGACGTTGCGGACGAGGCTCATCGCTTCAGCGACCGGCTCTCGGCAGGAGGGTCAGGCGTTGCCTTCCGAAGCGAAGGGCGATTCGCCTTCGGCCTGGCGCTGCTGCAGCTGCTGGAAGTAGATCCCCTGAAAATCGATGGGATCGAGCAGCAGCGGCGGGAAGCCGGCGTCGCGCACCGCGTCGGCGATGATGCGGCGGGCGAAGGGGAAGAGGATGCGCGGCGCTTCGGCATAGAGGAACATGTGGGCCTGGTCCTCGGGCACGTTGCGCATGCCGATGAGGCCGCAATAGGTGAGGTCGACGATATAGCTCGTCAGGCTCTCGACCTTGCAGGTCACGGTGATCTTCAGGCCGACTTCGTGCACTTCGCCGTCGATCTGGCCGGCGTTGATGTTGAACTGCACGTCGACGTCGGGCTGCGCGCCGGCCTGGTAGCTGCGCGGAGCGTTCGGGTTCTCGACCGACAGGTCCTTGATGTACTGCGAGATCAGGCCGATCGCGGGCTGGTTGTCGGCGCCGTTCGGCCGCACGGTGTCGTCGTTGCCCAGATCGGTGATGATGTTGCCTTCGTCGGCCATGTCAGTCTTTCGCCCAGTGAGTGTCGTTGATGCGGTCCGTAGACTTGCCCGGTCGGATGGGCCGGCAGGTGCGACGGTGAACAGCGCGCCTAGCACCGCCTCGCGGCAGCGGCAACCGGACTCCGCGAAGGCTGGTGGCGTGCCAGCGCGCCAGGTGTTGCGCCGAGGCCGCGCCCTGTTCGTCCGATGCGGGATACAGGTGCGCTCATGATGGTTGTCGAATTGTGTTTCCTTCCTATTTGGGACACATTCACATTTGTTCGCCATACTGGCGTCACACGCTCGCAACGGGACAGGTCCCTTGATAGTTGAAATCGTCATCCTCGCCATGATCGCCGCTTTCCTCGGCCTGCGCCTCTATTCGGTGCTGGGACGACGGGCCGAACACGACGAGGAGGCTCTGATGGGCCACCTGCCGCGCGCCACCGAACCGCGCCAGCCCGCGTCGGGCCAGCCGGGCGACGGTGCGCCGGTACGTTCCGCCGATGGCGCCGCGGCGCTCGACCGGGCGCTGGCCGGCGTGCCGGCAGCGGCGCAGCGCGCGGTGCGCGAGATCGCGGCGGCGGATCGCCGGTTCACGCCGGTCGCCTTCGTCGAGGGTGCCAAGGCCGCATACGGCATGATCCTCGAAGCTTTCTGGAAGGGCGATCGCGAGACGCTGAACCAGCTTTGCGACGATGACGTCTATGCCAGCTTCGTCGCGGCGATCGACGCGCGCGAGGCGGCGGGCGAGACGGTGGAGAACCGCCTCATCCGCATCAATGCGGCGGATATCGTCTCGGCCGATTTCGCGTCGCCGATGGCGCGCATCACCGTGCGCTTCGCCGCCGACATCGCGGCGCTGACCCGCGACAGCGAAGGCAACATGATCGCCGGTTCGCTCGACGATGCCATCGAAAGCCACGATGTCTGGACCTTCAGCCGCAAGATCACCGCCATGCGTCCCGACTGGCTGCTCGACGAGACCGACGAAGGCTGATCTTCGCCATGCCGATAAGGGGCCTGCGCCGTCTGGCGGTCGCCGGTGGCGCATTGCTGCTCGCCTCCTGCGCCGCTCCGCAGGTCGAGGCCCCGCCCGCCCCGGTCCCGCCAACCGAGCCCGCCAACGCGGTCGAGGCAGGCCTGACACCGGGGCCTGCGGTCTCTGCGCTCGGCTTGTCCCGCGAGGATGCCGAGGCAGCGCGGCAATCCTTCATCGAATCCTGCCCGAAGCTTCTGGCGCGCAGCGACGGTAGCGGGATCGCTGCCGACTGGACCGGGGCTTGCCGGGCCGCGTCGCAATGGGCCGCCGATCCGGCCGGGTTCTTCGATGCCTGGTTCGAAACCGCACGGGTCGGCACCGGTTCAGCGTTCCTTACCGGCTATTACGAGCCGCAGATCGCGGGGGTCCGGGTTCGGCAGCCGGGCTACGACGTTCCCGTCTATGCGATGCCGACCGATTTCGTGCCGGACCCGTCCTATACGGGAACCGGCAAGGCGCCGACGGGCCGCATCGACGCCGAAGGCACCTTCGTTCCCTATTACGAGCGGGCGGAGATCGTCGCGGGCGCGATCGGGAACAAGGCGCCGATCATCGGTTGGGCAAAGGACCCGGTCGATTTCTTCTTCCTGCAGATCCAGGGATCGGGGCAGCTTGTCGCGCCCGACGGCAACGTGGTGCGCATCGGCTATGCCGGGCAGAACGGGCGCGAATATGTCGCGATCGGCAAGATCCTGCGCGAACGCGGCGTTTTCCAGCCCGGAGAGGCGACGATGCAGAAGATCGTCGACTGGCTGCATGCCAATCCCGCGCAGGCCGACGAGGTGATGAACCAGAACAAGTCGTGGATCTTCTTCCGCGAACTGACCGGTGACGGGCCGGTCGGCGCGCTCGGCGTTCCGGTCCGGCCCCATGCCAGCGTCGCGGCAGACCCGCGATTCGTGCCGCTCGGCGCGCCAGTGTGGATCGATGCCGCGCATGACGAGGCAGACGGGCTGTGGATCGCGCAGGACACCGGGGGCGCGATCAAGGGTGCGAACCGGTTCGACACGTTCTGGGGCGCGGGGCCGGACGCCGCGCGGATCGCCGGCGGGATGAGCAGCGACGCCCGCGCCTATGTCCTCCTGCCCAAGGGAACGCTGGCGCGCATCGGCGCGCCATGAAACCGCCGCGTCGCCCCGTTCCGGAAGGGCTGAGCGAGGAGGAAGCGGCGCTCTGGGCGAAGGTCGCCAGCACCGTTACCCCCTTCAAGGACCGCATGACCCGGCCCGCCGCTATGCCGCGCAAGGCGGTGGCGATCCCCGACCTGGCTGTGCCGCCGACTAGGATCAGGGGCCGCGTGCCCGCGCCGTGCGTTGCGCCTCCTCCCTCCGCGCCGCCGCCGCCGCCAGGCCTCGATTCGCACTGGGAGCGACGACTGGGGGCGAGGGCGCTCCAGCCCGATTTCACGCTCGACCTGCACGGTCATACGCTGGACCAGGCGCACCGCCGGCTCGACATGGGCCTCGCGCAGGCCAAGGCGCTGGGCGCGCGGGTCGTGCTGCTCGTCACCGGGCGACCTCGTCCGGTCGAGGCGGCGGACAGGGGCGAGCGGCGCGGGGCGATCCGGGCGAAGGTGCTCGACTGGCTGGCCGCAGGGCCGCACGGCGCGGACATCGCGGCGGTGCGCCATGCCCAGCGGCGGCACGGCGGCGACGGTGCGCTCTACCTCGTGCTCAGGCGCGGTCGCGAAGGATAGGACGCCGCCGGGCGATCGCGGCGAACATTGCCCCGACGAGCAGGAACGCAAGCGTCAGGCTCGCGATGTTGACGACGAGGACGAGGCCGCCGACCTTCGGCAGGTCGAGAAACGGATAGGGGTAAAGACCAGACACGGCGCCGCGCGCGAGCGCGTAAGCGCAATAGATGACGGGGAAGGGCAGGACCCACACGGCATCGCGCCACTGCACCGTCCTGTCCGCGAAAAGCAGCCACCACAGGACCGCAAGCGCCGGGATCACGGTGTGGAAGCCGGTATCGGTCACGGCGTTGAGACCGGTAAAGGTCTGCAGGCCCGCCAGCACGGTGTGATAGACCAAGGCGACGATGGCGATCGCGGTGGTCAGGGCCAGCATCACCCGCCGGTCCATGCTGAGTCCGGCCGCCATCCGCAGCATCGCGGCGACGACCGCTGCGTTGGTCAAGATGGTGAAGAACCGCGTCAGCACGACCAGCGCGGACCACAGGCCGCCCGTCTCGTTGATGCTCAGCACCAGTTGCAACGCGAAGTTCGCCGCACCGAGCAGCGCGATCGCGCCGGCGAGGATGCGGCTGGCAGGTGAGGGTCGGTCCATGCCCTCGGCTTAGCGCAGCAGGCAGCGGCGACCAACGCGAAACGGGCGGCGCCGATCGACGGTGCCGCCCGCTCCCTTTGGCGCTGCGACCAGCCGCCTCAGGCGACCTGCGCCTCGTGAGTCGCGGCGGCCTGGGAAATCTCCTCGATCGGCTCATTGCGAATCAGGTAGTCGAAAGCGGAGAGCGCGGCCTTGGATCCTTCGCCCATGGCGATGACGATCTGCTTGTAGGGCACGACTGTCGCATCGCCGGCGGCGAACACGCCGGGCAGGTTCGTTCCGCCGCGCTCGTCGATGACGATCTCGCCATGCCTCGACAGTTCCAGCCCGGTGTCCTTCAGCCACTCGGTATTGGGGACAAGGCCGATCTGGACGAAGACGCCTTCGAGCTCGACGGTCTGCTCCTCGCCGCTGGCCCGGTCTTTCCAGGTCAGGCCGTTTACCTTCTCGCCATCGCCGGTGATCGCGGTGGTCTGCGCGTTGACGAGGATGTTGACGTTGGCGAACGAGCGCAGCTTGTCCTGCAGCACCTGGTCGGCGCGAAGCTGGGTGTCGAACTCGATCAGGGTGACATGGCCGACGATGTTGGCAAGGTCGATCGCCGCCTCCACGCCCGAATTTCCGCCGCCGATCACCGCAACGCGCTTGCCCTTGAACAGCGGGCCGTCGCAGTGCGGGCAATAGGCCACGCCCTTCGTCTGGTACTCCGCCTCTCCGGGCACGCCGAGCGAACGCCAGCGCGCGCCGGTGGCTAGGATCAGGCTGCGCGCCTTCAGCTTCGCGCCGTTGTCGAGCTCGACCGTGTGATAGGCGCCGGGCTGCGTTGCCGGGATCAGCTTCGCGGCGCGCACCGGCTTCAGCACGTTGATCGCGTAGTCGCCGATATGCGCCTCGATCTGCGCGGAGAGCTTCGGTCCTTCGGTATAGGACGTGGCGATGAAGTTCTCGATGCCCATGGTGTCGAGCACCTGGCCGCCGATGCGGTCAGCCGCGATGCCGGTTCGGAAACCCTTGCGCGCGAGGTAGATGGAGGCCGCGGCACCAGCCGGGCCGCCGCCGACGACCAGCGCCTCGAACGGGTCCATCGCGCCCATTTCCTCGGCCTGGCGGGCCGATGCGGCGGTATCCACCTTGGCAAGGATGTCCTCCAGCCCCATCCGGCCGCTGGCCCACATCGCGCCGTCCTTGAACACGGCGGGCACGGCCATCACGCCGCGGCTTTCCACCTCGTCCTGAAACGCGCCGCCTTCGATCAGGGTCGCGGTGACGCCCTTGTTGAACAGGCTCATCAGCGTGAGCGCCTGCACCACGTCGGGGCAGTTGTGGCACGACAGCGAGAAGTACATCTCGAAATCGTGACGACCCGACAGATCGCGCACCTGCTGCACCAGCTTGTCGTCCACCTTGGGCGGGTGGCCGCCCGCCCAGAGCAGGGCGAGCACGAGCGAGGTGAATTCGTGGCCCAGCGGCACGCCCGCGAAAGTCACGGCGACATCGTGGTCGGCGGCGCGGCGGATGACGAAGCTGGGGCGCCTCGCATTGTCGCCGTCGAAGCGTGCGGTGACCTTGTCCGACAGGTCGGCGATAGTGGTGAGCAGATCGCGGGTCTCGGCCGACTTCGCCCCGTCACCCAGAGAGGCGACGAGCTCGATCGGCTCGCGCAGCATGCCGAGATACTGCTGCAGCTGCTGTTTCAGATTGGCGTCGAGCATCGGAACATTCTCCGGTCAAAAAAGACAAAGCGGCCCGGGGCGCGGGATGGCACCCCGGGCCGCATCATGTCGGTGCCGACCCGCACGTGGCGGGCAGGCGCTGCAATGAACTTAGATCTTGCCGACGAGATCCAGCGACGGGGCGAGGGTTTCGGAACCTTCCTCCCACTTCGCCGGGCAGACCTGGCCCGGATGCTCGCGCACGTACTGCGCGGCCTTGATCTTGCGGACGAGTTCGTTGGCGTTGCGGCCCACGCCCTCGCAGGTGATTTCCATGATCTGGATTACGCCGTCGGGGTCGACCACGAAGGTCGCGCGATCGGCAAGGCCCGAATCCTCGCGCAGCACGCCGAAGTTCTTCGACAGGGTGTGGAGTTGATCGCCGAGGAACGCGTACTTGATCTTGTTGATCTTTTCCGAGGTGTCGTGCCAGGCCTTGTGGCTGAAGTGGGTGTCGGTCGACACGCCGAACACTTCGACGCCCATCTGCTGAAGCGCGGCATAGTGCTCGCCAAGGTCCTCGAGCTCGGTCGGGCAGACGAAGGTGAAGTCCGCCGGATAGAAGAAGAACACGGCCCACTTGCCGGCGATGTCGGCGTCGGTGACGTCGAAGAAATCCTTGCCGGTCTGGAAGGCGGTGGCCTTGAACGGCGTGATCTTGCTGCCGATGATACCCATTGTGTCTCGCTCCTCAAAGGATGTGAATTCGTTCGATGGTGACCAGATAGGGATGCCGGCGCCGATTGCAAAACGACAAAACCCGCGCAGATTGATCGATTGCGTCAATCAGGGCGGGCCGTTCGATCGGCGCGACGTGACGCGCTGTCGCGCACCCGTGGCCCTTGTTTCAACGCCCGGTCTGGGCGCGATGCAGCATGAAGTGGTCGGCGAGCACCAGCGCCATCATCGCTTCGACCACCGGCACGCCGCGGATGCCGACGCACGGGTCGTGGCGGCCCTTGGTCATGATCTCGCCGGCCTCTCCGTCGCGGGTGACGGTGGGCACGGGGATCATGATCGAACTGGTCGGCTTGAACGCGACGCGGACCCGCACCGGCTGGCCGGTCGATATGCCGCCCGCGATGCCGCCGGCGTGATTGGCCTCGAACACCGGCGCGCCGTTACCCGGGCGCATCGGATCGGCGTTTTCCTCGCCGCGCAGCGCGGCGGCGGCAAAACCGTCGCCGATCTCCACCCCCTTCACCGCGTTGATCCCCATCATCCCGGCGGCAAGATCGGCATCGAGCTTGGCATAGAGCGGCGCCCCCCAGCCGGCGGGCACGCCCTTCGCCTCGCAGGTCACGACCGCGCCGAGCGACGAGCCATCCTTGCGCGCGCCGTCGACCAGCGCTTCCCAGCGTTTCGCCGCCGCGGCATCGGGGCAGAAGAAGGGATTGTTGCCGATTTCGGCTTCGTCGAAGTTCGCCTCGTCGATGGCATCGCCGCCGATCGCGCTGACCCAGCCGCGGATGGTGACGCCCGGCACGATCAGCCGCGCCACCGCGCCCGCCGCCACGCGCGCCGCGGTTTCACGTGCGGAGGAACGCCCGCCGCCGCGATAGTCGCGAAAGCCGTACTTCGCGTCGTAGGCATAGTCGGCGTGGCCGGGGCGATAGGCCTTGGCCACGTCGCCATAGTCCTTCGAGCGCTGATCGGTATTCTCGATCATCAGGCTGATCGGCGTGCCGGTGGTGCGCTGGATGCCGTCGTTGCCGGCGAACACGCCCGACAGGATGCGCACTTCGTCCGGTTCGCGGCGCTGGGTGGTGAAGCGGCTGGTGCCGGGCTTGCGCGCGTCGAGGAAGGGCTGGATGTCCGCTTCCGACAGGGCGATTCCGGGCGGGCACCCGTCGACCACCGCGCCCAGCGCGGGGCCGTGGCTTTCGCCCCAGGTGGTGAAACGCAGCACGCGGCCGAACGTGTTGTAGCTCATCTTGGCAAAGCCCCTTCGTCGCCCGCCCCCTGCACCCAATTGCGCGCGCTTGTCCAGTTGCTATGGCGCGGCTGGCACGGGGCAAGAGGAGGAGAGCGCGGATGATCGTGTATGGCATTCCCAATTGCGACACGGTGAAGAAGGCGCGCCGCTGGCTGGAGGAGGCGGGGCTGGCCCATACCTTCCACGACTACCGCAAGCAGGGCGTGCCCGAGGATCGCCTGCGCGCCTGGGTCGCCGCGAAGGGGTGGGACGCCTTGCTTAACCGGCGCGGCACCACGTTCCGCAAGCTCGATCCGGACCAGACCGCCGATATAGATGCCGACAAGGCCATCGCCATCATGCTGGCCCATGACGCGACGATCAGACGTCCGGTCGTCGAAAGCGGGGACAAGCTGCTCGTCGGGTTCAGCCCCGACGAATGGCGCGCAGTGCTGGCCTGAGCCGATCCGTCTCAGCCGCGCGTCGCCGTGACGATGTAGTTGAGCTTCTTATCCGCCGACAGGTGCAATCCCTTCATCGCCGTCCACCCGATGCCGCGCGGGCTGCCCATGACAAGCCCCGCCTCGGCCAGCAGCTCGTCCAGTTCGTCGGGCGTGATGAAGTCGCCCCAGTGGTGCGTTCCGCGCGGCACCTGCCCGATCAGCTCCGCGCCCTCCACCAGCAGCAGCCGCGCCGCCGCGGTGCGGTTGGGGGTCGACAGCACCATGAGCCCGCCCGGCGCAAGCCTTGCCGCCAGTTCGCGCACGAAGGCGGCCTTGTCGGCGACATGCTCGATCACTTCCATCGCGGTGACGAGATCGAAGGTCCCGGCCGGCAGGCTCGCCAGTTCGCCCGCGTGATAGGCGATTTCCAGCCCCATCCCCTCGGCATGGATTTTGGCCGCCGCGATGTTCTGAGCCGCCGCGTCGACCCCGGTCACCGCCGCGCCCATCCGGGCCAGCGGCTCGCACAGCAGGCCCGCGCCGCACCCCACGTCGAGCGCGCGCTTGCCGGCCAGCGGCGTCCGCCCCTTGACGTCGGCGTGCCAGTGCGAGTCGATCGCGTCGCGGATGAAGCCGAGGCGAACCGGGTTCAGCCGGTGCAGCATCGCCGAGGATCCCGCCGGATCCCACCATTCCGCCGCCAGCCTGCCGAAATGCACGGCCTCTTCCGGACGGATCGTCGCGGGGCCCGGCATGCTGGTCGCCGAACCGGTTTCGCCTGTTACAGTTGCGCTTGTCATGCTCTGTCCCTAACAGCGCGCCCGTAACGATTCCACAGGTAAGGAGCGCGGCCTTGGCCCGCATCGTGATGAAATTCGGCGGCACGTCGATGGCGGGGACGGAACGCATCCGCCGCGTCGCCAACATCGTGCGCCGCCAGCAGGCCGCCGGGCACGAGGTCGCGGTGGTCGTATCGGCCATGGCGGGCGAGACCGACCGGCTGGTCAACTTCTGCCGCGAGGCGAACCCGCTCTACGATCCGGCCGAATACGATGTCGTCGTCGCCAGCGGCGAGCAGGTGACGAGCGGGCTGCTCGCGCTGACGCTGCAGGCGCTGGGCTGCAAGGCGCGGTCGTGGCTGGGCTGGCAATTGCCGATCCACACCGACGACGCCCACGCCAAGGCGCGCATCGGCGAGATCGACGGCGACGCCGTCATCGCCAGCATGCAGGCCGGCGAGATCGCGGTCATCCCCGGTTTCCAGGGGCTGAGCGACGCGAACCGCATTACCACGCTGGGCCGGGGCGGTTCGGACACCAGCGCGGTGGCGGTGGCGGCGGCGGTCAAGGCCGACCGCTGCGACATCTACACCGACGTCGACGGCGTCTACACCACCGACCCGCGCATCGTCGCGAAGGCGCGCAAGCTGAAGGCGGTGACGTTCGAGGAAATGCTCGAACTCGCCTCGGTCGGCTCGAAGGTCTTGCAGACCCGCTCGGTCAGCCTCGCCATGAAGGAGAAGGTGCGCGTCCAGGTGCTTTCGTCCTTCATCGACGATGACGCGCCGCTGGCCGACACCCTGCCCGGAACACTTATCGTGAGCGACGAAGAGCTCGAAGGACTCGACATGGAAAGCCAGCTGATCACCGGCATCGCCGCCGACAAGAACGAAGCCAAGGTCATCCTGACCCGCGTGCCCGACAAGCCGGGCGCGGTCGCCCACATCTTCGGTCCGCTGGCCGCCGCCAACATCAACGTCGACATGATCATCCAGAACGTCGGTCGCGAAAAGGGCGAGACCGACGTGACCTTTACCGTGCCCGGCGCCGATCTCGTGCGCACGCAGGCGCTGCTGGAGGAGCACAAGGAGACGATCGGCTTCAACCGCATCATCACCGACCCGAAGGTGGCGAAGGTTTCGATCGTCGGCGTCGGCATGCGCAGCCACGCGGGCATCGCGGCGACGATGTTCCAGGCGCTCGCCGATCGCGGCATCAACATCCAGGCGATCAGCACCAGCGAGATCAAGGTCTCGGTCCTGATCGACGAGGACGAGACCGAACTGGCCGTCCGCGTGCTCCACACCGCCTACGGGCTCGACACCGAAGCCGCCTGACCGGTTCGGTCTGGGTGGGTGGCGGCCTGCGACAGGCACCGTCCACCGGCCGGAAGTTGACAAAGTTGACACGGTGGGCGCAAATCCGGTTTCGGCCGGACGGGCGGGCCTTTCGCTGCCATCGGAAAAGAAACGCGGGCCTGCCATCGCACCACGATGGCAGGCCGCCTGCGTGTAGGACAGCGCGTTTTCGCCGCTAGAGGCTGAGCCGCGCGCTCAGCCGGAAGTTGCGCCCGGCGATGGGGACGAAGTCCTTGGTGACGCTGGCGGCGCGGCGTCCTTCGGCATCGAACAGGTTCTCGACCGAGGCGATGACGGTGAAATTGTCGCGCCCGCGCACCGGCTGCCAGGTCAGCGCCGCGTCGACGGTGGTGTAGCCGTCGGTCCGCGTCTCTTCGGCGGCGATGCGGTTCTGCGCCGCGTTCCAGTTGGCGGCGATGCGCCCTTCGACCCGATCCGCCTTCGCGATCAGCGCGCCGCCCAGCGAAAGCGGCGGGATGCGCGGCACCGGGCTGCCGTCGGCCAGTGTGGCGCGGGTGTAGCTGGCCTGCCATTCGCTCGACAGTGCCAGCCCGCCCAGCGTCGCCAGCGGCACGCTCGCCTCCGCCTCGAACCCCTTCCAGGTCGCGTCCTGCTGCTGCTGGCGATAGACCGGCAAGCCGTCCTCCTGCGCGCCGGTGGCGGCAAGGTAGACATAGTCGTCGAACCAGCTGGCATAGGCGGTGAGCGACAGGGCGACCGGCCCGACCTGCCCGCGCAAGTAGGCCTCGCCGCCCCACGCGGTTTCGAGCGCGAGGTCGGGGTCGCCGATCTCGTATTGCTGGGTCGCGGCGTGCGGTCCGTCGGCGAAGAGTTCCTCCGATGTCGGGATTCGCGCGGTGCGGCTGGCGTTGAGGCCGAGGCGCAGGCCGCCCGGCGTCTCGTGCCACAAGCCCACCGCGCCCGACCACGCGTCGAAACTGCGCGACAGCGCCACGTCCGGCGCGCTGGCCTTGCCGTGTTCGAAACGGCCCGCGAATTCCACGGTCACCGGCGACAGCGCGACTTCCTGCAAGGCGAAGAGCGACCAGTTCTCGCTGCGGTTGGCGGGGACGAAAGCTTCCGCGCCGATCGCTTCCAGGTCGCGGCGGAAATACTGCGCGCCGACCGTGCCGGTCCAGGTGCCGCGCTGGCGCTGGACGAGCTCGAGCCGGCCCTCGACCCCGTCGACGAGGAAGCGGGTGCCGACCTCGTCGCCCTCCAGCTCGGTGTGTTCGTAATCGGAATAGCCCCAGCGGGTGCGCACTTCGGCCAGCAGGCCGGCATCGAAGCGCAGGCCCGCGCGCAAGTCGGCGCGTTTCTGCCTGAGGTCGATCGAGACGGGAGCCTCCTCCTCAACGCCCTCCTCCTCCTCGCCGCCGTGGGCATGGTCCGCACCGGGGCGGGTCGGCACGCCGTAGCGCGTGTCGTAGAGCGAGACCGACGCGCCGATGTCGGCGCGATCGCCGATCCACGCCGCGCCGAAACCCGCCGAGGTGGTTTCGGTCGCGCTGTTCGGCAGGCGGCCGCGCGCATCGGCCAGCTCGCGCAGTTCGGCAGCGTGATCGGGGTCGGTTTCCGCGTCCTCGGCGGCTTCGGCCAGCACGTCGGCACGCAAGTCATCGGACACGATGCGCCCGGCGACGCGCAAGTCGTCCGCCCTGCGCCATGATCCGTCGGCATGGACGACGAAGCCGCCGCCCAGCGGCAGGTCGAGCGAGCCGCCGATCTCGCGCGCGTCGGCGGCGCTGTCGACGCCCGCCAGCGCGTCGACGTGGACCGGTTCGTCCGGAACCTTGCGCGGGATGCGCTTGTCGATGACGTTGACCGCGCCGCCGATGGCCGAACTGCCGTATAGCAGCGCTGCCGGGCCGCGCAGCACCTCGATGCTCTGCGCGGTCAGCGGGTCGAGGCTGACGGCGTGGTCGGCACTGGTGTTCGACGCGTCGATGGCGCCGATGCCGTCGACCAGGACCCGCACGCGGTCGCCCGAAAAGCCGCGCAGGATCGGGCGCGAGGCGCCGGGCGCGAAACCGCTGGCGGCAACGCCGGGCAGCCTTTCGAGCACTTCGCCGATCTGCCCGGCCATGTCGCGTTGCAGGTCGGTGCCGCCGACGACGGTGGTCCCGGCCAGGAAATCGATGCGTCCGATGCCCTGGGCGGTGACGACGATGGTGTCGTGGTAGTCGTCGTCCGCATCGGCAGGGGCGGGCGCTGCCGGGGCGGCAGGCGGGGGGGCAGGTTCGGCAAGAGCGGGCGCGGCAAGCGAAAGGGTGGCGACGCCGGCGAGGGCGAGATGCTTCGTATGATATAACATTACATCGCCGATAGCGTCCCGTGCGGCTCGGTCAAGCGCTCACGACGCGCCGGCGACGACGCGCGCGAAATCTGCGGCGATCCGTCGGGCGGGGAAGCCCGGCGCGGCGGGGTCAGGCGACGACGGGCACCATCAGCTGCAAAACCAGCCCGCACATGCCGAGGCCGAACAGCGCCGTACCGCCGATCTGCGACGCGACCCGGCGGTTGCGCTCGCGCGGGAGCGGCATGAACCACAGGACGAAGGCCCCGAGGCAGAGGATCATGACGGACAAGAGGATCATCGCGTCTCTCCCATGAGGATGGCGTGCGGCGATCATGGCACGGGTATGGTTGAGGCGGCGTTCGCAAGCAGGGTTAACGCCGCACACCAGGTCGTCGCACCCGGCATCGGCGCGGCGCCCGCGCCCCATCGGCCCGGCACCCCGGGTGCATCGCGGGGTGCAAAAAGGGCGCGAAGCCTTGCCGCCTGCCGCGCCGCGCACTAATCGCCCGTGCATGACGACTTTTCCCAGAACCGCTGCCCTGATGCAGCGCGGCAGCGACTTCCTCGGCAGCAAGCACGCCATTCTGTGCGGCGCGATGAGCTGGGTTTCCGAACGCAACCTCGTGTCGGCGATCAGCAACGCCGGCGGTTTCGGCGTGATCGCCTGCGGCGCGATGACGCCCGACCTGCTCGACAACGAGATTGCCGAGACGAAGACGCGCACCGACAAGCCGTTCGGTGTCAACCTGATCACCATGCACCCGCAGATCATGGACCTGATCGACGTCTGCGCGAAGCACCGGGTCAGCCACGTGGTGCTGGCCGGCGGCCTGCCGCCCAAGGGCAGCGTCGAAAAGATCAAGGACATGGGCGCCAAGGTCATCTGCTTCGCCCCCACGCTGGCGCTGGCGAAGAAGCTACTGCGTTCGGGCGCGGACGCCATGGTGATCGAGGGAATGGAAGCGGGCGGCCACATCGGCCCGGTGTCGACCAGCGTGCTGGCGCAGGAGTTCCTGCCCGAACTGGCCGAGGACCATCTCGTCTTCGTGGCCGGCGGCATCGGGCGCGGCGAAGCGATCGCCGGATACCTGGAAATGGGCGCGGCGGGCGTGCAATTGGGCACCCGCTTTGCCTGCGCCACCGAATCGATCGCTCACTCCGATTTCAAGAAGGCGTTCTTCCGCGCCGGCGCGCGCGATGCCATCGCCAGCGTGCAGGTCGATCCGCGCCTGCCGGTGATCCCGGTCCGCGCGCTGAAGAACAAGGGCACCGAACTGTTCACCGCCAAGCAGCGCGAGGTCGCCGGCCTGCTCGATTCCGAGGGGATCGAGATGGCCGAGGCGCAGCTGCAGATCGAGCATTACTGGGCTGGCGCGCTGCGCCGCGCGGTGATCGACGGCGATATCGAGAACGGCTCCCTGATGGCCGGCCAGTCGGTCGGCATGGTGAAGAAGGAAGAGCCTGTCGCCGACATCATCGCCGAACTGCTCGCCGAAAGCGAGGCGGCGCTGAACCGCCGCTGATCGCGCAGAATAAGGGGAACGACGATGCCGGTTCGCACGCTCGATCATGTCAACATCGTCACCCGCGACCTGCCCGGCACGGTCGACTTCTACCGGCAGGTGATGGGCTTTGCCGTCATCGACCCGCCCGCTCCGCTGGAGCCGGACCTGATCCAGTGGCTCTGCGACATGGACGGGCGCCCGATCCTGCACATCGTCGATCGCCGCCGGATGGTCGGGCGCGAGGGCTTTGCCGACCGCATCGGCGAGCCGACTGGCGCGATCGACCACGTCGCGCTGGAGTGCGAGGGGCTGGACGAGATGAAGGCCCGGCTCGATGCGGCGGGGCTCGACTACCGCGTCAGCGGCGTTGCCGGGATTGCGCTGACCCAGCTTTTCGTGCGCGATCCCAACGGGGTACTGCTCGAGCTCAACTTCCGCGGCGGCTGACGGGGCGCGTCGCGCCGCCCTTGCATGACACGCGCTCGTCCCTATCCTTGACGCCGGATGGGTGAGTGGAGCGAATGGCATGTGTGACCGCGAACAACTGGCCCTGATGGCCGCGAACAAACTCGACCGTCGCCGTTTCGGCGGCGCGCTGGCGGCGACCGGCGGCGTGGCGATGCTAGGCGCCTGCACCGTGGGCAGCAACGGCGAGGCGGCGGGCGAGGCCAGCACCGCGGCCATCGGCAGCGGCGGCGTGCTGGCCAGCGAAGTCGCCGTTCCCGCCCCCGGCGGCACGATCGGCGGCTGGTTCTATCGCCCTTCGGCCGGCAAGCACCCGGCGGTGATCATGTGGCCCGACATCGCGGGCGTGCGCCCGGCCAGCAAGGCGATGGGCGAGCGGCTGGCGCGCGAGGGCCATGCCGTGATCGTCCCCGATCCCTACTGGCGCGACGCGGGCCACGCCACCTTCGCCGATTTCGCCGACTTCGCGCAGAACGGCGGCTTCGACAAGGTCGCCCCCTGGCGCAAGCGTTTCAGCGCGGCGACGGTGGCCGAGGACAGCGCGGCCCTCGTCGCGTGGCTCGACGGGCAGGAGGCGGTCGACGGCGATACGCCGATGGGCGCGCGCGGGCACTGCATGACCGGGTCCTGGCCCATCCACGCGGTGAAGGCGTCGAGCCGGATCAGGGCCGCCGCCTCGATGCACGGCGGCGGGCTGGTCACCGATGCGCCCGACAGCCCGCACCGGCAACTGATCGGCGCGGGGGTCTATCACATCGCCATCGCGCAGAACGACGATGCCAAGGCGCCGGGCGAGAAGACGGTTCTGACCGATGCGCTCAAGGAGTCGGGCGCGGCCGGCACGGTCGAGGTCTATCCCGCCGACCATGGCTGGACGGTGCCGGACAGCCCGGCCTACGACAAGGCGCAGGCCGAGCGCGCCTACGCGACGTTCCTCGCCATGCTGCGATCGCTGGCGAAGGCCTGATCCGCTGGGCCTGACCGAGTGGGGGGGCTGACCGGGCAGGGGCAGGATATTTTAGGTAGTTCTGCCTAAGCGGCTGCCGGGGCGCGCTTAAACGCCCCGGCGGCACGGTCGCATCATGCACATCCTGATCGCCAGCTTCATCCGCGGCTTACCTGCGCTGCCCCTGCTTCTCGCCGCGCTCTACCTCCTGTCGATCGTCGCGGTTTCGCCGGCGCGCGCCCTGGCCCGGTCGCTGCTGAAACTGCGCATCACCTTCACGCTGGTGCTGTCGACCTGCTGCCTGTCGGGCCTGCTGCTGGCGGGCTGGCGCTGAACGTCGCGTTGAGCAGGTGCCGTCGCAGTCAGAGGCCGATGAAGGCGGCCCAAGTCGCGGCGTCGGGGTGATCGCTGCGGCGCGGGTCCCACTGGCGGTGCAGCAGGGCGAGCGCCGCGTCGGCGGCCATCCCGGCATCGCGATTGTGCCGGTAGACAAAGGCGGACACCCGCCAGTTGAGCACGCAGTGCACATGCACCGGCGCATCGCCGCTAAGCGCCGCCTCGAACCGGCGGTAGTGCGCGTCCTCCGGCTTGTCGAAAGGCACCGGGATGGCAAGATAATCGATACCGCGCTCGGCGCAGACTCCGCCCTCGCCCGGCAGGATATCGGGGTGATCGGACATGGCGAGGTTGACGATGCGGGTGACGCCGATCCCCGCCAGCGCGGCGATGTCCGCCTCGGTCAGGCTGCCCGATGTCGTCAGCCGCGCATCGATCCGCTGCCAGGCGCGGATGGCTTCGGGATCGGCCGCGGCACGGTTCACACCGGTAGGCCGATCAGGCTGATCTGCCGGCCATAGCCGCCTTCGCCCGCCTGCGTCGCGCGGCGATAGGAGAAGAAGCGATCCTCGTCGGCGTAAGTGTCGAGGCCGGTGATCTCGACCCGCGTCACGCCCGCTGCGGCCAGGTCAGCGGCGACGAACGCGGCGAGGTCGAACTGGTGATGCCCATCGCGCCCCGGCTTGAAAAAGCGGTCGAAGCCCTCGTCCTCGGCCAGGAAGCGCAAGTAAAAGCCGTCGTCCACTTCGTAGCTGGCCTGCGCGATGCAGGGGCCGATGGCGGCGGCGATGCGGCCCCGGTCGGCGCCGAGCCGCTCCATCGCCGCGACCGTCGCCCCGCCGATCCCGCCGAACGCGCCGCGCCATCCCGCGTGCGCCGCGCCGATCACGCCCGCCTCGGCATCGGAGAGCAGGACCGGCGCGCAATCGGCGGTGAGGATGCCGAGCAGGACGCCCGGCCGGTCGGTGACCATGGCGTCGGCGTGGGGCCGCGCCGCCATCGGGAAAGGCGTGTCGATCCGCACCACCTCGGCGGAATGGACCTGGTAGACGGTGGCGAGCGCCGCGCCGGGAAGCACCGCGTTGGCCACGAGCGTGCGGTTTGCCTCGATCGCGCGGGGCAGGTCGTCGGACCCGGTGCCGACGTTGAGGCTGGCGTATTGCCCCGTCGAAACCCCGCCGCGCCGCCCGAGGAATCCGTGCGGCACGGCGGCGAGCGCGCCGGCCCTGATGACATCGACCATCGGATCAGCCGTCGAGGCTCTTGCTCACCTGTTCGCGCGTGTCCTTCGAAAGATCCGGCGCGGCGGCGATCCGTTCCAGTTCGGCGCGCATCAGGGCGGCGCGGCCCGGCTCGATCTTGCGCCAGCGGCCCAGCGCCGGGATGAAGCGCGCCGCCGTCTGCGCGTTGATCGGGTCGAGCGCCAGCACGAGGTCGGCGATCATGCGATAGCCGCGCCCGCTCTCGTCGTGGAACGCCGCGATGTTGCCCGCCATCGTCATGTAGAGGCTGCGCACCCGGTTCGGGTTCTTGATGGTGAAGTCGGGGTGCCTTGCCAGCGCCTCCACCGTGTCGAGCACCTTGGGGTCGAGCGAACCGGCCTGCAGTCCGAACCACTTGTCGATGACCAGCGCGTTGCCGGCGAAGCGGGCGTGGAAATCGGCGAGCAGTTCGCTGCGCGCCGGGCTGTCGATCCCGGCCAGCACCATCAGCGCGCCCTGCCGGTCGGTCATGTTGGTGGCGGCGCGGTACTGCGCCTCGGCCCGGGCGGCGGCCTCCTTCGGATCGGCGGCGGCGAGCAAGACGAGCGCCTGCGTCTTTACCTTGCGCGCGCCGCGGGCGGCGGCATCGAGGCCGTAGGGGATGGCCGAGGCCCGGTCGTGGAGCGCGATGAGCGGCGCGCGCAGTCGCGTGCCGATATGCGCCTTGAGCCGTTCGCGCGTGCGGTGGAGCGCCACCGGGTCGGCGGGCGCGGCCAGTTCGAGCAGAAAGGTGATGGTCGGCAGCATCAGCAGTTCGCCGCGCATCAGGTCGTCGATGCCCGGATCGGCGAGCACCGCGCCCACCGCATCGACGATCGCGCCGCGCCGCGCCTCGTCGGGCCCGTGCTCGATTGCGCCGAGCAGTTCGCGGGTGACCAGCTGCTGCAGTGCCTCGTACCGGGCGAAGGCGTCGTCGTCGTGGGCGGCGAGGAAGATCAGGTCGTCGTCGTGGCTCTCCGCCTCGAGCTGGATCGGCGCGGTGAAGCCGCGGTTCACGCTGATCGCGGGCGGGCGGGCAAAGCCGTCGAAGGTGAAGCTGGCCTTGTCCTTGTCGATCACCAGCAGCCGTTCGCCGCCATGGCGGGCGCTGTCGCGGTCGAACAGCGCGACCTTCAGCGGGATCGGCATCGGTTTCTTCACCGGCTGGCCGGGGGTGGCGGGCACCTTCTGTTCGAAATGCAGCGTTACCGCGCCCTTCGACTGGTCGAATTCGCTGCGCATCAAGACCTTGGGCGTGCCGGCCTGTTCGTACCACAGGCGGAACTGCGCGAGGTCCAGGCCCGCGCCGTCCTCCATCGCCCGGATGAAGTCCTCGCAGGTCGCCGCCTCGCCGTCGTGACGGTCGAAGTAGAGGTCGGTGCCCTTGCGGAAGCGTTCCGGCCCGGCGAGCGTGTGCATCATGCGGATGACTTCCGCGCCCTTGTTGTAGACGGTCGCGGTGTAGAAGTTGCTGATTTCCTGATACGAATCGGGCCGGATCGGGTGGGCCAGCGGGCCGGAATCCTCGGGGAACTGGGCGGCGCGCAGGATGCGCACGTCCTCGATCCGCTTGACCGGTTCCGACCCCATGTCGGCGCTGAACATCTGGTCGCGCAGGACGGTGAAGCCCTCCTTCAGCGAAAGCTGGAACCAGTCGCGGCACGTGACCCGGTTGCCCGACCAGTTGTGGAAGTATTCGTGGCCGACCACGCCCTCCACTCCGTCGTAGTCGCCATCGGTCGCGGTTTCCGGGTCGGCCAGCACGTAGCGGGTGTTGAAGATGTTGAGACCCTTGTTCTCCATCGCGCCCATGTTGAAGTCGGACACGGCGACGATGTTGAACTGGTCGAGATCGTATTCGCGGCCGAACACTTCCTCGTCCCACTTCATCGAGGCGATGAGGCTGCGCATCGCGTGACCGGTCCTCTCAAGGTCGCCCTCGCGCACCCAGACGGCCAGGTCGACCTTGCGCCCCGACATCGTGGTGAAGGTGTCGCGGTTGGCGACGAGCTGGCCTGCGACCAGCGCGAAGAGATAGCTCGGCTTGGGCCAGGGATCGTCCCACAGCGCCCAGTGGCGGCCGGCCTCTCCCTTGCCGGTTTCGACGAGGTTGCCGTTCGACAGCAGCACCGGGAACGTCGCCGCGTCCCCTTCCATCCGCACGGTGTACTTCGACAGCACGTCGGGCCGGTCGGGGAAGAAGGTGATGCGGCGAAAGCCCTCCGCCTCGCACTGGGTGCAGAGCATCCCGCCCGAGGCGTAGAGGCCCATCAGCTGGCTGTTGGTGGCGGGGTGAAGCTGCGTCTCGATGGTGACGACGTGCGATGCGCCGGGCAAGGGAAGCAGCAGGTTGGACCCGCTCATCGACCAGCCCTCCGCCTCCGCACCGTCGACCAGCAGGCGCATGACGGCGAGGTTGTCGCCGCACAGGTGCAGCGTCTGGTCGCCGTCGCCGTCGGGGTTGCGTCTTACCGTCAGCGTCGCGACGCAGCGGGTGAGTTCGAGGCCGAGATCGAAGTCCAGCCGGATTTCCGGCACCAGCCACGACGGCGGGGTGTAGTTCTTGCGGAAGATTGTGGCGGGGTCGTGCGGCTCGAAGGCGGCATCCGCCATTTCGGGGTTGCCGGACGGGTTCGACGGGGTGCTTGCAATATCCATGCGACGATAGATGCGCCTTGCGCGGCGATAGGCAACCCCGTTTCGACCCCTTGCCCACCGCGCCCGGCAAAAAGCGTGGCGCAAGGGCTGTCGTTCGGGCTAGGCCGCGGGTCATGCGGATGTTCGTCTTCGGAATGGGCTATACGGCCAAGGTCATCGCGGCGCGGCTGGCGGGCGAGGGATGGGTGGTCACCGGCACGGGCCGGGACGGCGATGTCGACTTCGCCGATGCGGACGCGGTCGCTTTCGCGCTTTCCGGGGCGGACGCGGTGCTGAGCTCGGTGCCGCCCGCGCGCGACGGCGGGGAGCCGGTACTCGACCTCTACGGCGAGGCGTTGGCCCGGTTCGGAGGCTGGCTCGGTTACCTGTCGTCCACCGGCGTCTACGGCGATGCGGGCGGGGCGTGGGTGGACGAAAGCGCGCCGGTCGGGATCGGGCGGCGCAACGCGCGGACCGAGGCGGACTTGCGCTGGCTGGCACTGGGCGCGCGGGTGATGCGCCTGCCCGGCATCTACGGTCCGACACGATCGGCGCTGGACCGGGTGCGCGAGGGGCGGGCCCACCGGCTCGACATTCCGGGGCAGGTCTTCAGCCGCGTCCATGTCGACGACATCGCGCAAGGCGTGGCGCTGGCGCTCGACGCACCGGCGGGTGCCTACAACCTGGCCGACGACCTGCCGTGCAGCCAGAACGCGGTGATCGAAGAGGCCTGCCGGATGCTCGGCGCGCCGGTCCCGCCCCTGCAGACGATGGACGAGGCCGACCTGTCGCCGATGGCGCGCGGCTTCTATGCCGAGAACCGGCGCGTCGCCAACGGCAAGGCGAAGCGGGTGCTGGGGTGGCGGCCCCGATATCCGACTTATCGCGAAGGGCTAGTGGCGTGCCTTCAGCGCGAGAACGAGGCCGGCTGACGCCAGCACCGCGCCGCCGATGGTGAGCGGGGTCCAGACGAACCCTTCGAACAGGGTGGACAGCAGCATCGCCAGGATCGGCGTTGCCACCCCGATATAGGCCGCGCGTCCCGCGCCCATGTTGCGAATCAGGGTGAAGTAGAGCGGGAAGGTGATGACCGATCCGGCGATGCCGAGATAGGCGATGCCCGCGAGGTAGCCGGGGCGCGGGTCCCAGATCGGTGGCCCGTCGATCGCGAGCGCCACCGCCACGTTGATGGCAAGGCCGGCGAGCATCGAGAAGAACAGCAGCGGCAGGAAGGGCTCGCGGTGCACCCGCTCGCTCGCCTGCGTCACGTTGGCGACCGAGGCGCTGAGCGTAGCGAGCACCGCCAGCAGCACGCCCTGCATGATGTCGGTGCCGCCGCCGCTGGCCCGGTATTCCGCCGAAAGCAGCATGCCGACGCCGACGACCGCCACCGCCGATCCGGCAACGAAGCCGCGCGACACCCGCTCGCCCAGCGCGAACCAGGCGAGGATCGAGTTCGGGATCAGGATCAGCGCGAAGAACAGCGCGACGATGCCCGAAGTGATGTGCGTCTCGGCGCGGTAGACGAACTGGAAGTTCAACGTGAACTGCGTCAGCCCGACGAGCAGGATCACCGGCCAGGCGCGCGAGGAAACGCGCAATCGCTCGCCGCGCACCTTGACCAGCACTAACATCGCCGCCGCCGCGACGGCGAAGCGGTAGACGATCGACCAGCTCGGCGGGACGTCGCTGATCTGGTCCTTGATGACCAGCCAGGTCGAACCCCAGATCAGCGCGACGAGGGTGAAGGGCACGAAGGCGCGCGGATCGGCGAACGACAGGCGGGTGCGCTGCGGTGCGGGGGCGGCCGCCTCGGGCACCGCTTCGGGCGCAGCGGGGGCGTCGTGGTGGGCGGTCACAGGGTTACGGGGCCGGTCACAGGGCGGCGATCGCGGCGGCGAGCCGGGCCGCGTGGCCTGCGTCCGCGTTCCACGCGGTGACGAAGCGGGCCGCGTCGGCGCCCCAGTCGTAGAAGCCGAAGCCCTGTTCGCGCAGCGCCTCGCGCTCGGCCGGCGAAAGGCGAACGAAGACCTCGTTCGCCTGGCAGGGATAGAGCAGGCGGGCGCCCGCGCCCTCGGCAATCGTGGCGGCGGCGGCGTTGGCGTGGCGCGCGTTGGCGAGCCAGACGTCGCCCTCGATCATCGCGAGAAGCTGGGCGGCGAGGTAGCGGCCCTTGGACTGCAACTGCCCGGCGCGCTTGTGGCGGCGCTTCGCTTCGGCTGCGCGGGCGGGGTCGAAGAAGACGAGCGCTTCTGCCCCCATGCCGCCGTTCTTGATCATGCCGAACGACAGCGTGTCGATGTCGTGCGCCGGCCCGGCCTCGGCCGGCGTGCAGCCGAGATGGGCGACGGCGTTGGCGAAACGCGCTCCGTCCATGTGGAACGCCAGCCCCTTGCCGCGGACGTAGTCGGCCAGCACGGCCAGTTCGCCGGGCGCATAGACGCAGCCCTGCTCCGTCGCCTGGGTGATGGCGACGGCATGCGGTTGCACCCGGTGGACGTCGTCGCGGATCGGGTCGATCACCGCGGCGATGCTCTCGGGCGTCAGCTTGGCGTGCGGGCCGTGCGCCAGCATCAGCTTCGCGCCGTGGGTGTAGAATTCGGGCGCGCCCGCCTCGTCCTGTTCGATGTGCGCGTCGTCGTGGCAGACGATCCCGCCATAGGGCGGCACCAGCGTCGCCAGCGCGAGGCAGTTGGCGGCGGTGCCGGTGCTGGTCCAGACCACCGCGCAGTCCATGCCGAACAGGTCCGAGAACGCCCGGTCGAGCGAGCGCGACAGGGCATCGCCGTCATAGGGCGCGTCGGTCGCGTCGGCGCGGCGCATCGCCTCCCACACCGCGGGATGGACCGGGGCCGCATTGTCGGACAGGAACTGCATGGCGACGGGGCGTCAGCCCTCCGCCTCGCGGCTGTCCAGCTCCTTGCCGGTCAGGGTCACGACATGGAGCAGGTTGGTCGCCCCCGGCGTGCCGAAGGGAACGCCCGCCAGCACGACGATCTTGTCGCCCGCCTTGCCGAAACGGTTGCGCAGCGCCATCCGCTTGCCCTTGGCGATCATCTCCTCGAAGCTGCCGATGTCCTTGGTCTGCACCGCGTGGACGCCCCAGAGCAGCGCGCAGCGCCGCGCCGTCGTCTGCAGCGGGGTCAGCACCAGCAGCGGCACGCTCGGCCGTTCGCGCGCGACGCGCCGGGCGCTGCTGCCCGATGCGGTGAACACGGTGATCGCCGCGATGCGCAGCGTGCGCGCGATGGAGGCGCAGGCCGCGGCGAGCGCGTCCGAAGTCGTCGCATCCGGCTCCACCCCGGTCAGCATGATGCGTTCGGCATAGCCGGGATCGTTTTCGACCTGCGCGGCGATGCGGTGCATGATCGTCACCGCTTCCTGCGGCCACTGGCCCGCGGCGGTTTCGGCGCTGAGCATCACCGCGTCGGCCCCGTCGTAGACCGCGTTGGCGACGTCGGAGACCTCGGCGCGGGTCGGCGCCGGGCTCTCGATCATCGATTCGAGCATCTGGGTCGCGACGACGACCGGCTTGCCCGCCGCGCGCGCCTGCTGGACGATGCGCTTCTGCAGCGGGGGCACTTCCTCTGGGTTCAGTTCGACGCCGAGATCGCCGCGCGCGACCATGATGCCGTCGGACAGTTCGAGGATGCCGTCGAGATGGCGCACCGCCAGCGGCTTTTCGATCTTGGCCATCAGCGCGCCGTGGCCGCCCATCAACCGGCGAGCCTCGGCGACGTCCTCGGCCCGCTGCACGAAGGAGAGCGCGATCCAGTCGGCCTTGTGCTGGACGGCGAAGGCGAGGTCGCGGCGGTCCTTTTCGGTCAGCGCGGGGATCGGGATCTCGGCATCGGGCACGTTGACGCCCTTGCGGTCGGAGATGACGCCGCCGACTTCGGCGCTGCAGAAGATCCGGTCGGCATCCGCCTCGATCACCCGCAGGCGGATCTTGCCGTCGTCGACCAGCAGGCGCTGGCCCTTTTTCAGCAGGCCGAACAGTTCGGGATGGGGCAGCTGGACCCGGTTCTCGTCGCCCGGCTCGTCGCTGCGATCCAGCGTGAAGTGGCGGCCGTGCGGGATCACCGCCTTGCCGTCGCGGAACTTGCCGACGCGCAGCTTCGGTCCCTGCAGGTCGCACAGGATGCCGATGGGCCGCCCGGTCTTGGCCTCCAGCTTGCGGATCGTCGCGATCGTTTCGGCGTGGGTGTCGTGCTCGCCGTGGCTCATGTTGACGCGAAAGGCATCGGCGCCGGACTTGATCAGCCGCTCGATCATGTCGGGATCGCGGCTGGCGGGGCCCAGGGTAGCGAGAATCTTGACCTTGCGGCCACGGGGGTCGAACTTGTTCACGGGTGCGCTTACCTGTCGAGGGAGGGGCTTTTGCCTGGTTTCGTCAGCAACGGCCTATTGTCTGGCTAGCCGCTAGGCAACCATCATGACCACGCCATGACCGGAGAAAACGACTTGTCCTGCGATTCCGACCTGCCGACCGCCCCGAACGACGCGCTCGACGCGCTGCCCGACGCTGTCGCGGCGGCGGCCTTCCGCCGGCTGGTGCGCCATCTGCGCCACCGCCACGATGCCCAGAACATCGACCTGATGGGGCTGGCCGGGTTCTGCCGCAACTGCCTTGCCGACTGGATTCGCGACGCCGGGTACGATGGCGACCGGGACGCGGCCCGCGCGGTGATCCACGGCATGGCGATGGACGAATGGAAGGCCCGGTACCAGACCGCCGCCACCCCGGAACAGATCGAGCGGATGGAACAAAGCCTGAAGAAGAACGCGGTCTGACCCCGCATCGGGCGGGCCGGTGGAAATCGCCGCGCCGCCCTTCACCGCCGGGGCCGGTGCGGCTATCAGCGCCGTCACGCGATTCTTCGCGCAGGGTCGCCGCCGGCGGACCCGCGCCTCATCCCAATCGGAAGGTTTTTGACATGGAAGACGAAGTCACCACCATCGGCGGTGCCGACCAGGCCATGGGCGTGAACAACGTCACGGCCGACGAACTGCGCCTGCTGATCGAGCGGGCCGAGCGGCTGGAAGAAGAGAAGAAGGGCATCGCCGAGGACATCAAGGACGTCTTCGCCGAAGCCAAGGCCCGCGGCTTCGACGTGAAGGCGATGCGCAAGATCATGCGCATCCGCAAGCAGAAGAAGGAAGATTTCGAGCACGAGGAAGCGGTGCTCGAAACCTACATGGCCGCGCTCGGCATGATCTGATCCGGCAGGCGGGCGGGGCGCGGCACGGCCGCGCCCCGCCCGCCGCTAAAGGACGCGCACCACGATCGAGGTGAAGTTGTCCGGGGCGCCCCGTTCGAGGATCGTGTTGCTCATCGCGCGGTGCGCCTGCTTGGCGTTGCGCGTTGTCAGGAAGGCGAGGATCTCGGCCTCGGTCAGCACCTTGGTCACGCCGTCGCTGGCCAGCATGAACAGGTCGCCGGGCTGCACCTCGCCCGACTTGCTGTCGATCACCAGTTCCTTGTCCGCGCCCACCGCGCGGGTGATGACGTTCGAATCGGGGTGCGTCTCCGCCTCGGCCGGGTCGATCAGTTCGGCGTCGATCAGGTCCTGCACCAGGCTGTGGTCGCGCGTCAGGCGCGAAATCTCGCCGCCGCGGACCAGGAGGATGCGGCTGTCGCCGACCCAGAACACGACGTAGCGCCCGCTGGCGATGACCAGCCCGACGACGGTGGTGCCGATGGTGCGCGGCTTGATCCCGTCCTTGGCCAGTTCGACCAGTTCCACCTGCACCTTCTGGATCGCGGCCATCGCCGCCTCTGCCGTGCGGCGCGGATCGGGGCCCACTGGCACCGTCCTCAGCGCATCGACGACCATCGCGCTGGCCACTTCGCCCGCATCGTGCCCGCCCATCCCGTCGGCGACGATCCAGAAGCCGTCGCCTGTCCTGTCCAAATAACTGTCTTCGTTGACTTTTCGACGAAGTCCGACGTTCGTCATGGTGGCGGTGAGAAACTGTGGGCTCATAACTGGCCGATCACCTGCCTTTGCGGGTTGAATAGAGGCACAATTCCGTGCGATTTGAAGTTAACGTATCGCTCCGGGGGGCTTTCGGCAATGAGCAAGGCATACTCGACTAAGGCTCTGCCACCGGGCACTGTCCTGCGCGAATGGCGGCTCGAGGAAGTTCTCGGCGTCGGCGGCTTCGGCATCGTCTACAAGGGCCGCGGCATTTATTTCGACGAACTGGTTGCGATCAAGGAATACTTTCCGTCTTCGATCAGCGAGCGTGACCAGGACGACACCGTCGTTCCGGTCGATTCCAACGCCGAGGAAGTCCACGCGCTCGGCCTCAAGAAATTCGTGGAGGAGGCCAAGCTCCTCTGGAACCTATCGACCCCCACTCGCCATCCGCACATCGTGTCGGTGCGTTCGCTGTTCGAGATCCACGGCACCGCCTACATGGTCATGGATTTCGAGGACGGGACCCCGCTCTCGCGCCTGCTGAAACAGGGCACCCGCTTCAACCAGGCTAGCCTCGCCAGGATCATCCTGCCCATCGCCGAAGGGCTGGACCGTGCCCACCGCGTCGGCGTGCTTCACCGCGACATCAAACCGCCGAACATCATGGTGGGCGACGATGACAAGGCGGTGCTGATCGACTTCGGCTCGGCGCGCTTCGAATCGGGAGAGGCGACGAGCACCAAGGTCACCTTCCACACCCCGCCCTATGCCGCGATCGAGCAGTACGTGCGCACTTACGAGCAGGGGCCGTGGACCGACATCTACGCGCTCGGCGTCGTGCTCTACGAATGCGTCACCGGCGAAAAGCCGCCCGAGGTGCTCGAACGGCTGCACGGCGGGCTGGGCAAGCCGCTGGCCGAGGGCAACTGGCCGGGCTTTTCCAAGAGCTTCCTCAAGGCCATAGACGCGGCGATGACCATCCGGCCCGACGAACGGCCGCAAAGCATCGCGCAGTGGCTCGCCATGTTCGAAGGCAACGACATCACCGTGGCCGAGCCGATGCTCGACGACGACGATGACGATCGCACCCGCATCGCGGTGTTCGACAAGGAATCGAAGACCATCGTGCCCGTCGCGCCGATCGCCGAGGGGTTCGGCGCGGGCAGCATCGCCACCGGCGTGCCCGAATCGCCCGATCAGGCAAAGTTCGTGAAGCCGGCCGAACCGACGCCGACGCCCGCGCCCGATCCGGCGGTGCTGGCCAAGGCCAGGGCCGCGGCACCCCCGGCGGACGTCGCGAATCCGGAGACCGACGACAAGGCCGCACCGCTCGCGGCGGCTGCCGTGGCCGGCGGGGCAGGCGCTGCGGCGCTGGCCGCCAACGGCGCGAAGGCGGCGACGGCGGACGAGCCTGCCGCGAAGCACGCCGACAAGGCCGACGGCAAGGAGGGGGGCAAGCCCCCGGCCAAGCCCGAAGCCCGGCGCGACGCCGCGCCGGCAGAGCCGCAGAAGAGCGAGGGCCTGGGCAAGATCTTCGTCGCGGTCGGGGCGGTTGCGGCGATCCTGGGCGTGGCCGGCTACATGATGGTCTCGGGCCAGTCCGAAAAGAGCCCGATGCCCGGTTCGCCCATCGCCGTCGCCTCGGCCCCGGCCGACGTTTCCGAATACCCGGCGATGTTCGCGGCGCTGCTGCAGGCGGCGACCAATGCCGGGCTGGACGAGAATACGACCAAGGCGCTGGCGGTGGAGGACGGGGACGTCACATCCGAGGCCGACGCCGTCACGCGGCTGAAGGCGTTGGGCACCGCGGTGCGCGCCGCCGCGGAGAAACGGGCAAGCGGCGTGGCCGCCGACCTGCCTTGGGCCGATGTCGGCAACCCCCGCTCTGCCGCGAAGGAAGGGCCGGCGCGGCAGACGGCTGCCAACAACCTCAAGTCCGGGCTGACCGACTTGCGCGAAAAAGGCGTGATCCTGGCCGAGGCGCAGGGGATCGAGGCGACGCTGCAGGCGGTGAACGACCAGCTCGCCGCGTTCAGCACGTTCCGCACGCTGGCCGCCGCCGCCTATCGCGCCAAGGGCGACAAGGACACCGCCCTTGCCGCCGCCGCGCCGACGCCCGGCACCGTGCAGGCCAGCAGCGCGGCAAGCAGCGCCCCAGCGGCATCGCAGGCCGCGCCCGAACCCTCGGTCGCCGCTGCCCCGGCGGACGATGGCGGGGTCACCGCGGCCACGCGGCGCAACTTCGCCAAGGCGATCGGCGACGCGCGCGACATCGCGCGGCAAGTCACGCGGCTCGCCGAAGGGCGGAAGCCCGGATCGGGCGCCAGCGAAGAGGACCAGGAAAACTACCGCATCCGGCAGGCCAGCGCGCAGAGCGCGAAGAGCTACGTTTCCTATCTCGACACGCTGGAGGCGTCGATGCGCGGCACCACCAGCGAGGCGGAAGCGAAGAACTCGGTGGTGAAGGCGTCGCAGACCAAGGCCTATCTCCAGGCGCTGCTCAACCGCTCGCGGGCGGCCAGCTGACGGGCGATGCCGCTTACCGAGATGCTCGTCGGCCTCGCCGCGGCCTGTCTCGCCGTGACGATCAGCATCGAGATGCACTTTTTCGGGTTGCGCTGGCTGGCCTGGGCGGTTCAGCACCGGGTGCCGAAACTGCCACGGCCGATGTTCGTGGTGCTCGCCACCATCTTCGCGCTGCATCTGGCCGAAGTGCTCGTCTTCGCGACCCTGCTGGCGTTGATCGAGGTGGCGGGATACGGCGGGCTGGCCGGCGCCACGTATGGCGGCGCGGGCTGGTTCGTCGACCATTTCTACTTCTCGATCGCGGCCTATACCACCCTGGGCCTGGGCGACATCGTGCCCCACGGCGCGATCCGCATGGTCACCGGGATCGAGGCGCTGGCCGGCCTCGTGCTGGTGACGTGGAGCGCGTCGTTCACCTACCTGATGATGGAACGGCTCTGGGCCGACCGGCTGCCCCCCCGGACCGACGAGACCGAGGAATGAGCGTCTAGCCCGGCACCTGCAGCGAGCGTTCGCGATAGGCGAGCGACCATTCGTTGAGGTCGGACAGCATGATTTCCGCGGTGTTGCGCAGTTCCGCGGTCAGTTCGTCCAGCTCGCTGATGCCTTCCAGCCGCGCTTCGTTCACGGCGAGCGCGCGCACCGTGTTGTGCGACCGGCTGGCGGTGACGAGATGCTCGCCATGGCCGCGAAGGCCGAACGCGGCGGCGCTGAGCGCGGGAAAACCGGCGGTGACGAAGATGAAGGGCGCGGTCAGCGCCTTGATCCATTCGTGCCGGGCGAAATAGATGACGATGTAGAGCGTGCAGGCCGCGATCACTGCGCCGACGAGAAAGTTGCCGACCTCGTGCAGCTTGTGATCGATCTTGTGCATCCGCTCCGCGTTCACCTTGTGATAGGCGGCCTGCGGGCGGACCTGTTCCTCGAGCACGTCTTCGGCAAGGCGGCGCACCGTCTCTTCGGTCATGGTGCCGACCGGGGCTTCCATCTCGCGCCAGATCGCGGTGGCGTACCAGCGGGTCCAGTCCGGATTTTCGTGATGGCGCGCGGCGACCTCCGCGAAATCGGCGCGGAACGGCGGGCCGGCAAGCCCGGTGCGCTTGAGGTAGATCAGCGGCCGCAGCGATTCGGCGAGATGGCGGTATTGCAGCCACTTGCGATGCCATTCGCCGCGCCCGCCGATGTGGGTGTTGTAGAACAGCAGCCCGATGATCGAGAGTTCGAGCATGACGAGATAGATCTTGATCGTCGGCACGATCAGCCCGGTCAGCGCGACGATGACCGCCAGCGCGGCGAGCGCGTAGTTCGTGACATGGCCGCTGCGGAACAGTTGGGCATAGCGGATCGCGAGGAAATTGGCCCAGTCATAGGCCTCGTCCAGCGCGCGGGTATCGAGTTCCTCGCCGTGCCGACGGCTTTCGTGGCCGTCGCTCACCCGCCCCTGGTGCCAGGGGCGCGGCGGCATCCGCTTGACCCCCAGCAGCGAGAGCATCAGCGGGTATTCGATGCGCCAGTTGGTCTGGATCTCGCGCTCTGCGAAATATTCGGCAAGCTGCTCGTGCTCGACCTCGCTGTGCGGGCAGAGCGTCCGCCTGACGAGGCGGGCATAGTCCGACGGCGCGTCGATCGGCTCCACGACCGGGTCGATCATCTCGCCGCCGACGAGCAGGCGCGACGGGCCGACGGTGCCGGCGGCGCAGTCGACCGGGATGTGCAGCACCGGCACGCCCGCCATCATCGCCATCTCGACGACGTGGGCGGTGCCTCCGCGCCCGCGGCCCTCGCCCCCGTCCCACACCGCGACGAGGATGTCGGAGGCCGAGATGATCGCCTTGCCGACGAGGACATAGGCATCATCCTCGCGCGCGCGCTTGCCGGGCAGGCAGAGCACTTCGTCGGCATTGGCGACCTGGCGCTTGAATTCGCGGTTTTCCTCGCCCAGCGCGAAGTCGCGGGTGTATTCGGCCTCGGAAAAAGGGAGGACCGCGCGCACTTCGTAATCGAGCCCGCGCGCCGCCTTGGCCGCGATCTGGTCCGCCCCGGTGGCGAGCGCGGTGTGAAAGCGCATCTGGGGCGATTGCGGCGAATAAACCGCCGGATCGGATTCGCGCAGCGCCTTCACCGCGCCGATCAACGCGCCGAGCACGGTGTCGAGCCGGTGGCGCAGGTCATCCTCGATCGAGGCGTCGAGGGCATTGCCGCGATGCCCGGTGATGCCGACATTGAGCGTCAGGCGCGGGCGCGGCGGGTGCCTGTCCGGGTGGGGCGGACGCGGCGGATCGGGCTCGGGGCGCACGCGCCGGGCACGACGGATGGCGGACGGTCTGGCAGACGCCGCGTCGACGGGGTGGGGGGCGAGCGGCGCGTCGACGTCGGTCTTCAACGCCGCGCCCTCAGTTCGCGCCGGCCGGGGCGCGGACTTCGTGGACCAGCCGGATGCCGCCCACCTGCAGGATCGAGCCTACCGGCAGAGGAGCGGTGCCGTCGACCCGCTGGTCGTCGACGAAGGTGCCGTTGGTCGAATCGAGATCGGAGACGATCACCTCGCCATCGGCAAAGGTGACTTCGCAGTGGGCGCGCGAGATGCGCGGGTCGGCCAGCACCACGTCCGCCGGGGCGGAGCGCCCGATGCGCACGCCGAGCGGGCCGATGGCAAAGGAATCCAGCCCGTTGCCGCCGCCAAGGTCCAGCATTTCCAGGACGTGCTGTTCCTGCTGCGCGAAGGGATTGTCGGCATAGGCGTAAAGCTGCGTCTGCGCGCCATCGTCGAAGTCGTCGTCATCGTCAGCGAGCGCCGGGAAGGCGGTGGTGCGGCCGCCGAAGCGGCTTTCCGCCTTTGCCGGAGACGGGGCGTCAACCGGGCCGGCAGGTGGTTCGGCGGTGATGGCGGGGGCCGGTGCGGGGGCCGGGGGGGCGGCAGATGCGGCCTTCGGTTCCGGCCCCGTCTTGTCCGGCAGGGGTTCCTTGCGACCGGCGATGCGGCTTTCGGCGACCAGGTTCTCGCTCACCAGCCGCTTCAGGTCGGCGACGAACTGGCCCCAGGCGGCATCGCCGCGATCCCCGCTCCAGTGCGACAGCTCTGCGGTGTGGGTCAGTTCGAAGATGATCGGGCGGTCGCACGCCTCGATGATGGCGGGGGCCAGCCGGCCGCGGCGATCGGCCAGCGTCGCTTCGGCGCGAACCCAGCGCGATGCGCAGGAGCGGGGCGACCACAGCACGACCACGGCCTTCGCCGCGCGCAGGTTGCGTTCGATGACTTCGTCGAAGGTCTCGCCCGAATGAAGCGCGGCATCCCACCACACCTCGAACCCTTCCTCGCCGAGGGCGTCGGCGAACATCCGCGCGATCGGGCGATCCTCGCGGCTGTAGGAAATGAAGATATCCGGCTCAGTCAACATAGACCCCTCTTGGCCGTCCGGTCTCGCGAATCATCCGACCCTGCAGATCCGCGCTAGCGTAGTCGAAATGGCCTCTTGTTAAAATCGAACGCAAACAGGCACTTGACGAATACCCGCCTTGATCCCTGCCAGTTGTAAAGCAAGACATTATTAACGGAAAGCAAGCAATTGCCGCAAGTGCGCAAGGGTCTCTGTTTGCGGACTTTCCCGATGCGGGACGAAGCCCGAACCGGACCCGGCGCGGCATGCGCGACCATTGGCCGTGTTGGCGACGGGACCGCAGTGGCGTAAGGCGGGGACATGACCCACCTCGATTCCGACCGCTCGATGAACTTCTGCCAGGCCTGCGCGGTGCGAAACCGCGCCATCTGCGGCGACCTGGAGACTGGCGAGATCGACGCGCTGAACCGCATCGGGCGGCGCCGCAAGCTGGATCCGGGCGAGCAGCTCCTGTGGGAAGGGGACGACGCGGTCCTCGTTGCCAACGTCATCGACGGGGTGCTCAAGCTGTCGAGCCAGACCGCCGACGGCAAGGAGCAGATCCTGGGCCTGGCCTATCCGTCGGACTTCCTCGGGCGCCCGTTCGGCCAGTCGACCCCCTATGGCGTGGAGGCGCTGAGCGAGGCGCACGTCTGCGTGTTCCAGCGGTCCGACTTCGACAGCTTCGCCCGCTCGCACCCGCGCCTCGAACACAAGCTGCTCGAACGCACCCTGACCGAGCTGGACCGGACGCGGCGCTGGATGGTCCTGCTGGGCCGGATGAACGCCGAACAGAAGCTGGCGGCGTTTCTCCTCGAACTGTCCGAACGCATGGCGCCGGCCACCTGCAGCACGATGCCGGGGGTGGCCGACGTCGTCGAACTGCCGTTGTCGCGCCAGCAGATCGCCGACGTCCTGGGGCTGACGATCGAGACCGTCAGCCGCCAGTTCACCCGGATGCGGAACGAGGGCGTGATCGACCTGCCCTCGCGGCGTGAGGTCACGATCCTGCGCCGCGAACTGCTGGAGGATCGCGCCGCCTGACGCGAGCGCGGCGGGCCCCGCCGCTCAGAAGCGCCAGGCGAGGCCCGCGCTGAGCACCCAGGGGTCGAGCTTGTGCCGGGTCTCGATCGCCAGCGTCGACCCGGCATACCAGCGCGCCGTGGTGTCGATGAAGTAACGCTTGGCATCGAGCGTGACGCCAAGGCCACTGTCGTTGACCGCGACATCGACGCCCGCCTGAACGGCCAGCCCCAGCTCGTCGCTCAGCGTCGTCTTCGTCACGCCCAGCGGCACCGTCGCCGCGCCGGGCTTGGCATCGATCCAGAGAAAATAGGCCGGGCCGACCCCGACATAGGGTTTCACCGGGCCCATCGGCACGTGGTACTTCACCGTCACCGTCGCCGGGATCACCTTGGCGTCGGCGACCAGTTCGGCCCCCGGCAGCCCCGTCGTCGCATCGACGTCGTGCTGCGTGATGCAGCAGATCGTTTCGACCGAGACGCTGTCGGCCAGGAAATACTCGACCGCCAGCGTCGGCACGACGTTGTCGTTGGCCCTAGTCTGGAGCGTGGCGGGCAGGCCGACAATGTCCTCGTCGACGCGGGTGATCTTGCCGTCGGGCAGGACGGCGGTGGCAAGGGCCTTGACCTGCCACCGGCCCTGGTTGCCGGCGTCCTGCGCAGAGGCGGGGGTGGTGGACAGGGCCGCGAGGGCGGCGGCGATCGCGAACTGGGTCTTCATCTTGCGTTTCCGGCGAGGCAGCGACCGCCCCGTGCGGCCAAGGATGTTGCATCGCACAACGGCCTTTCGCCGACGCCTGCCGCCCCGTCCTTGACGCAGGTCAACCCGCGCCGCGTCTCGTCCTTTGTGCCGAAAAGACAGCCCTTTTCGGCGAACTTTGCGCTGGATCAATGATCGGTTGTGCAGCGCGGCACAAGGGGGCCGGGAGAAGCACGGCGGGACGGAGATTTTCATGCAAGCCGAAGCAGCATTGGGCCGGATGGGCCTGTGGTTCGCGATCATGTTGTTGGCGATCGTGGCCTGCGCGGGCGCGGCGGATCCCGGCTTCGCGGTGCAGGCGGGCATCGTCGCCGTCATGGCGCTCGGCCTGTTCGCGGCATCGGCGGCGCGATTCGATCCGCTGGGTCACGCGCGCGGGTTCTTCCGCATGCCCGCCGGCGACAGCCGCTACGACGACGATCCCGTGCGCTCGGCAACGCTGGCCACGCTGTTCTGGGGCGCGGCGGGCTTCGTCGCGGGGCTGTTCATCGCGGCGCAGCTGGCCTGGCCGCAGCTCAATTTCGAACCCTACCTCAATTTCGGCCGGGTGCGCCCGCTGCACACCAGCGCGGTCATTTTCGCGTTCGGCGGCAATGCGCTGATCGGCACCAGCTTCTACGTCGTGCAGCGCACCTGCCGCGCGCGGCTGGCGTTTCCCGCGCTCGCCCGCTTCGTGTTCTGGGGCTACCAGGCGTTCATCGTGCTGGCCGCCTCGGGCTACCTGCTCGGCATCAGCCAGGGCAAGGAATACGCCGAACCGCAGTGGTATGCCGACTGGTGGCTGACGGTGGTCTGGATTGCCTACCTCGCCGTCTTCGTCGGTACGATCCTGCGCCGGCACGAACCGCACATCTACGTCGCCAACTGGTTCTACCTCGGCTTCATCGTCACCGTCGCGATGCTGCACGTGGTCAACAACCTCGACGTGCCGGTGTCGGTCTTCGGGTCGCAGGCCTACCCGCTGTTCGGCGGGGTGCAGGGCGCGCTGGTCCAGTGGTGGTATGGCCACAACGCGGTCGGCTTCTTCCTCACGGCCGGCTTCTTGGCGATGATGTACTACTTCGTGCCGAAGCAGGCCGAACGCCCGGTCTATTCCTACCGCCTGTCGATCATCCACTTCTGGAGCCTGATCTTCCTCTACATCTGGGCGGGTCCGCACCACCTGCTCTACACCGCGCTGCCCGACTGGGCGCAGACGCTGGGCATGGTGTTTTCGATCATGCTGTGGATGCCGAGCTGGGGCGGCATGATCAACGGGTTGATGACGCTGAACGGCGCGTGGGACAAGGTCCGCACCGACCCGATCATCCGGATGATGGTCATGGCGCTCGCCTTCTACGGGATGAGCACCTTCGAAGGGCCGATGCTCTCGATCAAGTTCTTCAACTCGCTGTCGCACTACACCGACTGGACCATCGGCCATGTCCATTCCGGCGCGCTGGGCTGGAACGGGATGATCACCTTCGCGTGCCTGTACTACCTCGTCCCGCGCCTGTGGAATCGGGGCCGGATGTACAGCCTTCGGATGATCAACTGGCATTTCTGGCTCGCGACGCTGGGCATCGTCTTCTACGCCGCCAGCATGTGGGTGGCGGGCATCACCCAGGGGCTGATGTGGCGCGAGTACGGGGCCGACGGCTACCTCGTGAACAGCTTTGCCGACACCGTCGCGGCGATCCACCCGATGTACCTGATGCGGGCGTTCGGCGGGCTGCTCTACCTTTCGGGCTTCGTCGTGATGCTGTGGAACGTGGGCCAGACGCTGGCCGGCAAGGTCCGCGAGGAAGCGCCGATGACCGAGACGCCGCACGATCCGCTTGCCGACCGTCCGATCGCGGGCGCCGCCAAGCCTGCCCCTTTGCCCGCCCACGCCGTTCCCGCCGAATGAAGGTTCGCGAACCATGAGCACATCCCACGAACCCGCCGCCGCCCGGCCCCTCGCGCCCGAGCCGGCCGACGTGGCCGCCGTCGTCAAGGGCCACGCCCGGCTCGAACGCAACGTCACGCTGCTGGGCGTCGCCACCCTGATCGTCGTCGCCATCGGCGGGCTGGTCGAGATTGCGCCGCTGTTCTGGATCGACAACACCATCGAGGCGGTGGAGGGCGTGCGCCCCTACACCCCGCTCGAACAGGCGGGGCGCGACATCTACGTGCGCGAGGGGTGCTACACCTGCCACAGCCAGATGATCCGCCCGTTCCGCGACGAGGTGGAGCGCTACGGCCACTACAGCCTTGCCGCGGAATCGATGTACGACCACCCGTTCCAGTGGGGGTCGAAGCGCACCGGGCCCGACCTTGCCCGCGTCGGCAACCGCTATTCCGACGCCTGGCACGTCCAGCACCTCGCCGATCCGCAGAGCGTGGTGCCCGAAAGCGTCATGCCGCAATACGGCTTCCTCGCCGAGACCGACCTCCACGTCGCGGACCCGGCGGCGAACCTGACCGCGCTCAGCCGCGTCGGCGTGCCCTACACGAAGGAGGACATCGCCAGTGCCGCGGCGGACTTGAAGGCGCAGGCCGATCCCGAGGCCGACAGCGCCGATCTCCTGCGCCGCTATCCCAAGGCGCAGGCCCGCGATTTCGACGGCGACCCCAAGCGGCTGACCGAGATGGATGCGCTGGTCGCCTATCTCCAGATGCTGGGCACGCTGGTCGATACCCACAGCGCCGCGGCGCAAGAGGACCTGGCGCGGGAGAAGGGGCGATGAGCGACTACGAGACGCTGCGCCAGTTCGCCGACACGGTCGGGCTGGCCGCGATGGCGGTGGTCTTCGTCGGCCTGTGCGCCTGGCCGTTCCTGCCGGGCCGCAAGGGGGTCAACCGGCACATGGCGGAATCGATTTTCAGGGGCGAAGACGATGGCGAATAAGAGGGTCGACCAGCCGACCGGGACCGAGACCGTCGGCCACGAATGGGACGGTATCGAGGAACTGAACACGCCGCTGCCTCGGTGGTGGCTCTGGACGTTCTACCTGACCATCGCCTGGGCGATCGGCTACGTCGTGCTCTATCCCGCGATCCCGTTGCTGGAAAAGGGGACCGAGGGCGTGCTGGGCTGGACCAGCCGGGGCCAGCTGGCGCAGGAAATGTCGCTGGCCGACCAGGCCCGCCGTTCGGTCGGCGAGGCGCTGGCCGCGACCGACATCACCAAGCTCGAAGGCAATCCACAGCTGATGCAGCAGGCAGTGGCCGGGGGCCGCGCGGCGTTCCGCGTGCACTGCTCGCAATGTCACGGCAGCGGCGCGGCGGGCAGCCAGTCGCTCGGCTATCCCAATCTCAACGACGACGACTGGCTGTGGGGCGGCGACCTCAAGGCGATCGAGACGACGCTGGTCCACGGCATCCGGCAGGACGGCGACGATGCGACGCGGCAAAGCGTCATGCCCTCGTTCAACGGCGCGCTCGACGCCGCGCAGCAGAGCGCGCTGGCCGATCACGTGCTGGCGCTGGGCGGAAAGGGCCGCGCCAATCCGGCGGGCGCGCAGATCTTCGCCGACAACTGCGCCGCCTGCCACGGCGCCACCGGCGAGGGCAGTCGCGAGCTGGGCGCGCCGCGGCTCAACGACGCGATCTGGCTTTATGGCGGGACGAAGGCGGACATCGTCAGGCAGGTGCTCAACCCGCGCATGGGCGTCATGCCCGCGTGGCAGCACAAGCTGGACCCGGTGAAGATCACGATGCTGGCCGCCTATGTCCACTCGCTGGGCGGCGGCGAACCGACCGTGCCGGAGCCGAGCCTGCCCGATCCGGCCGCAAGCGCGGCGGCGTCCGATGCGACCGACTGACACCGGCGCGGCGGAGCCGTCCGGCAAGCTCTACGAAGCGAAACGGACGGTCCACAACCGCCGCATCGACGGCCCGTTCCGCCGCTTCAAGTGGGCGATGATGGCGATCACCCTCGTCATCTATTACGCGACGCCGTGGATCCGGTGGGATCGCGGCCCCTATGCGCCGGATCAGGCGGTGCTGGTCGATCTTGCCCATCGCCGCTTCTACATGTTCGGCATCGAGATCTGGCCGCAGGAGTTCTACTTCGTCGCGGGCCTGCTGATCATGGCGGGGATCGGCCTGTTCCTTGTCACCAGCGCGGTGGGGCGGGCGTGGTGCGGCTATGCCTGTCCGCAGACGGTCTGGACCGACCTGTTCCAGCACGTCGACCGCTTCGTCGACGGCGACCGCTTCGCCCGCCAGAAGCTCGACGCCGCGCCGTGGACCTGGGGGAAGGTGGCCCGGCGCGGCTTCAAGTGGACGATCTATCTCCTGATCGGGTTCTGGACCGGCGGCGCGTGGATCATGTACTTCGCCGACGCGCCGACGCTGGTGCGCGAATTCTGGCGCGGCGAGGCGGCGCCGGTCGCCTACATCACCGTGGCGGTGCTGACGCTGACGACCGTCACGCTCGGCGGATTCATGCGCGAACAGGTGTGCATCTACATGTGCCCCTGGCCGCGCATCCAGACCGCGATGATGGACGAGAAGTCGCTGCTGGTCACGTACAAGGACTGGCGCGGAGAGCCGCGCGGCAGCGTCAGGCAGGCCGAGCGGAACCCCGGCGCGTTCGGCGACTGCATCGATTGCACCTTGTGCGTGCAGGTCTGCCCCACCGGCATCGACATCCGCGAAGGGCCGCAGATCGGCTGCATCACCTGCGCGCTGTGCATCGACGCCTGCGACAAGGTGATGGCCGGCATCGGCCGCCCGCGCGGGTTGATCGACTATGCCACGCTAGAGGATTGCCGCGCAGAGGCGGCCGGCGGACCGGCGCGACCGGCGTGGCGCGCGCTGCTGCGCCCGCGGACGATCGCCTACCTGCTGATCTGGGGGTCGATCGGGCTGGCCATGCTCTTCGCGCTCGGCGTGCGCGACCGGACCGGCCTGTCGGTCGCGCCCGATCGCAACCCGCCCTTCATGCTGATGAGCGACGGGTCGATCCGCAACGCCTACACCCTGCGCCTGCGCAACATGTCGACGATGCCGCGCCGGATGGAGGTCGCGCTCGACGGCCTGCCGGACGCGGCGATGTGGACCGACGCGACCTCGCGCGCAGAGGCGGCGCGCGTGCTGCCGGTGACGGTGCCCGCGGACGCGACCCAGGCGGTGCGCGTCTATGTCCTCGCGCCGCCATCGGCGCAGAGCGAGGAATTCGCCTTCGTCGCGACGTCGCTGGGCGGCGAGGTCGAGCGGCAGCGCAAGGAAACGACCTTCGAGGCACCGGGAGCAGGCCAGTGAAACGCACTTTCAGCGGGCGCCACATGAGCGCGATCCTCGTGGCCGGGTTCGGCGTGGTCATCGCGGTCAACATGTCCGCCGCGGTCGTGGCGAAGCGCACCTTCGGCGGCGTGGTCGTCGAAAACTCCTACGTCGCCAGCCAGAACTACAACGACTGGCTGCAACGGGCGGCCGAACAACGGGCGCTGGGCTGGTCCGCCGAACCGCACCGTCTTGCCGACGGCCGCGTCGCCGTGACGCTGGCGGGCGTGCCGGACGGTGCGCGGATCGAGGGCGAGGCGCGGCACCCGCTGGGCCGCCAGCCCGACATGGCGCTGCGCTTCGGGGCCGACGGGGTCTCGCGCGAAGCGCTGCCGCCGGGCCGCTGGACCCTGCGGCTGACGGTGCACGCCCGCGGCCGGGAGATGCGCGCCGAAAGCGATTTGCGATGAACGCGCCGCTCGACCACGCCGCCATGCGCGGCGCGCCCCGCGTCGACAGCCGGTTCGCCGTGCCCGGCATCCGCTGCGCCGGCTGCATCGGCAAAATCGAGCGGGAACTGGCGCGGATCGACGGGGTCGAGACCGTCCGCGTCAACCTTTCGGCCCGGCGCGTCGATGTCGGCCATTCCCCCGCGGTGGGCGAGGATGCGCTGGTCGCGGCGCTCGATGCGCTGGGCTTCGAGGCGCAACCCGCGGTGACTGCGCCGCCCGCGCAGGACGAGCAGGAGGCGCGCATGCTGATGCGCGCGCTGGCGGTCGCCGGGTTCGGCATGATGAACGTCATGCTGCTGTCGGTCAGTGTCTGGTCCGGCGCAGAGGGCGCGACGCGCGACCTGTTTCACCTGCTTTCGGCGCTGATCGCGCTGCCGGTGATCGCCTATGCCGGGCGGCCCTTCTTCGCTTCTGCCGCGTGGGCGCTGCGAGCCGGGCGCACGAACATGGATGTGCCCATCTCGATCGGCGTGCTGCTGGCGACGGGGCTCAGCCTCTACGAGACCTTTGCGGGCGGCGAGCAGGCCTATTTCGACGGCGCGACGATGCTGCTGTTCTTCCTGCTGGCGGGCCGCGCGCTCGATGCCGCGATGCGCGGGCGGACCCGGGCCGAAATCGGCGCGCTGCTGTCGCGCATGGGGCGCAGCGCCGGCATCGTCCAGCCCGACGGCAGCGTCGTGCGCGTCGCGGCAGCGGCGATCGAGCCGGGGATGCTCATGCTGGTCGCGGCGGGAGAGGCGCTGGCGGCGGACGGGGTGATCGAGGAGGGCCGCAGCGCCACCGACAACGCGATGCTGACGGGCGAAAGCGCGCCCGAACCGGTCGCGCCGGGAGCGACCGTCCATGCCGGCACGATCAACCTCGCCCAGCCGATCCGCGTGCGCGTCACCGCCGCCGCCGAGGATACCGCCATCGCCGCCATCGCCCGCCTGATGGACGAGGCCGGACAATCGCGCAGCCGATACGTCCGCATCGCCGACCGTGCCTCTCGGCTCTACGCGCCCGCGGTGCACACGCTGGCCGCGCTCAGCTTCGCGGGGTGGATGATCGCCGGGGCGGGCCTGCACCATTCGCTGGTCATCGCCATCGCGGTGCTGATCATCACCTGCCCCTGCGCGATGGGCCTCGCCGTACCGGCGGCGCAAGTCGTCGCCACCGGCGCGCTGATGAAGCGCGGGCTGCTGGTCAAGGATGGCGCCGCGCTCGAACGGCTGGCCGAAGTCGACACCGTGATCTTCGACAAGACCGGCACCCTGACACTGGGCGAGCCGCGCCCCGACCTTTCGGCGCTGACCCGGGCGGACATGGGCGTCGCCCTCGCGCTCGCGCAAGTCAGCCGCCACCCGCTGTCCCGCGGGCTGGCAAGGGCGATCGGCGAGGCCGGCATCGCTCCCGAACCGGTCGACGGGGCGCAGGAACGCGCCGGCGAGGGCGTGTCCGCGACCTGGCGGGGCCTGCCGGTCGCCCTGCGCCGCGACGATGGGCATGGGGCGGGCATGGGCGCGGTCCTGTGCATCGGCGAGCGCGTGGTGCCCGTCCCCTTCGCTGACGCCCTTCGCCCGGACGCGGCAAAGACCATCGCCATGCTGGACCGCATGGGCCTTGCCAGCCGCATCCTCTCGGGAGACCGGACCGACGCCGTCGCTCCGGTTGCGCGCAGGCTGGGCCTGTTCGGGCAGGGTTCGGTCACGCCGCAGGACAAGCTGGCGCAGCTCGAACGGCTGGAAAAACAGGGGCACCGCCCGCTGATGGTGGGCGACGGGCTGAACGACGGGCCGGCGCTGGCCGCCGCGCACGCATCGATGGCGCCGGGCAGCGCCAGCGACGTCAGCCAGCAGGCCGCCGATGCCGTGTTCGTCGGGTCCGGCCTGATGCCGGTGGCTCTCGGCGTCAGGGTCGCACGGGCGACGATGCGCGTGGTGCGCCAGAACTTCGCCTTTGCCGTCATCTACAACCTGCTGGCGGTGCCGCTGGCGGTGACGGGTCTGGTGACCCCGCTGGTCGCTGCGGTTGCGATGTCGGTCAGCTCGCTTGCGGTCGTCGGCAACTCGCTGCGGCTGTCGGGGGCGGCGCGATGAGCGGGCTCGCCTTCCTCATCCCCATCGCGCTGGGCCTCGGCCTTGCCGGGCTGGGCGCGTTCTTCTGGTCGATGCGCGACGGGCAGTACGATGACCTCGACGGCGCGGCCCATCGCATCCTGATCGAGGACGAGGAATGAACCCGGCGCTCTTCGCGCTGGTGGCGCTCGTGCCCGCCATGCTGGGTTCGGCGCCGCGGCAGGACAGTCGCGCGGAGCTGGTGGCGCGGCTCTGCAACGGCGGCGCGGTGGTGATCCCCCTGCCGGGCAAGGCCCCGGCACCACCGGCCCGCTGCGCGCAGAAGGGGTGCCATGCCGGGTGCAACCGCAAGCGGCTTGATCCATCGCAATGACGCCCGGGCCCTGCGCGGGCACGACGCCTGCATGTGGCCTTATCATCCCGACCTGCTGGCAACGCCGGTTCCGCGCTATACCAGCTATCCCACCGCCGCCGAATTCGGCAACATCGGCCCCGGCCTCTACGCCGACGCGCTGGAGCAAGTGACGGGCGACGTCTCGCTCTACGTCCACATCCCGTTCTGCGAGAGGATCTGCCATTACTGCGGCTGCAACACCGGCGCGGCGGGGAAGCGGCAGCGGCTCGATTCCTATCTCGCCGCGCTCAGCCGGGAAGCGGTCACGGTCGCGTCGCGGCTGCCCGATGGCGTCCGGGTTCGCCGTGTTTCGTTCGGCGGCGGCAGTCCCAATGCGCTCGACCCGGTCGATTTCGTCAGGCTGGTCGAACACCTGACCGTCGCCTTCCGGCTGGACGATCCGGTCTTCTCGATCGAGCTGGATCCGCGCACTATGTCCGCCGACTGGGCGCAGGCGATCGCGACGGTCGGCATCGCGCGCGCCAGCCTCGGGGTGCAGACGTTCGCGTACCACTGCCAGCAGGCGATCGGGCGGGTGCAGGGCGAGGATACAATCGTCCGCACCGTCGACTGGCTGCGGGGCGCAGGGGTTTCCTCGCTCAACTTCGACCTGATGTTCGGCCTGCCGCGCCAGACACGCGGCGACCTGCTCGACACGCTGGAGCGGTCGCGCACGCTGGGCGCGGACCGCATCGCGCTGTTCGGCTATGCCCACGTGCCGCACGTCGTCCCGCGGCAAAGGGCCATCGATGCCACCGACCTGCCCGACCAGCAGGAGCGCTTCGCCATGGCCGGGCTGGGCCACGCGCAGCTTGCGGCCAACGGATACTGGCCGGTCGGCTTCGACCATTTCGCGCGGCCGGGCGATCCCCTGGCCAAGGCGGCCTTCGCGGGGCGCGTGCGGCGCAATTTCCAGGGCTTTACCGACGAAGAGGCTCCGAACCTCGTTGGTCTGGGCGCTTCGGCAATCAGCCGGTTTCCGCATCTTCTGGCCCAGAACGAGAAGAACAGCGGCCGCTATCGCATGATCGCGACGCAGGGCCTTCTGACGGCCGATCGCGGCATCGAACGTTCAGCCGAAGACAGGGAGCGGGGCTCGATCGTGGAACAGCTTCTGTGCCAGGGCTCGGCCCGCCTGGCGCCCCGCCTTGCCGCCGAGATCGGCGAGCCGCTCCGCTCGTTCATCGAGCGCGACCTGGCCTCTCTGCGCGAAGATGTGCTGACGATCGGTGCGGACGGCCTGCCCTACGCGCGCACCATCGCGGCCCTATTCGACCCCTATCGCCGGACCACGCCGCGACGGTTCAGTTCGGCGATCTAGCGCGGCCAGCCGGTTCGATCCGACAGAGCCTGGGGAGGTTCGGGAACTGGAGAAGTGCGCGTGTGCCGCCGACGGGGCGACCGTGCCTCGAAGGCCGGAATGGCAGACTCGATTCTCTGTGATCTTGAGAAGCGATGGTCAGAAGAGGACTCGATCCAAAATTATAGCATTGTAAATAAATGATTTAATGTCGCTGGGGGCCTCAACTGGAGCCCCCATCGGAGCCCCCAAAATTTATTTTTGCATTGGTTCGAGTCCCTGAAGGTCGCCTGCTTGTTGGGCCCCCTCCGCAATCAACCAGGCCGCACTTTTCCGTAGACGCACGCCCGATGCGCAAACTTCATGGTGCTGCCGTCCGTCCGATTCACCCAGAAACATTTGGTGTTGAAGTCGGCAGTCCGTACGCTGAACCCGGCGATACCGCTTCCGATTTTTTCGTCGCCTTCGGGGTGGCGCGCTAACGCAGCAATTAACACCTTTTCGTCCTCGGCACTAACTTTGTCGCCAACGTCATACTTGTGAAGCATAGCGTTTAAATAAGCGACGGCGTCGCCTTTCTTGTCGAAATGGCCTGCAACAATCCCGCACCGGCAGCCGAAGCAAAGGCCCCGGACTTCATCGCCTGGCACGTCGCCAACCGGGGCGACAAGGCATTCTGGACCAAAGTCGGAGCGGCCTGGTTCCACCGCGACCGCAAGGGCGTTTCGCTCCAGCTGGAGGTCGTGCCGATCAATGGCCGGATCGTCCTGCGCACGCCGTTCGACGACGAGGCCAAGGAGCAGCCGGGCGCATAGCGCCCGGCTTTCGGTTCAGCTGAGAGTCCAACCTCCGCCGCCGGTAACATGGGCGTCCCGTTCGCGTAGGTTGCGATCGAGGCCGAGCATGTCGTTGAAGTGTGATGCCGTTTGTCCGAACAAGCGGTCCAGTGCCGACATCTCGCGAGTGAAACTTGCCGACAGCTGCTCAAGCTGATCGATCAGTTCGCCCGCCGCCGACCTCAGCAAGGATTTCGCACCCGCTGCTGGAATTCCGATGTCAGCGCAAAACGCAATCAAATCGTCCGAGTTTATGTCGTCAAAGCGTTTGGCCGCGCCCACATTGAATGCCAGTTCGTCGGTATAGTCGCCACCTGTCAGCACTGGCGTGAGGTCATAGAACGGTGCGAGTTGAACCGAACCGCCGGAGACCAGGATCAGACCGTTGTTTTTGGCATGGTTGTCGTTGTTACCGAGAAGCAGGTTGAACAGCGTCATTCTCATGAAAATGTTGCGAGCGAGAGCAGGCTGGTCCGTTGCGGCGAGTATTTTTCCGATTGTCGTCGCGTCGAACCGGCGTCCCGCCTCTCCACGCCTCTCATACTTGAGTTCGGAAGGAAGGCCGCTGGCCTGGGCAAAGTCTTCGACATGCAAGCGATAAACCTTCTCGCCATCGATCAACCGATCGAACCGGTTGATGAGTAGGACTTCATGTTTGCTTATCCGGTCGGCGACACATGTGCCGACTGAAAAACCGCACTTTGCCGCCAGATCGGTCAGGAAGGCTTCATCACGCGCTTCCCTGGGGTTCTGGCGATCCGGCAGCTTCAGAATGTGAGTCGTGGGCGCGCCCGTCCCATGCTTGGGAAGCGCGAAGCGTCCGTCCGGCAAGGCTGCGAGCGATACCTTCCAGCGAACACCTGCAACGGGCGAGGGATCGCGCATCCCATCGGGCAGGGGCTTGCCTGTGGCGAGGCGCTCAACGATGTCTCGCAATGTGCCCTCGTCGAGCGGATCATAGTCTTCGCTCAACGTTCCAGGACGTTTCACCGGTGGCTGGTCAAGACCGAGTACGCTGACAGCGCCCGGGCAGTCCGCCCCCAGATGTTCGAGCAGCCCAGCGATGTCGCTGCGCTCGATTCCATAGCGCGCCATGGTCGTTTCGAGCTGGTCGTTTTCGTGGAGCAAATTGCCGAACCACGCGCGGACAGGAACGTCACCGAAGGGCTCTTCGCCCAATGGCAACGAGAGCGATAATGCGTGACTGTTCGGATCCGCTAGCCATTGGGCGTTGTATGTGAAGGACAGATCACCTTCGTCACCCTTAATAAGGTAGCCGATCGGCTCCATCGATGCTTCAAGCCAGACTTGCAGGATGAGCATCAGCGGTTGCGCAATCTGGCGGTGAGATCGATACCGGCGGCCTGGGCACAGGCCATCACACGGTCGAATTCGAGGCTGGCTTTCCCGCCTTCGAGTTCGGAAACGAACCTTCGCCCGACGCCTGCATGAGCGGCAAAGTCAGACTGGCTCATCTTCATTGCCTTGCGTGCACGGCGAACCAGCGCCCCCAGTTCGGCGACCGATCGCACACGCTCGCTAGGAGGGGGAGTATGCGGTGTTTCAATTCGCGGCGCGGGCAATTTCGGAAAGGAAATGCCATAGGAAGCCTCCGACAACTGCCGAGCGATATCGATCGCCCGCTGATACTGTGGGGTGCGTAGCTGTTCGGAGAGTTTTCGTGCCGTGGCGCCCGGTCCTTTGACTAGGTCGTTTATCGCACGATTGATTTCGTTGACGGAATCGAAGGCAGGATTCGAGGCGAGCTTGCGAAATGCCTGATCCTGTTCGTTGAGCGCCTTCAAAAGGCGCTGACTATCGGTCACAGGTTTCACTATTGATCCCTTTCGGGAGCAAAATGCCATTTCACAGTCAAGGAGTCAAGAAATGATCCCGAACGGGCGCGAAAGATCTGTTAGACAGTTAAGCAACGCCATTTGCTACCGTTCGGGAGCATTTCTGCCAGCTGTGAATAGAGCGAAGGCCGCCGGAGTCCGAACAGGCCGCTACCTGCGATCAGCCTGACCGCAACTCATCAAGATAGTCACTCCACCACTGCGCCATTCGAACGCGCTCATCTCAGTACTGGCCGCGATTGTAGGTGCCACGGATGGCATTGCTATCGCCGTGCGCAAGAGCCCGTTCGATCGCGTCGGGGTGCCACAGGCCGCTCTCGTTGAGCAGCGTTGACGCCGTTGAGCGAAAGCCGTGCGCTGTCATCTCGTCCTTGGTGAAGCCCATGCGCCGAAAAGAGGCATTGATCGTGTTTTCGCTCATCGGACGCTTCCAGGTATGGAAGGCTGGGAACATGTAGCCCGTGCCGATCGTAACCGAGTGCAGCTCGCGGAACAGTTCGAGCACTTGTCGGGACAGGGGGACAGCGTGGGTGCGGCGGGCTTTCATTTTGCCTGCCGGGATCGTCCAGATCGCTTTGTCCCAATCCAGTTCGCTCCAGTCGCCGTGGCGCAGCTCACCGGGCCGCACAAAGATATGCGGGGCGATCTTCAACGCCAGCTTGGTAACTGGATAGCACTCAAAGTCGTCGATTGCCCGAAGCAGCTGACCCAGCTTGTCTGGTTCAAGGATCGCGGCATAATGCCGGGCCTTGGGTGTGATCAGTGCCCCTTGAAGGATGGCAGTCGGGTCGCTTTTGCAAAGCCCCAGTGCCGCGCCATAGCGGAACACTCGGCTAGAGAAGGATCGGCACTTCTTGGCTGTTTCGAGGTTACCCCGCGCTTCGAGCTTCTTGAGCGCCGCCAGCATCATCTGCGGATCAAGGTCATCGAGCGGCATGTTGCCGATGGCCGGCGTGAGCAGTTCCAGAAACCATCGCGCCTTCTTGAGGGTTGCCTCCGCGCGTCCCTCGCCGACCATCTTGTGCTCGATGTACGAGTTGGCGACGACAGCAAAGGTGTTCTCGGCCCCGAGCCTGATCTTTGCCTTTTCGCGCTTGCGCTCGCGCATGGGATCAATGCCGTCGGCGACCGAGATGCGCGCACGGTCGCGGCGCTTCCGGGCCTCGGCCAGACCGATCTCCGGGAAGGCGCCGAATGGCATCTTCTTCTCAATTCCGCCGAATCGATATTTGAATTGCCAGAGTTTTGAACCGTTTGGCTTGACCAGCAGATAGAGCCCCCCGGAATCATACCGCTTGTAGGGTTTGTCCGATGGAAGAAAGCTCTTAATTTCCTGTACGTTAAGGCTCATGTGGGGGCTCCGCACTCTCACCGAGCCGGAATTGGGGGCCTCACCGCTCACCGGAGCCCCCAGACAGGGCGAAACTCAGTGGAACAAAGCGGAACGCCAAAATCGGCTGGAAGACGAAAAATGGCAGATTTCTGCCGTTTTCGCAACCCCATGCAATGCTAAAAGGAGAACAAATGGTGCCCAGAAGAGGACTCGAACCTCCACGCCCTTGCGAGCGCCGCCACCTGAAGACGGTGCGTCTACCAATTCCGCCATCTGGGCACTTTTGCAGCGGCGAACAGTGCTTCGCCGTGCGGGTAGGTGGGCGCCACTAAACGGGGTGGCGGGTGGTGTCAACGGGGTTCGTCGACAAATTCCGGCGCGCGCGCAGATCGCCCGCGCCATTGCCGGTGCGCGCCGATCTCGCCCTTGCGCGGCAACGGGGGGCATGCCAAAGCGCGGGCCATGATCGCGGGCGTCCAGACACCGCGGACAGGCACGACCCGATAACGTGGAAAGGGCAGGACATGGCGTCCTCTGCATTGGCCGGAAAGCTCGTAACTCTCATCGGCGGCAGCGGTTTTCTCGGCACCTATGTCGCGCAGAAGCTCCTGTCGAAGGGTGCGCGCCTGCGCGTCGCCAGCCGCAATCCCGACAAGTCCTGGCATCTGAAGCCGCTGGCGAACCTGGGCCAGTTGCAGTTCGCGCGGGTCGACGTGCGCAATCCGGCAAGCGTCGCGGCGGCGGTCGCGGGCGCGGAAGCGGTCGTCAATCTGGTTGGCGCATTCGACGGCGATCTGGATGCGGTGCAGGGCCGGGGCGCCGGGCGCGTGGCGGCGCTGGCCAGGGACGCCGGGGCGCAGAGCTTCGTTCATGTCTCCGCGATCGGCGCGAACCCCGATTCCGAGGTCGGCTACCAGCAAAGCAAGGGCGAGGGCGAAAAGGCCGTTGCCGCCGCGTTCCCGGACGCAACGATCCTGCGCCCTTCGATCATCTTTGGCGAGGACGACCAGTTCATCAACATGTTCGGCCGGCTGATCGCCTCGGTCCCGGCGATGCCGGTCTTCGCTCCCGAAGCGAAGCTGCAGCCGGTGTTCGTCGACGATGTGGCCGACGCGGTTGTCGCGGTGCTGGAAAGCCCCGCGCTGGCCGGCCAGACCTACGAACTGGCCGGGCCGGAAACGGTGACGATGCTCGAGCTCAACCAGAAGATCTCCGCGGCACAGGATCGTCGCCGCGCGTTCCTGCCGCTGCCGGATTTCGTCGGCCGGACCTTTGCCAATGCCACCGGCTGGATGCCGGGCGCCCCGATCAGCGGCGACCAGTACGCGATGCTGGCGCAGGGCAACGTGGCAAGCGGCCAGCTGCCGGGGCTGGCGAACTTGGGCATCACGGCCAAGCCTCTGTCGCTGTTCCTCGATCGCTGGATGGTGCGCTATCGCCGCCATGGGCGCTTCCACGAGTCCAGGGCCTGAGCTTCCGCCCCGCCGGGCGCGGGACGATCAGGAGTTGACGTCGGCGTAGTGCTTGGGGGGCGAAACGCCCTCCATCCGGTCTGCCAAAAGCGGCTGGAAGCTGGGCCGGCTCTTGAACACCGAATACCAGCCGCGGGCCTGTTCGTGGCCCTGCCAGTTGATGCCGCCCAGGTAATCGGCGACAGAGATCTGCGCGGCGGCGGTCAGGTCGGCGAGCGTCATCGTCGATCCGGCCAGCCACGGGCGATGGTCGATCAGGTAATCGATATAGTCGAGATGTTCGTCGGCCAGACGCATGGCGGCGCGCAGCGCCTGCGAATTGGGGGCCTGGCGGTGCACGACGCGCTTGGTGAACCGTTCCATCAAGAGCGGACCGGTCACGTCGAAGAACCAGTTTTCATCGAACAGCGCGACCAGCCGGCGGATCTCCGCGCGGGTGGAGGCAGGGCCGTTGATCATCGGGTTGCGCGGCACCGTCTCTTCGAAATATTCGGCAATGGCCCGGCTGTCGGCCAGCGTGATGTTCTTGTCAGGTTCGCGCATGGCCGGGGTGCGGCCGGTCGGGTTCATCAGGAAGAACTCGTCCCGCATCTCCCACGGGTTTTCGCGCACGAGTTCGAAAGGCACGCCCTTTTCGGCCAGCAACAGGCGCAGCTTGCGACTGAACGGGCAGAGCGGGAACTGGTAAAGCCGCCACATGGCCTGAAAACGCTGCCTTTCGCTGTGCCCCGGGGCCGATCCCCCCGGACCGGCGTGTCCGACCCGATTGACGCATGGGCGGCCCTCGCGTCAACACGGCACTTGAGCAAACGCGCAAGAATCGAAAGGTTCCGACGGTGAACGGGGTATCAACCATGGCAGACCGACCCGATCCGGGGGCAATCCTGGGCTGCGTGCTGGCAGGCGGCGGCTCGACCCGCTTCGGCAGCGACAAGGCGGTGGCGATGCTGGACGGGGCGACGCTGCTCGACCGCGCGGTGGCGGCGCTGGCGGCGCAGTGCGGCGATGTCGTCGTTGCCGGGCGGGACGGCGGCGTGCCGGACTGGCCGGAACCGGGGCTGGGACCGCTCGGCGGCCTTGCGGGCGCGTTGCGGCTCGCGCGAGAGCGCGGCCTTGCCGCCGTTCTCGCGACCGGGGTCGATTCGCTCGGGCTGCCCGAAGACCTGATCGGCGCGCTGACGCCGGCGCCCGCGTGCCTTGCGGCGCAGCCGGTCGTCGGGCTCTGGCCGGTTGCGTGCCTGTCGGTGCTGGAAGACATCCTCACCGGGGGCGAGCGACGCTCGATGCTCCATTTCGCCGGGCGTTGCGGCGCGCGGCTGGTGGAACTGGCCACGCCGGTCGCCAACGTGAACACCCGCGACGACCTCGTCCGGCTGGCGGCGGGGCGCGGCGATCGCGGCGACGGCGGATAGAACCAATGCCCGCTTGTGCCCGGCGGCGGCATTTGCGATGGCAGCACCCGCAATGGCAGACCCCCGGATCATGAATATCGCGCTCGACGAAGCGACGATCCTGTGGCGCAATCCTGACATCGAGCAGGAGCGGCGGATCGCCATCTTCGACCTGATCGAGGAAAACACCTTCAAGCCGTTGCGCGCGTTCGAGGCGGGGCACGAGGGGCCGTACAAGCTGCGCCTGTCGGTGGTGGACGGCCGCCTGTCGATCGAGATCGCCGACGAGAACGATGCCTCGCTGGAAGTGCTCCTGCTCGGCCTGGCCCGGTTTCGCCGCCCGATCCGCGAATATTTCGCGATCTGCGACAGCTATTACCAGGCCATCCGCAAGGCGAGCCCGCAGGAGATCGAGACGATCGACATGGCTCGGCGCGGGGTTCACAACAACGCGGCCGAACTGCTGCTCGAACGGCTGGACGGGAAGGTGGAGACCGACTTTGCCACCGCGCGACGGCTCTTTACGCTGATCTGCGTCCTGCACATCCGGGGCTGAGGCATGGTGCGACGCGCGTTCAAGCACAGGCCCGGCCTGTGGCTGGTGGCCTTGGCGCTGATCGTCGCGGTCGTCGCCGGGGTCTGGTGGAAGCTGGCGGCCTGGCGTCCGGAGGCGAAGGACTATCCGGTTCAGGGCCTGTGGCTGACCGGCGACGAGGCAGAGGTGTCGATCGCCGAACTGCCCGGCGAAGGGGCAAGCTTCGTCTATGTCACCGCGAGCGAGGGCGCGCGGGTGCGGAACGACGGTTTCACCGCTACGGTGGAGGCGGCGCGCAAGTCGGGGATGCAGGTGGGTGCGGTCCACCGCTTCGACCCCTGTGCCAGCGCCGACCGTCAGTCGGCCAATTTCGTCACCGTGGTGCCGCGCGATGCTGCGATGCTGGCCCCGGCGGTGCTGCTGACCGGATCGGGCGACGACTGTCGCCCGCGGGTCAGGGCGGAGGAGCTGGAAAGCGAGCTGGTCGTGTTTCTCAACCAGATCGAGATGCACGCCGGGCAGCGCGCCATCCTTGCGCCGGACGAGGCGTTCGAGGCGCGGTACCACTTCGGCGCGAGGGCCGAGCGCGGGCTGTGGCTGGCGAGCGACTGGCTCAAGCCTGACTATGCCGGCCGCCCTTGGGAACTGTGGACCGCCAACGCGCGCCTGCGCATTCTGGCGGCGGTCGGCCCGGTGCACTGGGTGGTGGCACGGCCCTGAGTCTCGGACGACCGCCGCGGACGAGAGCGCGACCATCGAATATCCACGCGCGTTTGCCCCGCCGGACTTGCGGGCCGCGCCTTGTCGGGCAAGGACAGGCCATGGCGATTCTTTCCGACAAGTGGATCCGCGACAAGGCGCGCAGCGAAGGCATGATCGAGCCGTTCGTGGAGGCGCAGCGGCGTGACGGCTGCATTTCCTATGGCCTGTCGTCCTATGGCTACGACGCGCGGGTGGCGGACGAGTTCAAGATCTTCACCAACATCGACAGCGCCATCGTCGACCCCAAGGATTTTGCCAGCAACAGCTTCGTCGACAAGAAGACCGACTGCTGCATCATCCCCCCCAACAGCTTTGCGCTGGCCCGGACGGTCGAATATTTCCGCGTGCCGCGCGACGTGCTGGTCATCTGCCTTGGCAAGAGCACTTATGCGCGCTGCGGTATCATCGTGAACGTCACCCCGCTCGAACCCGGCTGGGAAGGGCACGTCACGCTGGAGTTTTCCAACACCACCCCGCTGCCCGCCAGGATCTACGCCAACGAGGGCGCGTGCCAGTTCCTGTTCCTTCAGGGCAACGAGCCGTGCGAGGTCAGCTATGCCGACCGCGCGGGCAAGTACATGGGCCAGCGCGGGGTCACCCTGCCGCGCCTGTGATGCGGGCGCGCAGGCAGCCTTAGAAGATCGTGAACAGCACGATGGCAAGGATCGTGCCCAGCGTCGGCACCAGCACCGTCGTTGCCGCCACCGCCCCGTACGCTGCCTGGTGGGTTTCGCCGCAGACCGCGCGGATCGTCGTCACGACATAGCCGTTGTGCGGCAGGCTATCCAACGCGCCCGAGCTGATCGACACGACCCGGTGCAGTTCCGCCGGGTCCGCGCCGATCGAAAGGTAGTGCGGCGCCAGCAGGGGCAGGGCGATGGTCTGTCCGCCCGATGCGCTGCCGGTCAGCCCGGCAATGACGGTGACCGCGATGGCCGCGCCGATCAGCGGACTGCCGGGAATCGCCTGCACGGCGGCAAGCGCCTGCGCGAAGGCGGGCGAAAGCTGCGCCACCGATCCGAAACCGACGACAGCGCAGGTGTTGGTGATCGCGACGACCGCGCCGGTCGCCCCGCGCGAGAAGGTCGCGCCGAAGCGGCCGCGTTCGCTCCACCCCACCATGCAGGCCAGCGCCACCCCGGTGCCGAGCGCCAGCACCAGCGCCCACTTGCCGAGCGACTGGGTGGCGAGGAAAACGCCGAGCACGCCGACCAGCGGGGCGATGGAGAGCAGCGGCGACGGCAGGCGGGTGTCGATCTCAAACCGGGAATCGGCCTCGCGCGGCTCGAACCCCTCGCCTTGCGCCACCGCGCGCCTCACCATCCGCGAAAGCAGGACGTAGCCCAGCGCCGCCATGAAGACGGCGACGACAAGGCTGACTTGCCATCCGGCATAGGCGGTGGTGCCGAGGAACTGCATCGGGATCAGGTTCTGGATTTCCGGACTGCCCGCGCTCGTCATCGTGAAGGTGACCGAACCGAAGGCCAGCGCGCCGGGGATGAAGCGGCGCGGCAGGTTCGCCTCGCGAAATAGCTCGACTGCGAGGCCGTAGACCGAGAAGGCGACGATGAAGACGCTGACGCCGCCATAGGTCAGCACCGCGCAGGCCGCGACCGTGGCGACCAGCGCGTAGTGGCTGCCCAGCTTCTGCGTAATGAAGCGCGCGACCGATGCGGCGGCGCCGGATGCGGCCATCACCTCGCCGAAGATCGCGCCCAGCAGGAACATCAGGAACCAGTCGGCAAGGAACTTGGCAAAGCCCGCCATGTAGCTGCTGGCGAAATCGGGTGCGGCGGTGCCGTCGGGCAGCAGGCCAGCAAGCGGCGGCAGCAGCGGCAGGTTCGCGGTGACCGCCACCAGCAGCGCCGCGACCGGCGCGGCGATGAGGATGTTGACCCCCCTGACAGTCATCCAGATCAGCAGCGCCAGGCCGCCGATCAGCCCAATCCAGCTCAGCATCGCGTGTCCCGTTGGTCTTGCCCCATTATCACGCCCGATGTCATGGCGCGGCGCGCCAGCCGGGTCAAATCCGCCGGCGCCGAACTCGCCATTGGGACAGGGGGTTATGCGTCAAGATCGGCCGCGCCGTGCCGTTCGAGCACGCCGTCGCGCTGGTTGACGCGCAGCCCGCGCTGCACCGCGGGGCGGGCGTCGATCGCCCTGGCCCAGCGTTGCAGGTTGGCGTAATCCTGCACCTGGAGGAAGGTGCCCGCGTTCTTGTACGACCTGTCGAGGGCGAGCCGGCCGTACCACGGGAAGATCGCGATGTCGGCGATGGTGTAATCCTCGCCGGCGATGAATTCGCGGCTGGCGAGCTGCTTGTCCAGCACGTCGAGCTGGCGCTTCACCTCCATCGTGTAGCGATCGATCGGATATTCCTGCGGGAACGGGGCGTAGGCGAAGAAATGGCCGAACCCGCCGCCCAGGAACGGCGCGCTGCCCATCTGCCACATCAGCCACGACAGCACTTCGGCCCGCGCTGCGCCGGATGTGGGCAGGAAGGCGCCGAACTTCTCGGCCAGATGGAGCAGGATCGCGCCGGATTCGAACACCCGGAACGGCTCGGCCCCGCTGCGGTCGACCAGCGCGGGGATCTTGGAATTGGGATTGATCGCGACGAAGCCGGAAGTGAACTGGTCGCTGTCGCCGATCATGATCGGCCAGGCGTCGTATTCGGCATCGCGCCCGGCGGCGAGCAGCTCCTCGAACAGGATGGTCGCCTTTTGCCCGTTGGGCGTCCCCATCGAATAGAGCTGGAAGGGATGGTCGCCAACCGGAAGCGCCCTTTCGCTGCGCGCGCCCGAAAAGGGCCGGTTGATCGAGGTCCATTCGCCGCCGTCCTGCGCATCCCAGGTCCAGATTTCGGGCGGCGTGTAGGTCATATTCGGCTCCTCGGGGTTGGTCGGCGTCCGGCCCAGATGGGGGCGGCGCGCGGGATGTCCAGCCGAGGCCCTGCGCTTTTCGGGGACTGCGCTTTTTGGCAGGGGCGGAGCCGGTTCGCGCCGATAGGATCGACGCTCTGAAGGCAGGGCGCGCGAGGTGCCCGCCGCAGGAGTGGTGCCCGCGATGCCCGATCCGCAAGAGCCCCGACCGTCGCCGCCCACGATGCGGGCCTGGATCACGCACGGTCATGGCGACATGCGCCTGGAGGAACGCCCCCGTCCCGTGCCGCCGCCCGGCTGGGTGCGGCTGCGCATCCTCGTCGCGCAGCCCAGCATCACCGAGATCATGCTGTTCCAGGGCGAGCGGACCTACGGTCACGATATCATCGCCCGTCGCCTGCGCGAGGGACCGGTGCCGCTGTTCGGGCACGAATTCTCAGGCCAGGTCGTCCAACTGGGCGAGGGCGTCACCAGCCTGCGGATCGGCGACAGGGTGGCGGCGCGCGGTTCGCACCCGGCGGGCATCGTCGGCTTCGACTATCCGGGCGCCTTCGCCGAGGAAGGCATCTTTCCCGAAGGCCTGCTGGCGCGCCTGCCCTCGACCGTCAGCGATGAGGCGGGGGCCGCGATTCAGGCACTGACCGATTGCGTCGCCGCCGCCCACGCCGCGGCGCCGACGCTGGACGACACCGCCGTTGTCATCGGTCTGGGCGCGATGGGCTTCGGCTGCCTGCAGGCGGCGAAGGCTGCGGGCGCGGGGCGGACCATCGCGGTCGGCCGCCGCAAGGAGGCGCTGTGCCTCGCGCTGCGGCTCGGCGCGGACGAGGTGGTCGACGCCAGCCGGAACGACCCGGTCGAGGCGGTACGCGAACTGACCGGAGGGTGCGGGGCGGACATCGTCTTCGAATGCGCCGGCGGCCCGGTCTCGCGCGGCCTTGCCGGGAACGCGACGATGATCCAGGCCGCGCGCATGTCGCGCGACGAGGCGCGCGTCATCGGCCTCGCCTTCGACGGGGAGGCCGCGGTCCTGCCCTACGCCGACTTCCGCTTCCGCTCGATCCGGTTCTCGTTTCCCTCGGTCCTGACCCGCGCCCTGTTCGAACGCACGGTCGATCTCGTCGCCTGCGGCCGCATCCGGCTGGACCCGCTGATCGGCTGCACGCTGGACGGGATCGAGGCGCTGCCCGAAGCCTTTGCCCGCACGCTCGACAAGAACCGCCACGGTCTCGTCAACCCGGCCCAGATCCGCATTGCCATGCCGGGCGAACCTGGCTGACCGGGACTGTCCGGACGACGAGCGCAGCGAGCGCGCCCAACGGCTTGGTTGACGCGCCCTACTGGTTTCGGAAATCGGCGATGATCTCGCCCGCCGCGGCCAGCTCGTCCTCGTGCGATTCCTCGCGCCAGGTTTCCTCCAGCGCGGCCGCTTCCCATTCGCGCATCGCCGGATGGTCGAGAATGTGTTCGACCCATTCGCGGCCCTTGCCGACGTCGAGCCGGTAAGTGCGGATGCGGAAGGCGACCGGTGCGAAGAAGGCGTCGATCGCGGTGAAGGCTGGACCTGCCAGCCACGGCCCGCCAAAGCGCGACAGGCCGGTCTCGAACAGTTCGCGCACCCGCGCGACATCGGCGGCCAGCGCCTCGCGCATCGGGCGAGGCCTGACCCTGACGCCGACGTTCATCGTGCAGTCGCTGCGCAGGGCGGCAAACCCGCTGTGCATTTCCGCCACCGCGCATTGCGCGAAGGCGCGCGCTTCCTCGTTCTCGGGCCAGACGCCGTCGTGACGGTCGGCCAGGTAGAGCGTGATGCCCAGCGAATCCCAGACCGTCCGCTCGCCGTGGATCAGCGCGGGCACCTGCCCCGTCGGCGAAAAGCTGCGGAACGCCGCGTAATTGACCGGCAGGGTGAAAGGCTCGATCCGGTCGACGAAGCCGATGTGCAGCCCCTTCATCAGGAGCCACGGGCGCAGCGACCAGCTCGAATAGTTCCGGTTCGCGGTGACAAGGACGTAGGTCATGCGGCATGGCATAGGCCACGCCGTCGCTGAGCGATATGCCCAAACGCCGCGCACCAGCGGCGCCCCGCAAGGGGTAAACTTTGCTGAACCGGCAGGAAGAAAATGGAGCGGGCGAAGGGATTCGAACCCTCGACCCCAACCTTGGCAAGGTTGTGCTCTACCCCTGAGCTACGCCCGCTCTGAACGCCTGCAACCGGTTGGCGAAAAGCCCTTCCGGTCGGGGTGAGGCGCGCCTTTAGCAACGGGTTTGCAGGTCCGCAACAGGAAAAGTCATCGTTTTTCGTAATCCTCGCGCATTGCCTCACAAGCCTTGGAATATCGGCTCGACTGCCCCACATTGGCGCGTGAAAAGCACGCCCGTTGCCGGGGTGCGCAAGCAATGCAGGAGACGAGCGCCTTGGCGAGCATGGGCCTCAACATCGACGAGCAGAAAGCGGTCGAACGATTCCGCGACACGGTGGTCGAACCGTCGCGCACGAAGCTGGTGATCCTCGATTTCTGGGCCGAATGGTGCGGGCCGTGCAAGGCGCTGACCCCGGTGCTGGAAAAGGTCGCCGCCGAATATGCCGAAAAGGGCGTGATCCTTGCCAAGGTCAATGTCGACGAAGAACAGTTCATCGCCGCGCAGTTCCAGGTGCGCTCCATCCCGACGGTCTATGCGATGTTCCAGGGCCAGCCGGTTGCCGACCTGACCCAGGCGCGCAGCGAATCGCAGCTCAAGGCGATGCTGGACCAGATCCTGGCGCAGATCCCGGTTGAGCCCGGTGTCTATGGCACCGAAGCGAAGCAGGACATCGCACCGTTGCTCGCCATGGGCGAGGAGGTGCTGACGGGCGGCGATGCCGAACGCGCGCTGGGCATCTTCGCGCAGATCGTCGACATCGCGCCCGACAATGCGCAGGCCCACGCCGGGCTGTTGCGGGCGATGACCCAAGCTGGCCATGTCGAAGAGGCGGAAGCCGCGCTGGCCGCCATTCCCGAAGAGTTGCGCAAGGACGCCGCCATCGAGCGCGCCGCTGCCGCCGTCGCGCTGGCCAAGGACCGTCCCGACGACAGCGAGCTGGCCAACCTGCGCGCCGCCGCCGCCGAGCGCCCCGCCGACATGGATGCGCAATTCGCCTTCGCCAACGCCGCCTTCGCCGCCGGCCAGCGCGACGAGGCCGCCGATGCATTGCTGCGCATGATCGCCGCCGATGCCGCGTGGAACGACGGTGCTGCCAAGGCCAAGCTGCTCCAGATATTCGAGGCGGTCGGCCTTGAGGATCCGTGGGTCTCGGCGACGCGCCGTCGTCTTTCGCTGATCCTGTTCGGCTGATCCGGGCAACGGCATGGGATCGATCGTCGACACCACCCGGATCTCGATCTTCCCGTTATCGGGCGCCTTGCTGTTTCCGGGGCTGCAACTGCCGCTCCACATCTTCGAGCAGCGCTACCAGGCGCTGATCCGCGATGCGCTGGCGCGCGACCGGATGATCGGCATGGTCCAGCCGATGCGCCCGGCCGAGGGCGCGCCGCTGTTCGATGTCGGCTGCCTCGGGCGGATCGAGGACGTCGAGGCGCTGGAGGACGGGCGCTTCAACATCGTGCTCGACGGGCTGACCCGCTTCCGCATCGTGCGCGAGTTGGACGTCACCACCCCGTTTCGGCAGGTCGAGGTCGAACTGCTGGAGGAGCGCCAAGACGAGGTCCTGCTGCCGGTCGAGCGTGCCTCGCTGGAGCAGGAGGCGCGCCATTTCGCCGACGCCCAGGGCTATGCGGTCGACTGGGAACAGGTTGGCCGGCTCGACGACGTGGCGCTGGTCAACGGCGTCTCGCAGGTTGCGCCGTTCGACCCCGCCTCGAAACAGGCGCTGCTGGAAGCATCGGGCCTGCGCGATCGGTGCGAGCTGCTTGTCCAGCTGATGCAGTTCTACGGCCGCCACGACGACGACGGCGGCACCACGCTGCAATAGGCTGCGCTAGAAGTCGAAACTGCCGCGCAGCCCGTCTATCACGAACTGGGCGGCGAGCGCGGCAAGGATCACGCCGAGGAGGCGGGTCACCACCGATTCGAACTCCTTGCCGAACAGCCGCATGAGCGGCGCCGCGGCCACCAGCGCCACGAGGCTGAGCGCCATGACGACGACGAGCGCACCGAGGATCGCGAACGTCTCGTCCAGCCCGTCGGCCCGTGCCATCAGCAGCATGACCGACGCGATCGCGCCCGGTCCCGCCAGCATCGGCATGGCCATCGGGAAGACCGAGACGTCCTCCACCTCGTGCTCGGCCTCGCGGTGGGCCAGCACCTTGTCGGCCCGGTCCTGCCGCCGCTCGGTCCGCTTTTCGAAGACCATGTCGATGGCAATGGCGAAAAGCATGATGCCGCCCGCGATGCGGAAGGAATCGAGTTCGATGTGCAGCGCGCCGAGCAGGTCTTCGCCAAACAGCGCGAAAATGAGCAGGATTACCGTGGCGATCACCGTCGCCTTCACCGCCATGGCGCGGCGCTGCGCGGCGGAGGCGTCGGCGGTGAGGCCGGCGTAGATCGGCGCGCAGCCGGGCGGGTCGATGACGACGAACAGCGTGACGAAAGCCGAAACGAACAGTTCGAACATCAGGCGGCGGGCTTGGCGGCAGGCTGGGGGGAGGCGTCAGCCGGCGGCGGCGCGATGACCTGGTGCAGCACTTTCTGGAAGGCGGTGCCGTTCCACACCTCGATCGTCACGATGCGGCCGTTCCAGCGGTCGATCCGCCCGCCCCAGCGCAGCGTGCCGTCATCCGACGCGCCGCCGAAAAATTCACCGTTGCCCGGCGCGACGCTGACGAGGTCTTCCTCGGGATGCCAGTCGGGTTCGGGGCACTCGGCGACGTGCGCCTCGATCAGTTCGGGGACGGGGCCGATCTTCGCATCCTCTTCGCCATGGTCGAGCAGCCAGCGATAGCTGCCGTCGGCTTGTCGCTTCCAGACGGTGGTGAACCAGCCATTCTTCACGCCCGATACCCAGCCGCCGCGCGTGACGCCGACCGATCCGTCGCAGCTCGACCAGACCTCGTACGGCTCCCAGGTCAGCGGCGTGCTCGGCTCTGCCCGGCCTTTCAGCCATTGCCGCGCGTTGACCTTTTCGGGCACGAACATGATGCCCGCCGGATCGGCATACGTCGCAAACGCGGCCCAGCGGCCCTTTTCGGCGGCGAGCGCGGCGAAAGCCAGTTCGGTCGCGACAAGGTCGCCCGGCCGCGCCACCGGCTTCAGCATCGCCGTTTCGGCGGCGGGCGGCGCGCCGCGCGGCCCGGCGCAACCGGCCAGCGCCAGCGCGATCAGCGGGATAAGGCGGGTGCCGCGCACCGTCAGTCCACTCCTTCGCGGCGGCGAGCGGCGTCGAGCGTGTTGTACAGAAGGCAGGCGATGGTCATCGGCCCGACGCCGCCCGGCACCGGCGTGATCGCGCCCGCGACGGCGCTGGCGCTGGCAAAATCGACGTCGCCGACCAGCTTCGTCTTACCGTTTTCGGCGGGCACGCGGTTGATGCCGACGTCGATGACCGTCGCGCCGGGCTTCAACCAGTCGCCTTTGACCATCTCCGGCCGCCCCACGGCGGCGACCACGATGTCGGCCCCGCGCACGACCGAGGGCAGGTCCGCAGTGCGGCTGTGCGCGATGGTGACGGTGCAGCTCTCGCGAAGGAGCAGCTGCGCCATCGGCTTGCCGACGATGTTCGATCGCCCGATGACCACCGCGCTCTTGCCCGAAAGATCGCCCAGCCGGTCCTTCAGCAGCATCAGGCAGCCCAGCGGCGTGCAGGCGACGAAACCGGGCAACCCGGTCAGTAGCCGCCCGGCGCTGGCGGTGGTGAAGCCGTCGACGTCCTTGTCGGGGTCGATCGCCTGGATCACCGCGTTCTCGTCCAGCCCGGCGGGCAGGGGCAGCTGCACGAGGATGCCGTCTACCGCGGGATCGTCGTTGAGCTGCGCGACGAGGGCGAGGAGGTCCTCCTGCGCGGTATCGGCGGGCAGGCGATGCTCGAAGCTGTTCATGCCGGCCTCGACGGTCGACTTGTGCTTGTTGCGCACATAGACCTGGCTGGCCGGATCCTCGCCCACCAGCACGACGGCGAGGCCGGGCTTGCGGCCCGTTCGCGCGACGAAGGCGGCGACGCCCTCCGCGACCTCTGCCCGCAGGTCTGCGGCAAAGGCCTTGCCATCGATGACGCTGGCCTTGGTCTGCGTCTCGCTGTCCATGGTCAGTAGCCCTGCGACAAGCCGTCGAGAATCATCATCAGCACGTTGAGTCCGATGATCAGCACCATCGGCGAGAAGTCGATGGCCCCGGTGTTGGGCAGGATCTTGCGGATCGGCTTCAGCAGCGGATCGAGCAGCGCGTTGAGCGCGGTCCACAGCGAGGAGACGAACTTGTTGGAGTAGTTCACCACGTTGAAGCTGATCAGCAGCGACAGCACGAACTGTGCGATGACCAGCACCGTGAGGATATAGGCCAGGTAACCGATGACGTTGACGAGAATGGCCAAGGGAGCATCCTTAAGGCGGCAGGGGGTTGTGCCCCCTTAACCGAGCAGTGCCCGGTGCCGCAACCGCCGCGAACGGGGAATGTCCCCGGTCTTGCCGTCGATCCCGCCCGCCTATCGCCAGTCGATCGACACGATCCGCCAGCTGAGCTGTTCCGCCGTTGCCCCGTCGACGTCGTTGACGCGGCGGGCGGTGAGGGTCCCGGTTGCCGGGATCGGCTCTCCGTCCGGGCCCTCGACCGTCACGGTAACCGGTGCGGTGAAGTAGAGCGAACCGGCCGCACCCTCCGTCTGGCCGGGACCGAAGGCGACGACGGCGGGTCCGTTGCCCGTCGGGGGCCGCACCGGCGTCGTGCCGCTGCGCCAGGCCTTGTCGGCGGCGGCAGGATCGCCCGCCTCTACCGCGCCCTGCCAGTAGGTCAGCAGGGTCTGCGGGTCCTTGTCGGTCGGGCCGGGCAGGGTGCCGCCGTAGCTGCCGGATGGAGGGGGTGTGACGATCGGTACCGCCTCCGGGCCCGCGGGAGCCGGTACGGCTTCGGTATCGCCGGGAGCCGGGGCCGGCGCTTCGCCCCCCGAACACCCCGCTGTGGCCATAACGAACAACGGGACGGCGAGGATGGCGATGCGCATGAACTAGCTCCGGATCAGGGTTCCCGCGCCGCGTTCGGTGAAGATTTCCAGCAGCATGGCATGCGGCACGCGCCCATCGAGCACGACCGCCGCCTCGCAGCCGGCCTCGACCGCCTGGACGCACGTGTCGAGCTTGGGAATCATGCCGCCCGAAATTGTTCCGTCTTCCTTCAGAACCGCGATGTCCCGTGGCGTCAGGTCGGTGAGCAGGTCCCCCTGCTTGTCGAGCACGCCGGGAACGTCGGTCAGCAGGAACAGCCGCGCCGCGCCCAGTGCCGACGCGATCGCGCCGGCCATGGTGTCGGCGTTGATGTTGTAGGTGTGGCCGTCGTCACCTACGCCGATCGGCGCGACGACGGGGATGAGGCCGGCCGCGACCGCGGTGTCGATGATGCGGGTGTCGACCTTCTGCGGTTCGCCGACGAAGCCGAGGTCGACGACCTGTTCGATGAGGCTGTCGGGATCCTTGCGGGTGCGGTGGACCTTGGCGGCGGTGACGAGGCCGCCGTCCTTGCCCGAAATGCCCAGCGCACGGCCGCCGGCATTGGCGATCCAGCTGACGAGTTCCTTGTTGATCCGGCCCGACAGGACCATTTCGGCAATCTCTGCCGTCTGCTTGTCGGTGACGCGAAGGCCATCGACGAAGCTCGATTCCACGCCCAGCTTCTTCAGCATCGCGCCGATCTGCGGCCCGCCGCCGTGGACCACGACGACGTTGATGCCCACCGCGCCCAGCAACACGACGTCCTCTGCGAAATCGAGCGCGGCTTCGGGATCGCCCATGGCATGGCCGCCATACTTGATGACGAAGGTGCGGCCCGCGTATCGCTTGATGTAGGGCAGCGCCTCGGTCAGCGTTTCGGCCTTGGCCAAGACGGCCTTGTCGTGCGGGTCGAGCGGGTTTGCCATGATGGGTTCGCGCCTTTGCATCTTAGCGCGGCGCAATCAAACGATTCGCGATCATGCCCCTTTCCGTAACGTCAGCCGTGTGCGCCGAATTCGTTGGCGATCGCGGTCCCGATGCGCAGGACGAGGGCGTAGGCCTGTTCGATCGGGTCGATGAATTCGCGCCGGATCGCCTGATAGCCGCTGTCGCCGCCGTCGGGATAGTCGCTCGCCTCGTCCACCGCGAAGTCGCCAATGGAGGGGAAGCTGGTGGGAAAGGCGCGGCGCAATTGGGCAAGGGCATCTTCGATGCGCAGGGTAAAGACCATTTCCAGCACGTCCTCGCGGCTGACGTCGTTCGACCGCGAGAAGACCGGGACCTGCACCGCCTTGAGGAACATGTGCTGGAGAAGAGCCAGGCGCAGCGCCTGCAGCACGCCGATCGAGCGGCGCTTGTGCTCCCGGTCGGCCAGCGGCGCGCCCCATTCCCCGTCCGGACCGCGCAGGCCGCCGGGGATCGCCGCCATCAGCTTGTGGAGATGCATCGCGTCGACCCGCAACCGGCTGGCAAGGCGGCGGAACGCGCCGATGCGGTCGTCCTTGGTCAGGTACTCGGCCAGCGACAGGCAGGCGTCGGTCAGGTGCTCCTCGGTCCCGCGATAGGGCCGGCTCGCCCAGTAGGCGGAGTTGAACAGCTCGCCATAGGCGGCGACGGTCTTGATGCTGGCCAGCGCATCGGCGGAGCGGAGCAGGCGCACCAGCTGCTGCCCGCGCTTGCTTTCGGACAGAAGCGCGGCGATGTCCTCGCGGTTGGTATCCGCCGCGGTGCCGAAGCCGGCGATGACGTTCACCGGATAGCCCAGCTGCTGCAGGATCGCGTTGTGCGGGATGGCGCGGATCTGCCTGAGGCTCATCTTGCGGTCTGCGGCGAGGTCCGACTGGCGCCGCGACTTGCGGCTGCCGGTGTCGTTCAGCAGGCCGAGGCCGAAAGCGGTGATCGCCCGGCTGTAGGTGGCCGAGACGAGGTGCATGTTCTGCACTCGCCGGATCGCGCGATAGAAATCGAGGCTGAGATCGGTGCGGCGATAGAACTGGTCGGTCGGGACGGCGGGATCGGCTTGGCCCGGCGGGTTTTCGGCGATGCGGGTCAGCGTCGCCAGCGCCAGTTCGGGCGTGCCGAACCACAGGTAGCCGTCGCCGCCCTGGAAGCTGACCTCGGGCTCCAGCCGGATGCCCGCGCGCACGAAGCGCCGCCGCGCCCACGGGCTGAGCGGCCATTCCATCCGGTCTTTCATCGAGGCGGGATGCGCGCCGCGGCCCATCGATTCGCCGTGGGTGTTGAAGATCAGCGCGGCAACGTCGGTCAGGCCATTGGCCTTCATCGCGTCGGCAAAGCGGCCCTGCAGCCGTTCGATGGCGAGGCTTGCCGGGATCTGCCCGACGAAGCGGCCCGCGTCGGAAAAGCCGGTCTGGATGCAGACCCGGCCCCGCTGGCGCGCATAGGCGCGGTATTCGTCCTCGGCGAGGAGCGCGTCGAGGAAGCGGCCGCCATGTTCGAGCGCGGTTTCGGTTTCGAACAGCGGGGATACGTCGACCTTGTCGTCGATGCCGAACAGTTTCGCGAAATAGAGCGCGGCGAGCACCGTCTGCGGCTGTTCGCATTCCGCGATCAGCATGCGGATCGGCGCGTCGGCGTCGATGTGCTTCAGAATCTGCTGCATCGCCAGGAACTGGCGGATGGCCGTGCTCGATTCGATGGCGAGCGCGGCGAAATTGGTGCGCAGCGGCCGCGCCTGCTGAACCGCCTGGCGGATCGCGCCGAGCGCCGCCTGGCTCGACAGGTCGAGCTTCGATTCGGGGTCGAGCCGGCGGCGGATCGCGTTGTGGAGCTGGCTGGAGTTCACGCGGAAGTGGATCCAGCCCATGCCGAGCCCGTCCGCCTTCATCGCGGCGGCCACGGTCAGCAGCGCGATCGCGGTCTCGTCGTCGGCATCCTGCGCCGCCGCTTCGAGTTCGGCGACGACGGGGGAAAGGCTGACCAGCTTGTCGGGATGGTCGGAGGTCAGCGCATTGGCTGACTGGCCGAGGAGCGCAGGGTCCGACAGGTCGCGGGCGAAGAGCGCGGCCATCTGGCCGGTGTGCTCCGCCGCCGCGGCCAGCCGGGCGGCGATGGCGGGCGCGACCTCTGCGAGCGAGGCGGCATAGCCCGACAGTCGCTCCGCCTTTTCCGACAAGCGGTAGCGGATCGAGGTGTTCCAGCCGATGTCGGTGCGCCCGTCCATGTCGTAGCCGACCCAGGTCGCCAGACGCACCGGCATCGGCGAAAGCGTCTTCCACTCGCCCGGATAGCTCTCGCGCGCCGTCTCGAAGAGCGTGCGCACGATGCGGTCGCGCGCGTGCTGGGCGCGGGACATCGCGGCCATCGCGGCATCGTGTTCGGAATCGAGCGTGATCTGCGTGCGTTCGTGCGGCGCGGTGCAGACGTTGTCGCCGTTGACCTGTCCGTCGCTGGCCGCCTGCGCCACCGCGCGCGACTGCGCCGGGGTCAGCAGGAAGGTCGGGTGCGCGGTGAAGACGACATGGATCAGTGGATGCCGCCACTTGTCGGCAAAGGCGGCGAAGTCATCGGCGTCCTGCCGGAAGACATCGAGGTTCGCCTCGGGCTCCATCGGCGAAAGCATCCGGTCCAGCTTCTGCGCGCGGGCGAGCAGGCCCTCGCACTCCAGCGCGGAGACGAGCCCGTCGATCTCTTTCAGCCCGATTTCGCCCGATTCGAGTTGCCGCGAGAAATCCAGCCCAAGCTGGAACACGGGGTTGAACAGCGGCGTGTCCCGGGTGCGTCCGTGCAGTTCGCGCAGACGGTCGTGGAGCTGGGCGATCTTGGGGTTCATCGGGTCTCCTGGGGTCGCGGGGAGAACGGGTCGGTCAGGCGATGGTCAGGCAGGCGTCAGCGCGGCGGCTTCGGCGGCCAGCGTGCGGATCGTTTCGGGCGAGGCACCCTTGGGCGCGACCCAGCTGCCGCCGACGCAGAGCACTTGCGGGTGGCCCAGCCACTTCGGCGCGTTGTCGACCGAAACGCCGCCCGTCGGGCAGAACTTCGCCATGCCGAAAGGCGCGGCGATCGCCTTGAGCGCGGGGAGTCCGCCGTTCGCCTCCGCCGGAAAGAACTTGAAGTGCGACAGGCCGAGATCGAGCCCGGTCATGATGTCGGCGCTGTTGGCGACGCCGGGCAGGAACGGCACGCCCGCCTCTTTCGCGGCGCGGCCCAGGCTTTCGGTCAGGCCTGGTGAAACGACGAATTCGACGCCCGCGCGCATCACCGCTTCCAGATCCTTGGTCGACAGCACGGTCCCCGCGCCGACGATCGCGCCGGGCACGGTCTTCATCGCCTCGATCGCATCCAGTGCGCAGGGCGTGCGCAGCGTGACTTCGAGGCAGGGCAGGCCGCCCGCGACGAGCGCCTCGGCCATCGGCACCGCATCGGCCACGTCGTCGATCACCAGCACGGGGACGACGGGGGCCTTGGTCATGATGGAGTAGATGTCGGTCATGGTCTGATGATCCTCAAAGTCCGGCGGCGGCGAGCATGGCGCTGCCGCCCTTTTCCGCGCCGTCGGCACCGGCGCGCATCATGGCGAAGAGTTCGCGGCCCACGCCCGTGGCGGGCGGCGGCGGCGGCGCGGGCTGGCGCGCGGCGAGATCGGCGCTGGTCGACAGCGTCCCGTCACGCGCATCGACGCGGACGACGTCGCCATCCTGCAAATAGGCCAGCGGACCCGCCAGGCCCGCAGCGTCGGGAAGCGCTTCTGGCGTGCAGTGAATTGCGGCGGGCACCTTGCCCGATGCGCCGGACATGCGCCCGTCGGTGACGAGGGCGACCCGGAAGCCCTTGTCCTGCAACACGCCCAGGGGCGGGGTCAGCTTGTGCAGTTCGGGCATGCCGTTGGCGCGCGGGCCCTGGAAACGGACGACGACGACGACATCGCGGTCGAGTTCGCCCGCCTTGAAGGCGCGGGCGACGTCCTCCTGCGTCTCGAACACGCGGCACGGCGCCTCGATCACCCAGCGCTCCTCGTCGACCGCGCTCGTCTTGATCGTCGCGCGGCCAAGGTTGCCGGTCAGCAGCCGCATGCCGCCATCGGGCAGGAACGGGTCGCTGACGGGCGCGAGCATCGTCGGGTCCAGCGGAGCTACGGGTGCGGCCTGCCAGGTCAGGTCCTTTTCGGCCATGACCGGTTCCTGCGCGTAGTCGGCAAGGCTCGCCCCGCCGACGGTGAGGATATCCTCGTGCGCCAGCCCGGCGCTCAGCAGTTCGCGGATGACGTAGCCCATGCCGCCCGCCGCGTGGAAATGGTTCACGTCGCCCGAACCGTTGGGATAGACGCGGGCGATCAGCGGCACGTCCTTCGACAGTTCGTCGAAATCGCTCCAGTCGATGACGATCCCCGCCGCGCGGGCAATGGCGGGCAGGTGCAGCGCGTGGTTGGTCGACCCGCCGGTGGCGAGCAGGCCGACGCAGGCGTTGACGATCGCCTTTTCATCGACGCAACGCCACAACGGGCGCGGATCGCTGCCGCGGGTCGAGATCCGGGCCAGCTGGTGCACGGCGGCCCGGGTCAGCGCCGAACGCAGCGGCGTGTTGGGCGAGACGAAAGCCGCGCCAGGCATGTGCAGGCCCATCATCTCCATCATCATCTGGTTGGAGTTGGCGGTGCCGTAGAAGGTGCAGGTGCCCGGCGCGTGGTAGCTGGCGGATTCGCTCGCCAGCAGTTCGTCGCGGCCGACCTTCCCCTCGGCATAGAGCTGGCGGGTCTTCTGCTTTTCCTTGTTGCCGATGCCGCTGGGCATCGGGCCGCTGGGCACGAAGACGCCCGCGATGTGGCCGAAGCGGAGCGCGCCGATAAGCAGGCCGGGCACGATCTTGTCGCAGATGCCGAGCAGGGCCATGCCGTCGTACATCTCGTGGCTGAGCGCGACGGCGGTGGAGAGCGCGATGGTGTCGCGGCTGAACAGCGACAGGTCCATGCCGTCCTGCCCTTGCGTCACGCCGTCGCACATCGCGGGGACGCCGCCGGCGACCTGCGCGGTCGCACCCACTTCGCGGGCGTAGATTTTCATCGCCTCGGGATAGCGGCCATAGGGCTGATGCGCCGACAGCATGTCGTTGTAGGCGGTGACGATCGCGAGGTTGGGCGCCTTGCCGCCGCCGATCGCGGCCTTGTCGTCGCCCATCGCGGCGTAGCCGTGGGCCAGGTTCGAACAGGCGAGCGTGGTGCGATCGGGATGCCGCTGAGCCTCTCGCGCCATGAGGTCGATATAGCGCTGGCGGCTGTCTCGACTGCGTTCGATGATGCGCGCGGTGACGCGGGCGAGGGTTGGATGCAGGTCTGCCACGGTTTTCCCTTGTTGTTGGCGACTGGTCACATGTCGGTGCGCCCCCGTTTGCGGGGGTTCTCGGCTCCGGCGGGCTCCCTCTTCCCGCCGTTGCCGTTTGTTGGGGCGCGATCAGGCGCCGCTATTGCATTGCAGCATAAACCGCTGCGGTCTTGGCGCAAGGCGCAAATGCGCGCTTGCGCCTATTCGTGCCAGGTCACCCCGTCGCGTTCGGCCAGGGCGATTGCCGCGGACGGCCCCCAGCTGCCGGCCGTGTAGCTTTTCGGCGTGATGCTGTCGTTCTTCCAGGTTTCGCGGATCGCGTCGATCCAGTGCCACTGCGCCTCCACCTCGTCGCGGCGCACGAACAGGGTCTGGTCGCCCTCTACCAGGTCGAGTAGCAGCCGTTCGTAGGCGATGCGGCGTTCCGGCCCGGCAAAGGCGTCGGGCATAGCAATGTCGAGCGGGACCTGGCGCAGGCGGATGCCCTCGCGGTCGAGCCCGGGCACCTTGGTCATCAGCGAAAGCTGGATGTTCTCGCGCGGCTGAATGCCGATGACGAGGCGGTTGGGCAGCGTCTTTGCGCCCTTGCCGGCAAAGATCGAGAACGGGACGCAGCGAAACTGGACGATGATCTCGGTCGTGCGTTCGGGCAGCCGCTTGCCGGTGCGAAGGTAGAACGGCACGCCCTTCCAGCGCCAGTTGTCGATATGCGCCTTGATCGCGACGAACGTCTCGGTGTCGCTGTCCTTGCCCAGTTCCTCGTCGTATCCGGGCACCGCCTCGCCGTTGATGGCGCCGGCCTTATACTGGCCGGTAACGGTTTCGGTCGCCTGTACCTCGCGCAGGGCGCGCAGCACCTTCACCTTCTCGTCGCGCACCGCCGTGGCGTCGAAACTGGTCGGCGGTTCCATAGCGACGAGAGCGAGAAGCTGCAGCATGTGGTTCTGCACCATGTCGCGCAGCGCGCCGCTGGTATCGTAATAGCCGACCCGCGATTCGAGGCCGACCGTTTCGGCCACCGTGATCTGGACGTGATCGATGTGCGCCGCGTTCCACAGCGGTTCGAACAGGATGTTGGCAAAGCGCAGCGCCAGCAGGTTCTGGACCGTTTCCTTGCCGAGATAATGGTCGATCCGAAAGATGCGGTTCTCGGTGAAGGCCGATGCCACCGCGTCGTTGATCTGGCACGAGCTGCCAAGATCGGTGCCCAGCGGCTTTTCGAGACCGATGCGCACGTTGCCGGTGGTCAACCCGTTCGACTGCAGGCCCTTGATCGTCGGTTCGAAGAGGAAGGGCGCGGTCGACAGGAAGATCGACAATCCCTCGTCCTCGCCCGTGCCGACCGGGCCGACGCACTTCGCCAGGGTATCGAACCCTTCGGGCGTGGAGGCGTCGAGGTCCTGGTAGCGCAGCCGCGCCAGGAACGGGTCGATCGCGATCTTGCGGCCGGAGGGGAGGAAGCGCTGCAGCGCCTCGGCGGCGAAATTGCGGAAGCTCTCGTCCGAATGCTCGGACCTGGCGGTGCCGATGATATCGATGCCCGGCGGCAGCAGGCCGTCGCTCATCAAGGCGCAGAGCGAGGGAAGCAGCATGCGCTGCGAAAGATCGCCGGTGGCCCCGAACAGGAGCAGCTTGTTGGCCGAAAACGTCATGCGGCGAGTCGGTCCGGGAAATCGAGGGTCATGTCGCGGTGCTTCTCCAGGTCGGGGCACGCGGCCCTGTTAGCAACGCAATCCGGCCTTGCAAACCCGCCGTGCCGCCGATGCAAACGTATGCACCCGGACTGTTGCAATCCGGTTGATAACGTTCACATCCCGCGGGCGCAAGTCGGCACCTGAAGCGTGTCGAAGGCTCAGGCTGTCGTCACCTCGATCTGCTTGTCGAGCATTTCGGCCATGCCGTAGGACGTGAGGAAGCTGACTTCGGCGGCATCGCGGCCGACGCCGATCTTCACGGTCTTCGCCGGGTCCGCCATCTTCGTCGCGTCGATGATGTGCCAGTTGCCGGTGCCCGGCTCGCCCGAAGGGTCGGCCAGGAACACTTCGGCCACGGCGTGGAAGTCCTGCGGATCGACCCCCGGCGCATAGCACGAGACATAGCGCGCCGGGATGGCCGAGGCGCGGGCCATGGTGACCACGACATGGGCATAGTCGCGGCACACGCCGCGCCGTTCGACGAAGCTGTCGAGCGCGGTGGTCGTGGCGATGCTCGACCCCGGCTCGTAGGTGAAGTTGCTGGCGACCCAGTCGTGGATCGCGACGATCCGCGCGCCGCCCTTCAGGTCGGGAAATTCTGCATCGACGAAGCTGTGGAAGCGGTCGGCGGGGCAGAACCGGCTGTCGAACAGGTAGGGCACGGTTTCGCCGGGCAACTGGTGCGGCTCGAGCGCCTCCAGCGTCGCGATGTCGGCCAGGGTGCGCTGGACATCGGCGGTAATGGTGTAGTCGGCGGTGAAATCGCCGTTGACCCTGAGCCAGATGCGGTGGCCGATGTCGTCTTGCCCGGGCACGCGCGCGAAATGCGCGCTGTCGCTGGTGGCGAGGCCCGGCCCCGTCAGGATCTGCTCGGGAATCGGTGCGGCCTCCATCTGCAGGAGAAAGTCGGTGGGCTGACAGAAGCGGTAGGCGATGTGCGCCTTGACGGTGACGGGCATGAAGGCTCGCTGCTAGGAAGGGGATGCGGGATGCGGTTCGGGAACGAATGCGCGGCGCGATCTATCCGCCGGATCCGAGAAAAATTATCGGGCCGGTTCGCCGATCAGGTGCAGCACCAGTTGCCGACGATGAGGGCGGGCGCGATGTTCGACCAGGTAGATGCCCTGCCATGTGCCGAGCAGCGGTCTTCCCTCCGCCACCGGAACGCTCAGCGAGACTCCCGTCAGAACCGACTTGAGATGCGCGGGCATGTCGTCTGGCCCTTCGTCGTCATGGCGCCACCCGGCATTTTCCGGCGCGATCCGGTCCAGCCAGTCGACGATGTCGAGGCGCACGTCCGGCGCGGCGTTTTCCTGGATGGTGAGCGAGGCCGAGGTGTGGCGGCAGAACACCGTCAGCAGGCCGGTGGCGATGCCGGTCCCGGCGACCCAGCGGCCGATTTCGCGGGTGACCTCGTGCATCGCCCGGCCCCGGGTCGCAACGTCGATGACGAACTGTGCCTGTTCCACTCGCTTCGATCCCGTTCCTTCTCCCAACCGCGATTGCGGGAGATTTGGTTCATTGGGTGATCTTCCGCCGATGCGCCAGTCCGGACGGCCGGTGATTTCGCATTTTTACCGGATGATTTTTCGCAGGTTAACCGCTATGGCCGGCGGCATGAACGGCACGATCTACGACGATTGCACGAGGCCGCTGTTCACTTTCGATGGCGGGGTCGATGCCGCGCCGGGTGATCGGTCGGAACCCGCCGTGCGACGCGTTGCCGCGCACGGGGCCTTTTCGCGTGTCGTCGTCATCGCCAATCCGCGCAGTCATCGCAACAAGCGGCGCGGGCTCGACGTGCCGCCGGGCGTCCGCGTGGAATCGCCGCGTACCCGCCCGGAACTGCGCCGGCTGCTCGCCGAACTCGTCCGCGACGGGCTCGATCTCGTGATCGTGGCGGGGGGCGACGGCACGGTCCGCGACGTGCTGACGTGCGGCGCGGATATCTGGCTCGGCAAGGAACCGGCCATCGGCGTGCTCCCTTGCGGCAAGACGAATGCGCTGGCGCTCGACCTCGGCGTGCCCGACGATGCGAGCATCGCGCAGATGCTCGAGGGCTGGCAGGCGGGCCGCGAGACTGCCCGCTCCCCGATCGAGATCGAGCGGGTGGGCGAGGGCAAGCCGGTGCTCGGCTTCCTGTTCGGCGGCGGCATTTTCGTCGATGCGACGCAGATGGCGCAGACCACGCACCGCTGGGGCGCGGTCAACAACCTCGCGGTCGGCATGTCTATTGCCGGCGCGGTGATGAGCACGCTGTTCGGCAAGGCGAATTCGCCGTGGCGGCAGGGCAAGGCGATGTCGGTGCGCTATGGCGCCGATGCCCGCCCCCGACACGGCGCTGCGCTCTCCACCACCGGTCAGGTCCTCATCCTCCTCGCCACGACGATGGAGCGTTTGCCGCTGGGCATTCCCGTCTTCGGCGAGGAGCGGGCCGGTCTGAAAGTGCTGACGGTCGATGCGCCGCAGCGCAATTTCCTGCGCAGTTTCCTGCGCATCTTGCGCGGGATCGACACGCCCGCGCTGGAGCGCGACGGCATCCACCGCGTGGATGCCGACGAATTGCATGTCGATCTCGAAGGCGGCTTCATCCTCGACGGAGAACAGTTTCCCGAGGGCGAATACCTGCTGCGTCGGGGCAAACCGCTGCGCTTTGCCCTGACCTGACGGCGATGACCCCGATCACGACGACCGCCGATCCGCTCGCCGCCCGGGTCGAGCAGGCGCTGTCCGCCGACGTGCGACGCGAAGTCGCCGCCTTCGCGGCACGACTGGCGCACGAAAGCGAGGCGCGGGCGGTCATCTTCTACGGCTCCAACTTGCGCAGCGGTTCGCTCGACGGCGTGCTCGATTTCTACGTCCTCACCGATGGTCCGCGCGAGAAGGGCCTTTGGCCGCGCGTCGGCTATCGCGAGTTGGCGGCGGACGGCATGGTGCTGCGCGCCAAGGTTGCCGAGATGCGGCTGGCGACGTTTGCCCACGCGGCATCGGGCCGCCATCTCGACACCACGATCTGGGCGCGGTTCGTGCAACCCTGCGCGCTGGCCTGGTCGGCGGACCTTGCGGCGCGGGAAAAGGTCGTCGCCGCGATCCGCGACGCCGCGATCACCGCAGGGCGCTTTGCCGCCGCGCTGGGACCGGACGAGGGGACGGAGGCCGACTTCTGGGCGGCGCTGTTCCGCGCCACCTACCGGGCCGAACTGCGCGTCGAAAAAGCGGGGCGCGAAGGCCAGATCCTCGGCTTCGGGGCCGAGCACTTCGAGGGTCTGCTGCCGCTGGCCTGGGACGCGGGCGGCGTCGCCTTTGCCCGCGACGGGAAGATGTTGCGACCGCAACTGACGGATGCCGAAAAGGAAGAGATCCTGTCGCGCTGGGTGCAGCGGCGGCGGGCGGGAAAGCCGCTCAATGTCCTGCGCCTGCTGCGCGCGGCGACGACATTCGAGGGCGGGGCGCGCTATCTCGCCTGGAAGGTGGAGCGACACACCGGCGTCGTCGTTCCGCTTACGCCGTTTCGCGAACGGCACCCGCTGATCAGCAGCCCGGTCCTTGTCGCCAGCTACCTGCGCGCCCGGTCACGAGCGCGCAAGAGCGGTGGATAGCGATCAGCCCGCCTTCTTGTAGGGGACGAAATCGCCGAGGAAGACCGACCCGGTGTAGAAACCGGACGAGTCGCGCATCTGCACCACGTCGATGTTGCACAACTGGTTGGTTGTCGGCTTGGTCACCATCACGTCGTTGGAGCGGAGCGCGCTGGCGCCGTTCTCGGGCCGGTTGACGTAGAGCGTGCTGCCAACCTCGAAAACGATGGCGGTCCGGTCGTAGATCCGGCTCGATCGGATGCTGCTGTTGGTGATGCAGCTTACCGGTTCGCCGGCGACGCGGCCCTCGAGCCGTTCAGCGAGGCGGACTTCGGGGTCCTTCTTGGCCATTGCGGCGGTGGGCGCTGCGGCGATCCCGAGCAGCGCGGTGGCCGCGGCAAGGATCCTGGTCGTCTTTGCAAGCTTCATGATGCGAAACTCCTTTGTCGAACGAACCTGGCACAAACGGGCTTAACCGGCGCTGTATCCCGGCCCAGCACCCCGGCCGCTCAGCCGCGCAGCGATCAGCCCGTGCCGCCCACCGTCAGACCTTCGATGAGCAGCGTCGGCTGGCCCACGCCCGCCGGTACGCTCTGCCCCGCCTTGCCGCACATGCCGATGCCTTCGTCGAGCGCGAAGTCGTTGCCGATGCCGACGATCTGGGTGAGCGCGGTCGGCCCGTCGCCGATCAGTGTCGCGCCCTTGATCGGGGCGACGATCCTGCCGTTCTCGACCTTGTAGGCCTCGGTGCAGGAGAACACGAACTTGCCCGACACGATGTCGACCTGTCCGCCGCCGAAGTTCTTGGCGAAGATGCCGTCCTTCATCCCCGCCAGCAGGTCCGCCGGATCGTCGTTGCCCGCCTTCATGAAGGTGTTGGTCATCCGCGGCATCGGCGCGTGGGCATAGGACTGTCGGCGACCGTTGCCCGTGGGTTCCACGCCCATCAGCCGGGCGTTAAGCCGGTCCTGCATGTAGCCCCTGAGGATGCCGTCCTCGATCAGCACGGTCTCGCTCGTCGGGGTGCCTTCGTCGTCGATGGTCAGCGATCCGCGCCGGCCCGCGATGGAGCCGTCGTCGACCACGGTGACGCCGGGCGAGGCCACGCGTTCGCCGATGCGGCCGGAAAAGACGCTGGTCTTCTTGCGGTTGAAATCGCCTTCGAGCCCATGGCCCACCGCTTCGTGCAACAGCACGCCGGGCCAGCCGGGGCCGAGCAGGACCGGGCAGATGCCTGCGGGTGCGGGCACCGATTCGAGATTGACCAGCGCCTGGTTCAGCGCATCGTCGAGCGCGCCACCCCACTTCGCCTCGTCGAACAGGTCATCGTAGAGCCGGCGGCCGCCCATGCCGAAGGTGCCGGTCTCGCGCCGCCCGTTGCTTTCCGCGACGATCGAGATGTTGAGCCGCACCAGCGGCCTGACGTCGAGCGCGGTGAACCCGTCGGGGCGGACGATCTCGACCACCGACCAGCTGCCGACGAGCGAGGCGCTGACCTGCCGGACGCGGGGATCGCGAGCGCGGGCGGCGGCGTCGATCGCCTCGAGCAGCTTCACCTTCTCGGCGAAGGCGACGGCATCGAGCGGGCTAGCATCGGTGTAGAGATGCCGGTTGGTCGCACGCGGCGGGGCGGCGGGCGCGGACTTCGTCGGATCGAGCAGGCTCAGCGTTTCGCCGGCGCGGCGAATGGCGGCGGCGCTGATCTCGTTGGCATGGGCAAAGCCGGTCGCCTCTCCCGATATGCCGCGCAGGCCGAAGCCGCTCTCGCACGAATAGTCGGCGGTTTTCAGCTTGCCGTCATCGAAGACCAGCGATTCGGACGTGGAATACTGCAGGAACAGTTCGCCGTCGTCGCAGTCCTTCAGTACCTCGTGCGTCAGGGCCTTCGCCGTGTCGGGATCGAGCAGGTCGGGCCGGTAGAGCAGCGAGCGGGGATCGGCGTGGGTTTCCATCAGCGCAATATAGGCACAAATGAAACCGGATCGAAAGAGCCCTGCCGATCGGGCAGCGGATGTCGGGCCGGGCGAGGCCCCGGGGACATCAGGCGGTCATGCCCGGCGGGGCATCGGGGCTCGCGCCCGTAACATCGTGCGCCTCGTGGCCGACCAGCACGAAGCGGCGGTCGCAATAGCCGCACTCGACGTAGCCCTTCTCGTCGATTTCCAGCCAGACGCGCGGATGGCCGAGCGCGGCCGGACGGACGCCGTTGCGGGCGCGGATGTCGTTGGCGCCGTCGCACATGACGCGGCGCGATTCGGTTTCGACGGTTTCGGGCTGCTGGCTCATGGCGCGGCCATTACCAACGGTGCCGCGCCGCCGCAAGACGGGCCGTCGCGCACTTGTCAGCGCGGTTGCCTTGGCGCATGAGCATCGCCGTGACCGACGCTGCCATTTCCATCCGCAACCTCACCAAGCGCTACGCTCCTACCGGCAAACCCAAGGGGGGCAAGCAGGCGGAGGGCAAGCTGGCGCTCGACGACGTGTCGTTCGACGTGCCGACGGGCAAGATCTTCGGCCTGCTCGGTCCCAACGGCGCGGGCAAGTCGACGCTGATCAACATCATGGCCGGCCTGGTGGCCAAGACGTCGGGTTCGGTTTCGATCTGGGGCTTCGACATCGACCGGGATCGCCGCAATGCCAAGGCGTCGATCGGCATCGTGCCGCAGGAAATCGTCTTCGACCCCTTCTTTACCCCGGCCGAAGTGCTGGACAACACCGCCGGCTATTACGGCGTGCCCAGGGACCGGCGAAAGACCGACGAACTGCTGGCCGCGGTCCACCTGACGGACAAGGCCGACGCCTATGCCCGCTCGCTGTCGGGCGGGATGAAGCGGCGGCTGCTGGTCGCCAAGGCGATGGTCCATTCGCCGCCGATCCTCGTGCTGGACGAGCCGACCGCCGGCGTCGACGTCGATCTTCGCCGCCAGCTGTGGGAACTGGTGTCCGACCTCAACCGCCGCGGCGTGACGGTGGTGCTGACCACCCACTATCTCGAAGAGGCGGAGCAGCTCTGCGACCGCATCGCCATCATCAACCACGGGCGGCTGATCGCGGACAAGACCACCCGCGAACTGGTCGCGATGGGGCGCGAGAAGGTCGTCGAACTCACCCTCGACCGCGACATCGCGGTTGCCCCGACGCACGAGGCGTTCAGCAAGAGCGAGATTACCGGCGAGCGGACCGTGGCGATCACCTACGACATGGACCGGATGAACGCGGGCGACGTGCTCTCGCTCCTCAACGCGCAGGGCTATTCGATCGTCGATGTCTCGACGCGGGAGGCGGACCTGGAGGACGTCTTCGTCCAGCTGACCAGCGAGCCGCGCGGCTGACCGCGCCCGCGCCGCCAGTCATTGCCAAGGGCCGGCCCATGCCTATCTTGATGGCATGGACGAAACCCCTCCCTTCCAGTCTTCCCGTTCGCTGACGGGTCGCATCCTGCTCGCCATGCCGGGCATGGGCGATCCGAATTTCGATCACGCGGTCATCCCGCTCTACCTGCACGAGGCGGGCGGGGCCTTCGGCGTCGGGGTCGGCGCGCTGCGCGAGGGGATCACCTTCCACGACGTTCTCGCCGAGCTGGAGATCGAGCCGGGCGAGGCGCCGGATTGCGAGATCCACCACGGCGGCCCGGTCGAACCGACGCGCGGCTTCGTCCTCCATTCCGCCGACTGGCGCGACGAGACGACGATGGACGGCGGCGCGAACGGCCTGCTCTCCAGCTCGGCCGAGATCCTGCGCGCCATTGCCGAGGGCAGGGGGCCGAGCCGCTGGCTGCTGGCGCTCGGCTATGCCGGCTGGGGCGAAGGGCAGCTCGATGACGAGATGCACCGCCATGGCTGGTACGCGGCGGAAGGGCGCGAGGAGATCCTGTTCCACACCCCCTGGCACGAACGCTGGACCGCGACGTGGCAGGCCGAGGGCGTCGACCCCAGCCACCTGGTGGGCCAAACCGGACGGGCGTGATTCGCGCCCGTCCCGGGGGCGTCAGGGTGACAAAGGCGACAGTGTGTCACCCGCGTGATGGCCCGGCAAACGGCAGAGATCCGTCCTTCCCGGCGCAGGGCGACAGGTAACACATGCCTCGCTGAGGCGGCTATCGACGGTGGCAAAGAGCGGCCTTCGCGATGACAGATTTGCCCAATGTAGGACAGGCTCTTGTGCGCGCGCTCAGCCGGTCGGCTGCCCCTTCTCGCTTTCTTCCAGATGCCGCTTGGCAGCCTTGCGCTCGACGGCGCGGAAAACCGCGTCCAGTTCGTCGATGTCGACATCGAGGATATCGTCCCAGTCGCGCAGGACCGCCTCGAGATCGCTTCGACGGTAGTGGCCGGGATGAGCGATTGGCGTCGTCTGGCGCGGCACCGGGTACTGGATGTGCGGCCAGCGATGGCCGGTGAGATTGTTGTAGATCCACGCGACCACGACGAGCGTCAGCACGTTGGCCGCAATGGGCAGCATGTAGGCAACGCCCCAGTCGCCCGGCCCGCTGGCACCTACGGCGCAGAGCAGCGCGCAGGCGCCACCCGGCGGATGCAGGCAGCGCGCCATGGCCATCACCGCGATGGCCAGCGAAACACCCACGGCCGCGCCCAGCACCGGTTCCCCGGTAAGCTGCCCCGCCGCCAGGCCGATCATCGCCGACAGCAGATCGCCGCCGATGATCGACCAAGGCTGCGCCAGGGGACTGGCCGGGATGACGAAGGCCAGCACCGCCGATGCGCCGAGGGGCGCGACCAGCGCCGGAAACAGCCCGTCCGACGCATCGGCGGTCAACAGCCCGACGCCGCCGGCAAGCGCGATCCCCAGCCCTGCGCCGACCGCTCCGCGCAGCCAGCCCAGCCGACCGATCACGCCCAGCGACAGCAATCTGGCCGGATGCGCGTACAATCTCTTCAACAAATCCGATGTCCCCGCACGCGTATTCCGAGTCTTGCGAGGCGCTTACGGGCTTTGGCGAAAAAGGGAAATGCTGCAAGGACCCGAGCTGCCAGCGACCGAGGTCAAGCGAACCGGCTATCGACGGTGGCAAAGAGCGGCCTTCGCGATGACAGGCAGTCCGCTTCTAGGACAGCGAAAAAGGCTCGCCGCGTTCATCTCGCGGCGGTGGCCTGTTCGTCCTGCAGTTCCCACGCTCGGTCGTCGTCACGACGCGACTCGTCCTCCATTCCCAGCTTCCAGTAGATGTCGGACCGGTCCTTGATCGCCTCGATGTCCCGCGGATAGAGCCGGAGGTACTGGTTGATGTAGGACAGTGCCGAAGGATAGTTTTCCCGTTCCCTTGCGAAATCGGCCATGCCCCTCAGGCGGGCCGGATCGGCAGGTGCGAGCTTGCTGGCCGCTTCGAAATCGCGCCGGGCGAGCGCCTCCTGTCCGCTTTCGCTGTAGGCGATGCCTCGCAGGACAAGGTCGTTCGCGTTATCCGGCCTGATCTCCAGCGATATGGTCAATTCGGCGATGGCAAGATCGTATCGTCGGTGATTGAGGTGTTCCATTCCGGCGATCGAAGCGACCAGCCCCTTTTCGAGGCCGAGCCGACTGGCAGCCGCGACCTCATGTTCGAAGCGCTCATGGTCGCCCGATAGCGCGAAACCGTGCGCGCGGTAGACGCGAAGAACGGGATCGTCCGGATCGGTACGGACCGCCTTTTCAAAATCGGCCAATGCCAAGTCGATATTGTCGTTGAGGGCGTGATAGCGCCCCCGCAGGGCAAGGGCGCGGGCGCGCACGTCGACGGGCAGGAATGACATGCCGATAATGCGGTTGCACGCGGAGAGGGCAGCTACGCCCGGTTGTCGTCCATCACGCTGGGCGCAGCGATCCTCGAGGTCTTGCAGCCAGGTCAAAGGCACGCTGACGAGCAGGGCCGCCGCAAGCGCCCCGTTCCAGAGCAGCGTCGCCCGGAAGCTTTTAGGGTGACGCTTCCTGTCGAAAGGTCCCAGACCGCGCCAGAAGGCGGGCGCGACCTCTCCGCCGAAGATGCCCCTGACCGACATGATGGCGAGCGCGCAGCCGATTGCCAATGGCATTAGCGTGGGAAGCGGCGTGGCGCGTGCGATCCGTTCCGCAAACGGGGTCAACATGAAGATGGCCGAGGCGCCCAGCACGGTGGCCAGGGAGACGTGTTTTACCAACGCACTGGTCGTGCGCCATTGCAGGTCGCCCTCTTCAGCACAAGGATCCCTGCGATGCGGTGCGTGACGGAAATGCCGGATCAGGTGCAGGATAGACGGAAGCGTGCTGGCCAGCAGGATTGCGGCGATGGCTCCGAGCGGAGGGAGAGAGAAGGGGCTTGGTGAAATTGCGCCCGGATCGACCCAACCCATGCGCAGGCTACCGTGCGGCCCGCGTCAGCATCCCGCCTGCCAGCAGCATCAGCACGCGCACGTCGATGGCCTTGCCCGCGGCGCGCTGCTTGGCGACGAACGCCTCGATGCCGGCCAGCGGCACGCGGTGGACGGTGATGTCCTCGCCATGCACGCCGCCGCCTTCGCCAACCTTGGTCAGGCCCCTGGCGATGACCAGCGTGAAGCTTTCGGTGACCATGCCGGGGCTGGAGAAGAATTCGCCCGCGTCGAGCAGTTCGGCGGCGCGGTAGCCGGTTTCCTCCTCCAGCTCGCGGCCCGCGGCGTCGAGCGCGTGTTCGCCGGCCGCATCGTCCGCGTCGCCGATCAGCCCGGCGGGCAGTTCGATGCAGGGCCGCTGCAAGGGCGTGCGGAACTGCTCGACAAGGAGGACGTGCCCGTCATCGACCGCGAGGATCACCGCCGCGCGGATCGAGCGGGCGCGGCCGACATATTCCCAGCGGCCCCTTGTCTTCGCGACGATCCACTTGCCCTCCCACGCGATGCGTTCGGGCTCGTCCATGTCGCGGTGCGTCATCGCGCGGGGGTCACAGCTCGATCAGCCGGTCGGGCAGTTCGTTGACGTCTTGCTCGGCCTTGGGGAAGTGTTCGGCCAGCACCTTGCCGACTTCGGCGACGGCGGCGGCCATGCCCTCGGCGATGCGGCCTTCGCGCACTTCGGCGATCATGCCGGCCATCGCTTCGGCCCAGACTTCGGGCGCGACCTTGTCGGCGATCGCGGCGTCGGCGACGATCTCGGCGCGGTGTTCGCGCATCGACAGGTAGATCAGAACGCCGGTGCGGCCATGAGTGCGCCGCTCGGCCCCTACCTTGAACAGGTCGACCGCCCGGGCGCGGACCCGTGCGGTCTTCACCGGCGAGGGGACCAGCGCGTATTTCAGCGGACGCCAGAACTGGATCGCCCACATGCCGAGGAACTTGAGGATGCCGACCGAGGCGGCGATGCCGAACAGCGCGCCGGGCGACCATTCGTGGTTCCAGTTGCCGGTGACGCGATCGAGAATGCCGAGGTAAAAACCGGGCAGGAGGGCGATCACCGTCAGCGCGGTAAAGGCGGCCAGCGCGCTCCACGCCAGGGCGATGTCGGCATAGCCATCGGACCGGTCGGCGATGACGGTCACGATCTCGCCGGCGGTATGCGCCTCTGCCGCGGCGACCGCGTCGCTGACCAGCCTGTGCTCGGCTTCGTTGAGGTAGGCAGGACGCATCACCACCCCCCGCTCGCACCGCCGCCGCCCGATATGCCGCCGCCGAAACCGCCGAAGCCGCCTCCGCTACCGCCGCCGAAGCCGCCTCCGCTACCGCCGCCGAAGCCGCCTCCGAACCCGCCGGAACCGCGACCGGCGTGGCGGGCGATCTCGCTCGCGCCCCACATCACGACCCACGGATCGATCCCGCCGCGCCGCGAATGATAGCGCCGCCCGCCCGCGCGGCGGCCGAAGACCGCGATGAAGAAGACGATCAGCACGATCCAGAAGATGATCCCGCCGATCCCCGCGCCGCCCTCGGCCCCCTGCTGCTCCGCCGCGGCGGCGGCCTCGGCCACCGCCCTGGCGTCTGCGGGGGTGCGGTCCATCTGCGCGATCAGCTCGTCCAGCCCGGCGTTGATGCCGCCGGGATAGTCGCCGGCCTTGAAGCGGGGCAGGATCTGGCCCCGGATGATGCGGCCCGACAGGATGTCGGTGACATAGCCGTGCAGGCCGTAGCCGACCTCGATCCGCACCTTGCGGTCGTTCGGCGCGACCAGCAGCAGCAGCCCCTGGTCGGTTTCCGCACCGCCGATGCCCCATTCGGCGAAGAGGTTGGCGGCGTACATCTCGATCGTCTCGCCATCGAGCGAGGGGACTGTGGCGACCACGACGGCGCGACCGGTGCGCTGGTTGTAGTCGCGCAGCCGCGCGTCCATCGCCGCTTCCTCGGCCTCCGGGATGATGTTCGCGGCATCGAGCACCGGGCCTGCGGGCCGGGCCGGATAGGCGGCCTGCGCCGGGGCTGCGAACCCTGCGGACAGCACCCCGGCGACCAGGACCCAGAGGACCGGCGCGACGAGCGCGAGGAAGCGGACGGTGGAACGCACCGTCGCCTCAGTTGGCGGCGGCGGCGGGCTGGTCTGCGGTGCCCGCGTTGTCGTTCGCCGCCGGTGCCGCGGCCGGGGCGTCGCCGCCCATCGTGCCGAAATCGACCGTCGGCGCATCCTGCGCGGCGGGGGCGGCGTTGAACGGCTCCATCGGCTTGGCGCCGTGGATGATCTTCGCGCCGATGATGTCGGGGAAGGTGCGGATCGTGGTGTTATAGGCCTGCACCGCCTCGTTGTAGCGGACGCGGGCAACGTTGATCTGGTTCTCGCTGCCTTCCAGCGCGGTCATCAGGTCGGCGAAGCGGGCCTGGCTCTGCAACTGGGGATAGTTCTCGACCACCGTGCGAAGCTGGCCCAGCGCCTGGGTCAGCTGGTTCTGCGCTTCGGAAAAGCGGCGCAGTTCTTCCGGGTTCGACAGGTCTTCGGTGGTGATGTTGATCGCGGTGGCGCGGGCGCGGGCCTCGGTCACGTTGGTCAGGATCTGGGTTTCGGAAGCGGCGGCCGCCTTCACTGTGGAGACGAGATTGGGCACCAGGTCGGCGCGGCGCTGGTAGGCGCTCTGCACGTCGGCCCAGCGGGCCTTGGCGTTTTCCTCCGCCGTGGGCACGGAATTGATGCCGCAGGCGGCAAGCGTCAGCGCGGCCAGCCCGGCAATGGCCAGCCGGATGGCGCGGGTAATGTGCGGGGTGGTCATGCGTTCGGTCCTCTTCCCTCAGGTCCCAGTGCAATCCTGGTCGGTCGCGCACCGGTCGCGGCGCCGTGGTGCCGCAACCGGTGTGTTAGCGATATAAAGCGGTTTGGGGCCGGTGCAATATCGCGCGCCGCCTTGTGCGCGGCTGTTGCGGCCGGCCGTGCCGCTTTTTCCCGCCCCTGTCGGTGATTGTCATGCCCGCGCCCCTTTTCGCCGCGGCGGCAAGGCGGCAGGATGAGGGCGGGTCGTGCCGTCGCAGCGGGAAGGAAGGTGCTCATGTTCGCCGAATTCAGGAAGTTCATCGCCAGGGGCAACGTTCTCGACCTTGCGGTCGGCGTCATCATCGGCGCCGCCTTCGGCAAGATCACCACCTCGCTCACCGAATCGATCCTGATGCCGCTGATCGGCGCGGTCTTCGGCTCGGTCGATTTTTCCAACAAGTTCATCCAGCTCGGCCCCGTGCCCGCCGGCTACGACGGCGCGCGCGACAACTATGCCGCGCTGAAGGAGTCGGGCGTGCCGATGATCGGGTACGGCGATCTTATCACCCAGTGCCTGAACTTCGTGATCATCGCCTTTGCCCTTTTCCTGCTGGTGCGCGGCGTGAACCGGGTGATCGAGGCGGCGGAACGGGACAAGCAGGCCTCGGCCCCCGAAGCGCCGGTCGACGCGACGCTGGAAACGCTGAAGGAGATCCTCGCCGAACTGAAGAAGCGGGATTGATGCCGCCGCCGCAATCGCTCGCCTGAATTTCCGGCGCTCACTTCACATTAACGTCGCCATCGCTATATAGGGCGAGCCGGTTTTGGCCGGCTATGGCGATAAATTGCGGTGTGCAATAGGCACAGCGGACCCGGGGGCAGTACCCGGCGGCTCCACCATTTGCCTCGTTGTCGGGGGCGGGATCATGGGGCCGAACCAGGATCGACGTGTGTTGAAAAGCACTGTTTTCGCCCGGGCTGAGTAACCCGTTAAAGGCTCAAAAACCCACAAGTGCCAACGATAACGAAGCACTCGCTCTCGCCGCGTAATCTGACGGCCTAACGGCCTGATCTTACAAAGCTAAAGCGCGGTTGGACCGCACCGGGCAACAGAAGCGGATACCGGGCGCCCGGGGGTGCGTAGCAACAGAAACCCCCACCTTTCATCGCAAACCGCGCCGCGACTGGGCTTGCCCGCCCATTGTTGCCTCACAACCGGTATCGCGGTTAGTGGCAACGCAAAACCCCCGCCCTTCGATAGCGCTATATCTGTTCGCCGCGCGGTGGTATGATCCGCATCGCGACGCGCCGTTCGCGCGCCGCCAGCGACGACGGCCCGCCGCGTCGGCATCACCGGACCCGGCCCTACCATCCGCCGGTCCGCCATCGCCCCGCCGGGCCCCACAAGGCGCAAGGCCGATAGCGTGGCCCCTGCGCCGACACGGTGCGAGAGGAGCGACGATGCACAAGATCGGTGACGAGATCCACATCCCCACCAGCGAGGCGCGCGGCGGCGAAACGCCGCACATCATGCGCTATGTCCTGTTGTTTTCCCTGCTGCTGGCAATCGTGGTGCTGTCGATCGTCTGGATCACCGGGGCGTGGGAGGCTTCGGGCAGGACCGGCCCTTCGGTCACCGCCGAACAGCACGCGCTGGGCGGTTAGCGTTTCGATGCGCCGCCAGAGATGGCGGCGCTGCATCGCGCAGGGGGCCGTCAAACCGGGGACGACCGGCCGGAAAGAAGGGGCGCCTTCACGAGAAAGCGCCCCGGCCAGGTGGATGGCAGTTCTTCAATGACGATCAGGTTTCGGCGGGCACGGCCTCGGCCTTCTCGGGGGAATTTTCGTGCCGGATGCAGTCGAGGATCTTGGCCCCGGCCATGAAGACCGATCCGGTGCAGGCCAGGAACAGCAGCCAGCCGCCGACGCCGGGATACTGGCCGAGATAGACCGTTCCCCGCTCGACCGCGCCGAGCGCCAGCGCATAAATGATCATGAACGCTTCGAGGCGCGTCTTGATGACGAACAGCCGCCCCAGCTTCCTGATCTTCGCGAAGGCCACCTGCGGCTTTCCTTCCGTTGACTGCGTCCGGTTGCCCCCTGTCCGATCGTTCGGAACCCGGGGCTCACCGTTAACAAAGCAGTAACCCGCCGCAGGTTCCGACGCAAAAGCGTTAACCAAGTTCCTTAAGGTTCAGACACTCCAGCATAAAATTGCGCGCCGAAATGACACGGTCGGCAAGCCCCGGCGTTCCGATTTCGGCAGGAGCGATCGATTCGGGCCAGTGCCGGGTCACGATATCAGCCATCGATTCGAGCTTTTCGGGCGTCATCAGGAAGCGCTGGTCGACATGATCGGGATCGGCGACGACGCGCAGGCGCAGGCAGGCCGGGCCGCCGCCGTTCGCCATCGATTGCCGCACATCGACCGGCAGGACATGGCGGATCGGTCCGTTGCCGCGCGCCATCTCGTCCAGCCAGCCCCGGACGCCGGGGTTCTCCATGCACTCGCCCGGCACGACAAGGCCCATCGTGCCATCGGGCAGGGTGAGGATCTGCGCGTTGAACAGGTAGCTGCCGATGGCGTCGGCGAGCGACACGCGCGCGGCGGGCACCTCGATGATCTCCGCCCCCGGCACGGCCGCGCGGATCGCGGCATAGGCGCCCTCGCGGTCGGCAAAGGCCTGCTCGTGGGTGAACAGCACGTGCTCGTTGGCGACGGCGACGACGTCGTTGTGAAAGGCCCCCGCCGCGATCGCTTCGGGCGCCTGTTCGATGAACAGCGCGCGTTCCGGGGCAAGGCCGTGGCGGCGGGCGATGGCGCGGCTGGCCTGTTCGTTCTGGCGGGCGGGAAAGCGCCCTCCCGGCCTGCCGTAGACGAAGATCTCGACGCAGGGTTCGGCGTGCGCCGGGCCCATCCGCATGTGGTTGGCCGCACCCTCGTCGCCGAAGGTGGCCGGCACCGGGCCGTGCACGGCGAAGTGGCGTTCGTCGGCAAAGGCGACGCGCAGCTGTGCCAGCGTGTCGGGCCACTCGATCGAACGGTGCGGCATCGTCACCAGGTTCGCGACCGAAAAGTGGCAGCGCCCGTCGGCGGTATCGGGCGCGGGGCTGACGGTGGCGGCGTTGGCGGTCCACATCGAACTGGCCGACCAGGCCATGGCGGTCAGCGCCGGGTCCGCGCCGCCCCCTGTGCCGGTCGCCATCGCGTCGAGGAACGCGGCGTCGGGCCGGGGCAGCGGCAGCAGCACCCCCTGCACGAGGCCGAGGTCCATGTTGTGCCGCATCTTGGCCAGCCCCTGCAGCGCCGCGGCGCGCGGGTAGGCGATCTTGCCCGCGTTCTTCGTGGCGGCGAGATTGCCGAGGCTGAGGCCCGAATAGTTGTGGCTCGGCCCGACCAGGCCGTCGAAGTTGATTTCGACCATTCCCATCGCCTTGTCTCCTTACCGCGGGGCCCAGCAGACAGGTTCACCGGGGGCCACGCGCAGGGCGGCGCGGGCGGCGGCGTCGATGGCGACCGAGCCGTCCTCGTTCACCTGGATCTTCGCCATGCAGCAGCGGAACGAGGCGAGCCGTCCGGTGGCGACCAGCGCGCGGCGCCCGTTCGCAGGCTCGGCACTATCGACCGGGGCGTGGCGGGCGGCGGCGATGGTGCGCACGGAATCGGTGCGCGCGGTCATCGTCGGCCCGCCGTCGAAGATGTCGATGTAGCTTTCCCAGGCGAAGCCCTCCTCCTCCAGCATCCGCATGGCGGGGCGGCCTGTTTCGTGCGGCACGCCGATGGCGTTGCGCGCCTCCTCGCTGATCATGGCGACATAGACGGGGTGCTTGGGCATCAGGTCGGCGATGAACTGGTTGCCGTTCAGCGCATTGAACTCGTCCGCCTCGCGAAAGCCCATGCCGAAGAAGCGCCCGGCGACGCCGTCCCAGAACGGCGAGTTGCCGTGCGCATCGACGATGCCGCGCAGTTCGGCCAGCAGCCTGTCGGCAAAGCGGGCGCGGTGCATCGCGATGAACAGGTAGCGGCTGCGCGCCAGCAGCATGCCGAGCCCGCCCGCCCGGGCCGAGGGGTGGAGGAACAGTCCGCCGACCTCGCTCGACCCTTCCAGATCGGTGACGAGCTGGAGCGAGCGGTTGCGGAAGGTGCGGTCCAGTTCGCGCGAGTAGGCGGTGTGGCTGGTGATGCGATAGGAATAGAACGGCCACGACCCGCCGATCTGGCTGAAGATCTGGCAGGTGCCGCGGATCGCGCCGGTCTCGGCATCCTCGAGCATCATCACGAACAGGTCGTCGGCGATCGCGTCGTCGTCGCGCGCCAGCGCCGCCTCGGTCCGTTCGAGCTTGGCGGTCAGCGCCGGGCGGTTGGCGGGCAGGTTGGTGAAGCCGCCGCCGGTCAGCTTCGCCATCTCGTACATCGCCTCCAGGTCGTCGGCGCGGGCGGGGCGCATCACGTAGGTCATCGATATTCCTGTGTCAGAGGCCGCGGGTGGCCAGCGAATGCAGCACCAGCGCGGAGAGTTGCGCCCGTTCGGCGAGCGAGTCCACGATCATGAATTCGTCCGGCGAGTGGATCGAGCCGCCGCGCACGCCCATCGTGTCGACCACCGGCACGTGCGCGGCGGCGATGTTGTTGCCGTCGCAGACCCCGCCGGTGTCGCGCCGCGCGAAGGCGAGGCCGAGCAGGGCGGAACAGTCGCGCACCGTGTCGAACAGCGCCTGCGCGCGCGGGTCGACCGGCTTGGGCGGGCGCGAGATGCCGCCGTGGAGGTGCACGCCGACGTCGCGGCTTGCGGCCACGTCGTCGAGCAGCGCCTTGAGGGCGGAGGCGAAAGCTTCGGCCGCCGCCGCGCTTTTCGGGCGGATGTTGAAGCGCAGCACGGCGTGGTCGGGAACGACGTTGTTGGCCGCGCCGCCTTCGATCTTGGCCGGGTTGATCGACAGGTCCGGGTGCGAGAGCGCCGCCAGCCGCACCGCGATCTCCGCCGCCGCGACCACGGCGTTGCGTCCGTCCTGCGGGTTGCGGCCCGCGTGGGCGCTGCGCCCGGTGACGATGACGCTGTAGTTGCCCGATCCGCCGCGCGCGCCCGCGAACGTGCCGTCCGGCAGGGTCGACGGCTCGTAGGTCAGGGCCGCGTACTTGCCGCGCGCCAGCCGCGCGATCAGCGCCGCGCTGCCGCCGCTGCCGGTTTCCTCGTCCGAATTGATCATCACGTCGTAACCGACCCGGCCCGCTTCGGGCACGTTCTCGAACAGGCGCAGCGCTTCGAGGATGACGGCGATGCCGCCCTTCATGTCGGCAAGGCCGGGCCCGCCGAGCACGCCGGGTTCGATCTCGCGCACGTTGCGAAAGCCGGTGTCGGCGGGAAAGACGGTGTCCATGTGGCCGGTGAGGAGGAAGCGCCGCTCCGCATCCGGGCGGACGGAAAGGACGAGATTGCGCCCGCGCTCGATCAGCGTCTCGCGCCCTTCGGCATCGATGGCGCTGACCGGGTCGGCGGGTTCGAGCACGACCTCGCCCGGCAGCGCGGCGAAGGCGTCGGCCAGCGCGGTCGCCTGCGCGGCCAGCCCGGGAAGGTTGCCGGTGCCGGTCTGCATTTCGCTCCACCCCACCGCCCGGGCCAGCATGCCGGGCGCGTCGACCCGTTCGACCATGGCGGCCAGCGCCGGGTCGGCAAGGGGCGGCGGAAGGGGGGCGGAAGGCGGTTTCATCGGCAACGATGCCTAGCCGCGATCCGCGCACTTGGCCAGTGCCCTCCCAGGTCGCGCGCAGGCCGTCATGGCCGCGGCGGCACTTGCCACGACGGCGCCGGGTTGGCATGAGCCGCGGCGGCGAATCTACATCCTCCCTCTCCGACGACGTGCGAAGCTGCCATCATTGGCGTCGCGCGGCGAAGGATCGTGACATAACCCCTTGGCATAGAAGGCAGGCAGGCAATGGTTGATCGCGTCGAAAAGGCTGGGCTCCGGGTGGAGACGGCACTCGCACGGTTCGTGGAAAACGACGTCCTCGCCCCGCTGGGCATGGATGCCGGCGCGTTCTGGCAGGGCTTTGCCGATTTGCTCGCGAAGCACGCGCCGACCAACCGCGCGCTGCTGGCAAAGCGGGACGAGTTGCAGGCGCAGATCGACACCTGGCACAAGGAGCGCGCCGGCAAGCCCATCGACATGACGGAATACAAGGCGTTCCTGACCGCGATCGGCTACCTCGTTCCCGAGCCGGGCGATTTCGTCATCGGCACCGCAAACGTCGATCCGGAAATCGCGACCATGGCCGGGCCGCAGCTGGTCGTGCCGGTGCTCAACGCCCGTTTCGCGCTGAACGCCGCCAATGCCCGCTGGGGCAGTCTCTACGACGCCTTCTACGGCACCGACGCGCTGCCCGATGCTCCGCTGGCGGCCGGCAAGGGTTACGACCCGGCGCGCGGCGCGGCGGTGGTCGCGGCGGGGCGCAAGTTCCTGAACGATGCCCTCCCCGGCTGGGACGCGGCGCTGACCGGCGGCGCCTGCCCGCACGCCTTTGCCACGCTGACCGGCGGGGCCAAGGGGGTGATGTTCGAGCACAATGGCCTCTACATCGAGATCCACGTCGACCGCGACCACCCCGTCGGCGCGACGGACGAACTGGGCATTTCCGATGTCGTGCTGGAATCGGCGCTGACCTCGATCATCGACATGGAGGATTCGGTCGCCGCCGTCGATGCCGAGGACAAGCTGCTCGCCTACGCCAACTGGCTCGGCCTGATGAACGGCACGCTGACCGCCGAATTCCAGAAGGGCGGCGAGACCATGACCCGCTCGCTGGAGCCGGATCGCACGTACGCGCTGCCGAATGGCGAGACTCTCGACCTTCCGGGCCGCAGCCTGCTGTTCGTGCGCAACGTCGGCCACCTGATGACCAACCCGGCGATCCTGCTGCCCGACGGCAGCGAGCTTCCCGAGGGCATCATGGACGCGGTGATCACCAGCGCGATCGCCCGCCACGATCTCGACGGGCTGGGCCAGTACCGCAACAGCCGCGCCGGTTCGATCTATATCGTGAAGCCCAAGATGCACGGGCCGGAAGAGTGCGCCTTTACCAATACGCTGTTCGACGCGGTGGAGGACCTGCTCGGCCTGGCGCGCCACACCATCAAGGTGGGCGTGATGGACGAGGAGCGTCGCACCAGCGCGAACCTGGCCGCCTGCATCCATGCGGTGAAGGACCGCATCGTCTTCATCAACACCGGCTTCCTCGACCGCACGGGCGACGAGATGCACACCTCGATGCAGGCCGGGCCGATGATCCGCAAGGGCGCGATGAAGACGAGCGACTGGATCGACGCCTATGAAAAGCGCAACGTCGCGATCGGGCTGAAGCACGGCCTTTCGGGCAAGGCGCAGATCGGCAAGGGCATGTGGGCCGCGCCCGACCGCATGGGCCAGATGCTGGTCGAGAAGGTGGGGCATCCCAGGACCGGTGCGAACACCGCGTGGGTCCCGTCGCCCACCGCCGCGACGCTGCACGCGCTGCACTATCACCAGGTCGACGTCTTCGCGCTGCGCGAGGCCATCGCCGCGCAGGGCGTGCCCGCCATCGAACGGCTGCTGACCGTGCCGCTTGCCGACGGGGTCAACTGGTCGGCGGAGGAGCTGCGCGAGGAGCTCGACAACAACGCGCAAGGGCTGCTCGGCTATGTCGTGCGCTGGATCGACCAGGGCGTCGGCTGTTCCAAGGTGCCCGACATCAACGACGTGGGCCTGATGGAAGACCGCGCGACGCTGCGCATTTCCAGCCAGCACATGGCCAACTGGCTGCTGCACGGCGTCGTCACCGAAGAGCAGGTGATGGATGCCTTGCGCCGTATGGCGGCGAAGGTCGACGCGCAGAACGCGGGCGACCCGGCTTATGAACCGCTGGTCGGCAACGAGGACGGCTGCGCCTTCCAGGCCGCGAAGGATCTTGTCTTCAAGGGCGTCGAGCAGCCCTCGGGCTATACCGAGCCGCTGCTCCACGCGTGGCGTCAGGTGAAGAAGGGCGCCAAGTGAAGAAGGAGCGCGCCGCCATGGTGGCGTGACTGGCGGATGCAGGCTGGCGCAAACGTTTGAATTCAAACGAATCGCCATGACCTGAGGTTTAGTCTATGATCCTGCCGGCAGGTGGTGCGCCTTTGGTCCACTCTGCCGGTCGGGTGCGATTGCGCCGAAAAACGGGATCGCACGTCTTGAGACTGGCCAGCTTCGACATCAGCGCGCGATTTCAATCGCCGGCGGCGAAGACGGGCGCAGAGGCTGCGTTCGGCCTGTTCTGCGCCATCGTCATGGTCGCCCTGCGCGCCATGCTCGACACCGTGGCCGACGGGGCGGGCCCCTTCGCGATGGTCTATCCCACCGTGCTCATCGCGACCCTGTTCGGTCACTGGCGCGGCGGGCTGGTCGCCTATCTGTTCAGCTTCTTCTACGCCTGGTGGTATGTCCTGCCCTATAGCGGCAGTTTCGAATTCGCGCTGGCCAAGGACGCGACGCGGGTCGCGATCAACGCGATCTGCGTGGCGGTTATCGCGATCCTGGCCGAATCGTTTCGCAGCGCGGTGCAGCGCGCCACCGAAACGCGCGATGCCGAGATCGCGCGGCGCGGCATGCTGATGGCGGAACTGGAACATCGCACCAAGAACAACTTCGCGCTGATCGTCAGCCTGCTCGACATCCAGCGCCGCCGCACCAGCGACGCCGCCGTCGCCCAGGCGATCGAACAGGCGTCAGGCCGCGTCCACACTTTCGCCCGCGCCTACGCCAATCTCGTCGACAGCCAGGGCGAGGGCAGCAGCGTCGAGATGGACGTCTACCTGCCCGAAGTCGTGCGCCGGGTGACCGAGGGCGCGTTTCTCGACAACGTCCGGGTCGAGACCCGGATCGATCCCTGCACTCTGTCGCGGCAGGTCGCGGTCGGCATCGGCCTGTTCGTCAACGAGGCGCTGACCAATTGCGCCAAGTACGCCTTTCCCGATGGGCGCGGCGGTTCGATCGAGGTGAGCTTCGCCTGTCAGGGCGAAGGCGCGTGGATCGCGACGGTGCGCGACGACGGTGTGGGAGAGGCGGCCGAGACGGCCCCGGCCAGCGCCGCGGGCGGCATGGGCTCGGGCCTGATGGTGGCTTTCGCCCGGCAGGCTGGCGCGACGTTCGAGGCTGTCAGCCAGGATGTCGGGCATTGCGTCACGGTGGCTTCCCACCGATAGTCGGCTGACAGAACCGGGTGAGAGGAATGCAACCATGTCGCAAATAGAGTTCGACCCCACCCGCCGATCGGTCCAGATCGATCCCTATCCGTGGTATGCGCGGCTGCGTGAAGAGGCGCCGGTCCACTTCATCGAACCGCTGAACGCCTGGGGCCTGTTCCGGTACGAGGATTGCAAGAACGCGTTCCTTCATCCCGAGCAGTATTCGGCCAAGGACTTCATCCGCCAGGCGTTCGGCGATCTCGACCCCGTGCCGGAAACGCCCTCGCTCATCGCGATGGACCCGCCCGAGCATACGCCGCTGCGCAAGCTGACCAGCCATGCCTTCGCGCCCGGCGTCACCCGCAGGATGGTCGGCAAGATCGAGGCGATCGTCGACGGCCTGCTCGACGAGATCGAGGCGAAGGGGACCACCTTCGATTTCGTGAACGACTTCGCCGCCTATATCCCGGTCAGCGTCACCGCCGAACTGCTCGGCGTCGATCCCCGGCAGCGGGAGAATTTCAAGGTCTGGACCGCCGACCTCCTCAATGCCGCCAACCGGGCGAATCTCGCCGACGAGGACGTTGCCCGCATCCGCGCCAGCGTCACCGAACTGCGCCGATACCTCGAACAGGTTATCCGCGAGAGACGGGCCGAGCCGCGCGACGATTTCATCTCGATGCTGATCGAGGCGGAGGAGGGCGGCGATACGCTGACCGGGATCCAGGTGCTCAGCACGGCGATCCTGACCCATTTCGGCGGATCGGAAACGCCCTCGCATCTTATCAGCAGTTCGCTTGTCGCCATGCTGGACCATCGCGACGTGCACGAGGCGGTGCTTGCGGACCGCGAGCTTGTCGGCAATCTCGTCGACGAGACGCTGCGCTACTGGTCGCCGGTCAACCTCGTGTTCCAGACTGCGGCCTGCGACATCGAACTGCACGGGCGGCACATCCCGGCGGGATCGCAGGTGCTGTCCTACATCGGCTCGGCCAACCGCGACGATCGCAAGTACGATAACGCCGACAGCTTCGATCTGTCGCGCAATCCGCATGGCCATCTCTCGTTCGCGCATGGGCCGCATTATTGCCCGGGCGCCTCGCTCGGGACGCGCATGGCCAGCATCGCCATCGCGAAAGTGCTGGAACGGATGCCGGGCATCCGCCGGCTTGCGCCGGAGACAGACTGGCTGCCCTCGCTCTGGATACGCGGCGCGCGCACCCTTCCCGTCTCGGCCTAGGCCGGGCGCTGCCGCCGGGCGCGGCCAAGACCGTATCGTTTCGATAGCGCGGTTGCGGATAATGCACTTGTGCCTGCGTTCAGCGTTATATACACAAACATCATAAATATATGGAGAGGTGCGGTGAAGGGACAGGCGCTGGTCGAAAAAGGGGTGGGTCGCTCCCGGATCGAGGACAACGAATGGCAATTCTTTGCCGACCCCGAAACCGATCCCGGCTTCTTCAGCCACATGAGCGAGCCGATCCCGGTGCAGTTCCTGGGCGAGAACTGGGAGAAGGGGCCATGGATCGTGCCCAACAAGTTTCCGCCCAACTGCAAGGCGGACGCGCACGCCCATAACTACGACACGATCTACTACATCATCAAAGGCACGATGACCTTTAACGACGGCAGCGGCTGGTACCGGGAAGGCGACCTGCGCTGGGCGCGCGCCGGCGTGATGTACGGCCCGGAGGAAGCCGGTCCCGACGGCTGCACGTTCCTGCTGGTCAGCGCCGGCCCGATGGACGTCCAGTGGAAGGGCGCCGAGACGCACGTCGTCAGGGCCGAATAGAGGCAGCCACGCCGCCGCGGCCATCCGGCTCGCCGCGCCTGACAAATCTGAATACTCCGGCATGGTACCGAATATACGGTCGGTTCGCGAAACGCCGGGAGAGGGAGGCCAGGTTGTCCACGCAGAGAGGTGCAAGCTGTCCGACGATCCGACCGGCGCCGGCCCAAACCGTCCGTCCGACATCCGGCGCGAACAGGAGACAATCCCATGCGCATCGCCGCCACCTTTGTTTCCGCATCGGGCCTGCTTTCCGCAGCCGGCCTCTGCGTTGCTGCAGTGCCGGTCGGCGCCATGGTGGGCGCGCCTGACATGGCCGCTTCCGCCCCATGCGCCGGCATCGCCGCGGAGCCGGCATCGCTTGGCGAGGAAAGGCCCGGGGTCAAGGTCTATGCCTTCATCGTCAAGAAGCCGGGCCTGACCGACGAGCAGTTCCACGCGCACTGGCGGGACCCTCACGGGACGCTGACGACGCGGCTGCCGTACTTCCGGCGCTACATCCAGAACCACGGCATCGGCAGCGTGCCAACCCTGCCCGGCCTTGCCCCCACGCCCTACCTCGGCATTCCCACGGTCTGGGTCGACCGGCTTTCCGACCTGGAGGCGGCGGGGGCCGATCCGCTCTACGCCCCGCTCGACCGTGACATCGACGAACTCTACATCCGCGACCAGGCCGCCTGGCTGTTCACGCGGGAATTCGTTCGGTGCGCTTCGCCCGCCGACCGGGCCTTCGTGCCGGTGAAGGCGCAGGTTTTCGTCAGGCAGAGGCCCGGAATCCCTGATTTCGAACGGCACCTGGCCGAGTTCGCGAAATCGGTGGGAAGCCTGCCCGGGGTCATCGGGCTGAGCGCGGCGCTCCCCGTCGACAGCGGCAATGCGCCGATGTTCGACGGCGTCGTCGAGGTGTCCTTCGCCGATCAGGCGCAGTTCGAGGCGGCCTGGGGCAAGGACGGCCCGGCCGATGCGCTCGCGCTGCTGGACAGCTTTGCCGACCGAGCGGCTTCGCGCGGCTTCCTCGCGCAAGAGGAGCGCGTGATCTGGCCATGATTCCGCCCTGCCCCAAGCCCCGCCGCCATGCACCGCGACCAGGAACCGCACCGTGCCCATGACCCGCCGCCATCCGACCGTCCTCCCGATCATCGCCGCGGCTCTGCTCGGCGCCTGCGGCACATACGCCGGGACCGACACGCCGCCCGGCTCGGCGGCCAGTCCCGTTTCCGCGCCGGTCGCCGCACAGGATTGGGCGATGCATGGCGGAACGGCGGACGAGCAGCGCTATTCGCCGCTCGACCAGATCAACGCGGGCAACGTCGCGGGTCTGAAACTGGCGTGGTACCAGGATTTCGACACCGCCCGCGGACAGGAAGCGACGCCGCTCGTCGTCGACGGCGTGCTCTACACCTCGACCGCGTGGAGCAAGGTCTATGCCTTCGACGCGGCGACCGGGCGGACGCTGTGGCAATACGATCCGCAGGTTCCGGGCAAGGCGGCGGTCAACGCCTGTTGCGACGTGGTCAATCGCGGCGTCGCCTACAGCAAGGGCCGCATCTTTGTCGGCACTCTCGACGGTCGGCTCGTCGCGCTGGATGCAAAGACCGGCAAGCCCGACTGGATCACGCAGACCACCGACACGACGAAGCCCTATACCATCACCGGTGCGCCGCGCGTGGCGCGGGGCAAGGTCTTCATCGGCAACGGCGGGGCCGATTTCGGGGTGCGCGGCTACGTCTCCGCCTATGACGAGGAGACCGGCAAGCTCGCGTGGCGTTTCTACACCGTGCCCGGAAAGCCGGGCGCCAAGGACGGCGCCGCGTCCGATGACATCCTGTCCCGGCTGGCGGCGCCGACATGGTTCGGCGACAAGTACCTCGAACTGGGCGGCGGCGGCACGGTCTGGGACGCGATCGTCTACGACGAGGACCTGAACCAGCTCTACATCGGCGTCGGCAACGGCTCGCCGCTCACGCTGAAGGAGCGGTCGGAGGGCAAGGGCGACAACCTGTTCCTCTCCTCCATCGTCGCGCTCGATCCCGATACCGGGCGCTATCTGTGGCATTACCAGGAAGTGCCGGGCGAAACCTGGGACTTCACCGCGACGGCGCAGATCACGCTGGCGACGCTGAACATCGGCGGCATGCCGCGCCAAGTGCTGATGCATGCGCCCAAGAACGGCTTCTTCTACGTCATCGACCGCAAGACCGGGACGCTGATCTCGGCCGAGAAGTTCGCGCCGGTCAACTGGGCCGAACGCATCGACCTTGCCACCGGCAGGCCGGTCGAGGCCCCCGGTGCGCGTTACGAGAGCGAGGCGTTTCTCGCCACGTCGGCAGGCGCGGGCGCGCACAGCTGGCAGCCGATGTCCTACAGCCCGAAGACCGGGCTGGTCTATCTGCCGACACAGATGATCGCCGCGCTCTACAACCATGAAAAGGGTTTCCGGATCGAGCCGGGGCAATGGAATCTCGGCTACGACATGATGACCAGCCGGATGCCGGGCGATCCGGCGGTGCAGGCACAGATCAGGGCCAGTCTGACGGGCTGGCTGAGCGCGTGGGACCCGGTGGCGCAGAAGGAAGTCTGGCGCGGGCAGCACGGCGGGCCGTGGAACGGCGGCACGCTGGCCACGGCGGGCGACCTCGTCTTCCAGGGGACCGCTGCCGGGACCTTCGACGCCTACCGCGCGAGCGACGGGCAGAAGCTGTGGTCGTTCGCGGCGCAGTCGGGGGTGATGGCCGGGCCGGTCAGTTTCCAGGTGGGCGGCCGGCAGTATATCGCGGTGCTGGCCGGTTACGGCGGGGCGGTGCCGTTGTCGCTGCCGTCCTTCGACGGGCCGACCGTTCCGATCAATGGCCGGGTGCTCGTCTTCAGCCTCGACGGCATGGCCAGCCTGCCGCCGAAGAGCGATGCGGCCCCGCCGCCGATCGTCGCGCCGACCTTCGCGATGTCGGCCGAGCGGGTGGAGGAGGGGCGCCTGCTGTTCGGCAAGGTCTGCGCCGCCTGCCATGGGCTGGAGGCATGGTCCGGCGGCATCGTCCCCGACCTGCGCCGCTCCGGCGCGCTGCACGACGCGCAGGTCTGGCAGGACATCGTCATCGGCGGCGCGCTGCAGGACAACGGCATGGTCGGCTTTGCGAAAACCCTGACGCCGTCACAGGCGGAATCGATCCGGCACTTCGTGGGCGATCAGGCAAGGACGCTGGCCGGTCGCGGGGCGAAGAAGCCCTGACATGACGATCGCGGAAACGGGCATGGACGAGCGGCAAGCCCGCGACAGGGCCGACACGAAGGCGCGGTACCTGACGCCGATCAACGTGTTCCGGACGCGGCAGGCCGGGGTGCCGATCCACGCCTTCGCCACGGAGCGCGACGATGCCTTCGCGCCGGGCCGGTCGACCGGTTTCGTGCCGCTCGACCTTTCCGCCCATTACGGCTTTGCCTACCCGGCGACGACGCCCGCGATGCTGGGCCGATACGCCATTGTCCGCGCGGGCGAGACGCTGGCCTGTCCGGCGGCTACGACCGGCCTTGCCGGTTACGTGCTGCGCGGCGAGGGCGTGGCGAGGTTTGCGGCCGGTTCGCTCGACTGGGCCACGGGGGATGCCATGCTGCTTCCGCCGGGCGCCGTGATCGAGGCCGCCGCCGATGCGATCGTGTTCGTCCTGTCGGACGAGCCGCTGTTTTCCTTCCTCGGCGCCGTGCCGAAGGCCGCGCTGCCCGCGATCCGCTACCCCGCGGCGGAAATCGAGCGGCAACTTACGGCGGTCTACGAGCGCGGCGACGACGAGGACCTGACCGGGCGCGCCGTTTTCCTGACGCACGATGGAGGCGGCGATTACGGGACGACCACGGCGGCGCTGATCTCGACGATCACGACGCTCGAGCCCGGCGGTGTCCAGCGCCCGCACCATCACAACGCCACCGCCATCACGCTGTGCCTGAGCGAGGACGCCATCGAATCGGTGGTCGACGGCGCGTCCTGCCCGTGGCGGCACGGGCTGGTCCAGATCACGCCGCCGACTGCGGTGCACGCCATCTACAACCGTGGCGCCTCGCGCATGACTTCGTTCGTGTCGCAGGATTCCGGCCTGTTCTATTACCTGCGGGCGACGGGGTTCGATTTCGACGAAGTGTGACGACGACGACAAAAATCACGGGAAAGGAGCGGTGGGATGTTCAAGGCTTTCGTACTTCTGAAGCGCAAGGACGGGATGAGCGTCGAGGATTTCCGGTCCTATTACGAAACGACGCATGCCAAGCTGGGCAAGGACATGCTGCCGAACGCGAAGAAATACGTCCGGCACTATCTGAACCCGGTCGGCGACGAGGGTGGCGACCTGCCCTATGACGTGATCACCGAGATCTGGTTCGACGATCGGGCCGATTTCGATGCGGGGATGGCGAACATCTCAAAGCCGGAAAACGCGCGGATCATCGGCGAGGACGAGGAAAACCTGTTCGATCGCAGCGCCATCCGGTTCGTCACGGTCGAAGACGCCGAAACCGAGCTGAACCACGGCTACACGTCGCGCTTCTGACGGGCATGCGAGGAGTCATTTTCGCGACTTATTCACTTGGTTGCGGCAAGCAAGTAGTGTAGGATCCTGCCAACGCCGGAAATCGAGCGTTCGCGCAGAAAAATACAGGAGGGTGAACCATGAAAAGAGCGAGAGAGTGCACCGCATCGGCGTTGGCGATAGCCTGCTGCATGGCCGTGCCGGCGTACGCGCAGACGGCCGATAACGAGCAGACCAGCACATCGGAAACCAGCACCGCGCTTCCCGACGAAATCATCGTGACCGGCAACAAGCGCGACCAGAGCCTGGTCGACGTGCCGATTTCGGTGCAGGTGTTCACCGAAGAAGCGATTTCGGATCGCGGCATCACCGGCCCGGCGGACTTCCTCAACACCACGCCCAACGTCGTGTTCATCGCGGACAACGCGGGCGAGGTCTTCGTCAACATCCGCGGCCAGACCGGCGCGCGCAACGGTGACCCGAACGTTGCGATCGTCATCGACGGCGTCACGCTGTCCAGCCTGAAGCCGTTCAACCAGGATCTCTTCGCGATCGAGCAGATCGAAGTCCTGAAGGGCCCGCAGAGCGCGCTCTACGGCCGCAACGCTGCGGCGGGCGCAATCATCATCAACACCAAGAAGCCGACCGACGTGTTCGAGGGCGACATCGTCGCATCCTACGCCAATCACGACACCAAGCGCCTCAGCGCCAACGTTTCGGGACCGATGTCGGACATGCTGGGCTTTGCGCTGGCCGGTTCGTATCGCGACACCGACGGTCCGTTCAAGAGCATCACCACCGGCGAAAATGTCCTGCGCAACCGGGTCATGTCCGGTCGCGGCCGGCTGCTGTTCGACAACGGCGAGGGCTTCACGATCGATGCCAAGATGGGCATCAACGACACCAAGGGCGGCGGCATCGCCTACAACGCGCACATCGCGGGCGCGGGCATCGGCGGCCTGCCGGTCGACCGGGGCATCGATGCCAACTACGTCATCGACTTCGTCAGCGACGTGCGCGGCATCTTCGAGGAAACGTTCTGGGACGCAACGCTGAAGACCGAATACGACATGGGCTTCGCGACGCTCACCGCGATCGGGGCCTACAACAACCTCGACCAGTATTACGGCAGCGACGGCGTGCCCTATGTGCCGGATACGGGCACTCCGGGTGCGACGGTCCAGCAATACACGATCAAGGACAAGAGCTATTCGGGCGAAATGCGCCTGACCTCGCCCGGGTCGCAGGCGTTCCGCTGGCAGGTCGGCTTCTACTACCTGAAGTACGAGCGCGACCAGACTTCGCACCTGATGGTGGATACCCTGGGCGTGGTTCCCGAAACCGTGGGTTCGATCCTTCCCCCGACTTCGGATTTCCCGACCGTCGCGTTCGGCAATCCCTTCTACGAGACGACCAGCTACGCACCGTTCGGCAACATCGAATTCGACGTGACCGACAAGCTGACGCTGGCGCTGGCGGGGCGCTACGATACCGAAAAGCGTTCGGTTCGAGAGCTGACGCGGGCGGACATCAATCCGCTGACGGGGGCCAGCTACAACCTGTGCGTCGCGCTGACCGGCCGGAGCCTGGAGGATTGCTACAACAGCAGGACCTTCAAGGCGTTCCAGCCCAAGGCCAGCGTGACCTACAAGTTCACGCCCGAAGTGAGCGCCTACGCCAGCTACGGCAAGGGCTTCAAGTCGGGCGGGTTCAACCCGATCGGTTCGCGCGAGGCGCTGCGCCAGTCGGCCATCGATGCGGGTGCCGATCCCGATAGCGTCTTCGTCGAGGACCAGTACGACAAGGAAGTGTCCAAGTCCTGGGAAGTCGGCCTGAAAACCCAGCTTTTCAACCGGATGCTGTCGTTCAACGTCGCCGCCTTCAAGACCGACGTGACCGGCGCGCAGCAGTTCGACTTCTCGCCCAGCGTGGGCCTGCAGACCATCGTCGAGATCGACAAGGTGAAGCTGAAAGGCCTCGACGCCGACTTCAACCTCAACACCCCGGGTGGTCTCAACGTCTATGGCAGTGCCGGCTATGTCCATGGCCGGATCGCCCAGTTCGACGGCAACCCGGACTTCGTCGGCAACGTGTCGCCCAAGACGTATGAATATACGTTCTCGCTGGGCGTGGCGCAGGACATCGCGCTGTCGGACACGCTGATGCTGGTGCCGCGCGTCGAATTCACCCGCTTCGGCCCGTTCTGGCAGAACGCCAACAACACGCCGGGCACGCGCCGCGATCCGCTCAGTCTCATCAAGGCGCGGCTCAGCCTGCGCGGCGAAGGCGGCTGGGAAGTCTCGGCGTTCGGCGACAACCTGACGAACGAGAAGTACTACCAGGAAATCGTGCCGCTGCTGGGCTTCTTCAGCGTCAACTATCGCGGCCCGACGCGCAGCTACGGGGTCGAAGTCCGCAAGTCGTTCTGATCGGAACCAGCCCGAAAGACCGGGGCGGCGACATCGTGCTCAGCGCACGCGGTCGCCGCCCCTTCCTTTTGCGCAACCCAGGGTTCGCCAGACCATTCGTCGCGCCGCGCCGAAACGGTTTGTTTTGGATAAAAAAGGCGGCTATAAATATACGGACGTCCACGGCCAGTGGGCGTAAACTGCCCGGACAGGGCGCAGGAGAGGGTCACCATGTCGGACATTCGCGCATATCCCCGTGACTTGCACACGGACTTCGACATCGACGATCCGTCGCTCAGCTCCAATTTCGAAGAGGTGATGAACGAACTCGTCGCCCGCTGCCCGGTCGCGAAAAGCCGCACCGGAACCGGCTACGCGGTGATCAACCGTTACCGCGACGTCCGCGCCTGCGCGCTCGACTGGCGCACCTTCAGCAGCGAGGGCGGCTGGATGCTCAACGCGCCCGAAGGCAACGTCACGATCCTGCCGGAGGATTGCGATCCGCCCTATCACGACAAGTGGCGGCAGGTGCTCAACCCGCCGTTCAGCAAGCCGTCGGTCGCCAAGCTGACCGATTACGTCCGCGAGAAGGCGGCGGCCCTGCTGGACCCGATGGTGGCAAGGGGCGAGTGCGAGTTCGTAGCGGACTTCGCGGCCCGGTTCCCGGGCATCATCCTGTTCGAACGGATCTTCCCGGTCCCGCTCGAAGACCTGCCACAGCTGTTCGACGATATCGACGTCTACTCGTTCGGGCCGCTGGAAGAACGGGTCGCCGCGTTCGAGCGGGTCCATGCCTATCTCGAACAATTCCTGCGCAACCGCCACGCATCGCCGCCGCAGGGCGACATCGTCGACGGCATCGTCGCCGGGGTCGACAAGAACGGCGAGACCTGTCCTTGGGAAGACCGGGTCTATGCCGCGCTGGACGTGGTGTTCGGCGGGCTGGCCACCACGACCCACGCGATCGCCGCCGCGATCTTCCACTTTGCCGCGCACCCTGACATCCGGCGCGAACTCCTCGCCAATCCGCACCTCGTCGACAACGCGGTGGCGGAAACCGTGCGGCTCTATGCGCCCGTCGTGGCGCCCGCGCGCACCGTCACGAAACCGGTCGAGATCGCGGGCGTCCCGTTCGAGCCGGGCGATCGCATCGCGCTCAACCTTGCCGCCGCATCGCGCGATCCCGAAGCCTGCGCCAATCCGCAGGAATTCGACCTGCATCGCGAGGATGTCGTGCACACCGCCTTTGGCGTGGGCCCGCATCGCTGCCTTGGCGAACACCTTGCCCGGCTGGAGATCAAGGTGGTGATCGAGGAATTCCTGAAGCGCATCCCCGACTTCTCGCTGAAGCCCGGAACCTGGCCGGGCCATACCAGCGAGCAAATGCGCTCGATGCGCGATCTGCACCTGGTCTGGCCTTCGCAATAGGCGGCTGGCGAACGGCGCGACTTACGGCAACCGGGCGAGCTGGCCCCGCACGATCGAGCTGACGCCGGCCACCAGCGTGTCGGACAGGTCGGCATCGGCGATCTCGCCGATCGACCAGGCGTGCATCTGCGCGAACACGTGGCTCGAGATGGTGTGCGCGGCAAGCGCGATGTCGGTCGCCGGTCGCAGCATGCGCTCGCCCTCCAGCCAGCGCAGGAAGTGGATATACGGGGCCTCCGCCTCGTGCTTCAGGATCTCCCGGATCGGATTGGGCGCGGCGCGGGAGAAATAGGCGGCGACGACGGCATCGACGTAGCGGCCGAGTGCGATGATCTCTCCCGCGGTCCAGCGTACGTACGCGTCCAGCGCCTCGAAGCTCTCGGGTTCGTCGGTCGCGCCCGTTTCGCGCGCGACGACGAAGGTGTCGAGCACGGCCTGGCTTACCAGCGCCTCGCGCGACTGGAAGTTGTTGAACAGCGTCGCCGTCGCCACGCCGGCACGGTCCGCGATCTGGCGCATCGTGAACCCGTCGAGGCCCGCTTCGGCAATGACCGCGCGGGTCGCGGCCAGCACCTTGCGCCGCCGGTCCTGCATCCGCTGGCTGGCATAGGCCCGCGGCGCGGCTGTCGTTTCCGTCCCGCTCATCGATCGCGCATCGAACATATTGGCGTCATGCCCCCGGTCTGGCACTTTGCGGGCGGGCAGGGAAGGCCGGTCGAAAAGCGCTTTGCAAAAAATGGACCCTGATCTAATATTCGCTGCAACCGCAAAAAGCGGATCGACCTGGGTGGAGAGCGAACGATGACCCGAGAGCCCCTCGAACTTCTCAAGTCCATGGCGCGCCACGCGATCGGCCTCGGTCATCGCCAGTCGATGGAATACGCCGATGCCGTCATGGCCCTGCCCGGCGATACCTATTCGAACGAAGGCCAGTTCGCGCTGGAGATGGAGCGGATCTTCGCGCGGTTGCCGATCATCCTCGGCCCGTCTTGCGAGCTGGCCAATCCCGGCGATTTCAAGACGATGAAGATCGGCAAGGCGTCGATCATCGTCGCCCGCGACAAGACCGGCAGGATGCGCGGCTACATCAACGCCTGCCGTCATCGCGGGGTCAAGGTGACGCAGGAGAAGTGTGGCAATGCCAGCCGCTTCGTCTGCCCGTTCCACGGCTGGACCTTCGGCATCGACGGCAAGCTGATCGGCATTTCCGCGCGCGAGGATTTCGGCGAGATCGACAAGGCCGCGCTGGGCCTGCGGGAGTTCCCGGTGCTCGAAAAGGCGGGCCTGATCTGGGCCATCGTCAACCCGGACACGAAGCTTTCCATCGAGCCTTTCCTCAAGGGCTATGACGACGTCCTCGCCCTGTTCGGCTTTGCCGAGTGGAAGTTCTTTTCCAAGCGCTCGTTCCAGTGCCCGAACTGGAAGCTGTCGTTCGACGGCTACCTTGAATACTACCACGTCCCGGTGCTGCACGGCGAAACCTTCGGGCGCGATACGACCAACCGCGCGCTTTACTACACCTGGGGTCCGCACCAGCACATCAAGACGCCAGACCTGACCCCCGACCATGTCGCCACCGAAACGCTGGGTTACATGGCCCGCATCGCCCACCTGGCGGAGGCCGAGTGGGACCTGGAGACGATGTCCTACGGTGTCTGGACCGTGTTTCCCTGCATCTCCATCGCCTCGTTCGGCGGGGGCGGGCGCGGGGTCATGATCTCGCAGGTGCTGCCGGGCGAGACGGTGGGCGAGAGCACGACCTACCAGTACTACATCATGGAAAACTTGCCCGAAACGCAGGAACTGGCCGACAGCGCCGAGGCGCAGTTCGCCTTCCTCCAGGAAGTGGTCGAGCGCGAAGATATCGCCATGGCCTATTCGGCGCAGGACACCCTGCCGGGCAGCCGGATCGAGAACCTCTATCTGGGCCGCAACGAACTGGGCAACCAGAACTTCCATTCCTGGGTGGCCAAGGTCGTCGCGGCGGAGGATGACGCGGCGCTGCTGCGTCTTTTCGAGGATGCTCCGGTCGCGCACGGGGTGCCGCCGATCGCTTCGGTGGCGGCCTAGCCCAGCCGGTAGACCCGCCGCGCGGTGCCGGCGAAAAGCGCCTCGCGCTCGGGCAGGGGGCGCCCGGCCGCGATGCCCTTGAACGCGTTCCAGACCGTGCCATAGCTGCCCGCCGTGGCATCGACCGGCCAGTTGCTTTCGAACATGCAGCGGTCGGCGCCGAAACTGTCGATGCAATGGTCGATCGCCGGTCGCCAGGCCGCGGCCAGCTCGGCGTGGCCGGGAGCCGTCTCGCGCTTGTGGAAGCCGAAACCGGCGAGCGGCATGCCCAGCCCGCCCAGCTTGACGACGAGATTGTCGTGACCGGCAAGCCGTTCGATCGCCGGTCGCCAGCGATCGAGCACGTCCTCGCGGCGATCCTGCCACGGCCCGATGCCGATCAGGCCGCCGCAGTGGTTGAGGACGAAGGTCGTGTCGGGGCAGGCGGCGAGCGCATCGTCGAGATCGTCGAGCTGGGTGAAATAGGCCCAGACATCGAAGGTCAGCCCCCGCGCGCCCAACCTGCGGATCCCGGCGCGGAAGGCGGGGTCGGAGAGCATGTGCGGCCCGGTCGGATAGTGCGAGCGGATGGCGCTGCCCTCGTGCCAGGCGACGGCATGGCGGACGCCGCGCAGGCGGCCCGCCGCCGCCGCCTCGTGGGCATCGAGCACCCGGTCCACTTCGTCGCCAAGCGTCAGGTCGGCAAAGGCGACGATCCCGGCTGCCGCGTCCACCGGCCCGCGCGCCGTCGGCAAGGGGCGTTGGCAATTGTCGAGAACGAAGCGCGTTTCCCCGACTGGCCGCAGGTCTTCCCGGCCGGCATCGAGATAGGCGCTGCGGCATTCGACGTAGACGGTCGCCTCGATCCGGTGGCCGCAGTCGAGATCGGCCCGCAGTTCGTCGGCGAGATAGCGATGGCCGCCGCGATCCCAGAGGTGGTGGTGCGGATCGACGATGGCGAGATCGGGTTCGAGCACCGGCGGGCCGGGCGATGCGCCGCGATCGTCCATGCCGCTCACAGCATCCTGCCGCCATCGACCACGATGGTCTGCCCGTAGACGTAGGCGGCAAGCGGCGAGGCGAGGTAGAGCGCGGCCCCGGCCATGTCCTCGACGCGGCCGAGCCGTCCCGCGGGAATGCCCTTCAACCGCTCCGCCAGTCGCTCGGGGTTGTCGGTGGTGACCCTGGTCAGGCGGGTTTCGACAAGGCCCGGCGCGATGGCGTTGACCCGGATCCCGTCACGGGCCCAGGCCTGCGCCAGCACTCGAGTCAGGCCCAAGAGTCCTGCCTTCGACGCGGCATAGGCCGGATTGCCGCGCGTCGGGCGGAAGGCGCCGACCGAGTTGACGAAGACGATCGATCCGCAGGCACGCGCCAGTTCCTCGCGAAAGCGCGTCGCGCAGATCATGTTCGATTCGAGGTTCACGTCCATGACCTTGCGGAAGTTCGCGATCCCGAACTCCTGTCGCCGGTAGAGGGCGAGGCCCTGCGAGCAGACCAGCACGTCGAGGCGCTCGAAGGGCGCGGCCCAGCCGGTCACCGCCGCCTCGTCCGTCGCGTCCATTCGGGCATAGGTCATGCCCGAAAGGTCGCCGTCCTCTTCCGCGTAGTCGCTTGCGTCGGGACGGGTGCCCCAGACGTGCACCGCCGCGCCGCGGTCGCGGAAGGCCCGGGCGATGCCGTTGCCGATCCCGGTCGTGCCGCCGACGACCAGCACCGTCTTTCCGGCGAAATCGAGCGGGTCCGCGATCATAGCGGCGAGAGCGGATTGAAGGCGGGCGGACGCTTCTCGAGATGCGCGTCGAGCCCTTCGCGCACTTCCGGTCCGGCGAAGCCCAGCATCTCCAGCGCGAGGCTGGTCTCGAACACCGGCCAGGCCATGCGCATCCAGTTGTTGAGCGCGTGCTTGGTCCAGCGGATGGCCGACGGCGCCGCCTGCGCGAGGTCGAGCGCCACTTCGAGCGCGGTCGCCTGCAGCTTGTCGTCGTCGACGCACATGGTGATGAGGCCGATCCGCTCCGCCTCCTCGGCGGTGAGCGCCTTGCCGCTCATCAAATAGTACTTGGTGCGTGCCATCCCGCAGAGCAGCGGCCAGATGATCGCCGCATGGTCGCCCGCCGCCACGCCCAGCCGGACGTGCCCGTCGGCAAGCTTCGCCGATCGGGCCATGATCGTCACGTCCGACAGCATCGCCGCGGCCAGCCCGCCGCCCGCCGCGGCGCCGTTGATCGCGGAGACCAGCGGCTTGGAGAAATTGAGCATGTTGAGCACGAGGTTGCGCCCGTCCTTCCACATCCGTGCCTTCCAGTCGAAGTCGGCGATGACCTGTTCCTCCAGGTCGAAGTCGCCGCCCGCCGAAAAGGCGCGGCCTGCGCCCGTCAGGATCGCGACGCTGGTGTCCGGATCCTCCTCGACGTGGCGCCAGACCTCGGCGATGGAGTGATGGAACTCGAAATCCATCGCGTTCATCTTGCCCCGTTCCATCGTGATGCGAAGGATGCGGTCGGCCGGTCGGTCGAACGTCAGCGACTGGTATTCGGGATATCGGTAAGCCATCGGGAATCCTTCGCGGGAATGGGCGTCAGGCATCGGCCCAGTAGGGATCGCGCAGCGCGCGCTTGAGGATCTTGTCGTGCGTGGCGCGCGGGAATTCGCGGCGGAACTCGACCGCCGAGACGCGCTGGTACTTGCCGAGCCGGGCATTGCCCCAGTCGCGCAGCTCGTCGGCGTCGACCTGATGCCCCTCGCGCAGGATCGCCAGCAGCAGCGGCGTCTCGAGCCAGCGGGGATGCGGGATGCCGATCGCGGCGACTTCGGCGACGGCGGGGTGGCGCATGAACACCTCCTCGATGTCGGAGGCGTAGACGTTGATGCCGCCGGACTTGATCATGTCCTTCACCCGCCCGGCGATGTAGAGGTAGCCGTCCTCGTCCATGAAGCCGAGGTCGCCCGACCGCAGGAACGTGCGCCCGCGCGCGTCGCGCCAGATCGATTTTTCGGTGGCCTCGCGGTTCTGGTAGTACCCCGTCATCAGCGCCGGGCCATAGCCGGTGATGTCGCCGATCTCGCCGGGCGGCAGGATATTGCCGTCATCGTCGAGGATGACCAGTTCGCCGCCGAACAGCGGCATGCCCACCGTCTTCTCCTTGCCGGGAAGCGCCTTGTCCTCGGGCGAGGCGAGGGTGCTGAACCCTTCGGTAATGCCGTAGCATTCATAGAGCCGGACATGCGGCAACTGGCGCGCGATGCCCGCTTTCGTTTCCGACGCGATCGCCTGCCCGCCGCTCATCAGCACCTTTAGGCTGCGTGTGTCGTACGAACCGATGCGCCCGGATTCGAGGAGGACGATGAACTGCGTCGGCACGGCAAAGGCATGCGAACAGCCGTGCCGCTGGACCGCGTCGAGAAAGGTGTCGGCGGTGAACTTCGTCAGCAGGACCGTCGTGCAGCCGAGGTAGACCGCGGGCAGCATCGTGATCCAGGTGCCGTTGGTGTAAAGCGGGGTCGAGCAGACCGGCACCGAGAAACGCGTCATCTCCAGCCCCGGGCCGAAGCCGAAGGTATAGATGTGGCGCGCCATCTGGCTGTGCTCGATGCCCTTGGGCGCACCGGTCGATCCCGACGAGTAGATGATGTTCATCGGGTCGGCCATGGTCAGGGCGACGCCGGGGTCGTCCTCGGCGGCGCGGTCGATCAGCGGTCCCGCCTCGCGCCAGCCCGGCGTGGCGGCGCCGCCGACGAACCAGCCGTCCTGCGCCACTTTCGCCAGGCTTTGGCGCAGCGGGTCGAGCGCGCCGGTCGCGTCGGGATCGGCGAAGACGAAGCGCGCGTCGCAATTGTCGATCGTCGCTTCGAGCCCGTCGCCCGACATCATGCGGTTGAGCGGGACGATCACGCCGCCCGCCTTCACCGTGCCCCAGATCAGTTCGAACATCAGCACCGAACTGTTCATCACGAGAGCGACCTTGTCGCCCTTGGCCAGCCCCTCGGCGATCAGCGCGTTCGCGACCATGTTGGTGCGGCGGTGGAAGTCGCGCCAGAACAGGCGGTCCTCGCCGCAGATCACCGCGGGCTTGTCGCCGAAACGCTTCGCGTTGATGCGGATCATGTCGGTGAACAGCAGGCCCGGCTGGTCGAGCAGAGCCCCTGCGTGCCCGCCCGATCGAGCGGCTGTCCGGGCAGCTTCGGCCCCACTCATCGCATCCCTCCGCACCATTTCCTTGTTGCTGGCAAGGTTTTGTCTGTATAGAAACCAGCCGTGTCAAATATATTTTCGGAGAGCGCGTGAAAGATCTTCAGCACGAGATGGCGCGCACGGCACGCGGTGCCATCGTCGCCGTGGATAGTGCTGCCGATCTCGACGAGCGCAATCGCGGCACCGATGTCGTGGTCACGGCGTCGTATATCGGCGTGCTGCCCGCGCGGCTGGCGATGGAGCATGCGCCGCGTGCCGTCATCGGCTTCGACGGCGGGGTCGGTCCCGAAGGCGTCGGCATCGCCGGGCTCTGGTATTACGAGGCGCTCAACGTGCCCGCCGCGGCGGTCGACGTGATGAGCATCATTTTGGGCGACGGCATCGATGCCTATCGCAACGGCCGCATCAGCTTCGCCAATCGACCCGCCCGCGATTGCGGGGTGGAGATCGGCATGGCGGCGCACGACGCCGCGATGCTGATGCTGGAAAACGACCCGGCGAAACCGGGTGCCTACGCCGTCACCAACCGCACGGTGGTGGAAGACGGGCCCGACGGTCGCCAGGTCGTCGTCACCGATTCCATCGTCTTCGGGACGGAGGCGGACCGGCGCAACGTGCTGGTCACGGCGGGCCACACCGGCCGCAGCGGCGCGCGCCATATCGAAACGGTCGGCCCGTTCGGCTTCATCTGTTCCGACGGCGGCATGGGCCGCGACAATTCGGGCATCGCGGGCCTGCCGATCACCAACGCGCTCGGCATTGCCGGAGCGACCGTCGACGCGCGCACCGCGCGGCTGGGCGACGGGATGAGCACATATCGCGACGGCACGATCAGCGCGGCGAACGACCTCGCGCTCGCCTGCGGTGTCGTGGTCGGCATGCCGGCCCGCGTCGCGGCCCACCACCTAGTCAATCGAAAAGCCGTCTGAAGCGGCGCAACCGGAGAGATCATCGATGACCCAGAAGCCAGAGCTTCCGCCCATACCCGGCCTTGACGAGGTCTTCATCGCCAACCGTTTCGTCGCATCGTCGGGCGGGGAGATGGAGGACGTGGTCTGCCCGGCGGACGAGGAGGTGATCGCCAGCGTCCGCATGCCGTCGACCGATGACGCCGACCGCGCCGTTGCTGCGGCGCGCAAGGCGTTCGACAAGGGGCCGTGGCCGCGGATGAGCGTGGACGAGCGGGCCGATGCCTGCAGCCGCCTTGCCGACGAACTGGAACGCCGGTTGCCGGCCATGAACCTTGCCTGGATGCTGGAGGCGGGTGCCCCCGTCGCGCATGGCGAAATGATCAATTCGGGCGCGGGCAAGATGGTCTGGCGCAACGCCATCGCCAAGGCGCGGACCCTGCCGTTCGAAGAAACGCGCGACGGACCGATGGGCCGTACGGTGATCCGAAGCGAACCGCTGGGTGTCGTGCTGTCGATCCTGACTTACAACGGCCCGATCGTGCTGATGGGCATGAAAGTCATCCCTGCGCTGCTCGCCGGTTGCTGCGTCATCGTCAAGCCCGCCCCGGAATCGCCGCTGACATCGCGGCTAGTGGCAGAGGCGATCGAGGCTGCGGGCCTGCCGGAAGGCGTCGTCTCGGTGCTGGCCGCGGGCACGGCGGTCACCCAGCACCTCGTCAGCCACGCGGGTGTCGACATGGTCGCCCTGACCGGCGGCACGGCCATCGCGGTCGACGTGGTGAAGCGCACCGCGCCGCGCCTGGGCCGGACCATTCTCGAACTGGGCGGCAAGTCCCCGGCGATCATCGCCGACGATGCGCCGCTGGACACGGTGATGCCGACGCTGGTTCCCGGGGCGAGCGGATTCCTCGGCCAGGTCTGCGTCAGCCTGTCGCGCATCCTCGTTTCGGAAAAGCGCCACGACGAAGTGGTCGACGCCATCGGCGAAGCCTATCGGGGGCTGAAGGTCGGCGTCCCCTGGGACACCAGCGTCGATCGCGGCCCGATCGCGGTCAAGCGCGCGCGCGACCGCGCCGAGGCCATGGTCAACCGCGCGGTGGAACAGGGCGCACGAGTCGTCGCGGGCGGTCGCCGTCCGGCCCATCTCAACCGCGGGTGGTATTACGAGCCGACCCTGCTCGACGATGTCACCAACGACATGGAGATCGCGCAGGAGGAAGTGTTCGGACCGGTCACCGCGGTCATCACCTATCGCGACATGGACGAGGCGATCGCCATCGCCAACGACAGCCGATTCGGCCTCGCCTCCTCGATCTACACGCAGGATCCGGACCTCGCCATGAACGTCGCGCGCAAGATCCAGTCGGGCGGGGTGGCGATCAACGCTGCCGGGGTCTCGCTCACCGAACCGTTCGGCGGGTTCAAGCAATCGGGCTGGGGCCGCGAATGCGGGGCCGAGGGCATCCTCGAATTCACCGACCAGAAGCAGATCCTGATGAGCGGGAGCTATCTGGATGCCTGACGACGGCGTCGCGGAGGCGAGCTTCGACTACATCGTGTGCGGCGGCGGCGCGGCAGGCTGCGTCGTCGCGGCGCGATTGAGCGAGGATCCCGCCGTCAGCGTGCTGTTGATCGAAGCGGGGCCGGACAAGGAAGACGCGCTGATCGCGATGCCGCGCGGTTTTGCCAAGATGCTGCTGAGCGAAGCGCGCGCCCGCTATTTCCAGACCGGTCCCGACAACGGCGCCAAGCCGGGCGGCGAGGTCTGGTCGCGTGGTCGCATGATCGGCGGGTCGAGTTCGATCAACGGCATGCTCTATTTCCACGGCCTGCCCGAGGATTACGACCGGTGGGAGGCGATGGGCAACCGCGGCTGGGGCTGGGCCGAGATCCGCGCGATCTTCCGCAAGATGGAGGACCACGTCCTGGGCCCGGGCGAAGCGCGCGGCGTCGGCGGCCCGGTCAAGGTTACGATCAATCCCGAACGCAGCCGGTTGATGCACGCAGTCATCCGGGCCGGGGGCGAGTGCGGCTGGGACGAAGTGGCCGACCTCAACGAACCGGGCGGCGACCGCATCGGCTATACCCCCTACAACATCGGCAAGGGACGGCGCTCGGCCGCCGCGCAGGCCTTCCTGCGCCCGGCGCAGGGCCGCCCGAACCTGACCGTGCTGGCCGAAACGCTGGTCGAGCGGGTGACCTTCGAAGGCCGCCGGGCCACCGGCGTCGTGGTGCGGACCGGCGACCGGGTGCGCCAGTTTGCGGCGGGCCGCGAGGTGATCCTTGCCTGCGGCGCGCTGCAGACGCCGCAAGTGCTCGAACTCTCGGGCATCGGTTCGGCCTCGCGTCTGGCGGAGATCGGCGTCGAGGTCATCCACGACAGTCCCGGCGTCGGCGAGAACATGCGCGAGCACTGCCTGATCATCATGCAGCGCCGCCTGCTCAAGCCATGGAGCCTCAACGGCCAGTTCGAGGGCTGGCGGCTCGGCAAGAACGTCGCGCGCTGGCTGGCCTTCAAGTCCGGTCCGATGGCCTTTCCCGGCTTCGACGCGGCGGCGCTGGTCGCCTGCGATCCGGAGGCGACCCATCCCGATGCCCACCTGATCTTCTCGCGCACGTCGATGGACCTGGGGTCGTGGGACGGCTGGACCAAGGGGCCGCAGCTGGAGAAGCTGCCCGGCATGCAGCTGATGGGTTACCCGAGCCAGCCGCAGAGCCAGGGCAGCGTCCATGCCCGCTCCGCCGATCCGGCCGAAGCGCCCGAGATCCGGGTGAACTACCTGACCGACGAATACGATCGCCGCGTCTCGATCCACATGTTCCGCAAGATGCGCGCCCTGATCGAACACCCTTCGCTGGCCGGGATTGTCGGAGAGGAAACGATCCCGGGTAAGGATGTCCAGACCGACGCCGAGATACTCGATGCCTTTTCCACTTACTCCGGCCCCGGCTACCATGCGTGCGGCACGGCGCGGATGGGGCACGATGCGATGGCGGTGGTGGACGACCGGTTGAAGGTGCACGGCGTCGACGGGCTGCGCGTGGTCGACATCTCGGTCTTTCCGACGCAGACCTCGCAGAACACCGGCGCGCCCGCGATGGCCGTGGCGTGGCGGGCAAGCAACATCATCAGGGAGGACGCGGCGGCCGCGCGATGACCGGAGACCTGCAGACCGAAATGGCGAAGAACGACCGCGGGCGCGTCGTCGCGTGCGATTCGGCTTATCACGTCGTGCCGGAAAACCGGGGGCGCGACGTGGTCGTCAATGCGTCCTACTGCGGCGTGCTGCCGGCCCGGTTCCTGGCGGCGGAAGCGCCGCGCGCGGTGATCGGCGTCGATTGCGGGGTCGGTCCGGGCGGCGCGTCGATCGCCGGGCTGTGGTATCTGGAGGCGCTCAACATGCCCGCGGCGGTGGCCGATGTCATGACGGTGGAGCTGGGCAACGGCGTCGACCTTTACGAGCGCGGCGTCATCAGTTTCGTCAATCGCGCTGCCGCCGACTGCGGCGTGGAACCCGGCATGGCCGTCAGCCTTGCGGCGCGGCTGATGCTGGACAACGATCCCGCAGCGCCCAGCGCGTCGCAGGTCACCAACCGCATGGTGGTCGATACAGGGACCAGCGGCCGCAAGATCGTGTGCACCGATTCGATCGCCTTCGGCCTGCCCGAGGATGCCGACAACGTGCTCGTCACCGCCGGCCATACCGGGCGCAGCGCGGTGCCCTACCTGCTGAAGGTCGCGCCTTACGGCTTCATCTGTTCCGACGGCGGCGGGGGCCGCGACGGATCGGGCCGCGCCGCGCTGGAGATCGTGGAGCGCGAAGGGCTGGCCGGGGCGACCGTCGATGCGCGCCTTGCGGCAATGGGCGACGGGCTTTCGAGCTATCGCGACGGGATCATCACCGGCGCCAACACGCTGGCGCGCGCAGCGGGTGTCGAGGTGGGCATGTCGGCGCGGGAAGCGGCGAGGCGGCTGGCCGACCGGGCACGAGATTGACATGGCGGCGCAAGGTGACAAGGGAGGCACGATGGCAAGCAACACCACTCCAGTCGACGACCGAGCCAACCCGGGCGCGAGGCCGAAGGCGCGCATCACCCAGGCGAGCGCCATTCGCCAGGCTATCGAGAACGACATTTTGTCCGGCGTCCTCAAACCCGGCAGCCCGATCGACGAGGAAGAGCTGGCCGCACGCTTCAACGTGTCGCGCACGCCGATCCGCGAGGCCATGCTGCAGCTCCAGCAGGGCGGGCTGATCGACAAGCAGCCGCGCCGGCACCCGACCGTGGTCAAGCTGGACCTGCCGCGGCTGGTGCACATGTACGAGGCGGTCTCCGAGCTGGAGGCGCTGTGCGCGCGCTATGCCGCCACGCGCATCAATTCGCGGGAGCGCGAGGAACTGCAGGACGTGCATCGTCTCGCCGCAGAGGCTCTGGCCGCGGGCAACGCCGCCGACTACGCGCGCTATGGCCGGCATTTCCACGCCATCATCATGCAGGCCACCCACAACAGCGTGCTGGTCGAGACGGTCAACAAGCTGGCCCTGCACACGCTCGCCTATCGCCGTTTCCAGCTGAGCCGCCCCGGCCTGTCGGAGCAAAACCAGGCCTTCCACGAGGAAATCCTCGCCGCGATCCTGGCCGGCGACGGCGACCGCGCCGCCGACGCGATGCGCCGCCACGTCACCTTGTCGGGCGACGTGCTGGCCGATTACATCTCGATGGGTGAAAGCGTCCTGGCCGACGCGCAGGGCTGATCGCTCACCCGCTCTCGGCCTCGTGCCACTGCGACCAGCTTGCCGCGCCTTCGGGAAAGTCGGCCTCGGCCCAGCCGTCGGGAGTGAGCACGCGCTCGCGCTTCGGGAAGCGGTCGAGATAGTCGCGGAGCGGCATGTAGTAGACGAAATCGAGCACGCGGCTGGCGAAATACCAAGTTCCGTCGTGCCGTTCGTAGCGGTCGGAATAGCGGATGCCGGCGATGCTGACCCGTCCGGCCGGACAGGTTTCGGCATGGGCCAGGATGTGCCCCGTCGCGCGATCGGGGTTTTCGCGGTCGATCGTGATCGTCCGGTCATGCGACCAGTGAAAGCCCGGCCCTCGCACGCGGAAAAGCTGGTCGTACATCGCCATGACCGCGTCGCGCCCCTGCGCGTTCATCGAACCGTTGCTGGCGACGATCGAGACGTCCGGCGTGAAGCAGCCGGCCAGCAGCGCGGTGTCGCGATCGTCGCAGGCGATGCAGTATCGCATGCACAGGTCCTCGATGGCGAAGCGCGATTCGATCCTGTCCAGGCGGCTTTCAAGGCTTGTCACGTCGGCCATCTCCCATCGCATTGGCGTCAGGGGCGCGCGTTGCCCTTCAGCAGTCCGCGACCCACGATCAGTTTCTGGATTTCCGAAGCCCCTTCGTAGATGCGCATGGCGCGCACCTCGCGATAAAGCTTCTCGACGAGGTTGCCGCGCGTGACGCCGGCCCCGCCCGAAAGCTGGACCGCCTTGTCGACGATCCGTCCCGCCGCCTCGCTGGCGACGAGCTTGGCCATGCTGGCGGCATAGGGCGTGAGGTCGCCGCGCACGTCGTGAATCCACGCCGCGCGATAGACCGACAGGGCCGCGGTATCGAGATCGCCGGCCATGTCGGCGACCATCATCTGCACCCCCTGCTGCTCGGCCATCGACTGGCCGAACAGGGTGCGTTCGCGCACGCGCTTCAGCGCTTCGGCCATGGCCCGGCGGGCCAGTCCGACCCCTGCCGCGCCGACAGAGGGGCGGAACACGTCGAACGCGCCCATGGCGACCGAGAACCCCTTGCCGCGTTCGCCCAGCAGCGCGCTGGCGGGCACGCGGCATTCGTCGAAGTTCACCGGCGCGGCGGGGTGCTCGGCAATGAACTCGATCGGTTCGCCGAAACTGATCCCCGGCGCGTCCGCATCGACCAGGAAGACCGACAGCCCCCGTGCTCCCGGCGCTTCGCCGGTGCGCGCGACGACCATGTACTGATCGGCAAAGCCGCCGTTGGAGATCAGCGTCTTGCGACCGTCGATGACCCATCCGTCGTCGGTTTCGCGCGCCATCGTGGCGGTGGCGGCGACATCCGATCCGCCATCGGGTTCGGTAAGCGCAAAGGCGGCGACGCGCGATCCGTCGCGGCAACCCGGCAGGTAGCGTTCCTTCTGCTCCGCCGTGCCGTGGTTGCGGATGGCAAGCGTGCCGATGCCCTGCATCGCGAACAGCGCGTCGTAGAGCGCGTCCTCGTACGTCAGCACTTCGCGAAGGACGCACAGCGAGCGCGCGTCGAACGGCTCGTCCGGCTGCGGCACCGCCGCCTCGAGCAGGCCTGCCTTGCCCAGCGAGGCGACGATGGATCGGCAATGCGCGGCGAAATCGGCGTCGTGCGGTTGATCGGCCCTTGCCGCAACCCAGTCGCGCGCACGCTGGGCGAGGTCGTGATGCGCCTGCTCGAAGAACGGCCAGTCGTAGAGATACCAGTCCTGGTCCGGGAAGCCTTCGTTCATCGTGTCGCCTCCGGATTGCCCTTGAAGGACTTTTCGTACCGATCGCCCGCCGCGCCGCCGGGGGGTAGGATGGCGTCGATCGCGTCGAGATCGTCCTGCGTCAGCGCAACGTCGACCGCGCCGACGTTCTCCTCGAGATAGCGGATCCGCTTCGTGCCCGGAATGGGCAGGATGTCGTCGCCCTGGTGCAGCAGCCAGGCGATCGCGATCTGCCCGGCGGTGCAGTTCTTCCTCGCCGCCAGTTCGCGCACATGGTCGACGAGCGCGAGGTTGCGGTCGAAGTTGTCGCCCTGGAAACGCGGCGAGGTCAGCCGAAAATCGTCGGGCGCAAGGTCCTCGGCCCGGGTGATCTGGCCGGTCAGGAAACCGCGACCCAGCGGGCTGTAGGCGACGAAGGTGATGCCAAGCTCGCGGCAGGCGGGCAGAACCTCGCCTTCGACATCGCGGGTCCACAGCGAATATTCGGACTGGAGCGCATCGATCCGGGTTTCCCCTGCCGCGCGGCGCAAGGTGGCGGCATCGACCTCCGAGAGGCCGATGGCGCGGATCTTGCCCTCGTCCCGCAGGCGGGCCAGCGCGCCCACGGTCTCCTCGATGGCGACGCGGGGGTCGGCGCGGTGGACGTAGTAGAGGTCGATCGTGTCGGTGCCGAGCCGGGCCAGCGATTCCTCGCAGCATTGCCGCATGTATGCGGGCGAATTGTCGATGTCGCGGTCGTAGGTGCTGCCGGGAGGGCCGTCGGGGTCGCGGACCACGCCGAACTTGCTGGCGACCATGACCTTGTCGCGCCGCCCTTGCAGGAATCGCCCCACCAGCCGTTCGTTCGCGCCGCGGCCATAGACGTTGGACGTGTCGTAGTGGGTGACGCCCAGTTCGAACGCCCGGTCGAGCGTGCGCAGCGATTCCTCGTCGTCCGCCTCGCCGTAGAATTCGCTCATCCCCATGCAGCCGAGGCCAAGGACCGAGGAGGTCACGCCGGATCGCCCGATTCCGATGGTTCGCATGCCAGTTGCCATATTCAGTCCAGCCGTTCGATCAGGGTTGCCGTGCCCATGCCCCCGGCGCAGCAGATCGCCTGCATCGCGTGGCGCCCGCCGCGCCGTTCCAGTTCGTTGAGCATTGTCGTCATGAGCCGCGCGCCGGTCGCGCCCAGCGGATGACCGAGCGCGATCGCGCCGCCGTTGACGTTGAGCCTGTCGCCCGGCACGCCCAGTTCCTTCATCCAGGCGATCGGCACCGAGGCGAAGGCCTCGTTCACTTCGAACAGGTCGATGTCGTCGAGCGCAAGGCCGGTCTTCGCGAGGATCTCGCGGGTCGCGCGCATCGGTCCCGTCAGCATCAGTTCGGGGTCGGAGCCCACCACCGAGGTCGCGACGATCCGCGCGCGGGGGCGCAGGCCCAGCCGCTCGGCTTCCGCGCGGCTGGCCAGCAGGACCACCGATGCGCCATCGCAGATCTGCGATGCGTTACCCGCCGATACCCGCCCGTCATCGGGCCGGAAGACGCGCTTCAGGGTATCGAGCTTCGCCCGGTTGGTGTCGCGGCGGATCGTCTCATCCTCCGCCAGAACGGTGCGTGCGGGCTCGGCGCCCTTTTCGGCAAGTGCTGCGATATCGACCGGGACGATCTCGTTGGCGAAATGCCCGGCATCGGCGGCGGCCGCGGCGCGGCGATGGCTTTCCATCGCGTAATCGTCGTGGTCCGCCCGTGAGATGTGCCAGATGTCGGAAATCCGCTCCGCCGCTTCGCCCTGCGACGAAAGCGCGAAGCGTTCGTTCAACATCCAGCCGAACGGTTCGCCATGGACGTCGCGGTTGCCGCCCATCGGCACGCGGCTCATGCTCTCGGCGCCGCCGGCAACGACGAGATCGGCCATGCCCGACGCGATGAAGGCTGCGGCGGTATGCAGCGCCGCTTCGGACGATCCGCACTTGCGGTCCACCGTCATCCCCGGGATCGCGTCCGGCCACCCGGCGGACAGCAGCGCCGTGCGCGCGATGTTGCCGCACTGCTCCCCGACCTGCGTGACGCAGCCGAAGACCACGTCGTCGATCTCGGCGGGGTCGAGGCCGTTGCGGGCGGCCAGCGCGTTGAGCAGGCCGGCGGCAAGGTGATCGGCCCTTACTTCGGCCAGCGCCCCGCGAAATCGCCCGATCGGGGTGCGCACGGCATCGACGATGCAGACCTCGCGCAGGGCGGACGGTGCGGTGCCGGTCATCGCGATACCTTCAGGCCCGAACCGGGAATGCGCTGGCCCGCCGCGTCGTATTCGTAGACGCCCTTGCCGGTCTTGCGGCCATGACGCCCCGCCTTCACCATCTTGCGGATCAGCGGGCAGGGGCGGAAGCGTTCGCCCATCACCTCGTAGAGGTATTCGAGCACCTTGAGCCGGGTGTCCCAGCCGGTCAGGTCGCCGGTTTCCAGCGGGCCCATCGGGTGGTTGAAGGCCATGCGCAGCGACTTGTCGATGTCCTCCGCGCTCGCCACCCCTTCGGACAGCATGTGCATCGCCTCGTTCCCCATCAGCGCCGACATGCGGCTGGTGGTAAAACCGGGGGCTTCGTTGACGACGATATGGTCCTTGCCGATCCGGCCGGTCCAGCCGATCGTCCGCTCCAGCGTCTGTCGCGACGTTTCCAGGCCGAGGATGATCTCGACCAGCTTCATCTTCGGCACCGGGTTGAAGAAATGCATGCCGATGACGCGGTCGGGCGCGGGGCCGGCATTGGCGATCTCGCTGATCGAGAGTGCCGAGGTGTTGGTCGCGATGATCGCGTCGGGCGGCAGGCGGTCGGCCGCATCGGCCATGATCGCGCACTTGACGGCAAGGTTCTCGGTCGCCGTCTCGATCAGCAGCGAGGCGCGACCGGCGCGCTCGTCGAGCGCTTCGGCGGTGGCGATGGCGGCGGTCCCGGCCTCCGCGACCTCGGCGGTGATCTTCCCCCGCTCGACCCCCGCCGCAAAAGTCCCGCGTATCGTGTCGAGCGCCTTGTCGAGCGCGGCGCGCGAGGTGTCGACGAGGAGAACGTCGCAGTCGGACGCGGCAAAGGCATGCGCGATCCCGGCCCCCATCAGGCCCGCACCGACCACGATCACTGTTTCCCGTTCAGGCATCGTCCTTCCACCCCGTAGTCATCGGCGTCCCCGCTGCCCCTCACTCGCCCTTGAAGACGGGCGAGCGCTTGTCCCGGAACGCTTCGGCGGCTTCGCGCCTGTCGCGTGTTCCCATCAGGAGGGCGAACAGCGCCTTTTCGAGCCGGAGCCCACCGCGCAGGTCCGCCGAATATCCTTCGATCATCGCTTCCTTGGCATAGGCGAGCGCGGCGGGCGGCCGTTCCGCCATCGCCGTCGCAAGGGCCATGGCGTCGCCCTCCAGCGCCTCGCGATCCGGGCTGAGCCGGGTCACCAGACCCAGTTCGTAGGCGCGGCTTGCGTCGATCCTGTCCGCCGTGAGCACGAGGTCGAGTGCCGGGCCGAGACCGATCAGCCGCGACAGGCGCTGGGTGCCGCCGCCGCCAGGGATCAGGCCGAGCCGCGTTTCGGTCAGCCCGAACCTCGCGTCCCTTGCCGCCATGCGGATGTCGCAGGCCAGCGCCAGTTCGAGGCCGCCGCCGTAACAGACGCCGTGGACCGCCGCGATGGTCGGCTTGGTGCACTCGTCGAGCACCTCGATCCAGCTGTTGGGAACGAGCCGGCGGCGTTCGGCGACTGGGCCGCCGACCGTGCGGCCTTCCTTCACGTCCGCGCCGGCGCAGAAGCCTCTCTCCCCCGCGCCGCACAGCACGATGACGCGCGTGTCCTCGTCGGCCTCCAGTTGCCGCACGGTTTCCCTGAAGGCGCCACGCATCGCGTCGTTGAAGGCATTGATGGATTCCGGCCGATTGAGCATGATCGTGGACACGAACCCCTGTCGTGTCACCAGCAAGGGCTGCTGCGCTTCGGTCATCGGATCGATCTTGCCCTCCCCGCGGCGCGACGCTGCGCGGTCGTCCTTGATTTGCCTGACCGCGCGAAAATGGAATTTTATACAACCGTCGCATCAGAAATATACGGAACGGGGTTTCGTGCAAGGATATTTTCCAACGGCGGCTGCGATTGACGATTTTGATCCGCGCTAAAGCGCCAAATCAGCGGTTTCGCGAACACGCATGCCCGCTTTTGCCGATCGGCACCTGCGTCGTGCGGAAGGTCCGCCCGTGCGCTGCGCGGCACCGAAAAGTGGCACTGTTCCACGTTTTGGTATTCACACGAGGTCATTTCCGTATATTCTCGGATGAGGAGGCGTCGGGTGGCATTTACGCCATGTCGTCGCGCAATCTCGCGGGAGGGGTCTGCAAACAATGGGTCGAACCGGTGCCGCCTTGCTGCCTGCGCTGCTCGCCTTGCTGGCCGCGTGCCAACCGGCGGACCTCGTCAGGGTGCCAGCCCCGGACTCCGCCATCGCGCAGCTTGTGGACGGTTCCAGCGGTGATGACTGGCCCGCGTTCGGCCGGACTTACGGCGAGCAGCACTACAGCCCCCTGACCGAAATCGACGCCGCGACGGTGGGCGAGCTCGGCCTCGCCTGGAGCTACGATCTCGCGCCCAACGAAAACAGCGCGACCGGCCCGATCGAAGTGGGCGGCGTCGTCTTTTTCGCCAGCGGCTACAGCCACGTGCACGCCATCGACGCCGTCACGGGCAAGCTGTTGTGGGAATACGACCCGGGCGCCGCGGAGGCCGCGGGACGGCGGCTTCGCCAGGGTTGGGGCAGCCGCGGCGTCGCGTGGTGGGACGGCAAGGTCTATACCGGCACGCAGGACGGGCGACTGATCGCCATCGACGCGCGCACCGGCAAACCGGTGTGGAGCGTGATGACGCTGGAGGAGGGCGACTATCGCTTCATCTCGGGCGCGCCGCGGGTCTTCGACGGCAAGGTCATCATCGGGCACGGCGGGGCCGACGCGGCGGCGACGCGCGGCTACGTCACGGCCTACGACGCCGAGACCGGCCGGCAGTTGTGGCGCTTCCACACCGTTCCGGGCAATCCCGCCGACGGGTTCGAGAGCGAGGCGCAGGCCATGGCGGCCCGGACCTGGTCGGGCGAATGGTGGAAGCACGGCGGCGGCGGCACCGTCTGGAACGCGATCACCTACGACGCGGACCTCGACCGGGTCTACATCGGCACCGGCAACGGCGCTCCGTGGGACTATCGCATCCGGTCCGATGGCAAGGGCGACAACCTGTTCCTGTCCTCGATCGTCGCGCTCGATGCCGACACCGGCAAGTATGCCTGGCACTACCAGACGAACCCCGGCGAAAGCTGGGACTACAACGCATCGATGGATATCGAGCTGGCCGAACTGCCGATCGGCGGAAAACCGCGCAAGGTGCTGATGACCGCGCCCAAGAACGGTTTTTTCTACGTGATCGACCGGGCGGACGGCAAGCTGATCTCGGCCGAGAAATACGTTCCGGTGACCTGGGCCACCGGCATCGACCTGAAGACCGGTCGCCCGATCGAGGCCGAGGGACTGCGCGCCACCGACCGGCCGTTCACGATGGCGCCCGGCACGTTCGGCGCGCACAGCTGGATGCCGATGGCCTTCAGCCCGCAGACCTCGCTGGTCTATATTCCCGCGATCCTGTCCTCGACGGTGTTCGATCCGACGGTGATCGATCCGGCAACCTGGCAGCGTCCGCCCGACAATGTGCTCGACGGCGGGATCGCGGCCAGCTTTCCGCTCGACAACCAGCCTTCCAGCGCGCTGGTGGCGATCGACCCGCTGACCCAGAAGCAGCGCTGGCGCATCGAGACGCCCGGCTTCGTCGGCGGGGGCGTGCTGGCGACCGGCGGCGGGCTGGTCTTCCAGGGCCACGTCGACGGCACCTTCAACGCCTTCGATGCGGCCACGGGGCGCAAGGTCTGGTCGTTCGATGCGGGCACCGCGATCATCGGCCCGCCGATCAGCTACCGCGCAGGGGGCCGGCAATACGTCACCGTGCTCAGCGGCCTCGGCACGTCCAGCGCCTATCTCGGCCCGATGCTGGCGAAGTACAACCTGACGCCGGGCCGGCAGAAGCGCCGCGTGCTGACCTTTGCGATTGGCGGCAAGGCGCGGCTGCCTGTCGAGGCGGGTGTCCCGCTCGAGATTTCCGGCGAGGGACTGGAAGCGCCCGATCCCGTCGGGGAAGCGGCAGGCTTTCCGATCTATGCGCAGCGCTGCGCCGTCTGCCACGGCATGCGCGCCGTCGCGGTCGGCCCGGCGCCCGACTTGCGCGCATCGATGGCGGTGCGTTCCGACGAAGCATTTACCGCGGTGCTCCGGGATGGAATACTCGCATCGCGCGGCATGCCGCAGTTCGACGAGCTGAGCGCGACCCAGCGCGAACAGGTTCGCCGATACATCCTCGCCATGGCGCGTGCAGATCGCACCGACGCCGGGGCGAGAGCCGAATGACGGAGCGAAGGCCTTGCTGACCTTTCCCCACTTTGAGCCGACCTTCCCGCGCGAGCAGTGGACCCTGCCGCACGTGCTGGAGCACCAGGCGCGGGTGCGCGGGGATGCGCGCTACCTCAACTGGAACGACGAGGCCTGTTTCACCTTTGCCGAAACCAACGCCATGGCCAATCGCGTCGCCCACGGCTTTGCGGCGCACGGGGTGGGCAAGGGCGACATGGTGGGCCTGCTGCTGCCCAACTGCGCCGAATTCATCTTCGCCTGGTTCGGCCTTGCCAAGATCGGCGCGGTCGAGGTGGCGATCAGCGATGCCTACAAGGGACGGTTCCTCACCCATCCGATCAACCTGTCGAAGGCGCGCATCCTGGTCACGACGGCGCAACTGGCCGAACGGGTGCGAGAGATCGAAGCCGACCTGCCGGGCCTGGCGACGATCTTCCTGGTCGACGACGGATCGGGACACGCCTGCCCCGAGTTCGACCGGATCGAGGTGCGCGACTTCGGCGACCTCGTCAGCGACCATGCCGACGATCCGGGGGTGCGGGTGCAGCCCACCGATCCGGTCGCGGTGCTGATGACGTCGGGCACGACCGGCGTGTCCAAGGGCGTGCTGATGTCGCATTCCCAGTTCCATTTCTTTGCCGAGGAAGACCTCCGGCTCACGCGCCTCACCGCCGACGATACCTACATGACCGGCTTTCCGCTGTTCCATGGCAACGCGCAGTTCCTCTCGGTCTATCCGGCGCTGATCGCGGGGGCGGGCCTTGCCCTCTATCCCCGGTTCAGCGCCGGCGACTGGGCGAGCCGCGCGGTGCGCAGCGGGGCGACCGTCACCAACCTTTTGGGCGCAACGATGTCCTTCATCCTGGCCAAGCCGGAAACGCCCGACGACCGCGCGCACGCGGTGCGGACCATCTATGCGGCCCCGCTCGACCACGAACTGGGCCGCCGCTTTACCGAGCGGTTCGGCGTCTCCGACTATGTCGACGGCTTCGGGCAGACCGAGATTTCCAACGTCTTCATGACCCCGCCCGGTGCGCCGCGCCCGCCCGGAGCGTCGGGCGTGCTGGTCGACCAGTGGTTCGAGGTGCGGCTGGTCGATCCGGACACCGGGCGCGACGTCGCCGAGGGCGAAGTCGGCGAACTGCTGGTGCGCCCGCGCGCCGACGGCATCATCTGCATGGAATATCTCGGCATGCCGGAAAAGACGGTCGAGACCTGGCGCGACCTGTGGTTCCACACCGGCGACGGGATGCGCCGCGATGCGCAAGGGTGGTACTACTTCGCCGACCGGGTGAAGGACGCCCTGCGCCGGCGCGGCGAGAACATCTCCTCGTTCGAGGTGGAGGCAGGGGTCAGGGCCCATCCGGACGTGCAGGACTGCGCCGTCGTCGGCGTCCGCGCCGACGAGGCGGGAGGCGAGGACGAGGTCATGGCCTTCGTCGTGCCGAAGGAGGGTGCGCAACCCGATCCCGCCGCGATCATCGCCTGTTGCGAAAGGGAACTTCCGGCCTTCATGGTGCCGCGTTATGTCCAGTTCCTGTCGGCCCTGCCGCTGACGGCGACGGAAAAGGTCCGCAAGAAGGAGCTGCGCGAAATGGGCATCACCGCCACCACCTGGGACAGGCTGGCCGAGGCCGCCGCCGCGCCCGGCGGGGCGTGAACCATGGGAACCGGTTCACCGTAGCCATGATTTCGCCCGACCCGACCCGCAGCATTCGCAACCGGACGGCCATCGTCGGTGTCGGCGCGACGCCCTATTACCGGCGGGGCGGTTCCGCGCCGCAGACGCTGGAGGAGCTGGTCGGCAAGGCCATTCTCGACGCGCTCGATGATTGCGGGCTGGCGCCGCGCGACATCGACGGTTTCGCCTATTTCTCCGGCGGCTTCGACACCGGCTACCTGATGGAAACGCTGGGCATTCCCGAGGTCCGCTTCACCGCTTCGCTGACCGGATCGGGCGGGGGTTCGGCAGGATCGATCGGCCTTGGCGCCGCCGCGATCGTCGCGGGGATGGCCGATGTCGTCGTCTGCGTCGGCGCCAACCAGCAGGGGGCGCAGCGGTTCGGGGCGATCACGTCGGCCTATCCGCCGACGCCGAGCAACGCCTTCTTCGGCGCGACCGGGCTGGTCGGACCGGGCCACATCTTCGCGCTGCTGGCGCGCCGGCACATGCACCTCTACGGCACCACGCGCGATCATTTCGCCGAAGTGGCGCTGTCGGCGCGGGCCAACGCGGTGACCAATCCCGAGGCGCGGATGCGCGACCCGCTTTCCCGGGAAGACTATTTCGCCGCGCCGATGCTGGCCGATCCGCACGGCCTGTTCGATTTCTGCCTCGAAACCGACGGGGCGGTCGCCGTGGTCCTGACCAGCGCCGAGCGCGCCCGCGACCTGCGCCGGCGGCCGATCCCGGTCATGGCCAGCACCCATGGCGGATCGCGGGACTGGGGACGCTCGATCTACTGGATGAACATGCCCGACGAGGTCTTCGCCTCGTCCGGTCACGCCTCGGTCGCGGCCAGGCTCTATGCCGAGGCGGGCGTCGGGCCGCAGGACATCGATTGCGCGCAGTTCTACGATCACTTCACCAGCCAGGTCATCATGCAGATCGAGGACTACGGTTTCTGCGAGCGGGGGGAGGGCGGTCCCTTCGTCGCGGACGGCAACATCCGGCTTGGCGGGGCCTTGCCGATCAACACCGACGGGGGCCAGCTTTCGGCAGGCTATGTCTGGGGCATGACCCACGTGCGCGAGGCGGTGCACCAGCTTCGCGGCGATGCCTGCAACCAGGTGCCCGATGCCGAAGTGGCGCTGGTTACCGGCGGGCCGTCGAACCTGCCCGTCAGCGGCCTCATCCTGGGGCGCGGGTGATGGACGCGCGGATCGCCCGCCATCCCCCGGTGATCGGCAACCGGATCGTCACCGACGCCTGGACCGAACCGTTCTGGGAGGCCGCCGCGCGCCGCGAGCTGGTCCTGCCGCGCTGCGCCGATTGCGGCACCTATCGGATGCCGCCGACGCCGTTCTGTCCCGCCTGCCGTTCGCAGGCGATCGACTGGACCCGGCACGACGGGTGCGGCATGCTCTACAGCTACACCATCGTCGACCGCGTGCTGATCGAGGGGATGGAGCAATCGCTACCCTACGTGCCGGCGGTCGTCGAATTTCCCGACGCGCAGGGCATCCGGTTGATCAGCAACATCGTCGACTGTCCGATCGGCGCGCTGCGCGTCGATGCGCCCGTCGCGCTGACCTGGATCGAACCCACGCCGGGCAGGGTGCTGCCAGCCTTCACGCTCCGGCCAGAGGAAAGGGAGGATGATCGATCATGACCATCGCCAACGACACGACCGAACTGGCGGTTCGCGCCCTGAAGCACCTGGCGGAGGGCACCACCGACCAGGCGCCGCAGACCCTCGACCTGCCGGTCGCGGCCTATCTCGACGAAGAGTGCTACCAGCGCGAGTTCGACGCGATCTTCCTGCGCCGGCCGCAAGCGGTTCTGCTGTCCACCGAAGTGGCCGAGCCCGGCGATTATGTCGCCCGCACGTTTCTCGGCAAGCCTCTGCTGGTGGTGCGCGGCAAGGACGGTGTCGCCCGCGTATTCCTCAACGTCTGTCGCCATCGCGGCGCGCGGCTGTGTCCCGAGGGATCGGGCCGGGCGCCCCGCTTCACCTGTCCCTACCATGCCTGGACCTACGACCGCGAAGGCAAGCTCGTCGGCGTGCTCGGAGCGAGCACCTTCGGCGAGGTGGACAAGGCGAAGCTGGGTCTCACCGAACTGTCGTCACAGGAGGCGGCCGGGGTCATCTGGGCCACCCTGACGCCCGGCATCGAAACCGACATCGATGACTGGCTCGGTGCGATGCGGCACCAGCTCGAACTGCTGAGGCTCGGCGAATGCGTCGTCTTCACCCAGCGGACGATACCGTCGCCCGGGTGGAAGGTGACGATGGACGGCTATCTCGAGGCCTATCACCACGACACCGTCCACGCCGCCACCCTGTCGCAGCACACCATCGGCAACATGCTCGTCCACGACATCATCGGCCACCACCAGATCCTGACGATGTCGCGGCGCAACCTGCCGGAACTGGCGAGCCTGCCCGAAGCGGAATGGCAGGCGGGCAACTATCTGCGCCGGATCTACGCCGTCTTCCCCAACTTCCAGATATCGGGGATCGTCGGCGGCTATTTCCTGGTCAGCCAGATCCTGCCGGGCGAATGCGCGACGCGCTCGGAAACGATCCAGACGATCCTGGCGGCGAAGAAGCCGGAAACGAGCGAGGACGTGGCGGCGGCGGAAGCCTTCCGCGACATGGCCTTCAACGCGGTCGAGCTCGAGGACTATCCGATCGGTTTCGGCATTCAGGCGGGGCTTGCCTCTGGCGCCAACGAGCATTTCGTCATCGGTCGCAACGAGCCGGGGCTGCAGCACTACCATAAGACGGTGGCCGAGCTTTCCGCCTGACCGGCCCGTCCCTGGCCGGCCGGCACCTGCCGGACCGGGCCGGAGTGAGGCCGGTCAACCGTGCTCGTACTGCTTCAGGGCGGTCGACCGGTCGTAGGGGGTCAGGTCGGCGATGCGCCCGGCCTCGATCTTTTCGAGCCAGTCGGGATCGGCCAGGAGCACCCGGCCCAGCGCGACGAGATCGAATTCGCCCCGCTCGTACATCGCGACGAGTTCGTCGAGCCGGTTGAGCAAGGGCGAAGAAATGCCCTCGACGAAATCCTCCATCAGGTCGCGGTCCATGCCGATCGAGCCGACGGTGATCACCGGCTTGCCGGACACCGCCTTGACCCAGCCCGCCAGGTTCCTGGCGTCGCCCTCGAATTCAGGCTCCCAGAAGCGGCGCTGCGAGGCGTGGAAGATGTCGACCCCCGCATCGATCAGCGGCGCGAGCCAGCTTTGCAGTTCGGTCGGATCCCTGGCCAGCTTGACCTCGTAATCGTAGGTTTTCCACTGCGAGAGGCGGAAGATGATGGCGAAATCCTCGCCCACCGCCTCGCGGCACCTGGCGATCACTTCGGCGGCGAACGCGGTGCGGGCGGCAATATCGGGACCGCCGTAGCGGTCGGTGCGGCGGTTGGTCGCGTCCCAGAAGAACTGGTCGAAGATATAGCCGTGCGCGCCATGCAGCTCGATGGCGTCGCAGCCCATCCGTTTCGCATGGGCCGCCGATTTGGCGAAGGCGGCGGCGGTATCGGCGATGTCCTCGTCGCTCATCGCCCGGCCGCCGGGCACGTCGGGGCCGGCAAAGCCGGAGGGGCTCACCAGCGGCGCGTGCGGATCGTCGGGATAATTGAAATCCTCGCACCCGCCGACGTGCCACAACTGCGGCACGAAGGCTCCGCCTTCGCCATGTACGGCATCGATGGCGCGCTGCCAGCCGGCCAGCGCCTCCTCGCCGTCGAAGATCGGCACGGTGGTGGCCGCGACGGTGTGGTCGATGGCGACCCCGGTGCCTTCGGTGATGATCGTCCCGATCCCGGCGGCCGCGCGACGCCGGTAATATTCCGCACCTTCCGGGGGCAGCACGCCGCCCGGGGCGAAATAGCGCGACATCGGCGCCATGCAGAAACGGTTGCTGGCGCGCAGCGACTTGCACGCGAAGGGCTGGTGCAAGGGTTCCAGCAGGGCGGCGAGATCGCGGCCGTGGTTATTTGCGCTCACGTCAGGCTCTCCATGAATTCGACGATGGCCGCGTTGTATCGGGGCGGGTCTTCGAGATGCGGCGAATGGCCGGTATCCATCATCAGCAGGCGTCCGTACCGCGCGCAGTTCGCGGCAAAGCCGGCGATCGCGGGATCGGCGATGGTGTCCTTTTCGCCGCCGATGGACAGGACCGGAAACGCGAACGAGGCGAGCAGGTCGCGCTGGTCCAGCGTGGTAAGGTCGAGCAGCGTCTTGCTGGCCCGCGGCCCGCTGGCGAGGAAGCCGCGCTCGAACCAGTCGGTCAGCGCCGGGTTCGCCCCTTCGGCGGCGGCCCCCTTGGCGAGGACGCGGAAGAAACCGGCGCGGTCGGCGGTGATAGCGCCGGCGATGCCCTCGACGTCCTCCGCCTTGCCGCCGTGGGGGAATCCGTCAGCCTGCGTATAGCGCGGCGAGGCGGCGCACGTGAGGACCAGCCCCGCCACCCTGTCGCCCAGCCGGCCTGCCGCGGCGACCGCGACCGCGCCGCCCAGCGACCAGCCGTTGAGGACGACACGATCGACCCCGCTGCGCTCGACGATGGCGGCGACATCACCGGCGATCGCCTCGATCGACATGTCGGCGAAATCGCGGTCGGACCGGCCGCAACCCCGATGATCGACGACGATCGCGCCCACGCCCGCATCGGCCAGCGCCTCCACGGCGGAGTTCCAGAAATCCCCGCTCATCCCCCAGCCGTGGATCAGCACCATCGTCGTGCCGTGATCGCCGCGGTAATGATCGTAGTGGACCCTGCCGCCGTCGGTTTCGAGAAAGGCCATCGATGACGCTCCTTATGCTGGCGGGCTGAGGGTCACGCCGGGGAGGGGGTTGAAGTGGTGCATCTGGACCTTGCGCCGCGCGATCCTCCACACCCCGTCTCGCCGTTCGAACATGTCGTGATAGGTCGCGCTGACGGTCTGGGCCTGCCCGTCCGAGGTGGTGCCGATGCAGTCGACGTCGCTGATCCCGCTTGCCCTGTCCGCACCGTCGAAGGTGACGACGAGGTTGGTGGTGAAATGGCTGGATGCGAGCCAGGCCTCCCACAGGATCGACCTGGTCACGTGGGCGATCCCGTCGTGCCCTTCGAAGCTGCCGAAGGGCGGGCCGATGTCCCAGACCGCATCGGGCCACCAGATCGCGAGGAATCGCGGCCAGTCGCGCTTGTCGAAGCCGTGGCAGTAGTCGCTGACGAGGTCGTGGATCGCCGACCGGCTCTCGATCAGGTCCAGGCGTTGCTCGATGGTCTGGCTCATGCCGCGCTCAATCGAGATAGGCCGCGAACTTGGCGCGGGCTTCGGCGAGGCGGGGCGGAACGTGATAGCTGGGGAAGGGGCCGTCGGATGGCGTCACGTCGCGCAGCACGTCGCGCGCGACGACGACCTTGTGGACCTCGGTCGGTCCGTCGACGATGCCCATTTCGGGCACGTACTGCCACATGTCCATCAACTGCGTCTCGTTCGACATGCCGAGCGATCCGTGCAGGTGCAGCGCGCGATACACTACGTCCTTGAGCACCTCGGGCATGGCCGCCTTGATCGCGCTGATCTCGCGCCGCACGTCGCGGGTATACGCCTGGTCACGGTCGAGCAGCCAGGCGGCGTAGAGGACGTGAAGCCGGAATTGCAGGATCTGCGTGTGGCTGTCGGCGATCTTTTCCTGCACCATCTGCTTGTCGGCCAGCCGTTCGCCCTTGGTCATCCGGCTGACGACGCGCTCCTTCATGTAGTCCATCGCCTTGTTCAAGATGCCGACGGTGCGCATCGCGTGATGGATCCGCCCGCCGCCAAGGCGCGACTGCGCGACCTTGAACCCCTCGCCGACCGGGCCGAGCCGGCTGCGTTCGGGAATGCGGCAATCGGTGAAGCGGATGTAGCCGTGCACGCCGCTGCCCATCTCGTCCTTCGGGCCGACGGCGGTGTTGCGCACGATGTCCATGCCCGGCGTGCCCGCCGGCACGATCAGCATGGTCGAGCCTTCATGCACCGGGACGTCGGGATCGGTGATGGCCATGACGATGAGGAATTCGGCGACGCAGGCGTGGCTGGCGAACCACTTTTCGCCGTTGATCACCCATTCGTCGCCGTCGAGCCGGGCCTGGCATTCGAACTGCCCGGGATCGGCGCCCGCCTGCGGCTCGGTCATCGAGTAGCAGGAGACGATCTCGCCATCGAGCAGCGGCTGGAGGTAACGCGCTTTCTGCTCCTCGGTGCCGAAGCGGGCGAGAATCTCGGCGTTGCCGGTATCGGGGGCCTGGGTGCCGAAGACGGTCGGTGCAAAGCGGCTGCGCCCGAGGATCTCGTTCATCAGGCCGAGCTTGAGCTGGCCGAAGCCCTCGCCGCCGAGCTCCGGCCCGAGGTGGCAGGCCCACAGGCCGCGCCTCTTCACTTCTTCCTTCAGCGGCGCCATCGCGCGTGCGGCGGGCGACCGGGGGTCGACATGCGCGGCGGGATCGCGAAAGACGAGATCCATCGGCTCGATCTCGTCGCGCACGAACTCGCGCATCCAGTCGAGCTGTTGCTGGAATTCGGGGTCGGTCGAAAAGTCCCAGGCCATCAGCCCGCATTCTCCGCAAGTTGAACGGGAAGCCCGGTCATTGGCCGGCGTACCAGCCGCCGTCGACCCAGATTTCCGCGCCGGTCACGTATTTCGCCTCGTCCGAGACCAGGAAGAGGCTGGCATAGGCGATGTCGATGGGATCGCCGGTGTCGCCCATCGGGATCGCCGCCTTGATCGCCGCGTCCTGTTCGGGCGTGATGTCGGCGAGGATGGGCGTCTTGATCTGGCCCGGGAAGATCGTGTTGACCCGGATGCCGCGCCTGGCGAATTCGAGCGCGCCGGCCTTGCCCATCAGGCGCACCGCAGCCTTCGACGCATGATAGGAAATGGCGTTCGGACTGCCGATGAGGCCGTAGAGCGAGCTGATGTTGACGATGGCGGCGTTGCCGCTGGCCAGCAGCGCATCGGACGCGGTCTTCATGCCGAGGAACACGCCGGTCTGGTTGATCGCGATCATCCGCTCCCACCCGGCAAGCGTTTCATCGACGATGCCGCCGGGGTGAAAGATGCCGGCATTGTTCACCAGCGTGGTCAGCTTGCCATAAGCCGATGTCGTCGCCTCGACCGCCTTGGCCCAGCTTTCGGCGCTGGTCACGTCGAGCGCGACATACTGGGCGGCGCCGCCCGCCGCCTCGATCGCGGCGACGACGGCGGCGCCCTTTTCGTGCTGGATGTCGCCGATCGTGACGCGGGCGCCTTCGGCGGCATAGAGCTTGGCCTGCGCTTCGCCGAGGCCACTGGCGCCGCCCGATATCAACGCGACCTTGTCCTGTAACCGCCCGGTCATGATTCTCTCTCCCAGATCCTGTCGGATTCGTTGACTTAGCTTCTACATCCTTACTAGCTTAGAACAAGCAAGAATATGAAGTTGCGCGTCGAAGCTACTTTTTGTGCAACGTGTTCAATGGCTTGACGAGTCGAGGGCGAATGCCGAAGATCACCGCATCCGGAGCAGCGGGCAGGCGGCGAAACTAATTTGCTTGTCGAAAGCAAGCCGGTTCGGCATGTTCCTTCAGGTGCGATCAGGGCCATGTCGAAGAGCCAGCGCCGGACAACGATATACGCTTGAAGTCGAGGGGGTGCCAGATGCCGACGAACCGTACCTTTCAGGTCGAAGCATGACCCGGAGGCGGTGATGACGGGTGAGCAGGGCCAGCGGTGGCTGGTGACCGGAGCATCGCGCGGCATCGGTTTCGCGATCGCCATGGCGGCGCTGAACGGCGGCGGGCGGGTCGCGTTCCTGTCGCGCGGCGGGGCCGAACTTCCCCAGGGCCACGACGGGCGCGCGATGGCGCTGCGGGCAGACGTGACGAAGCCCGCCGATCTGCAGGCCGCCGCCGAAGCGCTCAGCGAGCGGTGGGGCGGCATCGACGTGCTGGTCAACAACGCCGGCCTGCATCGCGGCGGTCGGATCGATCGCATCGACGACGCCGACTTCGCTTCGGTGCTGGACACCAACGTGTCCGGCCCGTTCAACGCGGTACGGGCCTGTCTCCCCCATTTCCCGGATGCGGGCGGCGCCATCGTCAACATCGGCGCGGTCGTCGGCTTTCGCGGCTTTGCCGGCGACGTCGCTTATGGCACCAGCAAGATGGCCCTGGAGGGCATGACCAAGGTGCTCGCGGTCGAGCTGGCGCGGCGCGGCATCCGGGTCAATCTCGTCCTGCCCGGATTCGTTTCGACGGAGATGACCGCGGAACTTTCGCCGACCGCGCGCGAGAGCATCGTTCAGGACATTCCCTTGCGGCGCGAGGGAACGCCGGAGGAAATCGCGCAGGTCGTCTGGTGGGTGGCGCAGTCGCGTTACATGACCGGCTCCACCATCGCGACCGATGGCGGGCTGATGGCGCGGCTGTGACCCAGGCTGCGGAACGCCTTGCCGACTGGGCCCGGCGAGAGGCCGGCATTGCCGGGGTGCAGATTGTCCGCACCCTGACCGGCGGCAATTCCAACGTGACCAGCCTGGTCGAAAGCGCGCGCGGCCCCCTCATCCTGCGTCATCCGCCGACCGACACGATCTCCGACCTCGCCAGCGCCGGGATCGCGCGCGAGTTCCGTTTCCTCGGCGCGCTGCACGGCAAGGCGCCGGTGGCAGAGCCGGTCGCCTTCTGCAGCGACCGCGCGGTCATCGGCGCACCGTTCTCCCTCACCGGCTTTGTCGCAGGTGATGCGATCACCGACACCCTGCCTGCCGGGCAAGACGATAGCCCGGAAGGCGTGAGCGCGCTGGGCCATGCCCTGATCGACGCCCTGGCCAGTGTGCACGCGATCGAGCCGGTGCCGGATGGGTTGGGCGATGCCGGTAAGGCCGCCGGCTTCGTGCTTCGCCAGATCGAACGCTGGCGCGCCGTCAGGGCCGATGCGGCGGTCCGCGATCTGCCGCTGATCGAGCACGTGGGCCGCTGGCTGGCCGAGAATGCGCCGACGCCGGAAGCGATCCGCATCGTGCATTGCGACTATCACCTCGACAACGTGCTGATGGCCCCGGCACAGCCGCGGGTGAACGCCATCCTCGACTGGGAGATGGCGACGCTGGCCGATCCGCTCGTCGATCTGGGCCTCGTCACCGCCTTGTGGAACCGAGACGAGGGGGTGCCGATCGGTTTTCCGCACATTCAGCGCGTTTCCAATCGCGCCGGTGTCGTGTCCGGCGACGATCTGGCGGCGCGCTGGTCGGGCAAGACCGGCCTGTCGATCGACCGGATTGGCTACTATCGCGCCTTCGCCCTGTGGCGTCTCGCCGCGATCGTCGAAGGGGCCTACGTGCTTTATCGCCGCGGCCAGATCGACGGCGACTACGAGCGGGGGCTGGAACACGACGTGCCGGCCTTGCTGGCCGCCGCCGAAGCCATCGCCAGGGCAGAGGGCATGAAATGACGGACGCCGCGACGATGCACGCCACGATGATGCACGAGCCGCTGGGCACCGCGGCGATCGTCGCGCACGGCGAGCGCATCCACGCCTCGAGCCGCATCGGCCTGTTCGACGGGGAAACGGTCGCCTGGCGCAGCTACCGCGAAACCGCGCACCGGGCGCGCAAGCTGGCCAGCGCGCTCGCCGCTGCCGGGGTCGCGAGAAACACGCGGGTCGCCACATTGAGCTGGAACGATTTCGCACATTTCGAAGCCTATCTCGCGGTGCCGGCGATGGGCGCGGTTCTCCACACGCTCAACCTTCGCCTGCACGTCGAACAGCTCGACTTCATCATGCGCGATGCGGGCGACCGGGTGCTAATCGCCGATGCCGACCTGCTCGCCGGGATGGGACGCGAGCTTGGCGCCCTGCAGGACCTCGACCTGCTGGTCGTGACCGGCGATGTCGGCAGGATCGCGCACCTCGGCATACCCTGCGTCGCCTACGAGGACTTCATCGCGGGCCATGCCCCTATGGAGGCATTTCCCGAACCGGACGAAACCTCGGCGGCGGCGGCCTGCTACACCAGCGGGTCGACCGGAAACCCCAAGGGCGTCGTCTATTCGCATCGCACCGTCTTCCTCCACAGCCTCGGCTCGATGGCGGCGAACGCCTTTGCGCTGAGCGATCGCGACCGCATCCTGCTGCTTCCCCCGATGTTCCACGCCAATGCCTGGGGTCTGCCGTTCTCGGGCTGGCTGGCCGGGGCGGACTTCGTGCTGCCGGGCCGGCACCTCGGCCCCGAGATGATCCGCCGCATGGTCCGCCAGACGGCGCCGACGTTCACCGCGACGGTGCCGACGATCCTCAACGACCTGCTTGCCGCCGATCGTGCCGACCCGATCGACATGACGAGCTTCCGGGTCATCGTGGCCGGCGGATCGTCGGTGTCCGAGGCGCTGATCGAACAGGTCGAGGCGCGCTGGGGCGTGCCGCTGATCCAGGGCTGGGGCATGACCGAAACCAGCCCCGTCTGCGTCCTGTCGCACCCGCCTGCCGATGTCGATCCGGCGGAATCGCGCAGGTTGCGCGCCAAGAGCGGGCGGCCGGTGGCGGGCGTTCGGGTGCGCATCGTCGACGATGATGGCAAGGCGGTGGCCGAGGACGGACAATCGGTCGGCCGGCTGCAATTGCGCGGAGCGTGGATCGCACGCGGCTATCACGGCGGGGTCGGCGCCGAAGTGCTGACCGCCGATGGCTGGCTCGATACCGGCGATGCCGGCACAATTGACGAGCGCGGCTATGTCCAGGTCACTGACCGGCTCAAGGATCTCATCAAGTCGGGCGGCGAGTGGATTTCGTCGGCCGAGCTGGAAAATCACATCTGCGGCCTGCCGGGAATCGACCTCGCCGCAGTCATCGCCGTGCCCGATCCGCGCTGGGAGGAACGGCCCCTGGCGATCGTCACGACCCGCGATGGCGCTCGGCCCGATTTCGGCGCGCTGCGAGCCGGTCTGCGATCGCGGGTCGCCGGGTTCTGGATCCCGGAATACTGGGCGCATGCCGCCTCGCTGCCGCTGACCGGGGTCGGCAAAATCGACAAGCGGGCCCTGCGCGAGATGGTGGCAACTGGAAAAACCGGGTTCGAGCGGGTAGAGGGCGCGGCATGAACGCCTCCACTCCCATGGCCGCGAAGGCCACGCTTCGCGATTCCCGCGATGGCCAGCCGGCGATGCCCGCCGCGCCCAAGTCGCCACGCAACAAGCGCCGGACCCAGGCCGAGCGGACCGCGTTATCCGACGCGCGGATGTTCAAGGCGGCCATCGAGCTGATCGTCGAGCAGGGCACCCACGCGACCACTTTGAAAGAGGTTGGCGAGCGGGCGGGCTATTCGCGTGGCCTCGCATCGAACCGGTTCGGATCGAAGGACGCGCTGTTCGCGCAGCTGACCCTGCAGTTCAACAACGACTGGACGAGGGAACTGGCCGGCGCGATCGGCGATCGCAGCGGTGCGAAGGCGTGCCTCGCGGCGCTGCACGCGGTCGAGGGATTTCTCGCCAAGAACACGCAGTACATGAAGGCCATGTACATCCTGTGGTTCGAATCGATCAGCTCGCCGGGCGATGCGCGAAGCCATCTGGCGGCCTACCAGGCGATCTATCGCCGCGACGTCACCCATTGGGTGCGTGAAGGGATCGCGCGGGGAGAGATCAAGGCCGGCGTCGATGCCGAGGCCTATGCCTTCCAGTTCTGCAGCTTCATCTTCGGCACGATCTATCAGTGGCTGGTCGCGCCCGAGAAGGTCGACCTTGCCCGCCAGTTCGAAAGCTACCGCGGCGCGACCGTCCGCGAATTCGGCCTCCCGGCGAACTGAACTGCCGCAATAACATGGGTTTGCACTGGGTGACCCGGCGCCCGCGAAGACCCATTTGCGACTTGAAAAGCAAGTTGCTAGACGCTAACAAATAAATAAGAAAACGAGCAGGCGGCTGGGTCGGGGATGCGCAAGTGAGTAGTCGGTCGTTCACCCCTATCCGGTCGATGGGCCCTGCTCGTGCAGGGAGCCTCATGCTTTCGTCCGCCACTTTCCCGCCTCACGGGCGGCGCAGGCCATGACGGGGCCCGGCACCTCCTCCGAACCTCTGTTGCCGCCTCCGCTCGCGGGCGTGCGGGTGATCGAACTGGCCGCCATCGGGCCCGCGCCGTTCTGCGGCATGATGCTGGCCGATCACGGGGCCGAAGTGATCCGCATCGACCGGCCCGGCGGCACCGATCCGCTCGAACAGGACCAGGGCCGCGACGTGATGCTCCGTTCGCGGCGCTCGCTCACGCTCGATCTCAAGCAACCCGAATCGATCGCTATCGTGCTGCGGCTGGTCGAGACGGCCGACGGCTTCCTCGAAGGCTTCCGCCCCGGCGTGGCGGAGCGACTGGGCCTGGGTCCGGAGGTGCTGCTGCAGCGCAACCCGGCGCTGGTCTACGCGCGGATGACAGGTTGGGGCCAGTCCGGCCCCCTGTCGGACAAGGCGGGTCACGATCTCAACTACATCTCGCTCAACGGCTGCCTGCACGCCCTCGGCCCGGAGGACGCGCCGCCGCTGCCGCCGCTCAACCTGATCGGCGATTATGGCGGGGGCGGGATGATGCTGGCCTTCGGCTTCGTCACCGCGCTGCTGGCCGCGCGGGGCAGCGGCGTCGGCCGGGTCATCGATTGCAGCATGTCGGACGGGGCGGGGGCGATGATGGCGGCCATGTGGTCGCTCAAGCACAACGGCGTCTGGGACGCGCCGCGTGGCCGCAACCTCCTCGACGGCGGCGCGCCGTTCTATGCCTGCTACGCCTGTGCCGACGGCCGGTTCGTCGCGATCGGCGCGATGGAGGAAAAGTTCTACAGGCGGCTCGTCGACGGGCTCGGACTGGCCGCCGATCCGCTGTTCGCGGCGCAGCACGACCGGGGCAGGTGGAGCGAGATGAAGGCGCGGCTGGCGGCCATCTTCGCCTCTCGCCCGCGTGCGGAATGGACCGGGCGACTGGCGCACCTCGACTGCTGCTACACCGAGGTCCTGACGATGGACGAGGCGCCGCACCACGAACACAATCGGGCGCGAGGCAACTTCGTCACCGCGGACGGCATGATCCAGCCGCGACCCGCCCCCCGCTTCCTCGGCACCGAAACGGTCGAACCGCGGATGTGGAAGATGGATTCCGACCGGGACGCGATCCTTCGCGAACTCGGCATCGAATAAGGCCGGCGACGATACGCCGGGACAGCTTGGGAGAGCAGAGATGACTGGAAGTGCAACCGGTGTGCAGGATGCCCCGTCCGCCGAAAAGACGGGCGGCGGCACGTTCGATTTCGACGTGATCGGCGTCGGCGCGGGGTTCGCCGGGCTGTGCATGATCCACTATTTCCGCGAGGCGGGGCTGTCGATCCGAGTGTTCGACCGCGCCCCGGACGTCGGCGGCACCTGGGCGTGGAACCATTACCCGGGCGCGGCGACCGATAGCGAGAGCTACTACTACTGCCTGACCTTCTCCAGGGAACTGCTCCAGGAATGGTCGTGGACCAAGCGCTATCCCGGGCGCGAGGAGACGCAGGCCTACATGCGCTTCGTCGCCGACAAGTGCGACATGTGGCCGCATATCCAGCTCAACACCGAGATTACCGAGGCTCGCTTCGACGAGGCGCTGGGCGGCTGGCGGATAAAGACCGGCGCGGGCGAGAGCTACACGGCCAAGTACTTCGTCAGCGGCATGGGCATGATCTCCGAGCCGATGATCCCCAGGATCAAGGGGATGGACCGGTTCGAAGGCCCGCTGTTCCATTCGTCGAAATGGCCGAGCCACGGCCTCGATTACGCCGGCAAGCGCATCGGCGTGATCGGCGCCGGGGCAACCTCGGTGCAGATGGTGCCGGAACTGGCCAAGACCGCCGCGCAGGTCACCGTCTTTCAGCGCACGCCGAACTACATCCTTCCGGCCATGCAGCGCGAAATGACTCCCGAATGGGAACGCGAGATCAAGGAGAACTACGACGCGATCATCGCCAAGTGCCGCAACCACGTGTTCGGCATGGCGTTCGAGGGACCGCCCGGTCGCAACGCGGTGGATACCGATCCGGAAGAGCGGCAGCGGATCTTCGAAGAGCACTGGAACGGCAGTTTCCGGTGGGTCTTCGAGACCTTCGACGACCTCCTCGCCAGCCCCGAGGCCAATCGCATGGCTGCCGACTTCATCGGGGCCAAGATGCGCGAACGGGTCGAGGATCCGGCGATTGCCGATCTGCTGGTGCCGACCTTCGACGACTATCCGCTGTTCGCCAAGCGCCCGCCGCTCGATCACGGCTACCTGGAAGCGTTCAACCGCGACAACGTCACCCTGGTCGACATCAAGAAAGCCGAACCGATCGTCGAGATCGACGAGACCGGCATCGTCACCACCAAGGCGCACTACGACTGTGACATCATCGTCCTGTCGACCGGGTTCAAGGCCTATACCGGCGCGCTGGAAGCCTTTCCGATCATTGGCGAGGACGGCCGCACCATGGCGGAGAAGTGGCAGGCCGAATCGGGCAGCATCATGGGGGTCTTCGTCTCGGGCTTTCCCAACCTGTTCATGATCACCGGCCCGCAGGCGCCCTTCGCCAACCTGCCGACCTCGATCGAGCAGAACGTGCGCTACATCACCAAGTGCATGGAAAAGATGGAAAGCGAAGGGCTCAGCCTGTTCCATCCGCGCCGGGAGGCGGAGATCGAGTGGACCCGGCAGACCGCCGAGATCCATGGACAGACGCTGATGGCGCAGGGCGACAAGGTCAATTCGTGGATGATGGGCGCGAACCGCGACGACAAGGGCGCGCGCGTGCTGATCTACTTCGGCGGCGCCAACCGCTATTACGACGCGATGGAGGAATCGGCGAGCGAGGGCTTCCCCGAACTCGAATTCGAATGATCCAGGCGTCGTCGTCCGGCTTTCCCGTCCGCGGGACGTGCCGGGCGGGCGTCAGGCGGTGAGCCTCTCGGCGATGGCGACGAATTCGCCCACCGAGAGCGTCTCGGCCCGCCGAGTCTCGTCGATGCCCAGCGCGGCGAGCGCGTCGAGCGCGCCGGGCAGGCGCTTGAGGCTCTGGCGCAGCATCTTGCGCCGCTGGCCGAAGGCGGCCTCGGTCACCGCTTCGAGCACCGTGCTGTCGACGCCGGGCGGCGCGGGCACCGGGGTGACGTGGACGATGGCGCTCATCACCTTGGGCGGCGGGGTAAAGGCGCTGCGGTGCACGCGCATCGCGATCCGCGCGCGCGAACGCCACTGCGCCAGCACCGACAGTCGGCCATAGGCGCTGCTGTCCTGTTCGGCGACGATGCGCTGGGCAACCTCCTGCTGGAACATCAGGGTCAACGACACCCACTGCGGCGGCCATTCGCGCCCGCTCATCCAGCCGGTGAACAGCGCCGTGCCGACATTGTAGGGCAGGTTGGCGACCACGGCGTAGGGCCCGTCGAACAGCGTCGCCGGATCGATCGCCATGGCATCGCCGCGAATCACCGTCAGCCGCCCGGGAAAGGCGGCCTCGACCTCGGCCAAGGCGGGCAGGCAGCGCGGGTCCATCTCGATCGCGGTGACCCTGGCGCCGGCGCGCAGCAGTGCGCGGGTGAGGCCGCCGGGGCCGGGCCCGATTTCCAGCACGGCGTGCCCTTCAAGCCGGCCGGGGATCGCGGCGATCCGGTCGAGCAACTGCTCGTCGAGAAGGAAGTTCTGGCCCAGCGCCTTCGACGCGGACAGCCCGTGCTGCCGGATGGTCTCGCGGATCGGCGGAAGCGTCATGCGGCCAGGCTGTCCGCCCCGGCGCGGCGCAGCGCGCAGTCCGCCGCCATGCGGATCGCCGCGACGGTCGGGCCGATGCTGGCCTGCCCGGTGCCCGCGATGCCGAAGGCGGTGCCGTGATCGGGCGATGTGCGGACGATCGGCAGGCCGAGCGTGACGTTGACGCCGTGATCAAAGTCCAGCGCCTTCAACGGGATCAGCGCCTGGTCGTGATACATGCAGATCGCCACGTCGTAGAGCGCGCGCGCCTCTGCATGGAACATCGTGTCGCCCGCCATCGGCCCGGTGACCGCGTAGCCCTCGGCGCGAAGCTGCTCGACGGCCGGGACGATGACCTCGATCTCCTCTGTGCCGATGCGGCCCTGTTCGCCCGCATGAGGATTGAGTCCGGCGACCGCGATGCGCGGGCGGGGCAGGCCGAAATCGCGGGTCAGCGCCGCGGCGGCGATGCGGATGCGGCCGGTGATCAATTCGGCCGAGAGCGCGTCCGCCACGCTCGCCAGCGGTACGTGAACCGTCATCGGCACGACGCGCAGAGTTGGACCGGCCAGCATCATCACCGCGCCTTCGGGCTTTATGCCGCAGGCCGCGGCGACGAATTCGGTCTGGCCGGGATGGGCGAATCCCACGTCCTGCAGCCCCGCCTTGGCGATGGGACCGGTGACGAGCCCCGACGCCTCGCCCGAAACGGCGAGGTTGGCGGCAAGATCGAGCGCCGCGAGCGCGAGCGCCGCGCCCTTGCGGCTGGGCTGCCCCGGCTTGATGTCGAGCGGGCCGAGATCGATGACCGGCAGGGCTTCCGCAAAGATCCGGCCCGCCTGCTCCATCGAGGCCACGGCATGGACCGGGACGGTCCCGGCAAGGCCCGCGAGATGCGCAGCGCTGCCCACGACCGCAAAGGGCGGCAGGGCGAGCGCACCGCGTTGCTGCCAGGCGCGGACCAGGCATTCGGGGCCGACGCCCGCCGGATCGCCGCACGACGCGACGAGCGGTCCGACCTCTATCATGCCCCTATTCCCCTTGTTGCGACCGACCCCGCGAAAAGAGTCGGTCAGGCCGTCAGTTGTATTCGATCACCGCATCGCGGCGCAGGTCGCGCAAGTAGATTTGCGCGCGCTTGTTGACCCGCTCGTCCTCGATCTGCGCCATCAGTTCGTCGAATGTCGGGCCGCCCGCCGTCTGCGGCTCGGTCTTGCCGCACAGCATCAGCACGCGCACGCCTTCCTGCGGCGAGCCGAAGGGCTGGGTGATCCCGCCCTGCGGCAGGTTCATGACCACGTCCTGCAACTGCGGCGGCAGGTCCTTGATGCGGATGTTGTCGTTGCTGACCACGTCGGCGCCGATCGCCGCCGCGCCCGCCTCGGCCGCGCCGCAGCCGTTGATGGTCTTGACGTCGGCGGCGAAATTCTTGGCCTTGGCCTCCACCTGCGCCTGGGTCATGCCGGGGGTGAAGCTGATCGAGATCTGCTTGAGGCTGAGCAGCGCCTCGCGCGCGTCGGCGACCAGCACCTGGCGCTTGTCGATCAGGTAGAGCAGCGAATAGCCGCCGCGCAGTTCCACCGGGCCGGCGAGCTGGCCGGGCTGCATCGTGTTGGCCGCCTGGGCCAGTTCGGGCGGAAGCTGGGCGAGGCGCACCCAGCCGAGGTCGCCGCCGACCGCCGCGGTCGAGGCCTGACTGAACTGCCGGGCGTAGGCGACGAAGCTGCCGCCCTGGCGCAGCTGGTCCATGATCTGTTCCGCCTGGCTGCGCACCTGCGGCTTGGCATCGGCAGTGGCCGCAAGGAAGATCTCGCCGAGACGGTATTCGTCGGTACCCTTGTCGGCGTTCAGCTTCTCGAGCCGCTCCTTCACCTCTTCCTCGGACACGTTGATGAAGGGCGCGACGTTGCGGCGCAGAATGCGCTGCCACGACAGCTCGCCCTTGATCTGCCGCTTCATCGAGGCGGGGGAGGACTTCACCTTGTTGAGGTAGGCGCTGAGCTGGTCGGGTGTCATCCCGAAGTTCTGCTGCGCGACGCGGTTGTAGGTCGCGTCCACTTCGGCATCGCTGACGCCCACGTCCGAAGCCTCGGCTTCCTGGATCTGCAGCGTCTCGTCGATGAGGTTCGAGAGGACCTGCGAGCGCAGCCGCTCCAGCTCCTCGCCCTGCATCGCGTTGCGGTTGGCCGCCATGACGAGCGCGAGGCGCTGGTCGATGTCGGTGCCGGTGATGATCGTGCCGTTGACGATCGCGGTGGCGCCGCGGAACGCCGGGGCGGCGGGCGTGCCGATGGTCGGGTTGGCGGGCAGGTCGAGCGGGGCGCTGGCGCCGGGATCTTCCTGGTTCGCGGCGGCCGCAGCCGGGGTCGGTGCCTGTGCGGCCAGCGGGCCGGCGACGAGCGCGCCCGCGCCGAGCATCAGCGCGAAGCGCCCGGCCTTCCGGGTGACGTTGCCGCGCAGGGTACCGAATTCGCCCATGGTCATTTTCAAGCCTGACATCCCATCTGCACATCTCTTCGGCCGGGCAAGAAGCACAGCCTCAAGGCAGGGCGCATGGCGGTTTCCGGCTGAACGATAGCTGAGCCGCACGCCCCCTGTACGAAGAAGGGCGTTTAGGATGCGCCCGTCGGGAGGGCAACCACGATGGCGTGCGACACGGCGGAAAAATGCGGCGCCGACCCGGCCGGCGCGGCGGCTCAGGGCGCGCCGAGGTTCTTCAGGCGGAAGCGGAACAGGAAGCTGTTGCCGTCGCGCGCGTCGCCGTTGTCGAACCGGTCGTTGCGCCAGGTGAAGGCGATCTCGAGGCAGTCGTCGGCATAGGCGACGCCGAGCCGGGTGCGCAGCGGATCGAACCCGTCCGAGGTGAGCGAGGGGTCCTCGCGCTTGTCGGTGAGGTTGATGACCGTCGAACCGAACACCGACCAGTAGTTGGCAAAGGCGACGCGCGCGGCAAGGCGTAGCTCTTCTCGGTCGCGCAAATCCTCCAGCACCGCCGGGATGTTGCGGTCGAGCCTCAGGTAACCGGCCTCGACATAGGTCTTGCGGCTGCCCACCGTGAGGTCGACCTCGGTCCGGCGGGGGGCGAGGTTGTCCTTGTCCAGCCGGAAACGGTGGGTAAAGGCGACGAAATCGCGGAAGCGCACCTCGGTCCGCCCGACGATGTCGGAGGTGCGCGAGGTGAGGCCGGTGCCGTCCGGCAGGATGTCGTTCTGGTTCGAGAGGCGGTAGCTCTGCCCGACGTTGGTCGAGATGCGCCAGCCCGGCGCGCTGAAGCGCCAGTCGAGGCCATAGGTCATCCGCGCCCCGTCCTCGACCCGGTCGTAGCCGGGGAAGCGGTTGAGCGCGAAGAGATTGGAATCCTCGAGGTCCACCGCCCGGGCATCCTCGTTCGGGATGGCGAGGTTGCGGATCGGCGGGCTGGCGACGAACTGCACGCGCGGGGTCAGCACCTGCTGCCCGCCGAGGAAGCTGCCGACGAAGGGCCATTTCACGTCGGCCGCCCCGATGGCCACGCCGCGGGCCTGCCAGCCGGCATCGCCGCGATAGAAATCGACCGTGGTGAGTGCGTTCTCGGTCGAGTGATAGACGTCGGCGCGGGTCAGCGCGGTCAGGGTCACGTCCTGGCCCCACGGCGTCAGCTTGCGCAGGCTCCAGGTCGCGCCGGCAAAGGCGCGCTGGGTATCCTGCCCTTCGTCGCGTTCGAGCAGCAGGGTGTTGGCCTGCAGCATGATGCGTCCGCCCAGCAAGGGATCGGACAGGCGGCGGCGATAGTCGAGCAGCGGCAGGGCAAAGGGGACGAGGCCCTGGTCCTCCCCCTGGCGCAGGGTCTGCGTCGCCCAGCCGGTCAATGCGAAGTAGCTGTCCTCGTCGATCCGCTCCGCCGACAGGGTCGAGCGCAGGCGGTCGTCGCGGCTGATGTCGTAGCGGCGCAGGAAGGTGCGGTCGCTCGCCACCCTGATCGAGTGCGAGACAGACCAGTTGGGGTCGAGCTGGAAGCGCCCGTTGGTGTCGAGATAGCCGCACAGGTCCTTCTGGCTGTCTGCCCCCGCCAGCGCGCTGTCGCCGACCGGGATGCGCGAACTGTCGGTGAGGTAGCCGGTGACCTGGTAGGCGCCGTCCTCGGTCAGCGCGCGATACTGTGCCGATACCAGCGGCAGGACGTCGGTATAGACCGTGGTGCCGAGCGTCAGCTCGCGGTTTTCGGCCAGGCGCCAGTAGTATTCGCCGCTGATCTCGACCCCGTTCGAATCGGAGAAGCGCAGGTTCGGCGTGCCGAAGCCCGACACCGGCTTCCCGTCGGTCCGCACCGCAAGGCCGGGCAGCGGCAGGAAGCTGATCCCGAAGATCTCGATCCGCGCCTTGCGAAACCGGATCTGCTGGGTGGCGGGATCGTAATTGACCTGCCGCGCTGTGATCCGCCAGGTCGGCTCGCGCGGGCAGCCCTGCGGCGTTTCGATGGCGCAGGGGCTGTAGGCGGCGTAGTTGAGCTGGATCGAACCGTCCTCGGCGCGCGATCCGTCGCGCGCGGCGAGGCGGGCGCCGCCCTCCATGACGAGGAGCATGTTCTCCATCGCCCCGGCGCGCAATTCGTCGGTCAATTCCAGCCGGTCGGTGTAGATGACGTTGCCGCTGGCATCGCGCAACCGGATGTTGCCGCTGGCGACGATGACCCCGGTGGCGCGGTTCCAGCTCACCTCGTCGGCAGTCAGCTGCTGGTCGCCCCGGCGCAGCACGACGTTGCCCGATGCGGTGACCGTGTCGCTGCCGTCGTTGTAGCCCAGCGCATCGGCCTCGAACCCGATCGAGCCTTCGGCGGGCGCATCGATCAGGAAGGGCGCGACGGGCGCGGGTTCGGGATCCTTGCCGCCGGTCCAGAAGAAATCGGCCTCGGCCTGTGCGGCGGCGGCGTCGCTTCGCGGCTGCTTGCCCATGGCGGCATCCTGCGCGAAGGCGGGCGCGGCAAGGGTGCCGGCGGCCAGCCCGGCGACGAGCGCAAGACGCGACAGCGCGGCGAATCGGCCCGCGGCGCGGGGACGGGCAATCTCGGTCATGCGGGAAGGGTCTGCGATCCGGGCGGCATGGCTTGCCTATCGCACCGCTCATGCCTAACTGCAACGGCGATGGCGCGGCTTTCCTGCGATCTGGCGACTGCCGGTCGATTCCGGTTTCAAAAGTGACTATACGGGCCGCCAAGCAGTTCCTCGAGGAGTCTCCATGCACATCCGTTTCGCCCGCGAAGTCCCCGCCGACGTCCGCCTTGTCGCGATGATCGCCGATGCCGATACCCTGCCCGGCGGCCTTCCGCGCGCAGTGAGCGAAGGGGCCTCGGCCTCGCGCTTTTCGGGCAAGCCGGGACAGATTTTCGACGGCTTTGCCGAGATCGACGGGCATGTGCGCCGGCTCGCGCTGGCGGGGGCGGGCAAGGCCGATGCCGCCGAACGGCTCGCCAACCTGGAGAAGGCGGGCGCGGCGCTGGCAGGGCGTTTCCTGACTTCGGGCGAGAAGGCGATCGCGGTCGATTTCGCCAATTCCGGCCTTTCCGCCGAGCAGGCCGCGGCGGTCCTGATGGGCCTGCGGCTTAGGGCATGGCGGATCGACACCTATCGCACCCGTCTGAAGGACGAGCAGAAGCCGACCCTGACCGACGTGGTCGCGGTCGATGCGCCCGAAGGGACCGACGCGGCGTGGGACGATGCCGCCGCCGTTGCGCTGGGGGTCGAGTTCACGCGCGAACTGGTCTCCGAACCGGGCAACGTCATCTATCCCGAGGCCTTCGTCGAACGCTGCAAGGCGCGGCTGGAGGGTACCGGCATCGAGATCACCGTGCTTGACGTGCCGGCGATGGAGAGGCTCGGCATGGGCGCGCTGCTCGGCGTGGGCCAGGGCTCGTTCCGCCCGTCGCGGATCATCGCCATGCGCTGGAAGGGCGGCGATGAAGCCGCCGCGCCGATTGCCTTCGTCGGCAAGGGCGTCACCTTCGACACCGGCGGCATCAGCATCAAGCCGGCCGCCGGGATGGAAGAGATGAAGTGGGACATGGGCGGCGCCGGCGCGGTCGCGGGCACGATGCTCGCGCTCGCCACGCGCAAGGCCAAGGCCAACGTCGTCGGCATCTGCGGCCTGGCCGAGAACATGCCCGACGGCAACGCCCAGCGCCCCGGCGACATCGTCACCAGCATGTCGGGCCAGACGATCGAGGTCATCAACACCGACGCCGAGGGGCGGCTGGTGCTGTGCGACGCGCTGACCTGGGCGCAGGCGACCTTCAAGCCCTCGCGCATCGTCGATCTCGCCACGCTGACCGGCGCGATGGTGATTTCGCTGGGCCACGAGAACGCGGGCATCTTCTCGAACGACGATACCCTGGCCGACGCGCTGATCGCGGCGGGCAAGGAAAGCGGCGACACGCTCTGGCGCTTCCCGCTCTCGCCCGCCTACGACAAGCTGATCGACAGCCCGATCGCCGACATCAAGAACGTCGGCCCGCGCTGGGGCGGATCGATCACCGCGGCGCAGTTCCTGCAGCGCTTCATCGAGAACGACACCCCTTGGGCGCACCTCGACATCGCGGGCGTGGTCTGGGCCGACAAGCCGGGCGCGACGTGGGAAAAGGGCGCAACCGGCTTCGGCGTGCGCCTGCTCGACCGCTTCGTGCGCGACACCGCAGAGGGCTGAGGCGGCAGGGCCGAGCCGGGCAGGGCTGTTTCAGGCAGGGCTGATCAGGGAACGGAGCGGGACAGTGCGGGTCGATTTCTACCACCTGTCCCGCGATCCCGCACCGGTCGCGCTCGCGCAGATCGCGGCCAAGGCGATCGGGCAGGGGCACCGGATGCTCGTCGTCAGCGGTGACGAGGCGCAACGTGCCGCGCTGTCCGAGGCCTTGTGGGAGGCACCCGGCTTCCTCGCCAACGGCATGGCGGGCGAAGCGGGAGAGGCGGCGCAACCGATACTGATCGCCGACACCGCCGCCGCACCCGCCAACGCCGCGCCGATCGTGGCGCTGGCCGATGGCGCGTGGCGGGACGAGGCCCTCGGCTTCGAGCGCGCGCTGCTGCTGTTCGACGCCGCCACCATCGATGCCGCGCGCGGCGCGTGGCGCATGCTGGGCGAGCGCGAGGACGTGGAGCGGCATTACTGGAAGCTGGTCGAAGGCCGCTGGGTCGTCGGGCCGTGACGCGGCGCGCGCTCGCACTGGCCTCTGTCCTTCTCCTCGCCGGGTGCGGCGGGCAGGACCGCGACCGACCCTACAGCGAAGACGACGATGTCGCCTATGCGGCGGGCGACAGGCCACTCGATGGCGGCGCGGCCGCCCGCGCCGCAGCCGGTGCGGATCGCACGCCCGACTTGCCCGACGGCCTTTCCGTCTATCCGGGAGCCAGGGTCGAAGGCGTGTCGAACGTCGCGCTGCCCGACAGGCGGCGCGGCACGCTGGTGGCGATGACGAGCCGCGACCCGGCGCAGAAGGTGGCCGACTGGTATGCCGAAACCGCGCGCAAGGCCGGATACGAGGTGGCGACGCCGCTGCGCGCCGGATCACTGCTGGCCGTGACCGGAGAGGCGGCGGACGGGCGCGAGTTCAGCCTGGGCGCTTCCCCGCGTGACATCGCCCCAGGCCAGACGGGGTCCTCGATCCAGCTCGTCGCCAGCGCCGGGCCGGCGCTTCCCGCCGAAGCGACGCCGCAGCCATAGCCCCCTTGTGCCCGCAGGCCGGGGGCGCTAGGGGCGCGCGCAGGCGTGCCGTGGGCGCGGCCAGACATTTCCCATTTCCCTTTCGAAGGACTTTTCCGATGGCGGTGACCCGCACCTTTTCGATCATCAAGCCCGACGCGACCCGTCGCAACCTGACCGGCGCGGTCACCAAGATGCTGGAAGACGCCGGCCTGCGCGTCGTCGCGTCGAAGCGCATCCACATGACCCGCGAGCAGGCCGAGGGCTTCTACGCCGTTCACCGCGAGCGTCCCTTCTTCGGCGAGCTGGTCGAGTTCATGATGAGCGAGCCGGTCGTCGTCCAGGTGCTGGAGGGCGAGGACGCCGTCGCCCGCAACCGCGACGTGATGGGCGCGACCAACCCGGCCGAAGCGGCCGAGGGCACCATCCGCAAGACCCACGCGCTGTCGATCGGCGAGAACACCGTCCACGGTTCGGACAGCGAAGAGAACGCGAAGATCGAGATCGACTACTTCTTCAAGCCCGAAGAGATCGTCGGCTGATCGCAGCGATTTGCTGAACGCCAAAGGGCCGCTTCCCGGTGGGGAGGCGGCCCTTTTCGTTGGCAGCGCCTAGAATTCGTCCGCCGCGTCCATCAGCGCGGTGAGCCGCCGCGGCGCAACCGTGCGCCAGCTGCGTTCCAGCCAGCCGCGGACGTGGTCCCAGTCGACGCCGGGGCGGTCTAGGATAAGGCCGGCCCAGCCGCTCGCGCCGTAATAGGCGGGGCGGAACCAGATGTCGGGATCGCGCTCCACCAGCGCAGCCAGCTCGTCCGGCCCGTCGGTCTTCACCAGCAGCGCAACATGCGGTTCGCCGTGGTGCCGGTCGTTGAAATAGGCGAAGTACTTGCCGCTCTTGCCGCCGGTGCGCCAGCCCGGCGCGCCGTGGCTCTCGCGCGCTTCCGCTTCGGGCAGGGAGAGCGCCAGTTCGCCGACTTTCGCCAGCAGCCAGTCGGCGCGATAGGGCCGGGTGACCAGTTCCTCCAGCATCCGCGAATAGAGCTGGTGTTCGGCGTAGAGCACGCGGGCCGCCAGCGTCTCGGGCGTATCGCCGGGCAGGATCGCCACCGGTGTCTGGCCCAGCACCGGCCCGTCGTCGAGCTCGGCGGTGACCAGGTGGACCGAACAGCCCGCATGGCTGTCGCCCGCCTCGATCGCGCGGGCATGGGTGTCGAGCCCCTTGTACTTCGGCAGCAGCGAGGGATGGATGTTGAGCATCCGGCCCTCCCAGCGGCTGACGAATTCGGGGCTGAGGATGCGCATGTACCCGGCCAGCGCGATGTATTGCGCGCCCGCGTCGAGCACCGCCTGCTCCATCGCCGCGTCGTGTTCGGCGCGCTTCATGCCCTTGTGCGGCAAGGCGAAGGTCGCGACGCCCTCTGCGGCGGCAAGAGCGAGTCCCCTTGCCTGCGGATCGTTCGATCCGACCAGCACGATCTCGTAGGGGCAGTCCGCCCGGCGGCTGGCGTAGAGCAAGGCCGCCATGTTCGATCCGGTCCCGCTGATCAGCACCGCGACTCGCGCCTTGGGAGCGGCCTTGGCGGCGTTGCCGGGCGCGGGGTCGTTCTCCATGGTGCGGGCGGTAGTCATGCGAAAGCGGCAACCTCGGGCGTGGAACAGGACGGGCCGGGGGCGGTTATCCTGTCCTATGAGACGGAACCTCCGGCGGCGTGGCCGCAGTCCCTACGTCGCGCCCCCCGAACAGGCAAGAGACGTGCAGGCCAAGGCCCCCGCGCCGCTGCCGTGGCAGGCCGACCGCGCATGACCGCGCCGTTCCGTCCGCGCGAGGAGGACCGCCCCTATCTTCGCCGCCTGCTCTACACCCTCGCCATCGCGGCGGTGCTGATCGTCGCGTGGCGGGCGGCGGACCTGCTGCTGCTCGCGTTCGGCTCGATCCTCGGCGCGGTGGTGATCCAGAGCGCCGGGCGCATGTTCGAAAAGCTGGGCGTTCGCAACGGCGACGTCGCGCTGGGTCTCGGCATCCTCTTCTGCCTCGCCGTGCTGGGCGTGATGGGCTACCTGCTGACGGTGCAGTTCGGGGTGCAGATCGCCAACCTGATCGACAATCTGCCCGAAACCGTCGCCGCCATCGAACGCGCCGTGGGCGCGAACCCGGTGGGCGCCGCGGTAGTCAAGGCGGTGCGCGCCGCCGTGGCGGGCAGCGCCATCGCCGATCGCCTGGGCCAGCTGGTCGCAGGCGTCGGGCAGGTCCTGCTCAACTTCGTCATCGTCCTGATCGGCGCGATGTTCATCGCCTCCAACCCCGGCCCCTATCGCCGCGCCGCCATCCTGCTTACCCCGCATGGCGGACGTCCGACGATGGACCGGGCGCTGGGCGAGATCGGCATCGCGCTGCGCCTGTGGCTGAAGGCGAAACTGATCGCGATGACCGCGATGACGGTGCTGATCGGCAGCTCGCTGTGGCTTGCGGGGGTCGAGCACTGGCTGGCGCTGGGCCTGCTGGGAGGCTTGAGCGAATTCGTGCCCTATGTCGGCCCGGCGGTGGCGATGCTGCCCGCGATCGGCATCGCCGCGACGCAGGGCGGATCGGTCCTGTCGTACACGCTGATCGCCTTTCTCGTCGTGCGGGTGGTCGAGGCGTGGATGATCACGCCGCTGGTCAACCGGCAGGTGGTCAACATCCCGCCCGCGCTGACGCTGTTCGTGATCCTCGGCGCGGGAGCGGTCTTCGGCATCTACGGCGTGTTCTTTGCCGGTGCTCTGCTCGTCGTCGCCTATGTCGGCGTGCGCGAGCTCTACCTGCGCGACACGCTTGGCGAGGACATCGACGGCGTGCCGCAGGACGCGATGACCTGACGCCGCACGCCACGGCCGCCGTCAGCCGAGGTGTGTCGCGCTCCAGTCCTCGCGCGCGGACCATTCCTCGGCCCGGCCCGCGACGGTGCAGCCCTTCTCGCCGCGCCTGATCGCGCCGATCACGAAGACCTCTTCGCCCGCCGCCTCGAGGTCGGCCTTCAGCGAGGCGACTTCGTCCGCAGCGACCGCCAGCACCATGCCGATGCCGCAGTTGAAGGTGCGGGCCATTTCCTCGGACTCGATATTGCCCTGCGCCTGCAGGAACGCCATCAGCCGCGGCATCGTCCAGCCGCCGACGTCAATGTGGGCGTGCAGCCCTTCGGGCAGGACGCGCGGGACGTTTTCCAGCAATCCGCCGCCGGTGATGTGAGCCAGCGCATGGATGCGCCCGGCGCGGATCGGGCCGAGCAGGCTCTGCACGTAGATCCGCGTCGGCGCGATCAGCGCGTCGATCAGCAGCACCTCGTTGTCGAACAGGGCCGGGCGGTCGAGTTTCCAGCCCTTGTCCGCCGCCAGCCGGCGCACCAGCGAATAGCCGTTGGAATGGACGCCCGAGGAGGCGAGGCCGAGGAGGATGTCGCCATCGGCCACCTTGTCGCCGGTAAGCTGCTCCCCGCGCTCCACCGCGCCCACGCAGAACCCGGCAAGGTCGTAGTCGCCCGCCTGGTACATGCCGGGCATCTCCGCCGTCTCGCCGCCGATCAGCGCGCATCCGGCCAGCTTGCAGCCGTCGGCGATCCCCGCGATGACCCGCTCGGCGACGCCGTTCTCCAGCTTGCCGGTGGCAAAGTAGTCGAGGAAGAACAGCGGTTCTGCGCCCTGCACGATGAGATCGTTGACGCACATCGCGACGAGGTCGATGCCGATGGCGTCGTGGCGGTCGTGGTCGATGGCGAGCTTGACCTTGGTGCCGACACCGTCGTTGGCGGCGACGAGCAACGGATCGCAATAGCCCGCCGCCCTGGGATCGAAGAAGCCGCCGAATCCGCCCAGTTCGCTCGTCGCGCCGGCGCGCGCGGTCGATTTGGCGAGCGGGCCGATCGCCTTGACCAGCGCATTGCCGGCCGCGATGGAGACGCCGGCCTTGGCGTAAGTGTAGCTTTCGGGCGTGCTGTCAGGGGTGTCGGTCATTCAATCTCTCGCAAGTTGCCGGGCGCTTATCGCTTTCGCGCTTGGATTTCCACGCCTCATTCGGCAAAGAGGGCCAACGATGATCGCTTCTGCGCCTCTGCTCTCGTTCGGCTGACTTTTCCGACCATGACCGCCGCCACCGTTCCGTCCGGCTCGCATCCGGCCCTTCGCCCCGCGCCGCGTCGCGCGTTGCTGGCCGCGGTGCTGCTGGCGCTCGCGCTGCTCGTCGGATGGCGCATTGCCGCGCAGGTGGAGGGAGAGCGCGGCATCGCACCGCTGGCCAACACCGGCGATTTCGAAGTCGGCGGGATCAAGGTCAACACCACCGGCAAGACCGCGATGGAAGCGCGCGAAAACGGGTGGAAGGAAGCCCAGAAGAAGGCGTGGGAACTGCTCTACGAGCGGACCCACAAGGGCGAAAAGGCGCCCCAGCTGCCCGAATCGCAGCTCTTTTCGATGATTTCCGCCGTCGTCGTGGAAAGCGAGCAGATCGGTCCGCGCCGTTATGTCGCCACGCTTGGCGTCATCTTCGACCGGGCGCGCACCGGCGAGATCTTCGGCACGACGAGCAGCGCCACCCGTTCCGCCCCGCAACTGGTCATCCCCATCGTCTACCAGGGCGGGGTCGGCCAGCTTTACGAGGTGCGCACCCCCTGGCAGCGCGCCTGGGCCGAATTCCGCAGTTCGTCGAGCCCGATGGACTATGTCCGTCCCTATGGCGGCGGCGGCGAATCGCTGTTGCTGACCGCGGGGCAGGAGAGCCGGCGCAGCCGCACGTGGTGGCGCACGATCCTCGACGAATTCGGCGCGTCCAACGTCATCTTCCCGGTGGCGCGGCTGGAACGGCAGTGGCCGGGCGGGCCGGTGAAGGGCACCTTCACCGCGCGCTACGGCGCCGACAACCGCTTCATGTCCAGCTTCACGATGACCGCGAAGAACGACGACGAGCTGCCCGCCATGCTGGCGCAGGCGGTGGTGAAGCTCGACCAGATCTATGCCGGTGCGCTGGCCAGCGGCCTGCTCGGCGCGGACAAGACGCTGAACGTCAACGAAGACGCGCTGAGCCCCGAACTGCTCGCCGCGCTCGCCGCCGCGGCGCAAGGCGAGGCGGCCGAACGGGACGACAGCACCGCCGCCCCCGTGCCGCAACCGACCACGCCGGCCATCGCCCCGATCGCGCTTTCGGTGCAGGTCGTGACGCCCGACGCCCCCGCGTTCGAGGCGGCGCTGCGCGGGCTCAGCGGCGTGCCCGGCGTCACCGGCGCCACCGCCTCCAGCCTCGCCATCGGCGGCACCTCGGTCTTCCGCGTCGGCTTTGCCGGCACCGCCGAAGGGCTGGCCAATGCGCTGAAGGCGCGGGGCTGGCAGGTTTCGCAGAGCGGCGACACGCTGCGGATCAGCCGCTAGGCTCCGGCCGCGGGAGCAGACGCATGGGGCGCCGCCCGGTCCAGATCGTCCTGCCGCTGACCGGCGCCGGACAGGCGCAGACGGTTGTCGTCGGCAACGCCAACGAAGCCGTGCTGCGCGCCTGCGAGGAAACCGCCCGCTGGCCGTTCGGCACTGCCATCCTGTCCGGCCCGCCGCGTTCGGGCAAGTCGCTGATCGCCCGCTGGTTCGAGCAGGCAGGGCTCGGCACCGCCATCGACGATGCGGAGCAGGCCGACGAGGACGCCTTGTTCCACGCCTGGAACCGCGCCCAGGCCAGCGGCAGGCCGCTGCTGCTGGTGGGACGCCCGGTGCCCTCGCCGTGGCGGGTCCGGTTGCCCGACCTCGCGTCCCGGCTCGGGGCCGCGCTCAACCTTGCCATCGGTGCGCCCGACGACCGGATGCTCGCCGCGCTGATCGAGGCCCATGCCGCGCAGCGCGGGCTTGCATTGGACGAGGGTGCCACCACTTATCTCGTGCCGCGGGTGGAGCGCAGCTTCGCCGCGGTCGAATCGCTGGTCGCCGAGATCGACCGCCTCAGCCTGGAGCGAAAGGTCCCGGCCCGGCAGGCGATCTGGCGCGAGGCGCTGGCTGGCGGGGAACCGGAGCAGGGCGACCTGTTGTGACACATCCGACCGGGGCGGGCCCTTCGCGGGTTCTTGCCAGATCGCGGTCGAGGTGGGAGAATTGACGAAATGTGGGACGACCTCATCGCCTATCTCGACAGCGTTCGCGCGCGAGATCCCGCCCCGCGCTCGCGCTGGGAGATCCTGCTCTATCCGGGCGTCCTCGCGCTCGGCCTGCACCGGGTCGCGCACTGGCTGTTCGAGGCGGAGATGTTCTTCCTCGCCCGCTTCGTGAACCACTTCTCCCGCTTCCTCACCGCGATCGACATCCACCCCGGCGCAAAGATCGGGCAGAACCTGTTCATCGACCATGGCTTCACCGTCATCGGCGAAACGGCGGAAATCGGCGACAACGTCACGATCTACCAGGGCGTGACCCTAGGCGGCACCAACCCGACCAACGGCGTTGCGGGCAAGCGGCATCCGACGCTGCTCGACGGTTCGATCGTCGGCTCCGGCGCACAGATCCTCGGCCCCGTGACGATCGGCAGGCGCGCGCGCATCGGCGCGGCGGCGGTCGTCACCGAGGACGTGCCTGACGGCGCGACGATGGTCGGCGTCAAGGCGCGCTCGACGCTGGTGTCGGCCGAAACCTACCAGCGCGAGTTCGTGCCCTACGGCACGCCCTGCAAGGACCCGTGCGAGCCTTCGCCCCGGCTTGACGATTTGGAAGCGCAGATCGCGGCGCTGAAGACCGAGATCGACCGCCTGCGCGCCGAGGCCGAGCCGGCGGCGCTGCCGATCGAAACCGACGGAACGCGCAGCGCATGACCTGCGGCGCCCCTGCCGCAGGGTGTGAATGAACAATATCGTGCATCTCCCCCTTGGCCCGGCCGGACCCGGCGGGGGCAGGGGGCAACCGCTGCAGGTGGGCTTCGAACGCGGCGAACTGCTGCGCATCCTCGACCTTTACGGCCGCATGGTCGCCGCCGGGATGTGGCGCGACTATGCCATGGACTTCCACAAGGACGCGGCCCATTTCGCCGCCTTTCGCCGCGCGGCCGAACGGCCCGAGGTGCGGCTGGAAAAGCGCCCGGCCCTGCGCCAGAGGCAGGGCATGTGGACCCTCTTCGGCGAAGCGGGACAGGTGCTGAAGCGCGGGCACGAACTGCCCGGCGTGCTGGCCGTGATCGAGCGAAGGCTGGTCAAGCTGGTCGAAGACTGACCGGTCCGGGGCGTCGCGGGGCTTCCCGCGATTGTGACCGCATGGCGGATAGAGCCGTTGCCGCCGTTTTCCCGCGACGGCAGAGGTGACCTTATGCCGCTTCCGCTGGGTCCGGTGCGATCGGGCGGCAGGTTCAAGGGAGCCTGATTGCCGCCTCTCCTAAGATATCGCAGCGCGGCGATCCGGCACACAAAGGGGTGTTATCATGTTCCAGTCGGTCCGGGGTCTGACCCGCCATGCTCTCGTTGCCGGTACTGCGCTAGGCAGTCTCGGTGTCGCCATGCCCGCGCTTGCCCAGGACACGGCTGCGCTGACCGAGGATTTCGGCAACGAGATCGTCGTCACCGCCCGCAAGCGCGACGAATCGGTGCAGGACGTGCCGATCACCATAACCGCGCTGACGGCGGAGAACCTGACCGAGCGCTCGATCAACTCGCTGGCCGACCTCGGTAACTCGACGCCCGGCGTCGCGATCAACTCGATCTCGGGCGGCAACGTCCAGACCATCTACATCCGCGGCCTGGCGCCGGCCAACACCACCAACGACCTCAACGTCGAGGCGAACGTCGGCGTCTTCATCGACGGCATCTACCAGACCAGCCGCAACACGCTCGACATCATCTCGGTGCTCGACATCGGCCAGATCGAAGTCGCCAAGGGTCCGCAAAGCGCGCTGTTCGGCCGTTCGACCTTCGCCGGCGCCCTCGCGGTCAGCACCGGCCGGCCCACCGACGAACTGACCGGCTCGGTCAGCGGCACCGTCGGCACCGACGAGGACTACCGCCTCAAGGGCTTCATCTCCGCCCCGCTCGGCGAGACGCTGAGCGCGCGCGTCGCCGCCGGCTACGTCAGCTATGACGGCTGGGCGAAGAACGAGGCCAATCCCGACGACAACCTCGGCGGGTACGAGAAGTATGCGGTTTCCGCCGCGCTCGAGTTCGAGCCGAGCGAGAACTTCCGCGCCCTCCTTTCCGGCTTCGTCACCCACTCCGAGGCCGAGCCGAGCGCCGTCGCGCGCATTCCGCTCAACATCCTCAACTGCGGCAACAACAACGTCCTCTATTGCGGCGAACTGCCCTATCCTGATCAGTTCAGCGTGTCGGACATCCCGGACACGGTTGCCAAGAACCGCCAGCTCTCGCTCCTCCTCGAAGGGCGCATGGGCGGGGTAAAGGTAACCAGCGTCACCGGCTTCACCCGGTCGAGCGTCGAAGGTTATGCCGATTACGACCTGTCGGGCACGGGAACGACCTTCGGCGTCTGCACCGCCGGTTCGGCCTGCCTCTCCTTCAGCCCGTTCGTCGGCGCGCCGGTCCCCTACTCGTCGCTGGCGCAGGTCAACCTGACCACCCAGAACCGTGAGCGGGTCAAGACTTTCAGCCAGGAAATCCGCGTCCAGTCGGACTACGAGTCGCCGTTCCAGTGGATGTTCGGCGCCAACTACTTCGATTCGAAGGTGCCGCTCGCCGCTCTTGGCATCGGAACCTCCTACGCGGGCCGCCAGGCCACCGATCGCCTGGTCCAGGTCACGCAGTTCGGCACGCCCGCCGCGACCGGCACCGGCTCCTACGACTTCACCGCCAACCCGTTCCTGGTCTCGAGCCCGGACGAGTACCGGTTCTCGACCTATACCGTCGCGCGGACCAAGAACTTCTCGATGTTCGCCGGTATCGGGCTCGAACTCGGCGCACTGCGCGTCAATGCCGAAGGTCGCTACAACATCGAGCGGAAGCTCGCCCAGACCCATTCGGTGTCCAACCCACTGTCGCAGCCGGGCGTCAACCAGCCGATCACCAGCTTCGACACGCCTGACGACGCGGCGTTCCCGGTCGTCAGCCCCCAATATGCCAAGACCTACGAAAGCTTCAGCCCCCGCCTGACGGTCGACTATCACGTGACCCCCGACATCATGGTGTACGCTTCGGCGGCCAAGGGCCTGCGCGCGGGCGGATTCAACACCCAGAACCCGGTGAGCACGACCGGCATCCTGCTGGATGAGGTGTCCTACGACGAAGAGACCAACTGGACCTACGAGGTCGGCTTCAAGAGCGAGCTGCTGGATCGCCGCCTGCAGCTGAACGCGGCAGCCTTCTACACCGACTGGAAGAACGCACAGGTTTCGGCCTTCACCGCCAACCCCACCGCCTCGAACCCTGCCCGCATCGTCCAGAACACCGGCAGCATCGAAGTCTGGGGCGTGGAAGCGAGCGCCGAACTGCGCGCCACCGATTTCCTGACCGTGGGCGGCAGCTACATCTACACCGACCCTCAGTTCCAGGAAGGCTCGTACGACGGTTCGACCGTGTCGCAGTGCGTGACAGCCGGCGCGGCCGCGCCGGGCTGCCCGCCGGTCACCACGGTCACTCTGGCCAACGGTGGAACCCGCGTCGTTCCCAGCCTCGAAGGCCTGCGCCCGCAGCGTTCGGTCAAGAACCAGTGGAACGCCCACGCGACCGTGTCCGTGCCGGTCTCCAACGACTGGGATCTCACCGGCCGCGTCGACGTGAACTACTCCGGCCCCGCCTATTCGAACCTGATCAACGTGACCTCGTTCGGCAAGCGAACGCTGACCAACGCGCGCCTGACGCTGGCGAACGACATGTACAGCGTGGCGCTGTGGGCGACGAACCTGTTCGACGAGAAGTACGTGGCCAACTCGATCAACCAGCCTCGCGCCGGTTTCCCGTTCGTCTACACGCTGAACGAAATTTACGCCGGCGAAGCGCGCCGCGTGGGCGTGACGGCGACGGTCAACTTCTGATCGCCCAGGGGCCGACCGCCGCCGTGGCCGGTCCCGACCTATTTCGATTGACCGCAGGCCCGCAGTGAGGGAGCGATCCGGCGTGGCCATAGACCGATCGCCACGCCGGAGAGCGCTTCGCAAGATGTTCATCGCCCGCACCATGTCCGAACCGGGACTTCTGATGTCACGATCGGCACGGCGTTTCGGCCTTTTTCCCCTGGCCGGGCCGCGTGCCTTGTCGCGTCTGGCGGCAAGTCTTGCAGCGCTGATCGCGATCGCCATCGCCCCGGCCGTTCGGGCCGAGGTCGCGGCCCCGGATTATGACGACGCCCGCTACTGGTCGGAGGCTCCCATGGCCCTGCTGTCCGACGTGGCGCAAGACGCCGACCTCGCCGGGGTCGACGTGTTCTACATCCATCCCACGACGACCTCCACGAAGGGGCTGACCAACCACGACCCGCTCGACCCGGCGGTGCTGGTCTGGACGGACGAGAGCGCAATCGCGCGGCAGGGCAGCGCCTTTTCCGCCTGCTGCCGGGTATTCGCGCCGCGTTACCGGGCGGCGACCAGCGGCGCCCTGTTCTCCGCCGATCGCGAGGAGGCCTTCGACCTTGCCTACTCCGACATCGAGCGGGCCTTCGACCGCTATCTCGCCCATGACAACGGCGGGCGGCCCTTCATCCTTGCCGGGCACAGCCAGGGCGCGGCACACGTCGCGACGCTGCTCGAAAGGCGGATAGAGGGGACCGCGCTGAAGGATCGGCTGGTCGCCGCCTATGTCGTCGGCATCAATCTTGCGGAGGGCGATTTCGGCACCCGCTTCCCCACGCTGCGGCCCTGCAAAACCGCGCGGCAGACGGGATGCGTGATGCAATGGAACGCGGTCATGGCGGGCAGCGACCTGGCGGCGATCCGTACGGCCTTCGAAAAGGACTATCGCGCGCGGACCGGCACGGGCGAGGGCGCGCGGACGCTCTGCGTCAATCCGGTGAGCTTCGCTGCGGCAAGGCCGCTGACCCCGTCGGCGGAGGCGCAGGGCGCCATTCCGGGAACGCCGGGCGCCGGTCCGATGGCGGCGCCCCGCAAGGGGATGGTCGCAGCGCGGTGCGACGAAGGTGTGCTCACGGTCTGGACCGCGCCGGGCCTGAACCTCCAATCCCTGCCGGGCGGTTCGATGCATTTCCACGATATCAGCTTGTTCTGGTCAGACATCCGCGCCAATGCGTTGGCACGGTCGCGCGAATTTCAGCGGAATATCCGACAGGCGGGCAAACCCTGAGATATTGCCGCCCGCCGTTCAGGTGGATGACATCGCAACACCGCCATGCCGTAACGGTGAAGGGGGCATCGCACACCCGCTGCACCGCATTTCATAGATCGAGGAAAGACCTGATGACCAAGCGTTTCCTGACTGTTTCGGCCGCCGCGATGGCCGGGATTGCCGCCACCGTCGCCGCACTGCCGGTCACTGCCGCGCCGGCGGGCGATGCGGCTGCAGGAAAGAAGGTCTTCATGCGCTGCGCCGCCTGCCACACGGTCAGCGCAAGCGGACCGCAGAAGATGGGCCCGACGATGGCGGGCGTCGTCAATCGCAAGGCCGGTGCGGTGAAGGATGCACGCTATTCGCCGGCGCTGGCCAAGTCGGCACTGGTCTGGAACGAAAAGAACCTCGACGCGTGGCTGCAGCGTCCGTCGAAGGTCGTTCCCGGCACCTCGATGGCCTTTGCCGGCATTGCCGACGAAACGCAGCGCCGCGATCTCATCGCCTATCTCAAGACCCTGAAGTAGGTTTCCCGTGACCGATCGGCGTGCCGTTCTGGCGGGCGGCGCCGCCCTCGTCGGCGCAGGGCTGATCGGTTCCGCGAGAGCGGCGGCGGGCGTGCGCGCGCCCCCCGCTACCACGCCCGGCCCGACCGCCACCGGAGCGGCGGGCGTGCTGACGATCGAGGCCGCGCCCGGTCGCAGTATGGACGTCCACGTCTGGGGGCCGGCGGGCGAGGCGGGGACGATCCTCTTCAGCCACGGCGCGGCGTCGTCTCCGCGGTTCTACGATCGCGTCCTGCGGCCCTGGGCGCTGGCCGGCTATCGCGTGTTCGCCCCGCTCCACGTCGATTCGACCGAGCATCCTCGCACCGCCGAATTTGCCGGGCTGGCCAGCTGGCGCGCCAGGCTGGAGGACATGCACGCCCTTGCCAACATGGTGCGGCGAGAAGGGGCGGGCACCGCGGGCTGGATCGCCGCGGGGCACAGCTATGGCGGGTTGACCGCGCTGACCCTTGGCGGCGCGGGGGCGACAGCGCCCGACGGATTTGCCGGTCCCCTGTCGCGCCCGGAAGCGGCGTGCGTCATCGCCCTTTCTCCGCCCGCGCCGATCCCGGTGTTGATCACGCAGGAAGGCTATGGCCAGTTGCGCGTCCCGGCCATGGTGCAGACGGGTACGCTGGACATCGTGCCGGGCATCACCGCGACCGACGGCGAAGGCTGGCGCTCGCATCTCGCCGCTTTCGAGGCTCCCGCGCCCGGCGGCGATCGCTTCGGCCTCGTGCTGGAAGGGGTGGACCACTATTTCGGCGGGGCGATCTGCCGCCATGACCTGCCCGGGCCCATGCAGCTTGACCGGCTCGCGGATTTCAATTCGTTGTCGGTCCTGTTCGCGCGCGGCTTCGGACCGGCGGGGCAGGATGACGCCCGGCGCGACCTGCGCGACAGGGTGGCGGACCGGGGCGCCGTGCGCCTTTCGACGCGCTGATCCGCCCGCAGAAACGCAAACGGCCGGGACATGCCCGGCCGTCGCGCGTTGCGGCGATGAGGGATGATCAGGTCTGCGCGATCTCCGCGATGGTATCGACGTAGCCCTTTGCCGTCTGGCGCTCGCGCGCATCCTCGGCATCCTTGATCTGCAGGTAGTAAAGCCGCCGCAGGAAGTCCTGCCGCCGCTCCTCGCGCTCGGCCAGGGCGGCTTCGTCCAGTTCAAGCGCCTCGATCCCGGCGGCAAGATCGATCCCCGCGGCCCTGGCGACCCGCTCGCCGGCGTCGATCCGGTCGCGCAGGGTCGAGATCTCCGACGCGAGCACCATGATCATGCCCATCGCCTCGTCGAGCCCGGGGGTATCGTAGAATTGCGGACGCTTGCCGCGGGCGGTGCGGATCATCTCGGGTCGGTCCATCTGCGCTTCTCCGTTCATGCCGCGAGCGCCTTGGCCGCGCCCTTGCGCGCGATCAGCACTTCCCAGCCGCCGCCGGGCGCGAATTCGCCCGCGGTGAATTCCCGGTCCGCGACCGAGCCGGCGGCGTCCTCGCTGTAGCCCTTCTGGGCGCCGGCGAATTCCATGACCGCCATCGGTGCGGTGTCGAACCGCACGCTGGCCCTGTCGAAGCCTGCCCGTTCGGCCAGCGCGATCTGGTCCATGTCGCGCATCGCGCCCCAGAACGGCTCGTTGTTGTACCAGGTCTCGTTATCGAGGATGAACTGGGTGAACGGGTCCATCAGGTCGAACGGTGGCAGGTCGGCGTGGATCATCAGCCCTTCGGGCGCGAGCACGCGGTGCGCCTCGGCAAAGATGCGCGGCATCGCCTTGCCGCTCGTCTCGTGCAGCAGGATGTGGCTGACGACGAGGTCGAAGTGTCCGTCGGGAAAGCTCGTCTCCTCCGCGTTCATCTGCGCGAAGTTGATCGGATGACCCATGCCGGCCGAACGAGCATGGGCATAGCGCACGCACGGTCCGCCGAGATCGATGCCCCAGATCTCCGCATCGGGGAACATCTCGGCGTAAGGCACCGTCGAATGGCCGACGGTGCAGCCCATGTCGAGGATGCGGCGCGGCCTGAAGTCGGGAAAGTTGCGGCGGATGTAGTTGCAGACCGATCGGCCCATGTCGTCGTTGTTCGGACCGGTATAGCCCATCGAGTAGAGATAGACCCCCCGGTCGTAGAGCGCGCCGACCGAGATGTCGTCCTCGCACACCTCGCTGCAATAACCGCCGGGCATGCAGTGGATGTCGAGCGCGGTGACATAGCGGGGCGGGACGAAACCGTCGGGAATGTCGAGGCGTGCAGGGCTTCGGGCCGAAAGCGTGCGCGCCGTCTCGATCAGTTCGGGAAGCTGGCGGCTGACCGATCCGGCCACCGATTCCCAAAGGAGTTCCTGCGCGATGCGGTTGGTGGCGGCGTAATGCTGGAAATAGGTGTCGCCGACCATCGCGTCGCGAATGTCGCGGCGGTCGTTCGCGCTGCGCCCGGTCTCGTTCTCGAAGCGGGGACGGGCGCGGGTGCGATAGACCGGGTCCAAGCCTGGCAGCAGCGTCGACTGGATGAAACCCTTGAGGCTCTTGGCGAATTCCTGGCGAGCCGCTTCGTCGGCGGTCGCCTTGGGCAGGACGGGGTGATCCGCCTGCTGGAAGGTGTTGAGCATCGTCGTCTCCGTTTCCATGCCGCGGCCCGGCGGATCGGCCTGGGCCGGACCTTTCTGCAATCCGTCAACCGCGCGATCCGGGCGCGGATCGCTGGCGTCGGGGTGCCTCGATGCCTAAGGATTGGCCCGGCAGCGGCATGGCGGCAAGCGCGAAACGAGCGACCTGTCCGTCAGTCGGATAGGCAGCAGATGCAAACTGCGCCCTTGCCACGGGCCGCCTCATACCGTTCGAAGCAATTGTTCGAAAACCCCCGCGCCGGCCCTTGTGCCGTTCCGCGCCACAGGATTGAGCCACATGGACGAACAGACCTTTTCCCGCCGCCAGAGCCTGGGCCTCGCCGCGCTGGCGGTCGGCTCGGCAACCCTCGCAGGATGCGCCCGTGCCGAAGCGGCGCCCGCCGTTGCGGCCCCGTTGGCGGCAGGTGGGGCAGCGCCCTTCGTGACGAAGATCGATTTCAAGGATCCGTACTGGACGCGCGACACTTACGCCCGCCTCGACGCCGACATCGATCCGACGAAGGAGAAGGTGGGCTGGATCAGCGGCAAGGCGTTCGGCGTGCGCCCGAACGAGAAGGTGCGTCCGCTGTTCAAGGTCGAGGGTTTCAGCGTGGTGCGCACCAAGCGGCTGGAAGACGGTTCGTGGCGGCGCATGCTGCGCGAGATCGTGTTCTACCGCGATATCGAAACCGGCGAGATCCTGAAGCAGTGGGCCAACCCGTACACGGGCGAGACGGTTCGCGTCGTGCCGATCGCCAACGACCCGTTCAACTTCACCATCACCGCATTCCAGCCCGAAGGACCGAGCTACGGCGGGCTGCAGAAGACCCAGGCGTCGATGAAGCCGTTCCTCCAGGACTGGTCGTTCGGCGCGGACGGCAAGATGGTGCTGCAGACCGGGATCGACATGATTTATCCCAACGCGCTCGATCCCAAGAAGTGGGTGCGCGAATCCTCCGGCCCGATGAACCGGGTGTCCGAACACTTCATCTACGTCGTCGACCGGGCCGATGTCGAAAACCCGGCACTGACGCATATCCCGGCGGTCGGGTCGTGGAGCCGGATCACGCCGTGGCTGCCGTGGATGCTGATGGGGCAGGCGGATGGACACATCAGCTACTTCACCCATTTCGGCACCGCCAAGAACGGCATCGCCGATCTGCCTGCGGATATCGTCGCTGCCGCGCGTGCGATGGACCCGAAATGGCTGAGCGCGCCGACCGAGGATTACGGCCCGTCGCTCTCCAGCCTGGAGAACTATGCCCGCGAGCAGACGCCGGCGCCGGTTCCGGCAGGCTGGGTTCCGCCCAAGGCGCCGAGCGGGATGGGCCAGTAAGCACACGGGTCCATAACCGAAGAGATGGCCGGCAGGCCCGACACTTGCCGGCAAGGCCTTCGGGTGACACGCAAAGGCCGGCGGCCCGATGGGGCGCGCCGGCCTTTTCCTGTTCGGGAGAGATATGCGTGCGGTTCAGAGACCGAGCACGCCGGGGTTCATCAGGCCGTCCGGATCGAGCTCCGCCTTGATCGAGCGCAACAAGGCCTGCGCGCCCGGCGACAGCCGTTCACGATAGGGATAGGCCCGCCCGATCTGGAAATGCGCCGCGCCAAAGGCCTGCATTTCGGCGATGATCTCGTTCTTCAGAACGTCGACGAACGCGCGCGCATCGGGCGCGGCGGGATAGGTGGCGATGGCGGCCAGGTGCGATTGCGGCAGCACCGTATCGTGGTAGGCGGTGCGCGCGTCGGGCCAGTAGAGCGCGATTTCGTAGAGGAAACCCGAAGGACCGACCGGCGAGAACATGGTGCCGATCCATACGCCGTGGCGATCCATATCGTCCTTGCGGCGGGCGAGGAGAGCGCGGAACGCCCCGTCGAAAGCCACCGCCTTGTCGTGCGCCAGCACGCCGTGCAGCGGCACCCAGCGCTCTCCGCCGGGGCCGAGGATGTTGAACAGCGGCGCAAAGGGAACCGAGCGCACGAACGAGGGCACGGTATTGGCGATCTCCCGCCCGATCCCGCCCAGCAGTTGCCGGAGGTGACGCGCCCGATGGGCGGCATCCTGCGCGTCGAACCCCTCGACGATGAAGTGCCCCATGAAGGCACCGGCGCGCATCGGGTTCTCACCCGCCACGGCCATGCGCAGCAGTGTTTTGATCGCCTTCGCCTTGCTGGGCGACCGGCGCCAGACCTGGCCCGCGATCTGCAACCGGGCGTTCAGCCCTTCCTGCCGCGCGATCTGGCCCTGTGACAGGGCGAGGTCGATGCCGAAATGACTGTCGTCGAGCCGGGCCAGCTGCGCCAGCCGCATGCCCTTGTGATAGGCGGCGAAGTCGTCGAAGGCGAAGGACAGCGCCTCGAACGCGCTCAGCGCGGGCAGCAGCGGCAGGCGCACCCGCACCTTGATGCCGAGCGCGCCGCAATCGCCGGTGAACAGGCCGGTGAGGTCGGGGCCGTAGAAGCGCACGGTGTCCGCCGCGTTGGTGACGAGCACTTCGCCGCTGGCGGTGACCACGTCGAAGCCCAGCGCCGACTGGGCCGAGATGCCGTGCGCGGTGCTGCCGTGGCTCAGCGTGTTCTGGCTCATCGATCCGCCGACCGTTGCGGCAAGGCCCGAGAACGGACCCCAGAACGGCGTGCGCATGCCCTGTGCGTCGAGCGCCGCCTTGAGCGCGGCCCAGGTGGTGCCCGCCCCCACGGTGACGATCGCGTTCTCGAGATCGATGGCGATGTCGGCGAGCGCGCCGGTGTCGACGATGACGTGCCCGCCCCGGGGCACGAGGTAGCCGTCGGTGTAGGACGCGCCGCCGCCGCGCGGCACCATCGCCAGCTTTTCGGCAGCGCATATCCGCACCGCTTCCTGCATGTCGGCGACGGTTTCGGGGCGCAGCGCGGCGAGCGGCAGGCCGCCGGTGCCGTAGACGTCGCTGGCCAACGCGGCGAGCGCGGCCGGGTCGGTCTTGACGGCCCCATTGCCGAGCGCCGCCCGAAGCTTTCCGAGAAGCGCGTCCTGCGCCGGGCGGGCCTGCGTCTCGATCGTCATCTTGCGTAAATTCCTTGTTGCCGTGGATCGATCTTGGCACGATCCGACCGCCCGATGAAGCAAGAGGCGACCGGTGTGGCCGGTTCGGTGCAAGGGTTCGCCGCCTGTCGGATATGTCGGAGCCAGTTGCACCGGCTCAGCGCCGCACCGCCATCGTGCATGACCTGTTCCGGTGCGGAGGTGCCCCATGAATCTCGATCGTCGCAACGCCCTTGCCGGGCTCGCCCTTGGCGGAGCGCTGGCCGGCTGTTCGCCGTCGCTGGCGCGAAGCGCGGCCACGCCTGTCGCCGGCAAGGGCACGGCGGGGCTGTGGTCCGACGAGCGGGAGCGGCTGCGCACTTACATCAAGCTGCGCGGCGCGACCGACGGGCGGCTGGTGATGGGCTGGGTCTCGGCCCGGTACTACGCGATCATCGACGACCGCATGGACCCGATCTTCGAGGTCAGCGCCGCGACCTTCGCCCGTTATCGCGAAGTGGACGCAGGGTTCGAGGTGGCGAGCTTCGAGCTGGCCTGGTTTACCGACCCGGCCACCGGCAATCCGCTCGACGACTGGGTCAATCCCTATACCGGCGAAACGGTCACGGTGCCCAGCGGCGGCTTGCCGCCCAGCCGTCTGCTGATCAACCGCCATCTTTCCTTCGAGCTGCCCGAGCCGCGCCCCGGCCTGACCGTCGAGCACGAGGTCATGCCGATCGACGTGCGTGGCGACGATGTCTGGCTGACCGAGCGTTCGCGCACCGCCGCCGCGATCCCCGGCCAGAAGCCCTTCCGCTATTCGGAAACCAACACCCTGCGCGCCGATCTTGCCGCGCTGAGCGCGCCGGGCGCGACCTTTGCCCCGGCGGACGTCAGCTTCACCAACGTCACGTCCTGGCGCCCGTGGATGAAGATGGGTGACCGCCCCGGCCACCTGACAGCCGCCGGCTACGGCCGCCAGAACGCGACGTGGGATACGATGCCAGAGGCGTGGATGCGCGCGACCCGAGCTCGCCGGCCCGAGGTGATCCAGGACCCTGCCGCCATCCTTGCCCCGCTGTGGAACACGTGACGCCGGGCGACCTCGTTTCGCGCGACAACGGTTTCCACGAAGCGGTCGCGCTCGTCTCGGACGCGCAGGCCGCGGCGGCGCGTCTTTGCGGTGCGACCGGCTTCGCTTTGCGCCATGCCGGGAAGGTCGCTTTGGGCACGTTCCGCCTGCTGGGGCTGGAGGAGGCGGGGGGCGAGGAAGTCCTCGTCATGCACCCGCAGGCAGGGCGCGGCGGTATTCGCCTGGTCGCGCCCGGCGGCGCATGGCAACCGCTGGCCCGCGACGGCGCGCAGGCCTGGGACAGCGGCGGCATATTCGACGTGAACCTCCGCGCTCTCGGCGATATCGAGGATCTGCACGCGCGGTTCGGCCGGCACGGCTGGCACGCGATCGCACCGGTGACGGCGTGGGATTTCGGGTCTCTTGCCGTCAAGGAAGTGATCGAGCGCGATAGCGAGGGGCTCGAGATCGCGCTGATGCAGCGCATCCGACCGCCGCTGACCGGCTACGAAGGGCTGGAGGGACCCGCCTCGTGGGTTTTCAATTCCACCCAGATCGTCCCCGATTTCGCAGCCGCGCGCAGGCTCTACGTCGATGCGCTGGGCTGGCTGCCGGTGCAGGAAACCGACGGGTTCGCAGCCGGAGATGCCAGCGGCGAGAACTGCATGGGCCTTCCGCCCGGTCTTGCCCCCGGCGTGCCGATGCGAATCGGCATCTACCAGGCGCAGGGGGCGATGGCGGGGTCGGTCGAGATCATCGCCTTCGGCGCGGGCGGGCGCGACTTTTCGGCGCAGACCGTCCCGCCGCGGCGCGGGTGGACCGCGCTGCGCTTCGCGGTTGCCGATGCCGACGACTTCGCCCGGCGCACCGCCGACGGCGGGTGCGAGGTGGTCGGGCCGGTCGAGCTTGACTGGGCGCCCTGGGGCGGCGGCCGGGCGGTCGCGGCGATCACGCCGTGGGGCGCACGGCTGGAGGCAATCGCCGCCTGACAGGCCCGGCGTCAGCCTAGCGGGCGAGGTTCTGCAAGTAGGCGATCGTCTCGGTCTCGCTCACCACGTCGGCATACTTCGCGTTCATATCGAAGAGATTGGCCTGGTGCGGACCGTCGTGCCGATCGCCGCAGGCTTCCTCGACCACAGCGACGCGGAAGCCGTGGCTCATCGCGTCGATGCAGCTCGCTCGCACGCAGCCCGATGTCGTCAGCCCGGTCAGGATCACCGAATCGCGGCCCATCGCGGTCAGCGTCGAGGCGAGCGAGGTGCCGAAGAAGGCGCTGGGATATTGCTTCGAGACGACGAACTCGTCGTCGAAGGGAACCAGCCCCGGACCCCATTCGCCCATCGGGTTGCCGCGCGTGAAATGCCTGAGCGGCAGCGCCTTTTCATAGAAGCGTCCGCCGTCCGCCCCGCCGTCGTGATAGACCACGTTGGTGAGAAACACCGGCACACCCGCCTCGCGCGCCGCTGCACGCACCCGCAGGGCAGAGGCGATGGCGTCGTCGACATCGGCGTAAAGGTCGCAATCCGGCTCGAAATAGGCGCGGCAGAAATCGATCAGGATCAGGGCCGGGCGCTCTGCAAAACCGACCCGGTTGTCATAGGCGCGCTTGTAGTTGGCAAGCAGTTCGTCGTCGGTCATGCGGGCACTCCCACCGGATAGAGCCAGGGCTGTAGGCGAGCCTGAGCGGCTTCGAAAGCGGCGATGTCGTCGGCGAAGCGGGCCACGACCTGGTCGGTTTCGTCCCAGCCGTGCAGCATCGCCTCCTTGCGCTCGGCATCAATGGCGAACGCGATCGGGTCGGCACCCGCCACCGTCAGGGTCTGTGTGGGCAGGTCGGCGACAAAGGTGGCCTCCGCTTCGGCCAAGGCCATCAACCGTTGCCGTTGCGGTCCCTCGACACGGATCGGGAGGATGCCGTTGCGCAGGCAGTTGTTGTGGAAGATTTCGCCGAAACTGCCCGCGATGACGACCCGCACGCCAAGGTCGAGCAAGGCCCAGACCGCCTGTTCGCGGCTGGACCCCGAGCCGAAGTTGTCGCCCGCGACGATGAAGCGCGGCGCGGCGAACGGCGCGCGATTGAGGACGTAGCCGGCCACCTCGCTGCCGTCGCGGTGGCGGCGGCGGTCCGCAAAGGCATGTTCGCCAAGCCCCTCGCGCGTGGTGAGGAGCAGGAAACGTGCCGGGAAGATGATGTCGGTGTCGATGTTGTCTTCGGGCATCGGCGAGGCGATCCCGGAGACCCGGACGAACGGTTCCGGCTTCATGGCAGCAGTCCCCTTGCATCGACGATCCGGCCGGTCACGGCGGCGGCGGCGACCATCGCCGGGCTCATCAGGTGGGTGCGCCCGCCCGGGCCCTGTCGCCCCTCGAAGTTGCGGTTGGATGTGGAGGCGCAGCGATCGCCCGGCTCGAGCCTGTCGTCGTTCATAGCGACGCACATCGAGCAGCCCGGCAGGCGCCATTCGAACCCGGCGCTGAGGAAGATCTCGTCCAGCCCCTCCGCCTCGGCGGCGAGCCGGGTCGCGGCCGAACCCGGCACGACGATGGCTCTGACCCCGGGATCGACATGGCGTCCGGCCAGCACGGCGGCGGCCTCGCGCAAGTCCTCGATCCGGCCATTGGTGCACGACCCGATGAAGGCATGGGTGATCGGCGTGCCCGCGATCGGAGCGCCCGCTGCAAGGCCCATGTAGGCCAGCGCCCGCGCCGCTTCGCGCGCCGCAGCCGGCGAAGCGCGGTCGACATCGCCGAGACAGGCGGGATCGGGCAGGGAGCCGCCGACGGGCAGGGTCTGGCCGGGGCTGGTGCCCCAGCTGACGTGTGGAACGAGAGCCGAGAGGTCCAGCGTCACTTCGCGGTCGAACACCGCATCGGCATCGCTGGCCAGCGTGCGCCAATAGGCGACAGCCCGGTCGAGCTCGGCTTCCGCAGGAGCCATGCGGCGGCCCCTGACAAACGCGAACGTCGTCTCGTCCGGCGCGACCAGGCCGACCCGGCTGCCCGCCTCGATCGCCATGTTGCACAGCGTCATGCGCGCAGCCATCGACATCGCCGTCACCGCCGGCCCGGCAAATTCGACGGCATGCCCCGTCGCGCCGTCGCTGCCGACCCTCGCCACGAAGGCAAGTGCGACGTCCTTGGCCGAAACGCCGGGCGGCAGCGCGCCGGTCAGGGTGACGCGCATGGTGCGCGCCCTTTTCTGGCGCAGGCACTGCGTCGCCATCACCGTCGCCTGCTCGCTCGCGCCGATGCCGAAGGCGAGCGCGCCGAAGGCGCCGTGGGTGGTCGTGTGACTGTCGCCGCAGACAATGGTGGTGCCGGGCAGGGTCAGGCCGGTTTCCGGGCCGATGACGTGAACGATGCCCTGTTCCGGGCCGTCGAGCCCGGCATAGGGCATCGCGAACTGCGCGGCGTTCGCCTCCAGCTCCGCGATCTGGCCGCGGGCGAGCGGATCGTCGCACGGGCGGGGGCCGTCGGCGGGGTCGGCACCCGGCGCGGCGGCCCTAGTCGGCACCGCGTGATCGGCGACGGCGAGGTGCGTTTCGGGACGGCGCAGCACGCGCCCCGCCTCGCGCAGCGCGGCAAAGGCCTGCGGGCTGGAAACCTCGTGGACGAGGTGGCGGTCGATATAGAGCAGCGCCTCGCCGTCGGGCAGCGCGCGGACGACGTGGGCATCCCAGAGCTTGGCGTAGAGCGTGCGCGGCGTATTCATCCGGCGCCGCCTAATCGCCCGACAGGCTCGGCGGGAGCAGGGCGCGGCGCGATGTCCGCACAGCGGGCAGCCGCCGTTTCGTCCTGCCGCGAGGCGCGATCACCGGGCGGCCCCGCGGCCCCTTCCGGCAACTGCCTCATCCGGCACGCCTGCCTCGATCCAGGCGATCATCAGCCGTGCGAAGCGGTCCGGCACCTCCAGCGGCGGATAGTGGCCGACATCGGGCATGACCACCCGGTCGACGGGAGCGCTCGACAGGTAGCGTTCGATCGCGTCGGCCGCGGCCTTGGGCAGCAACGGGTCCGCGCCGCCCCAGACGAGCAGCGTCGGGGCCGTCACTTTCGCCATCTCGACGCTGGCCTGCACGCCGTCGCCGATCCGCGCGGTTCCCTCCAGCAGGTGCGCTTCGGGCGCGCGGCGATTGAAATCGTAGTATTCCGCGCGCTTTGCCGGGGGGATGCGGGCCGGGTCGCCCGCGAAGTAGGACAAGTACTGGTCCCAGAAGTCGCGGTCGGCAAAGCCCGTCGCCTTCTGCCGCGCCTGCGCATCGAGGAACGCTTGCGGCATGACGAGGTGATCGGTCTTGACCGGATCGGACGGCGTGTTCGACAGGACCAGCCGCTCCACCATGTCGGGCCGGCGCGCGGCCAGGTACATCGCCAGCGTCCCGCCGCTCGACACGCCGACCGCCGTGACCTTCGGGATGCCGAGCGCGGTCAGCAGGTCTTCGGCAATCGCGGCGGGTTCGATGCCGTCCGCCGCCGCGTCGGATATGCTGCCGGTCAGCCCGAAGGGCGCGACGTCGTAGCGGACGATGCGGTAGCGATCCTTCAGCCGGGCGACCATTGCGTCCCACGTGCGAAGCGTGCTTTGCGAGCCGTGCACCATCAACAGCACCGGCGCGCCGCGCGGTCCCTCGTCCTTGTAGTGCAGATCGATGCCGCGCACCGTCATGAAGCGGCTGTCGGCATCGGCGTAGCGGGCGCGCAGTTCGGCCAGCGTCAGGCGCGGATAGGGCGGCGCGGTCACGATGACCGGGCCTTCCGCCGCGGGTCCGCCGGCAAGGCGATCTGGTGCGTTGGCGGCGGAGACGAGCGGCGCGCAACCTGTAACAAGTGCGGCGCCAAGCAGGACAGTCAGGGGATGGCGGAGAATTGTCATGCCGGCGATCCTACCCCGATTGGCAGGTGGGTTTCGAGAGGCGGCGATGTTATCCGACTGGTGGTGAACTCGCATCCTCTTGATCGACTTCCGACCCGGCTCGGGCCGAGTTTCCGGCGCATGGCAGATCGCCGGCGTCCGCACGCGCGCCGCGGCCGGGCCGATCCGCCGCGACTTTCGCCGCCGAGCATGCAAGGAAACTGACGATGAGCATCGACCGCCGCCGCTTCGCGATGGGTGCCGCCTGGCTGGGGCTTGGCGCGCTGGCCTCGGGCTGCGCCGGGACGGGGCTGGCTCGCGCCGCGACCGCGCCAGCCGGAACCACGGCCCGGCGTCCGGGGCAGAGCGACGTCATCGTGCTGGGCGCGGGCGTGTCGGGTCTGCAGGCCGCCTGGATGCTCGAGCAACAGGGCCTGAACGTCACCGTCATCGAGGGACGCGACCGGGTCGGCGGCAGGGTGCTGACGCTGATGGACCAGCCCGGCTTTCCCGAGATGGGCTTCAACTCGATGGGCGACGGCTATGGCCGCGGTCTCGACGCGGCGGGACGTGCCGGGGTGGAAATGTGGGAAGTGGGGGCGCGCTGGCGTTCCGGCCCGCCGCCACTGCTCTACATCGGCGACAAGGCGATGACGCGCGAGGAGTGGGCCCGTTTTCCCGGCAACCCCTTTCCCGATGCGCTGAAGGCGACGATGCCGGGCGAGCTGGTCAGTCGGGTCTTCGCCGAACATTCGCAGCTCGATGACTGGGGCGCGTGGACCGATCCGGTCAAGGCCGCGCTCGACATCCCGGTCTACGATTTCCTCAAGGCGCAGGGCCTGTCCGACGCCGCGATCCAGCTGGCCAACGACCACTCGCCCTATTACGGTCGCACGGCCTGGGACGTGTCGGCGCTGATGATGCAGTTCAACGACGGTTTCGTGAAGTCGCAGATGGCGGCGGGAACCAATTCGTGGGCGGTCAAGGGCGGCAACGAACTGCTGCCGCGCGGCATGGCGAAGCTGCTCAAGGGCGATCTCCTGCTCGGCCGCGAGGTCGTGGCGATCACCACCACGGCCAACGACGCCACCGTCCACTGCCGTGACGGATCGCAGTTCACCGCCGGGCGCATCGTGTGCACGCTGCCGTTCTCGACCCTGCGCAATGTCGACATCGTGCCGGCGCTGACCGGGCGGCAGGCGCAGGCGGTGGCGCAGCTTGGCTACCAGGCCATCTCGATGATCTTCGTGACCGCCAGTTCGCCCTATTGGGAGCAGGACGGGCTGGCCCCCGGCATGTGGAGCGACGGGCCGCTGGGCACCGTCATGCCGCAGAAGTTCGGCGACGATCCCGACCAGATCACCGGCTTCATCGTCCAGGCGCGCGGCAACCTTGCCAATTACTGGGACCGGATGGGCCACGACGCGGCCAAGGCGATGGTCGTCGCCCGCATCGAACAACTGCGCCCCGCCGCAAAGGGCAAGCTCACCGCCCACTCCTATTTCAGCTGGGCCGAGCAGCGCTTCAACCAGGGCGACGTCTCGTACTTCGAGCCGGGCCAGGTGCGCGACTTCGTCAACGAGATGGCAAGGCCGGCCGGAAGGCTGCACTTTGCCGGCGAGCACACCGCGACGGGCGCGCGCGGGCTGGAGGGCGCACTGGAATCGGCAGAGCGCGTCAGTTTCGAAGTGCTCGAGGCCTGAGGGCGGCGCAGCCCGCGACGACCCTGTCAACGAACAGCGAAAGCCAGATCATGGAATACGATTACGTCCCGATGCCGCAGCGCCAGCCCCTGAAATGGCCCGATGGCGCGCGCGTGGCGCTGATCCTGACCTTCAACCTGGAAACCTGGGACCTCACCAAGGACACCGACAAGCCCTATTACGCGGGCGGACCGGCGATCCTGCCCGACGTTCTGCCCGGCAACACGCCCGACTTCCCCAACTTCACCTGGCGCGAATATGGCCAGCGGGTCGGTATCTGGCGCCTGTTCGACCTGTTCGACGAACTGGGCGTGAAGGCGAGCTGCACGACCAACGCCGTCACCTTCGAGCGGCGCAAGGCCATGACCGACGCGGTGCTGGAACGCGGTTGGGAACTGCTGACCCACAACTGGGAACAGGGCGAACTGCTCAGCAACTTCGCCCATGATCCCGAAGCGGAACGCGACATCGTCCTGCGCAGTCTCGCGCAGTTCGAGACGTTCACCGGGCGAAAGTCGAAGGGCTGGCTCTCCTCGTCGCTGCGCGGCACCCTGCAGACCGCCGACATCCTCGCCGAACAGGGCTGCATATTCTACTGCGACATCATGAACGACGACCAGCCCTACCTGTTGCGCACGCCGCACGGGCCGATCGTGTCGGTGCCCTATTCGAACGAGATCAACGACTTCACCTTCATCACCCGCAAGAACTACACCACTGACCAGTTCCGCGACGCGATGGTCGAGGAACTGGATGTCCTTTACGCCGAGGGGGCGACTTCGGGCCGGATCATGAACGTGGGGTTGCACCCGCACGTGTCGGGCCGGGCCCACCGGGTCCGTGCGCTGCGCGAATTCATCGAACACGCCAAGAGCCTGCCCGGCGTATGGTGGGCAACGCGCGAGGAAATCGCCGAGTGGTATCTCGCCAATCACGAAAGCCACATTCCGGGTCAGCTCGCATGAAGGCGAAAGTCGTTATCGCCGGGGGCGGCATCGCGGGAATGACCGCCGCCGCGGCGCTTGCCCGCGCCGGCTCGGATGTCACCCTGCTCGAGTCCGCGCCGCAGTTCGGCGAGATCGGCGCCGGTGTCACCCTGTCGCCCAACGCGATGCTCGGCCTCGACCACATCGGGGTGTGCGAGGCGGTGGCCGCCGCCGGGGTCGAGCCGACCCGCCAGCGCATCCAGCACTGGCAGGACGGGCGCACGCTCGTCGCGATGGACCGCACCGGCCAGCGCGAGACGTACGGCGCACCCTATGTCACGGTCCACCGCGCCGATCTCCACGCCATCCTGACCGGTGCCGCGCGCGATGCCGGCGTGGACCTGCGCTGTGCCTCTCCGGTCGTGTCCAGCCGCGGCGCGGCGGCGATCCTGGCGGACGGCAGCGTGGTCGAGGGTGACGTTCTCGTCGGCGCCGACGGGGTCAAGTCGGTCATCCGCGAACGGTTCGAGACGACCCCGCCGCACTTCACCGGCCATGTCGCCTGGCGCACGCTGGTTCCCGTAAGCGAGGATCTGCGCGACCTGTCGGACTTTCCCGGCATCATCATCGGCCCCGGCGCGATGATCACCCGCTACAACATCCGCGACTTTGCCTTCATGAACCTGGTCTTCTTCGCGCGGCAGGAAGGGTGGACCGACGACGGCTGGACCACGCCAGTGAATCCGGCGGAACTGCGCCAGGTCTACGCGGGATGGTGCCCCGATGCGCAGCGGCTGATCGAGGCTGCCTGCCGCGAACCGATGTTCAAGTGGGCGCTCAACGCGCGCCAGCCGCTCGACAGCTGGATCGTTGAGGACAAGGTCACGCTGATCGGCGACGCGGCCCACGCAATGACCCCTTTCCTGGGGCACGGGGCGGCCTGCGGCATTGAGGACGCGGTCGTGCTCGCCCGCGCGCTGGCCCAGAGCGAGAGCGTGAGCGAGGCGCTGCGCCGATACCAGGCCGCGCGCCATGAACGCGCGACTTTCATCCAGATGGAATCGAACGCCAACGCCGACCGGATGCAGGGACAGCAGACCGACTTCTTCGGGCTTGAGGACATGAAGGACGAGGAATCGCTCGGCCTCTTCACCTACGACTGCCGGACCGTGCCGGTATGACGGGCGCGGCCCCGTTCGGCGGTCACCCGGTCTCGGCAGAGACGCTTGCTTTCCTCGCCCGCGAACATCCCCTGCTGATCGGCGGCAGGGAGGTTGCGGGCAGCGGAACGATGGCGACTTTCGACCCGGCGACGGGCCTCGAGCTTTCCCGCTTCGCCATCGGCGGGGCCGACGAGGTCGATGCCGCGGTGGCCGCGGCGCGGCGCGCGTTCGCCGGGCCGTGGCGTTCTCTGACGATGCAGGCCCGCGCGAACATGCTCTATCGCCTGGCGCGGATCATGGCGGACAACGCAACGCTGCTGACCGAACTCGACGTTCTCGACAACGGGATGCCGCGATTCATCGCCGGGCTGACCACCGCCAACTGCATCGAGATGATCGAGTACTACGCGGGAGCGGTGCTGCGGATCGAGGGCACCACCACCGCCCCGCCGCACCACGTGGCGCAAGAGACCGAGGCGCTGACCTATACCCTGCGCGAGCCGGTTGGGCCGGTCGGCCAGATCGTGCCATGGAATGTGCCGCTGTCGACCGCGATCCTCAAGCTCGCGCCGGCGCTGGCGGCGGGTTGCACGGTGGTGATGAAGCCGTCCGAGGAAACCCCGCTGTCGGTGCTGGCGCTCGGCCGCATGATCGGCGAGGCCGGCTTTCCCGACGGCGTGTTCAACATCGTCAACGGCCTGGGGGCAGAGGCCGGGCAGGCGCTGGCCGAACATCCCGGCATCGCCAAGATCTCGTTCACCGGATCGACCGCGACGGGCCGCCGCATCGTGCAGGCGGCGCTCGGCAACCTCAAGAAGGTCGGCCTCGAACTGGGCGGCAAGAGCCCGGTGGTGGTAATGCCCGATGCCGATCTCTCGCTCGCCGTGCCGGGCGTGGCGATGGCGACGTTCTTCCTGCAGGGCCAGAACTGCATGGCGGGGACCCGCATCTTCGCCCATGCCGCGATCCATGACCGGCTGGTCGAAGGACTGGCCGCTTTTGCCGAAGGCATGACGATGGGGCACGGGCTCGATCCCGCGACGATGCAGGGGCCGCTGATCTCCGCCGGACATGCGGCAAAGGTCATGGGCCATATCGAACGCGCGGTGGCGGACGGGGCAACGCTGGTCACGGGCGGGCGGCGGGCCGAGGGCGCGGGCCATTTCGTCCAGCCGACGATCTTCACCGGTTGCCGCGCCGACATGGCGCTGATGCGCGAGGAGGTCTTCGGCCCGGTCATGGCCATCCAGGCCTTCGAAACCGACGATCTCGACGAGATCGCCGCGCTCGCCAACGATACGCCCTATGGCTTGTCGGGCAGCGTCTGGACGCGCGACCTGTCGGTCGCGCACCGGCTGGTGGCGCGGATTCGGGCGGGGCACGTGTCGGTCAACTGCCACGGCGCGGTCGGCACCAACATCCCCTTCGGCGGCTTCGGGCAGTCGGGCTGGGGCCGCGAATTCGGCCAGGAAGGGCTCGACGGCTATCTCGAGACGAAGGCGGTGACCGTTCGCCTTTGACGGACCGCCGCGCGGATCGACCTCCGCGTCAGGCGCTTCCTGCCGGCGCGCCGTTCGAGAGATCGTGGCTGATTGCCGCGGCGGTCGCCTTGATCTCGGGCAGGTAGCGTTCGACCGCTTCGGAGATCTTCATCGCGGCCACGAAGAAGATCATCGTCAACGCCGCCTCGAACCGGCCATTGCGGAACACCGGCACCGCAATCGACGACGTGCGTCCCGGCGTCAGGTTGTGGTGGTTGCGCCCCTGGACCGCGTAACCTTCGGCGCGGATCCTCTCGACATCGAGGCTGATTTCCGCAGTGGAGAGGTAGGCGTTGTCGATATCCTGCGAGATCCACATGAACTGCAGGATCTGCTCGCGCTCCTCGTCATCGGCAAAGGCGATGGAGACGCGCCCCGACGCGCTGTCGAGGATGGGCAGGGTGAAGCCGGGGTAGTAGTTCTCGAACGTCAGCGAAGAGTTCGAATGGGTCGAATCGCGCAGCATCATCTCGCGTCCGACGCGGATCGCGATCGACATCGGCCAACCTGCGCGGCGGGTGAAATCGACGATGTGGCGCCGCGCGATGCAGACCAGTTCGTCGTCGTGCTGGAACCCGGTCGCCAGCGTCTGCACCAGCGGCGTCGCGCGGTAGCGCTTGCGTGCGGGTTCCTGTTCGATCAGCCCTTCGTAGGCGAGCGTCTGCACGATGCGGCAGGCGGTGGGGTAGGGCACTTTCGCGGCGCGCGCGATTTCCATCATCGACAGCGAGCCGTGGCGGTTGATCGCCTTCAGCGCGGCGATCGACCGGGTGATGGACCGAATCGGAACCCCTTTTTCCACGGCGCAATACTCCCTCTTTTCGCGTGTCGGACACGAAGAGGGGGTATTTGTAACCCTGCCGTCGCGGCTTTCGCCAGAAATATCCGCTTGGCGGATAAAAATGTCACCAAGCGGGAACAATCACCTGCCTGATCGCCGAGCCGTCGGCCAGCCGATCCATCATCGCGTTGATGTCCTCCAGCTGCCCGGTGCCGGTCAGCAGCTTCTCGACCGGCAAACGGCCTGCGCGCCAGAGCGCAATGTAGCGGGGGATGTCGCGCTGCGGGATCGACGATCCCATGTAGCTGCCCATCAGCGTCTTTCCATCGGCGACCAGCGAGAGGGCGTTGATCTCCAGCATTTCGGCCGGATTTGGCAGGCCCACCGTCACGATACGCCCACCGCGCCGCGCCGCGGCATAGGCCTGAGCCAGCACGGCCGCCTTGCCCACCGTCTCGATCACCACGTCGGGCCGGACGTCGCCGAGGTCGGCCCCCGGTTCGAAGGCGGCGGCGGCGCCCAGCTCCAGCGCCAGCGCCCGCTTCTGCGGCGAAGGGTCGATCGCCACGACAGGCTGCGCGCCCGAAGCGATCGCGCCCATCAGAGCCGCCAGCCCGACCCCGCCAAGGCCGAAGACCATCACCGATTCGCCCGGCCGGACTGCCGCGGTGTTCATGACCGCGCCGACGCCGGTCAGCACCGCGCAGCCGAACAGCGCCGCGGTTTCGGGAGGAATGTCGCGGTCGATCCGCACCAGCGAGCGGCGATCGACGACGGCGTAGGTCGCAAAGGCGGAAATGCCGAGGTGGTGGTGGCGCATCGCACCGCTGTCGTCGGACAGGCGTGAGCCGCCCGCCATCAACTCGCCCCGGCCGTTTGCCGCGGCTCCGGAGGAGCAAAGATATCCCTGGCCCGAGCGGCAATCGACGCATTCGCCGCAGGCGGGCAGGAAGACCAGGACAGCCCGGTCGCCCGGAGCGAGATCGTCCGCCCCGCTTGCGCGCTCCCCGCGCGTGCCATCCGAGCCGAGTGCGATGACGGTGGCGGCAGCTTCGTGTCCCAGCACCATCGGCATCGGCCGTGCGCGATCGCCGTTGATGACCGACAGGTCCGAATGACAGATGCCGGCCGCGTCGATGCGGACCAGCACCTCGCCGGGGCGCGGATCGGCGAGGGTGAGCGTCTCGACCGTCAGCGGAGCGCTGTCCCGGTAGGGAAGGGCGTGGCCGCCGCAGCGAGACAGCGTGGCCGCAGCGATGCGCAAGGCCCCTGCGTCACCGTTTCCGTTGGCCATCGTCAGGCGACCGTGGCGGGGGCCTTGCCCCACTTGCGCTCGAAGTCCCACACTTCCTCGAACCCGATCAGCGAGCAGAACTCGTTGAAGTCGAACAGGCCGTCGGGTTGGCCGATGCCTTTTTCCTTCAGGTCGACCAGCGCCTTTTCCATCGCCGCGCTGGCAGCCAGCGAGGTCAGCGAAGGGTAGATCGCATAGGCATAGCCGATCTCGGCCAGGACCGATGCGACGGGCACGGGGCTGGAACCGCCGTTCGACATGTTGGCCATCAGCGGCTTGTCGAACGCGGCGCAGGCGCGGGCCATTTCCTCCTCGCTGGTCAAGGCTTCGGGGAACAGGACGTGCGCGCCCGCCTTGTCATAGGCCTCGAGCCGGCGCAGCACTCCGTCCATCCCCTCGCTCTGCCGCGCGTCGGTGCGCGCGATGACGAGGAAATCCTCGCTCACGCGCGCAGCGACGGCGACCTTGATCTTCTCGACCATGTCCTCGACCGGGATGGTGCGGCGAAACGGGGTATGGCCGCACTTCTTGGGGAATTCCTGGTCTTCGAGCTGGATCGCGGTGACGCCCGCGGCCTCGTAGCCCTTCACCGTGTGATGCACGTTGAGCAGGCCGCCGAAGCCCGTGTCGCCATCCGCGATGACCGCACCGTGGCTGGTGCGGACCAGCGTCTCCATGCGGTTCACCATCTGGGTGTAGCTGGCGATGCCGGCATCGGGCAGGCCCCAGGCCGACGCGGTCAGCCAGTAGCCAGTGCCGTAAACGAGATCGAAGCCGACCTTGTTGGCGACGACGGCGGCGATCATGTCCTGGATGCCGGGGACGACGAAGAATTTGCCGCTCTGCAGTTTCTGGCGGAAGATCGGATCGGCCACGGGGCTCTCCTGAAAGTCTGAAGTTCTGGCCGGAGCGGACAGTAACGATGGTCCGCTCCGGCAATCGGCTGGGCGATGATCGCCTTATTCGGCGGCCTCGGCCAGCGGCAAGGTCCACTGCGGTGCCTTTGGCGCGGGCAGGCCGGTTTCGGCAAGGCAGTTGGCGCGCAGCGTCTCGATGTCGGGACCGAAATTGAAGGTCTCGATCGTGCCGCGTTCCTGCCGCATCCGGGCGCGCAGGGCGTCGGTGGCGGCGACGTCGACCGCGCCGCCCTCGATCACCACGCCATAGCGGCGCGCGCCTTCGACCGTGACCAGCCCTTGGACGATCTCCCTGGCGACGATGGCGGGATCGCGATCGAGCGGATCGCCCCAGCCGCCACCGCCCCAGGTGATGAAGTGGAGCCTGTCGCCCGCCTCCACGGGGTAGTCCTCCAGCTTGTTGCCGACGACGATCTCGCGCCCGTCGGCCTTGACCAGCACCTTGCGCGCCCGCGCGCCCGGCTCGCCGCCGTTGACGCCCCACGGCGGCACGAACCAGCGGTCGTCGTGAATCGCGATGACGCCGGGTTCGAGGAAGCGGTAGACCATCTCGATGCCGTTGCCGCCGCGGTGCAGGCCCGCTCCGCCGCTGTCGGGTACGGTCTGGTAGCGCTCGATCTCAAGCGGGAAGTAGCGCTCGAGAAACTCGTTCGGCACGTTGGTGAAGCCGGGAAACAGCGAATGCCCGTCGGGCCCGTCGCCGAGCGGGCGGCCAGGGATGCCGCCGAAGCCGATCTGGAACAGCTGGAACCATTTCCCGTCGCGGTCGTGCCCCGCATAAAACAGGTGCGGGCTGGACGAGAAGCCGGCGGCGTTGAGGAATTCGGGCGTCTTCTGGCCGAGCAGGCCGCCCAGGATATCGAACAGGCGGCCCAGCACGTGGGTGCGGCCCGACAGCGCGGCGGGGAACCTGGGCTTCAGCAAGGATCCTTCCGGGATCCGAACGTCGATCAGCGGGTAATAGCCGTCGTTGAACAGGATCTGCGGATCGAACACCATGATCATGTAGATGCCGAAGAACATGCGCATCATGTTCTCGTTCAGGAACATGTTGATCGACGCCTGCGACTGCGGGTCGGTGCCGTCGAAGTCAAGTACCACGCGCCCGTTCTCGCGCCACATCGTGCACTTGATGCGGTAGGGGCCGTAACCCATCCCGTCGTCGCAGACGTAGTCCTCGAAGCTCACCTTCTCTTCGCCGATCGAGGTCTCGATGAGATGCTGCATCGCGCGGTAGTTGCGGTCGAGCAGCAGTTCGGTGGCCGAAACGAAGACGTCGTCGCCGAACCGGCCCGCCATCTCGATCACCCGGTTCGCGGCGACCCGGCACGAGGCGATCAGCGCGTTGAGATCGGCCTTGCACCAGTCGGGCATGCGCGACTGGTGCATGACCAGCCTGACCAGGTCCTCGTTGTATTCACCCTTCTTCCAGATCTTGACCGGGGGGATGCGCACGCCTTCCTGGAAAATCTCGCGGGCGTGGATCGGCATCGATCCGGGGACCATGCCGCCGATGTCGGACTGGTGCCCGAACATCGAGGTATAGGCGATGAGCCGCCCGTCCTTGAACACCGGGAGCAGGACCAGCCAGTCGTTGCAGTGGCTGATCGCACCACCGACCGAATAGGGGTCGGACAGGAAGATCATGTCGCCTTCCTCGACCGTGCCGTCATATCCGTCGAGGAACGGGCCGATGTAGCTGCCGAACTGGCCGACGATCATCCGCCCCTTGTGGTCGGCGATCAGGGGGAAGGCATCGCCCTGTTCGCGGATGCCGGGCGACATCGCGGTGCGGACCAGCGTCGCATCCATCTCGATGCGGGCATTGCGCAGGGCATTCTCGATCACTTCGAGCGTGACCGGGTCGATCTCCACCTTGTTGAAAGGCGTGGCGTCGTCCTGGACGATACGTGCGGGCATGGGGTCTTCCTTCGCTCAGGCCGGGTTGATCAGGATGTTGCCGCAGGCGTCGACGGTGCCGACGCAGTCCGCCTCGATCAGCGTGGTCGAATCCATCTCGACGACGATGGCGGGGCCGGGGATGACGTCGTTCGCCTTCAGTCGCGCGCGGTCGTAGATGACGGCGGGAACCATCCGGCCGTCGGCCCACAGTTCGTGATCGCGGATCTTCGCTTCCGCCGGGTCGCCGTTGCCCACCGGCAGCTGCAGCGCGCCGAGTTCGAGGACCGGGCCGAGCGCAACGGCACGCAGGTTCACCAGTTCGTGTTCCGAATCCATGTTGAAGGTGAACAACCGCTCGTGCTCGGCATCGAAGCGGGCGCGCACACCCTCGAGCCCGTCGGCCCGCAGCGTCGCCGGATCGATCGACAGCGGCACTTCGAAGGCCTGGCCCTCGTACCGCACGTCTAGCTCGAACTGCACGGTGATGTCCGCTTCGGCGATGCCCTCGGCCCGCAATTCGCCGCGGGTCTGCTCGGCCATCTCGTCGAGCTGGTCGAGCACCGCCTGCTCCTCCGTGGCGGAGAAGGGCTGGGAGAACGAGCGCGCGGTCTCCGTCCGCATCCGCGTCGTCGCATCGCCCAGCGCGCAAAGGACGCCCGGCGAAACCGGCGACACGGCGGGCCACGAACCCATCAGCTTGGCCACGGCGTTGACGTGGAGCGGACCCGCACCGCCAAAGCCCATGACCGCGAAGTGGCGCGGATCGTACCCCTGCTGGACCGAGATCATGCGCAGCGCGCCGAACATGTTTTCGTTGACGATGTCGATGATGCCGCGCGCCGCCTCCATCAGCCCGATGCCGAGCTTGTCGGCGATCGTCTGAACCGCGGCCTTCGCGCCTTCGCGGTCGAGCTTGAAGGTGCCCCCAAGGAGGTTCTCGGGCAGGTAGCCAAGCACCACGTTGGCATCGGTCACGGTCGGCAGCGTGCCACCATTGCCATAGGCGACCGGGCCGGGAACGGCGCCCGCCGACTGCGGCCCGACGCGAAGCGCGCCGGTCAGTTCGGGAACGTAGGCGATCGATCCGCCGCCCGCGCCGACCGTCTTGACGTCGAGCGCGGAGGCGCGGACCGACAGGTGGCCGACTTCGGTCGTGCGCACACGGCGCGCCTCGAGGTTCTCGATCAGCGCCACGTCGGTCGACGTGCCGCCGACGTCGAGCGTCAGGATGTTGTGGATGCCGGCGTTCTTGCCGACCCAAAGCGCGCCGGTGACGCCGCCCGCAGGACCGCTCATCAACAGCGCGACCGGGTGTTCCTCCGATTTCTCGCTGCTCATCAACCCGCCGTCGGACCGCAGCAGCGAGAGCGAGCCGGCCATGCCGCTGCTGCGCAGACTGCTGCGCAGGTTGCGAACGTAGCTGCCGACGACCGGGCGCACAGCGGCGTTGGCGACGGTGGTCAAGGTCCGTTCGTATTCCTGCATTTCCGGCAGGACGACATGGCTGAGCGAGACCGGCACATCGGGCATGATCTCGGCGGCCAGTTCGCCGACCCGGCGTTCGTGCGCGCCGTTGAGGTAGCCGTTCATCAGGCTGACGGTCAGCGCCTCGACGCCGCTGTCCCTCAGCTGCGCCAGCACGTCGCGGATCTGCGCTTCGTCGATCGGGGCGGTCTCGACCCCGCGAGCGTTCATCCGGCCCCTGATCTCGAAAGTATCCTCCAGCGCGGCGAGCGGTTCGGGTTTGGGCCAGACGATCCAGCCGGCAAGCCCGCCGGGCACGAAGCTGCGCGCGATCTGCATGACCTGGCGATAGCCTTCGGTGGTGATCAGCCCGACGCGGGCGCCCTTTCCTTCGAGCACCGCGTTGGTCGCGACGGTGGTGCCGTGCAAAAAGAACTCGATGTCGCCGGGGGTGACGCCCGCTTCGCCGCAGATCGCCGCCAGGCCGTTCAGGATCCCCTGCGAACTGTCGTGCGGCGTCGACGGCGTCTTGTGCCGCCAGAATGCGCCGCTGGCCTGATCCAGCAGCAGAAGATCGGTGAACGTGCCGCCCACGTCCACTCCCAGTCGATACGTCATGTCCCGTTCCGTTTTCGCCGCGCCCAATCGATGCGCCTGAAGCCCGACCGGTAACATCGGCTCGCGACCTGAAGCAGTTTTGGACGGACTTGTCCGACACTCGGATTTTGCGTCCTGCCGGATTGCCTCGGCGCAGCCCTGCCCGGATGGATGGACGCAGGAACAACACCTTGCTCGCAGGCGGAGACATTCAGGACATGGCATTCGATCTCGCACGGCTTTGCGCGGACAACACCGCATTCCTCGACCGTCGCGGGCGGGGCGAGGGGCTGCTGATCGGCGGATCGTGGCATGCAGCCTCGGGCGGCGAGACCTTTGCGACGCTCGACCCGGCAACCGGCGTCGAGACCGCGCGCATCGCCGCCGCAGGGCCCGGCGACGTCGACGCCGCGGTGGCTGCCGCCCGGTCGGCCCTGCCGGGCTGGAAAGCGACGGTCCCGGTCGAGCGCGCCCGGATCCTGTGGGCCATCGCCGACCTGATCGAGGCCAATATCGACGCGCTCGCCGAACTGGAAACGCTCGACCAGGGCAAGCCGCTCTTCGTCGGACGGTGGGCCGAGATTCCCGGCGCGGTCAACCAGTTCCGCTTCTTTGCCGGACAGGCGATGGCGATCGAGGGCAACACCATCGACAGCTCGATCGCCTATCAGCCAGAAGGCAAGCAGGTGCGCAGCTGGACCCGGCGCGAACCGGTCGGCGTCGTCGCCGCCATCGTGCCGTGGAATTCGCCGCTGGTGCTCACCGCGATGAAGCTGGCGCCGGCCTTTGCGGCGGGTTGCACGATCGTCCTGAAGCCCGCCGAGGACACTTCGCTCACCGCGCTGCGACTGGGCGAACTGATGCACGAGGCGGGGCTCCCCCCCGGCGTCGTCAACATCGTGACCGGCACCGGCGCGGCGACCGGGGCGGCGCTGGCATCGCATCCGGGGGTGAACAAGATCGCCTTCACCGGCTCGACCGCCACGGGCCGCGCGGTGCTCGACGCCGCCAAGACCGATTTCAAGCGGGTGACGCTGGAACTGGGCGGCAAGTCGCCGACCATCGTGATGCCCGACGCCGATCTCGATCTGGCGGTTCCCGGCGTGGCCAACGCGATCTTCTTCAACGGCGGGCAGGTCTGCATCGCCGGGTCGCGGCTCTATGCCCATCGCGCGGTCCACGACCGCGTCGTCGAAGGCGTGGCCGCCTATGCCGCCGGGCTGCGGATGGGTCATGGCCTCGATGCGGAGACGCAGATGGGCCCCGTCGTGTCGGCCCGCCACGCCGAACGCGTCGAAGGTTTTCTGACCCGTGCCCGTGCCGACGGGGCCGAAGTGGTCTGCGGCGGCGAACGGTCGGGCGACGCTGGGACCTTCATCAGCCCCACTGTCCTGGCCGGCGTGCACGCCGACATGGAGATCGTGCGCGAGGAGGTTTTCGGGCCGGTGCTCGTCGTCCAGCCTTTCGACGATGTGGACGAGGTGGTCGCGGCGGCGAACGACAGCCAGTTCGGGCTTGCCGCCAGCGTGTGGACCGAAAGCCTGTCGCACGCGCACCGCATGTCGGACGCGATCCACGCGGGCACCGTCTGGATCAACTGCCACGCGATGTACGACGCGGCGCTGCCCATCGGGGGCATCAAGCAGTCCGGCTGGGGACGCGACAGCGGGCGGCAGGCGCTGGACAGCTATCTGGAATGGAAGACGGTGTGCGCAGTCTTGTGATCGGCTGCCTGAAACCTGCCGGGTGAAACCCGCCGGATGAAACTGGGCGGGAGCGAGCCTCCGGGCCCGCGCCCGCCGCCGGTTCAATCCTTGATGCCGCGAATCAGGGTATTCGCAAGATAGGCGTTGTCCCACTCGTTGCGTCCGTCACCGGCCTTGGGCGGCGTCCGGCCCATGCGCAGGACGATGAGGTCGTGGCGCGGGCTGATCGCGACGATCTGGTTCGAATTGCCGTCGAACAGGTAGAGATCGGGATCGAGGAACGGCTCGGAATGGAGCACTTGCGGCCCCAGCGTGCCCGGTGCGCCGAAACCGCGCCGTTCCTTCCACGGCTCGCCCAGCCAGACCCCCATGCCGAAATTGGGGTTGGCCGGGGTCCCGGCCCGCATCTGGTTCACGTATCCGCGCGGCAGCAGACGCTCTCCGCCCCAGGTCCCGTCCTGCTGCATCAGCACGGCAAGGCGCAGGAAGGTGTCCGCCGGCAGCATCTGGCAGCATCCGGAATGGGCGAGGCCACCGGGCCGGTTGAGCCAGATCCTGCCGCCCGGCGCCCCGATCGGGGCCAGCAGCTGGTCGGCGACGAAATCCTCGAACCGCTGTCCGGTCGCCCCCTCGATCACCATGGCGACGAGGTCCGCCGGTGCGTTGGCATAGGAGTAGGTCTGCCCCGGCACATGCGCCATCGGGTAGTCGCGCACGATCGCGGTCCCGTGATCGGTGCCGAGGTAGGCGGTGTTGTAGGGATGCGCGGGATCGGGCGAGAAGCCCTGGTCCAGCATGCCCGAACGCATGTCGAGCAGGTAGCGCACGGTGATCGCTTCCTTGTCGGTGCCGCGCGCCATCGGCACGAAATCGGCGATCGACTGGTCGACCGAACGGATATGGCCCAGCGCGATCGCCCGCCCGATGGCGAGCGCGATCAGCGGCTTGGACAGCGACTTGGACACCAGTTCGCTCTTCGCGTCATGCCCGTTGCCGTACCATTCCGCCTCCACCCGTCCGCCGCGCCAGACGATGAAGGCGTCGCTGTTCATTGCCTCGGCATATGCGCGGGCGTTGGCCAGCGCCTCTGCCGAGATCGTCCGCTGCCGCTTCGTCGCGCGAGGCAGCGGCGTCACCGTGCTCGCGCCGCGCAGCGCCACCATCGGTTCGTAGCGGAAGTTGTCGTAGCCGGTGAGAAAGCTCTTCAGCCGCTCAAGGTAGATGCGCTCCGCCTCTGCGGCGGGAAGCGGCGGCGAATGGAGCTTGGCGGTGGAGGCCTGCGCCGCCGGAGTGCCGCCGTCATCGGCCAGGCCCGCGGCAGGCGCCGCCAATGCGGCAAGAACGAGCGCTGCGGTCGCGGCGCGGCAAGGGGCCATCATCGTCATCTCCTGTCAGGGCGGGACACGCTGCCGAACCCGCCCGGCGACTGTGCAGCAGCAACGGTCGCGTTCGGGCCTGACGGTCCCCAATGCCCGCAAGGCGGATAGAATGCCGAGCCTCGCTCCCCTTCGTCGCCCGCACGTTCATAGCCCGAAGACGTGATGGAAAGAAGTTGGAGTACGGGATTCATGGCGGGGGTTGAACGGTTTCGCGTCGCGATCGCTGGCGCCGGACCGGTAGGGACGACCTTGGCGACCCTCCTGTCCCAGGCGGGGCATGACGTCGTCGTTCTGGAGGCAGGTGTCGATTGTGCGCAGGACCTGCGCGCCTCCACCTTCCATCCGCCGACGCTCGAGATGCTGGACAGCATCGGCGTCACCCCGATGCTGCTGGAGCGCGGGCTCAAGGCTCCGGTCTATCACTGGCGCGACCGCACCAGCGGCGAAGTGATCGAGCTCGACCTGACCGAGCTTTCGGACGTGACGCGCTATCCGTTCCGCATCCAGTGCGAACAGTACCACCTGTCCCGCGCCCTCGCCGACCGCCTGTCGCACAGCGGCAACGCCGACATGCGCTTTGCCCATCGCCTGACCTATTTCCGGGAAGACGACGACGGGGTTCAGCTCTGGGTCGAGACGATGGAAGGCATGCGCGAGATGCGCGCCGACTTCCTGGTCGGGGCCGATGGCGCCAACTCGATCGTGCGCAAGTGGCTCGGCATCGAATTCGACGGCTTCACTTATCCCGAAAGGTTCCTGTGCCTTTCGACGCGCGAGGAACTGGCCGACCATCTGCCCAACCTCGCCTATGTGAACTACGTGTCCGATCCGGAGGAATGGCTGGTTCTGCTGCGGGTGCCATCGCTCTGGCGCGTGCTGGTGCCGACGGACGGGACGCTAGACGACGATACGCTGCGGTCCGATGGCATGAAGGAGGGCATCTTCGACCGGCTGATCGGCAAGCCCGACGTCGTGACCGAGCATCGCACGCTCTACCGCGTTCACCAGCGCGTCGCGCAGTCGTTCCGCAAGGGCCGCGTCATGCTGGTCGGCGATGCGGCGCACCTGAACAATCCGCTGGGCGGTTTCGGGATGAATTCGGGCGTGCACGACGCGTTCAACCTGTTCGAGAAGCTCGATCCGGTGCTGCGCGCGGAGGCCGACATGGACGAGCGCCTGTCGCTCTACGACCGGCAGCGGCGCACGGTGACGCACGATTTCACCCAGGCCCAGACCAAGGCCAACATGGCCTTCATCAAGGGCGGCAGCGACGAGGCGCACGCCAGGCGCCGCGCCGACATGCTGGCCATTCGCAACGACGACGAGCGACGCCGGGCCTACCTTCTGCGGCAGGCCATGTTCGAAAGCCTCGAGCAGGCTGCGGCGATCGACTGACGGAGAATACGCCATGACCGACGTTCAGGGATATCGCGCGTGCCTCGGCGTTGTCGCGCCGTCGACCAACACCACGGTCCAGCCCGACATGGAGCGGATGCGTCCCGCCGGAGTGACCAACCACTTCTCGCGCATCTATGTCGAGGATCCGGTCGCGCTTAACAACGACGACTTCATCGCGGGGACGACCGCGATCGCGCAGAACACCAACGACGCGGTTCGCTCGGTCATGACCCTGCGCCCGGAATACCTGGTGCTGGGGATGTCGGCTATCACCTTCTACGGCGGGGTCGAGGGCGGTCGCCGGTTCAAGGCCGAGATCGAGGCGCTGGCCGGTGTCGGCGCGTCGACCGGATCGGAATCCGTCGCTGCGGCGCTCAACGCCTATGGCAACGTCCGGACGGTGTCGTTCGTATCCCCCTACTACCCGGTCGCGAATGCCGAGGTGCGCCGCTTCCTCGAGGAATCGGGTTTCACGGTCAAGCGCGACATCCCGCTCAAGTGCCGGTCGTGGACCGACATCGCGAAGGTGACGCCGCAGCGCATGCGCGAGGTGATCCGCGAGCTCGACGGCAGCGATGTCGATGCGATCGTGCAGGTCGGCACCAACCTGTCGATGGTCAGCCTTGCCGCCGAGTACGAGGCGAAGCTGGACAAGCCGGTCATCGCCATCAACACCGCAACCTACTGGCACGCGCTGCGCACTCTGGGCATCGACGACCGCGTCGAAGGGCTGGGACGGCTGCTGAGCGAATTCTGATCGCGCCGCGCCGGACAGCCGCCGGTTTCCGTCAGCGCCCGGCAGGCGGGATGAAGGGGCAGGTGTCTTCCTTTTCGACGAGGTCGAAGGCGAAGATGAACTTCGCGACCCCGGTCAGTACGGCCATGATCATGCCCAGCTCGACCAGTTCAGCATCGCTGAAATGGTTGCGCAGGCGGTCGTAGAGCGGCTTGTCGACGCTGCCCGCGGGGTTGGTCAGCACCATCACGTCGGCCAGTTGCAGGGCGGCCTTCTGCGCCGGCGAATAGGGTCCGTTCGCGTAGTCGCCGATGGCATCGACCTCGGCCTCGCCCAGCCCCGCCTCCAGCGCGGCGATCCGGTCGGCCCGGTTGCAGAACGCGCAGCCGTGGACGTTGGCGAGCCGCAGGCGCACCAGTTCGACCAGCTTGCGATCGAGGCGACCCGAATGGAAAAGCTCTCCGTAGAACCGGTCGATGTACCAGCGAAGCGTCTGCGGCGAGTTGGCCATCACCTCGACGAACGTGGTGTCGCCGTGGAGCGCATCGGCGCCGTCCCACATGGCCTGTTCGCGTTCGGCCATGGCCTGCCGGGGAACGCGGTTGAAGACTGTTTGGGGGAGCATGGCTGCGTTCCTTTCGGCGGGATGTCGGATGGGTTCTGGCGGCAGGCCTGGTCAGCCGACGCGGACCAGCGGCCTGCCCCGTGTCGTCCCGGCGGCGACGCGTTCCATCTGCAGCGGCGCAGCCTCCAGCCCGTCGGCGATGTCGTCATGCTCGACCAGGCGCCCTTCGCGAAGGTGGGGCAGGGCGAAATCGATCCATTCCTGCCGCCGCCCGACGTAATCGTAGACGACGAGCCCGCGAACGGTCGCCCGCTTGCCGACGAGCAACCCGGCGTTGAGGAGGGCGGGGCGCCCGTCGCCGTAATGGTCGGCAAGACCGCACAGGATGACCTGGCCATTGACCGACAGGCGCGGCAGCACTGTGTCGAGCACCTTCTGCCCGACATTCTCGAAATGCACGTCGATGCCGCCCGGAGCGGCCTCGGCCAGGCGATCGCTCCAGCCATCCTGCCGGTAATCGACGCAGGCGTCGAAGCCGTAGGTTCCGGTGACGATCGCGCACTTGTCCGCGCCCCCCGCGATGCCTACGGCGCGTGCGCCGAGGAGGCGGGCGATCTGCCCTGCCGTGCCGCCGACCAGCCCCGCCGCCGCATCGACGCAGAAGGTCATCCCCGGTTCGATCCGCGAAAGCTGCGTCGTGCCGACCCAAGCGGTGAGGCCCGGCATGCCGAGGATGCCGAGATGCTCGAACGTGCCCTGCGCCGCATCGACCTTGCGCAGCGCGGAGGCCTGAACCACGGCTTCCTCGGCCCAGCCGAAGTGTCCCGCCACATGATCGCCCACCGCATGGTCCGGATCGGCCGAGGCGAGGATCTCGCCGATCCCTTCGCCCGGCAGCGGCATTCCCGGCGCGGGCGCGGCCTCGCCCATGTGGCGGCCGCGCAGGACCTGTCCGACATAGGGATCGAGCGACAGCCAGCGTACCCGCACGTGCACCGAACCGGGCGGCAGCGTGTCGGGCAGGGGGCGGTCGATCAGGGCGAAGTCGGCGGCAGTGGCCGGTTCGGTGATGGCGTGCGCCAAGACGACTTCGCGGGCGGTTCGGGTCATGGTTGTTCCTGTTCGAAATGGCTGGCGACGACGCAGACGGGGCAGTCCTCCGCCGGTTGATCGGCAACGGCGGCGACCATCGCGTCGACCAGCGCGCGGCGGTCGCGCAGCGGGTGCGCGCGTTCGGGCACCGGAACGTCCGGTGCGGCGAGGGCGGCTCGCAGCCCCGCCGCCAGCGGGTTGACGACTGGCAGAAAGACCCGCTCGGCCAGCGTTGCGGCCAGCGGGGACATGCAGGTGCAGCCCAGCAGGATCGCCTCCGCCCCGCCGCGGGCCGCGTCTTCGCAAGCGGCGACGATGCGGTCGAGGAGCGCGGGCGCCCCGCCGCGCACTTGCGCGAGATAGCCGTCGGGCCCGCCGAGATTGTCCGTATCCGCCTCCGCCCCGACGTTGACGACGGCAAAGCGCCGTCCCCCGGCCATGGCTTCGGCCACACCGGCTTCGCCCGAACCGAATGTCGGCACCCCGACCCCGGCACGCATGGCGGCAAGGCCATAATCGCCGAGGCTGTCGATGACGAGCGCGGCGCAACCGTCATCGGCGGCGCGCATCGCGGCGTGGAGGTGGCCGATCTGCTGCAACACCTGTTCGAGAGCAGAGTGCGGAAAGGCGGGGACATGCGAGGGATAGCCGACAAGCTCGACCCCGGCCGGAAGCATTGCCGCCAGTTCCGCCGCCGGGCGGTTCCGATCGAGCGGGTTGAATGCCGTGCCGACGAGGCCAATGCGGCGCGTCACGATCCCGTTTCCAGCAGTTCCAGCAATTCGCCGGCCGGCCCGCGCACCGTGGCCGACCTTCGATCGCCATAGAACGGGCCGCCGTGCCAAGCGGGCGGCGTAATGAAGGAAAGGCTGGTGCGATCGAGCGTATCGACGGCCAGCGTCACGAGCGCGTTGCCCGCCGGCAGCAGCCCGTCCTCGCGGCGCCGCTCGGTCGCCTGTTCGGGATAGTCGTCGACCTCGACGATCGGCATCCGCCCGGCCTGCGCCATGCTGATCGTGGTCATGTGATCGGCCGGCAGGTCGAAGGCCCGATTGATCATCGAATAGGGAATCGTATACGTGCCGCCGTCGACGAAACCCAGCGTGTCGCGATACCAAGCCATCGTCGCCGCGCGGTCTGGCGTGGCGAGAATCACGATGAAGGCATGGTCTACGGGAGAGGCGGCGCGCGGCAGGTCGGATGTCGGCGTGTCGGAACGGACCTCGTTGAGGTAGATCATCTCCTGCCCCGGCCCGGTCATCTGCATCGCCACGAAATAGGGCAGGCCGGGTATCTCCTTGGGCGGTCCCACAATGGTGAAGCCGCTGCCGTCGAGCCGCGTCGGCCAGCCGAAAACGTCCTGCACCGTCAGTTCGTAGGCGTTCCAGCCGAACGTCGTCGTCGGGCGGAAACCGGCGGGCACCGGCTGTTCGACGAGCCGGATGAACGAATGGACCCCGCTCTGCGGTTGCAGCGTCGCGCAGCGCGCGCCGGCGCTGGCCGAGCAGCCCCAGCTGGCCGCCAGCCGATCAGCAAGCGTGCCGCGTTCCACCACGTTCAGGCCGAGCCGGGTGCCGTAGTCGGCCAGCGCCGCGTCGAGGTCCGGCGTGGTGACGATGCCGCCGACGATGCGGCCGTGTTGCAGGAACTCGCTCATGTCCCCGATCCCTCGCGTCCGGCAAAATCGGGGCGGCGCTTTTCCAGGAACGCGTTCACCCCCTCGATGAAATCGGGGCCCTCGAAGGCATCGGCGAAGATCGCCAGCGTTTCCGCATCGTCCGCCACCTGTCCGTCCAGAATGCGGCGCACGAAGGCCTTGAGCTGCCGGGTCGAGTGCGAGGAGGCGGCGACGATCGCGGCGATCAGCCCGTCGAATTCGCTGTCGCGCAGTTCGAACAGGCCGACGCGGCGCGCTTCCTCCGAATCGAGCAGGCTGCCGGTGAACAGCATGCGCCGGGCCTGTCCGGGGCCGATGAGATCGACCAGCAGCTTCACGTCGTGAAGCGGATAGATCAGGCCCAGCTTGGCAGGCGTGATGCCGATGCGGGCATCGTCGGCGGCGACGCGGATGTCGCAGGCGACCGCCATGCCGCAGCCGGCGCCAACCGCATCGCCGCGGATCATCGCGACAGTCGGCAGCGGAAAGCGGGCCAGCGCGAACTGCGCCGCGTTGATCGCCTGCTGGTTGCGCCGCCGCCAGGCAAGGTCGTCCTTGTTGGCGAGCAGTTCTGCGATGTCCGCGCCCGCACAGAACGCGCCGGGCTCGGCAGCCTCCAGTACCAGCACGCGCAGGCCCGGCAGTTCCTGCGCGCGGGCGAGCAGGCGGGGCATCTCCTCCCACATCTCCAGCGTGAAGGCGTTGCGGCGGGCAGCCCGGTCGATCAGCAGGCGCGCGACCGGGCCTTCGTGTTCGAGCCGGATCACGGCGCTTCGACCGTGGCGAGGTGGTCGGCAATTTCCTTGCGGGTGGCGACCCAGACATCGTCGTGGCAGCGGACATGGCGCAGGAATTCGTCCAGCGCCGAGATGCGCGCGGGCCTGCCGATGATCCTGAGGTGGAGGCCAAGGCTCATCATCTTGGGATTGCCCTCGCGCCCTTCCTTCAGGACCTGGTCGAAGTTGCGGATCGCGTAGTTCAGCCAGTCGTCCGGCGTGTAGGCGGGATCGGTCCACATCTTCATGTCGTTGTTGTCGATCTGGTAGGGCACGATGGCGATGGGGCGGCCCGGCACCGTTTCCCGGTCCCAGAACGGCACGTCGCCCGACAGGTCGTCCATGTGGTAGGAGAACCCTTCCTCGATCAGCAGGCGGCGGGTGTTGTCGGTCAGCATGTAGCGCGACAGCCAGCCGTGTGGCCGCACCCCGCAGGTCCGCTCGATCGAGGCTACCGCCTGGCGGATGAACTCGCGCTCGGCATCCTCGTCCATGCGGAACTGGTGGACCCAGCGATAGCCGTGGCTGACCGGCTCGTGCCCCAGTTGCACGATCGCGGCGGCAAGCTCGGGGTATTCTTCAAGGCTCATGGCCGCGACGGTCCAGCTGGCCTTGATGTCGTATCGGCGCAGCAGCTTGAGCACGCGCGGCGCACCGGCCTTGATGCCGTAGAGGTAGTTGCTCTCGTTCTGGTGGTTGCGCAGCGCGCCCTTCACGAAGAGGCCCAGTTCGTCGACCGGCTCCATCCCCTTGTCGCCGCGAAGCAGCGATTGTTCCGACCCTTCCTCGACATTGACGACGATGGACAGCGCCATGGCCGCATTGCCGGGCCAGTCGATCCGCTCCTCGGCCCAGATATCGCGCTGCGCTGCCATCAGTGCATCTCCTCCCCGCCCGACACGTTGATCGCCTCGCCGGTGATGTAGACGGCATCGTCGCTGGCCAGGAAGGCGCAGGCGCCCGCGGTGTCGCCGGGCAGCCCTGGCCGGCCCATCGGGTTCTTCGCCGCCATGTTGGCAAGGTAGGCCTCGACGCTGTCGTAGCCCAGCAGGCGCGAGAAATAGGCGTTCTGCTCGGCACCGAGGGCGGTCGTGACGTGATTGGGGCAGACCGCGTTGACGGTGATGCCGTGCGCGCCCAGTTCCACCGCGCTTGCCCGCGTCAGCCCGATCATGCCGTGCTTGGAACTGACATAGGCGGCAAGGTGCGGGAAGCCGGTCTTGGCGGCCTGGCTGGCGATGTTGATGATCCGCCCGCCGTTGCCGGTCCGGACCATCGCCGCCGCCGCCGCCTGGGTGCAGAAGAACGCGCCGGAAAGGTTGACGCCGATCACCTTGCTCCAGTCCTCGGCCCTTACGTCGAGCAGGGGGGTCATCATGAAGCCGATGCCGGCGTTGTTGACCATCACGTCGATGCTGCCGAACCCCTCGACGGTCTGCGCCACCAGCGCCTCGCACTGCGCCGGGTCGGCCACGTCGCAGGCGATTGTCGCCACTTCGGCTCCGCGGGCCCGCAGCTCGTCTGCCACTCGTCCGGCTTCCTCGCCTATGGCGATGTCGGATACGACGCAGGTCGCGCCCTCGTCGGCAAAGCGCTGCAGGATCGCCTGGCCCAGCCCCTTCTCGCGTCCCGATCCGGTGACGACGACCGTCTTGCCGGCAAAGCGGGCCATCACAGGTCTTCCGTCACGATGAACTGCGGATTGTCGGCGAATTCGCCGAAGGCGGCGACGGCGGCCTGGAACTCGGGCGTCGAGATGTCCGCGACGAAGGGGTCGACGCCCGCGATGTCGATGATCTCGATGTACTGGTAGGGCGAGGGCGCATCGCTTCCGAACAGGCCCTTTGCCTTGTGCACGGTGAACCCATGCACCGAGGACAGCGCGTTGACGCCGGGAATGTCGGTGCCGCGGGCCCATGCCTCGTAGGCGGCGGGGTCGGCTTCGGGCTTCAGGTTGAACAGGACGACGATACGCATGGGCCTCTCCTAGTCAGGGCGTCGGTTCGGGAACGATGGCACCGCCCAGCGCCGGTTCGATCCGCCGGGCGAGCGCGATGAGCGCCGCCTCGCTGCGTGCCGGGCCGACAAGCTGGACCGAGACCGGCAGGCCGAGCGCATCGCGCCCGGAGGGCACGGCGAGCGCGGGCAGCCCGGCGAGCGAGGCCAGCGCGGTGAAATCGGCCTGCGAAGCGGGAGCGGGCGTGCCATGCGCGAAGGCGGCATGCGGCGTGGTCGGCATGACCAGCAAGCCATCCTCGCCAAGGGCGGACACCAGCCAGTCGGCGACGGTCGCGGGCAGCGCGCTGTCGATCGCCTTGCCCTCGATCGCCTCGACCGTGCGTTGCAGATCCGGCGAGGCGCGCTCCAGCAAGGGACCCAGCGCCGCGCGCAAGTGACCGGTGCAGCGTAGCAATCCGGCCAGCCTGATGCTGGATGCCTTGGCAGGCAGGGCGATTTCGGACACGGGCATGCCGATCGCCGCGATAGCGCGGGCGTGCGCATCGGCGACATCCGGTTCGCAGGCGACGCCGCCCCCATCCTTGAGGACGAGAACGCGTGAAAGTTCGTGACGCCGGTGGTCTGACGGCGCCATCGCCGCCATCGCGCGCTCGATCACCGACAGGTCGCGGGCAAGCGGCCCCACGCAGTCGAACGCGGGCTCGAGCGCGACGACGCCCGCGTCGGGGATCAGGCCCTGGGTGGGCTTGAGGCCATAGACCCCGTTGTATGCGGCCGGAATGCGGATCGAGCCGAGTGTATCGGTGCCAAGCGCGAGATCGCACAGGCCCGCCGCCACCGCCGCGCCGCTGCCGCCAGAGGAGCCGCCGGGCGTGTGGCCGATGCGGTGCGGGTTCTGCGTCGTGCCGGTGAAGGGGTTCGCCGTTGTCGCCCCTAGCGCCGCTTCATGCATGTTTAGCGTGCCCAGGATCGCCGCGCCTCCCGCGCGCAGGCGGGCCACGGCCGGCGCGTCTTCCGTCGCGATCACGTCCTGGCGGTGGCCCATGCCCGCCGTCCACGGCAGGCCCGCGACGGCGATGTTCGCCTTGATCCCGGCGGTCGTGCCGGCCAGCGGCCCCGTGCCGAACGCCGCAGCGTCGTCCCACGCGTTGAAGGCGTGGGTGGCGGCGTCGCGCGCCTTCAGGGTGGCCAGATCGATCATCCGCGTTCGTCGATCAGGCGGATCGGCTTTTGGCGGGTCTCGACCTGGGTATGGGCCGCGGTTCCGCCCGGTTCGCAAAGCACCACGGCGACTTCCACGCCCAGCCCGCGGCGCAGCGCCTCGGCCAATTCGGCAAGATCGCTGCCGCCGCGCGATTCGAGCGTGACCTGCATTTCCTCGCGCCCCGCCCCGTCGCGACGCAGGCGGCAGACGTATTCGCCGGTGAGGTCCGCGCGACCGTCGATCAGCCCCGCGACCGCGTGCGGAAAGACGTTGATCCCGCGCAGCTTCACCATGTTGTCGCTGCGCCCCCTGAACCCGGCGATGCGGCGCAGGGCAACGTCCCCGCCCATGCCCAGTTCGTGCGTGACGTCATGGGTGTTGAACCGGATGCACGGCGCGATGTCGTCCTTGAACAGGCAAGTGACGACCATGTCGCCGGTCGCGCCCATGCCGACCGGCGCGCCGCTGTCGATATCGAGCAGTTCGAGGTAATGCGCATCCTCGAACACGTGCAAGCCGTCGCGCGACGGCCCTTCGGCGGCGATCGGGCCGGTATCGCCCACGCCGTACCAGTCGTAGGCCTTCGCGCCGCCCCAGGCCTGTTCCAGCAGGGCCCGCTCGTCCGAGCCGAGATGCCCGATGAGGAGGCGCATCGGAATGCGATCGAGCACACCCTCCGCCTCGGCCACTTGCGCCAGCTTGCGGACATAGTCGCCGAAGCCGACGAGGGTGGTGACGCCGAAGTCGGCCATCAGCCGGACCTGCTGTACCGACCGGGTCTCGATCCCCGTGCCGGCGGGCAGGAACAGCGCGTTGGTGAAATGCAGCGCCGCCTCGCGGATGAAGTGGCCGCCGTTGATCATGCCATGGCCGTAGACCGAATGGATCACGTCGTCCGCGCCGACCCCCAGCCAGCGATAGATGCGCCCGACCAGGAGGTTGATGACTTCGCGGCCCTTCGGCCCGAACATCAGCGGTTGCGGGCGACCGGTGGTGCCGCTGGTGGTGTGCAAAACCACCGGTGGGCGCGCCGCACCGCCCCCGCCGAAGCTGTCCATACCGGTGAAATCGCCCAGCGGGCCATGTTCGGCGAGCGATGCCATGAGGTCGCTCTTGTCATAGACGGGCAGCTTTGCGATGTCGGCCAGGCCCGCGATGTCGCCGGGTTCGATGCCCTGCGCACCCCATAACCGGCGGTAGAAGGGAATCTCCCAGCCCCGCGCCATGACCTTGCGGAACTGTGCGTCCTGCATCGCGAACATCGCGTCGCGGCTGATCCCGCCGAACCGGTCGGTAAAGGGCGTGCCCAGCGGGTGATCGGACAGGACCTGCCGGATGTCGAAGCTCTCGAAATAGGTAGGGTGGGTCATGTCAGGTCCAGCAGGTAGTCGATGGGCGCCGCGAAAAGGCGCGGGTCGGTCGCGTCGGGGGCAAGCGCGCGGCACTGGTCGCGCTTCGCCTGCTGCGCCGCGGGGTCGAGCGGGGCCTTCGGCGAGCCGAGGGTGGCGGGCACCGCGATGTCGTGGATCGTGCCGTCGGCCATGGTGACGATGACCCGCTGCGGCGACATTGCGTTGGGATCGGGATTGCCGTCGACAACGACCGTCACTCTTTCCGCCAAGGCCAGCAGTGCCGCGTCAGACAGGCCAGCGGGGTCGAACCGCAGCGGGTCGATCGCCCCGTCGCGCAGCATCATCGCGGCCAGGAACGGCAGGCACAGTCTCGCGTGCGAGGCGGCCATGCCGGCATGGGCCACACGGCCGACGAGATGCCCGATAAGGGGCGGGACCTGCACCTCGACGGCGGCGACGTCCTGACCGGCGAAGGGCCGAAGCGCGGCCAGCGCGGCATGGCTGGCGCGGCCGGAGGGGAAAGGTTTCGTGCTGATCTCGCCGATCAGCCATGGCGTGCCGATCCGGTCGGCGTAGGTCGCCGCCGTGCCGCGATCGAACAGGCTGAAATGGCCAAACGGTCCATCGAGCACGTCGTGCGCGGCGGTCAGCCCGTGGCGGACGAGATCGACCGCGTGAACGGCGCTGCGCGCGGCATTGGCGAATTGCAGGGGCAGCGCGATGGAGCCTTCGGTATGAGCCTGCATCGTGCCCGCCGCATGGGCATGGGCCATGCCGAGGACGTCGGCGAACATCGCCTGCGGCAGTCCTTCGATCCGGGCGACGGCGAGCGCCGCGCCGTAGATGCCGGTGACGGCCGGGCGGAAGAAGCTCAGCGCGCTTGTCGCCGCGAGGCCGAGGCCGGCAGCGACATCGACGCCGACCGCGATCGCGGCCAGCACGTCGGCCTCCTCGGTCCGCGGCAGGCCGTTGGCGGCACGCCGATCGAGCACCGCCATCACCGCCGGGACCACCGCCGTCATGGCATGGACGACAGCCCCTTCGTGGACCGCATCCCATTCGAGCGCATGGGCGGCGAAGCAGTTGACGTAGGCGGCGGCCCCGGCCGGCAGGCGATCTGCGCGCCCGACCAGGCGGGCCTCTGACCCCGTTCCCCACTGGCGCGCCACGCCCAGGACGCCTTCGTAGCCCGGAGCGGCGGTTCCGGCCGCGGCAACCGCGAGCGTATCGGCCACGAGGCGGCGGGTATCATCCGCGACACTCGGGCCCAGTCGGTGGGCCGCCGCGGCGAAATCGAGGATCCGGGCCGTCGCCGTCATTCAGGCGTGGTCCTGCAGATCTTTATCCGACAGGGCGTCGCCCAGTTCCGGGACCGGGCCGGGTTGCCAGTCCTTGCCCTGACCGAACGGCGGGGCGATGTGGTGGCGGCCATCGGCCTTCGCCAGGAGATGGCGGTGCGCGATCTGCGGTTGGGCGAAAGCCTCGGTGAAATCGAGGACGGGGGCATAGGCCACATCGATCTGGTGCATGAACGCGTCCCATTCGTCGCGCGTGCGAGTGAGAAACGTCGAGCGCAGGAAATCGATCAGGATCTGCTGGTCCGGTCCCGCCTCGCCAAGCGCCAGCGGCAGGAGATCGGATCGGCCCAGCGCCTCGAGCAGCGCCTTGGCGAATTTCGGCTCCCGCCCGCCCAGTACGACATGGCGATCGTCGGCGGTGGTATAGACCTGATAGAATGCCGCCCCGCCCAGCGAACGCTGCGTCGCCGAGCGCGGGCTGGCCCCGCCGCCCAGCGCCTCACCGGCGATATGCGCGCACCACGGCAGCATCGCATCGAACATCGCGATGTCGAGATATTCGCCCACGCCCGTCTTCTCGCGGCCCAGTAGCGCCCCCAGCACGGCGGCCAGTGCGGTCAGCCCCGCGGCCATGTCCGCCGCGGGAACGCCGGGCACCACGGGCGTGCCGTCGGGCCCGTCGTTGACCGAGAGAAAGCCGCTCAGCGCCTCTACCGCGATGTCGTGCGCCGCGTGCGAGGCGAGGGGGCCGTCCTGTCCGAAGGCGGAGATCGAGCAGTAGACGATGCGCGGATTGATCGCCCGCACCGCGGCATAGTCGAACCCGAGACGCGCCATCACCCCGGGCCGGAAGCTTTCGACGAAGACGTCGGCGCCCTCGATCAGATCGCGAAGCACGGCCTTGCCCGCCTCGGCCTTCAGATCCAGCACGACCGACCGCTTGCCGCGATTGAGATTTGCGAACCAGACCGATTGCCCGTTTTCGAACGGGGCCATCGCACGAACCGGATCGCCCGCGGGCGGCTCGACCTTGATGACTTCGGCGCCCTGGTCGGCCAGCATCCCGGTCATCGCCGGGCCGGGCAGGAACTGGGTCAGGTCGACGACCCGGATACCCTCGAGCCGGTTCGTCATGTCACGCCCCGGGCGGCGAGATCCTCGCGCGCGGCGGCATCGTAGCCCAGTTCGGCGAGGATATCGTCGGCATCGGCACCGAGCAGCGGCGCGGCCCGGTTGGGCAGCCGCTCGCCGTCGAGCTTGATCGGGCTGGCGAGAACATGCAGCCCGGGCCGGTCGGGATGGTCGACGGTATCGCGCATGCCGATGGTTTCGAGCCACGGATTGTCCATCGCCTGGTCGAGCCCGTTGACCGGGGCGACCGGCACCTTGCCCGCCAGCAGTTCGTGCCAGTAGGCGACCGGTTGCTCCGAAAAGGCGTCGTCGAGCACCTGCGTCAGCGCATCGCGATTGGCGAGGCGGTCGGCGTTGGTGGCAAAGCGCGGGTCGCCGGCGATATCGGGGCGCGCCATCGCGGTCATCAGCACATCCCAGAACTTGGGCAACTGGCACATGACGAACATCCAGCCGTCCTTCGCCCGGAACATCTGGCTCGGCGTCGCGGAAGGGTGCGCCGATCGCGGGGTGCGTCCGGTGACGTCGCCCTCGTTCATGTACCAGAGCGCGGGGTAGCTGGTCTGGTGGACCGCCGCCGACAGAAGGTCGGTATCGACATCGCGGCCAAGGCCGGTGCGCTGCGCGTCGAGCATCGCCGCGACGACGCCGATCGCCCAGATCGATCCGGTCATGAAATCGACCATCGACAGGCCCATGCGCTGAGGCTCGCCGTCCGGGTCGCCGGTCAGCATGCAGTAGCCGGCCTCGGCCTGCATCAGGTAGTCGTAGCCCGGCCACTTGGCCCGTTCGTTGTCGCGGCCATAGGCGGACAGGTGCGCGCAGACCAGCGCGGGGTTCACGCATTTCAGCGCGCCGTAAGTGACGCCGAGTCGTTCGGGCAGGTCGCCGCGCAGGTTGTTGACCACCGCGTGCGAAGTCGCCGCAAGCTTGTGGAGCACGGCCTGGCCGTCCGCGCTGTTCAGGTCGAGCGTCAGCGATTTCTTGTTGAGGTTGAAGGCCTGGAAATAAAGGCTCTCGTCCTTGCGCAGGAAATGCGGCCCCACGGCGCGGGCGGTGTCGCCGCCGCCCTTGCCGTTCTTGCGCGGGGGCTCGATCTTGATGACCTCGGCGCCAAGCTGGGCAAGGTGCATCGTGCCGTATGGCCCCGCGCCATACTGCTCCATCGAGATGATGCGCAGGCCTGCGAGGGGGAGGGGGCGCGCGGAGGCAGCGGCTTGGCTCATGCCGGGTTCCGCTTCACCCACTGCCTGGAAATGATCATGCGCTGCATCTCGTTGGTCCCTTCGCCGATGCACATCAGCATGGCGTCGCGGTAATAGCGTTCGATCTCGTATTCCTTGGAATAGGAATAGCCTCCGAAGATGCGCATAGCCTCCTGCGAATTGGTGGCTCCGGCCTCGCTGGCGAAATATTTCGCCATGCCGGCCTCCATGTCGCAGCGCTCGCCCCGGTCATAGGCCGCGGCGGCGTCCAGCGTCAGTAGCCGGGCGGCGCGGGCGCGGGTCACCATTTCGCCCAGCTTGAGCTGGATGGCCTGATGCTGGGCGATCGGCTTGCCCATCGTCTCGCGCTCCTGCGCGTACTGGGTGGCGAGGCGCAGCGAGCCCTCGGCGATGCCGACGCCGCGCGCCGCGACGTTGATGCGGCCCAGTTCCAGCCCGCCCGTCGCCTGGAAGAAGCCCTGCCCCTCGACCCCGCCGATCAGCTGGTCCGCCGGCACGCGATAGTCCTCGAACACCAGCTCGGCGCTGTCGATGCCCTTGTAGCCCAGCTTGTCGAACTTCTTGCCGGTGCTCAGCCCTTCGTGCTTGTCGCAGATGAAGAAGCTCATGCCCTTGTAGCGCGGCTCGGCGGCGGGATCGGTCTTGACCAGCACGGCAAAGCACGAGCCGTTGAGCGAATTGGAAATCCACGTCTTCGTGCCGTTGATGACGTAGTCGTCGCCATCGCGGCGCGCCACCGTGCGGATCGCCTGAAGGTCGGTGCCCGCGCCCGGTTCGGTCAGGCCGAGGCCACCGCGGATTTCGCCGTTGGCGAAGCGCGGCAGCCACGTCTGCTTCTGCTCCTCGGTTCCGAAGCGTTCGACCGCCGCGGCCATGATCAGGTGCGAGTTGAAGATGCCGGTCAGCGCCATCCAGTGCGACGACAGCTTCATCACGATCTTGGAATACGTCGATGCCGGCAGGCCCAGGCCGCCGTACTCGGTGCCGATGGTGGCGCCGAACAGGCCCATCTCGGCCATCTGTTCCACCAGTTCGGCGGGCCAGATGTCCTCGTGGTCGTGCTTCATCACGATCTGCGGGGTCAGTTCCTTCTCGACCCACTTGTCGATGCCGGCCAGCAGCGCGGCTTCTTCTTCGGGGTCGAGCAGGTCGCGGGCAGTGCCGGTCATCGTCTTGGTCCTCAGGCTTCCATCGGGCCGAAGCCCCGCTTCCAGATGAGCATCACCCGCTCGAACGTGCAGACGACTTCGCCGTGCTGGTTCTTGCCGATGGTCTTAATGGTCACGATGCCCTGTTCGGGACGCTTGGCGCTTTCGCGCTTCGACAGGACTTCGGTCTCCGAAAAGATCGTGTCGCCGGCGAACACCGGCTTGACCATCTTGATGTCGTTCCAGCCCAAGTTCGCGACCGATTTCTGGCTGACGTCGGACACGCTCTGCCCGGTCATGATCGCCACCGTCAGCGGCGACGCCACGATGCATTTGCCGAACTCGGTCCTGGCGGCGAACGCTTCGTCGCAGTGCGCGGGGTGCTGGTTCATCGTCAGCAGGCTGAACCAGATGTTGTCGTTCTGGGTGATCGTGCGGCCGGGCCGGTGCTCGTACACGTCACCGACGTTGAATTCCTCGTAATAGCGCCCGTAGGTCTCGCGGTAGCGGCCGGGGGCGACTTCGATTGCACCTTCACGCATTGGTCTTTTCCTTCAAAGCCAGAATCTGTCTGTACCGGGCCATCACCGGCGCCTCGAGCATCTTGCCGCGAAAGCGCACCGCGCCGCCACCTGCCTCGGCATAGGCGGCGACGGCCGCCTCGGCCTCTTCCACGTCCGCCGGGGCGGGGCGGAACGCGGCGTGGATGGCCGCGATCTGCGCCGGGTGGATCGCCGCCTTGGCGGTGAAGCCGAGATCGCGGGCCATCTCGCATTCGCGGGCGAGGCCTTCGGCATCGTCCATGCGGATGAACGGCACGTCGAGCACACCCTTGCCCTGCGAGGCGCAGGCCATGACCAGCCGCGACCTCGCGGCCAGCAGCGGCGTCCATTCGAGCGCGACGCCGATCTCGGCCGAGAAATCGCCGCCACCGAACATCACCGTGCCCACCGCCGGATCGGCCGCGATGGCGCCCGCGTTGTCGAGCCCGCGCACGGTTTCGACCAGCGGCACCAGCGTGACTTGCGGATCGGCCAGCACGCGGCGGACGATAGCCACTTCCGCCGCATCCTCCACCATCGGCACGAGGATGACCGCTGGCCGGACATCCGCCGCTGCGAGGGCCAGCAGATCGGCGAGGCCGGCGCGAGTCGTCACCGGGTTGATGCGGATCGCAAGGCACCGCGCCGCCGTCGCCGCTGCGGCCAGCGCCGCGCCGCGCGCATCATCCTTGGCATTGGCGGGGATCGCGTCCTCGAGGTCGATGCAGACGCAGTCCGCCTCGCTCGCGAACGCCTTCGCGAAGCGGTCGGGGCGGTTACCGGGGACAAAAAGAAGCGACTGGAAGGACGTGTTCATGAACCCCTGCCTGATGCATCGGCGGCCTTTGCCGCGAGGTGATTGACCGGCGCGGCGATCTGGCGACAGAATTGTCATGCCAACCTCTCACGCTTTGGCAAATATTTGTCCGGACATTAGCGGGAGGTCAAGACAAATATGGTGGACAATCGCCCGCTCTCCGTCAAGCGGACAGGTTCATGGGAGGGGCGAAACCTTCCATTTTCACACATTAAAACAAAGACATGAGGCGGTAATCGCGAGGGCGCCAAGGTGATTTGTCGTGTTGGCAACGCGCTCGTCGCGGCCAATCTAGGGTGTTGCAATGAACCGCTTGACTCGCGTCGAGAATGTGACAGATTTGTCTGGACAAATAAAAACGCGCCAAGCGGTGTCCAACCCGAGGAACCAGGGAGTAGCCCCATGAGACTGACCTACCTTGCAGCAAGCTCGGCGCTCGTCGCCATCATGACATCGGTTCCGGCGCTGGCGCAGGACGCGTCTGATCCGCGCCCGGCGGACGCCTCCGTCTCCTCCGACACCACTTCGGGCGGCCTGGACGAGATCGTCGTCACCGCGCAGCGGCGCGAGGAAAGCATGCAGGACGTGCCGATCGCGGTTTCCGCCTTCTCGCCCGACCAGCTGGCCAAACAGGGCATCACCAACACCCTCGAGGTGTCGCAGTTCGTCCCGAACATGATCGCCAACAACAACACCGGCCTGGGTTCGGCGAACTCCTTCTTCCTGCGCGGGCTTGGCAACTCGGAAACGATCCCGACCTTCGATCCGCCGGTCGGCGTCTATGTCGACGAAATCTACCTGTCGCGGCAGAACGCCAACAACCTCAGCCTGTTCGATGTTGAGCGGGTCGAAGTGCTGCGCGGCCCGCAGGGCACGCTGTTCGGACGCAACACCACCGGCGGCGCGGTCAGCGTCGTCATGGCGCAGCCCGATTTCGGCCGTATCGGCGGTTTTGCGGAAGTCGGCTATGGCGCATTCGACAAGAAACTGGCGCGCGGCTCGATCGACCTGCCGCTTGCCGACAGCTTCGCCATAAAGATCAGCGGCTACTGGCAGGACGACGACGGCTACGCCAAGAACGTCACGACCGGTGAGCGGCTGAACGATGATGACGGCTGGGGCGCGCGGCTCGGCCTGCGTGGCGAGATGGCCGACTGGGCCCGGTTCAGCGGGTCGTACTCGCACATCGTCGCCAACGGCGAGAACCTCGTCAATTTCGAATGCAATCGCGCCGATCCCACTGATTGCAACGGTCGCTTCATCTCGAGCGGGATGACCACGGCGCAGGCGCCGGACTATCCGGTGACGGTGACTGGCCGCAAGGCCGACTTCGCGCTGGGCAACAAGACGCAGAGCGACATCGTCATCGGCAAGTTCGATTTCGATGTCTCGCGCAGCGCCACGCTGTCGCTGATCACCGGTTACGTCCGGCAGGAACAGCAGTACGCGCTGGACTTCTACGACGGCAGCGGCGCGCCGAGCCTGTCGAATCCCTATCCCGCCGTTCGCGGCGCGGAGTTCGGCGGCTTCGTGATCGCCAACGACAGCTATGCGGACCAGTTCAGCCAGGAAGCCAAGCTGAGCGGGAGCCTCGCCGACGGGCTGGTCGACTACACGACCGGCATCTACTACATCAAGGAGAAGAACTACTCCGACTTTGCCGACATCTTCGGGCTCAGCACCACGAGCGCGCTGCTGTTGGCAGACCGAACCCTGCGCAATTCGACCGAGGCGATCGCCGGCTACGTGCAGGGTGATTTCAACGTCACCGACCGGCTCAAGCTGACCGCGGGCGTACGTTACACCGACGAGACCAAGAAGATCGACTTCAGCGACAACCGGGCCCAGTGCCAAGTCACGCCGCTGCCCGCCAACTGCCTCGACACCGCCAACCTCTACGCGCCCAACGGCGAGGCGATCCCGACCGAGCTGAAGACGAAGATCTGGACCCCGCGCTTCGCCGTCAATTTCAAGGCGAACCCCGACGTCCTGCTCTTCGCCAGCGCGACGCGCGGCTTCAAGTCGGGCGGCTGGGCGGCCCGCGTCTCCTCGCCGACGCAGGCGCTGCCCTTCGATCCCGAAAAGGTCTGGAGCTACGAGGCCGGCATCAAGTCCGAGCTGTTCGATCGCAAGTTGCGCGCGAACCTGACGCTCTACTGGATGGATGTCAGCGACCTGCAGACTCCGTCGGGCGTCATCAACGCCTCGGGCTCGGTCACCTTCATTACCCGCAATTTCGCCGATTATCGCAATCGCGGCGCGGAGCTGGAACTGACCTTCGCGCCGATCGACGGGCTGAACCTGTTCTTCAACGGCGGGTACCAGGACGACAAGTACATCATCGATTACGACGCCCCCGAATTCGACGAATATGGCACCCGTTCGGTCGGCGCGCAGCAGGCGCTGTGCCAAGCGGCCATCGCCGGCGGCGCGGTCGGCGGCGGCACCGGCACCACCGGCTTCTGCGGCGCGGGCATCGTCACGCCCAACGGCGACATCGCCGAGCCGGTCCGCACCCCGGACTGGACCCTATCGTTCGGCGGCAGCTACGAGGCGATGCTGGGCAACAACCTGACGCTGACGCCATCGGTCGCCGCCTCGTGGCATTCCAAGCAGGAAGTGCAGACCGGCAACCTCACGATCTACAGCGGCAGCGTCACCGGCACGAACGGCACCTACCCCGCCAATCCGCAGGGCGGAGACTTCATCGTCGGATCCTACAGCGCGGCGGCGTGGCAGGTTAACGCGGGCCTGACGCTGGCCACGCAGGATCGGGACTGGTCGCTTTCGCTGACCTGCTCCAACTGCTTCAACGACTCCTTCGTCCAGAGCTACCTGGGCTGGAGCTACCTCAACGCGCCGCGCACGTGGATGGCCCGCCTGCGCCGCGAATTCTGACCGGAGGTCCGGATCGCATGACCCAAACCAGGACCTCGCCGTCCGAATTCCGCCACGGCGGCAAGGTTCTGGCCGCAGCGCTCGTGGGCGTGGCCTGCGGCGCATCGCCGCTGCCTTTCAACGTCCTGCCCCTCGTCATGGGGCCGATCAACGCCGAATACGGCTGGGACTTCGCCGAGATCAGCGCCGCGATGCTGATCTTCGGGGTGGTCGCCCCGCTGCTGGCCCCGGTCTACGGCGCAATGGCCGACCGGCTGGGTGTCAGGCGCGTGGCGCTGGCCTCGCTCGCGGCTTTCGGGGTAATCTTCGCCGCGTTCTACTTCACGCCCGCCAGCCTGATGGGGTGGTACGGCATGTGGTTCCTGTTGTCGCTGGTGGCGATCGGCTCGACGCCGGTGACGTGGAGCCGCGCGGTCTCGATGTGGTTTTCGCGCAATCGCGGCCTTGCCCTTGGCATCATGCTGCTCGGCACGAGCCTTGCCGCGCTGGTCGTGCCGCAAGTCGCGACGCGCGCCATCGATGCGGGCGGCTGGCGTCTTGCCTTTCCGGTCGTGGCCCTGTTCCCCCTGCTGCTGGCGCTTCCCGTGGCCCTCGCCTGGTTTCGCGAGCCGCGACCCGAGGAACGGCCCGTCGGCCTTGCCGCCGCCGACGGCAGCCTGCCCGGCCTTTCGCTGCGAGAGGCGGCGCGCGGTTATCGGTTCTGGGTGCTGATCGCCTCAACCTCTCTGATTTCCGTCGCCTATGGCGGCGCGCATATCCACATGGCGCAGATCGTCGGCCTGCACGGCTTCGCCCCGGCCGACGCGGCCACGGTTCTGTCCGTGGTGGCGATGGGCATCTTTGCGGGCCGCGTGCTGGTCGGCTTGCTGTTCGATCGCTTCTGGGCTCCCGTCGTCGCGTTCCTTGCCATGCTGCTGCCCGCCGGTGCCGCCTTCATGCTGATGGGCACCGACAGCAACCTGCCGCTCATCATGGCCGGCGGCTTCATGCTGGGCTTTGCAGCGGGTGCCGAATCCGACGTCATCGCCTATCTCGCCGCGCGCTATTTCGGCATGCGGCATTACGGGCGGATCTACGGTACGCTCTACATGCCGTTCGGGATCGGCTCGGGCTTCTCGCCGATCCTGTACGGCGCGGTGCGCGATGCGACAGGAAGCTACGACCTGATGCTGATGACGGCGGCGGGTCTTTTCGCGGTGGGCGGCGCGCTGTTGCTGCTGATGGGCCGCTATCCCGATCTTGGAGTGACCGATGAACCCCGTGCTTGACGATCCTTCGCTGACCGACGCCTTGCTCGAAGCCGGGCCGGGCAAGGTCGTCACCGATCCGCAGGAACTGGCCTTTGCCGGACAGGACGTGTTTTCGCTGGGCGCGGTGCCGAAGGCGATCTTCCGGCCCGACACGGTGGAGGCTCTGTCGCGCGGGGTGGCAATCGCCGCCGCGCCCGGGCTTGCGATCGTGCCGCGCGGCGGCGGGATGAGCTACACCTCGGGCTACCTGCCCGCGCAGGAGGGCGCGCTCGTCGTCGATCTGTCCGCGCTCGATCGAATCGTGGCGGTCGACGAAGAGGACATGACCGTCACGGTAGAGGCGGGCTGCACGTGGGAGGCGCTTTACCGCGAACTTCATCCGCGCGGCCTGCGCACCCCGCTTTGGGGCACGCTGTCGGGAACGAAGGCGCAGATCGGCGGCGGGGTGAGCCAGAACGGCGTGTTCTGGGGCGCCGGGCGCGGGACCATCGCACCATCGGTGCTGAGCCTCGACGTCGTTTTGGCGGACGGCCGCATCATGCGCACCGGGCACGAGGGCTTCCGCCCCTTCGGCCCCGACGTGACCGGCCTGTTCGGCGGCGATTGCGGCGCTTTCGGCATCAAGGCCCGGGTGACCATGCCGCTGATCGCGGAAGCGAAGGCCTTCGCCTATGGCAGCTTCGCCTTCGACAGCGCCGAAGGGTTCATGAGCGCGAGCAGCGCCATCGCCCGCGCCGGCCTCGCCACCGAGTGCTTCGGATTCGACCCGTTCCTCCAGGCGCAGCGGATGAAGCGCGACAGCTTGGTCAAGGACGCGAAGTCGCTGGTCGGCATGATGAAGTCGCAGGGCGGCTTCTGGAAGGGCATCAAGGAGGGCGCCAAGGTCGTCGCCGCGGGCCGCTCGTTCCTCGACGATGCGGGATTTTCGGTGCACACCATCTGCGAAGGGCGCAACCAGGCGGCTGCCGATGCCGATCTGGCGGAAATCCGCGCGATCGTCGCACGGTCCGGCGGGCGGGAGGTGGAGAACACCATTCCGAAGATCATGCGCGCCAATCCCTTTCCCCCGGTCAATTCGATGGTCGGCCCGTCGGGCGAACGCTGGGTGCCGGTGCACGGGGTGGTGCGGCATGGCCGCGCCCTCGCGACGCTGAACGCCATCGTCGCGCTCTATGCCGAACATGCCGACGCGATGGAGCGGCTGGACATCGGCGCGGGCTACTTGTTCATGACCGCGGGCCCGACCGGGTTCCTGATCGAGCCGGTGTTCTTCTGGCCCGACGCGATGACCGCCATTCACGAACGCTCGCTCGAACCGGCACACCTGGCCAAGCTGACGCGGTTCCCCGCCAATGCCGAGGCGCGGGCGCTGGTCGAGACCCTGCGCGCGCGCCTGATCGCCCTGTTCGCCGAACAGGACGCGGTGCATTTCCAGATCGGGCGCGCCTATCCGCTCGAACCGCGCAGCGATCCCGCCACGTGGGCGATTCTCGGCGCAGTAAAGCAGGCCGTCGATCCCGATGGCCGGATGAACCCCGGCGTACTGGGCCTGTGATCCGGCGCGGGTGAAGAACGGGCCGCGATGACCGATCCTGCGCCCTATGCCGCGATCGCGCTGCAACTGACGGCGCGGGCGCTCGACCGGCTGACCGACCGGGGTGTGGCATCGGCGCACATCCTTGCGGGAATCGCGGAGATGGACCGCAGGCTCGCGGCATCGGCCGGCTTCGTCGCACAGTACGGCGGCTGCCCGGTGCGGCTGGTGGTCCTGCCCGAATACCTCTTTACCAGCTATCCGGCGCGCGTATCGGTCGCGGATTTCGCCGCGGTGGCCGCCGTCGACATCGATGGGCCGGAATATGCCGCGCTGGGCCGGGTAGCGGCGGAACGTGCGGTGTTTCTCGCCGGCAATCTCTACGAACGCGACCGGCATTTTCCCGGCATCTATTTCCAGACCAGCTTCGTCGTCGCGCCGACGGGCGAGGTCGTGCTGCGCTATCGCCGGCTCAACTCGATGTTCGCGCCGACGCCGCACGACGTCTGGTCGAAGTATCTCGACATCCATGGCATCGACGGGGTGTTTCCCGTGGCGGACACCCCGATCGGCCGGATCGCGGCGATCGCGTCGGAAGAAATCCTCTATCCCGAAATCGCGCGCGCCCATGCCTTGCGCGGGGCGGAGATCTTCGTCCATTCCTCGTCCGAGATCGGGTCCCCGCTGGCCACGCCCAAGGTCATCGCCCGCCGCGCCCGCGCTTTCGAGAACTGCGCCTACGTCGTCTCGGCGAACACCGCCGGGATCGCCGGCACCGCGATGCCGCTGGCCTCTGCCGACGGGCATTCGGCAGTGGTGGATTACCGGGGGCATGTCCTGGCCGAGGCGGGAGCGGGAGAGACCTTCACCGCCTTTGCCGACATCGACATCGCCGCCCTGCGCGCCCAGCGCCGCAAGCCCGGCATGACCAACCAGCTTTCGCGGCAGCGGACCGAGCTGTTCGTTCCCGTCTATTCCGCCACGCAGATACAGCGCGCCGACAGCTTGCTGGACGAGGCAGGCGCGGTCATCGTTCCCGAACGCGATCACTTCGCCCGGGTGCAGGCCGAAGTCATCGAGCGCCTGGCCAAGGAGGGCCTGATATGAAGCACGACGTCCCGCCGCCCTACACGGCGGTTTCGCGCCACCCGATGTTTCCCGATGCCGACCATGACGAGGCGGCGCGCTTCGATTTCCTCGCCAACCTGAACCGCTATCTGGCCGGTGTCGGCGTGGGCAACAGGCGCGCCTACGAAACCCGCGTGCTGCCGGCCTTCCGGGCCGAACATGGCCGCGACCCGGTCGACCGTTTCGAGATCCGGCACGCGATGAATCGCGATCCGTTCCACCGGTTCTGGTCGGCGATGAAGCGCAACTCGATGGAAATGCGCCAGCACAACGGACGCCAGATCGTGTTGCGCCAGCTCGACGAACTGGATGCGAAGGCCCGCCAGTACAACGAAGGCCGCGACACGCTGCAACTCGACCCTGCCGTCGACGTGCCGCGCTATCAGGCGGCGGTCGACATCCATTGCATGCCGGGCAGCTACCACGGCGAGGAACGGCCCGGAGACGTGTCGGCGGGCGCCAACTACGACTGCGGCATCTTTGCCACCACCGCCGGTGGCATGGGCGCCCTGTCCGACGGCGGCGGGCAGGCGCTGGCCGAATGGGCCCGGAAGCAGCGTCCCGAATGGCAGCCGCGCCGCATTCTCGACATCGGCTGCACCGTCGGCCATTCGATCGTGCCGATCGCGCTCGCCTTTCCCGACGCGGAAGTGATCGCCATCGACACCGCCGCCCCGTCGCTGCGCTATGCCCATGCTCGCGCGATGGCGCTGGGCGCGCGCAACATCACGTTCCGCCAGATGAATGCGGAGGACATGTCCGCCTTTGCCGACGAAAGCTTTGACTGGGTGCAGACCACGATGTTCCTGCACGAACTGTCGGGCAAGGCCCTGCCGCGCATCGTCGGCGAGGGGTACCGGGTGCTGAAACCGGGCGGCTTGATGCTTCATCTGGAGCAGCCCGAATACACCGACGAAATGCCGCTCTACGAACAGTTCATTCGCGACTGGGACGCTTTCAACAACAACGAGCCGTTCTGGTCGGCAATGCACGCGCTCGACATGACCGAGGTGATGACCGGCGCGGGATTTGCGCCGGACGACCTGTTCACCACCGGCGTGCGCGCGGTCGTCGATACCGATGTCTTCCCGCAGGCGAAGGAGGGCGAGGAGGATCACGGCCGGGCCGCGTTCTGGCACGCCTATGGCGCATGGAAGGGTGCGGCGGCCTGAGGCCTCGGCCGAACCCCGGTTAGAACGGAAAATCAAGATGACCGAAGAGATCGACTGGATCGCCCGCGCCGGAAAGCGCGCCAAGGGCAAGCGCCCGCAATATTTCGAAGACCCGGCGGTGGAACGGCTGATGTCGATCACCATGGCGCTCGCCGCCGAGCTTTCGGTGCAGCGCCAGCGCGGCGACACGCTAGAACGCATCCTTGAGGACAAGGGCGTGATCGACCGCGCCGAGATCGATGCCTGGCGCCCTTCGCGCGAAGCGGCGCAGGAGCGGGGCGTGGCGACCAAGGCCTATATCGCGCGGATCATGCGCGGGGTGCAGCAGGCGGCGGAGGCCATGAAGGCGGATGACAAGGCGATGGACGTGCTGAGCAAGGAGTTGCGGGAATCGTGATGCAGCATCGATCGATCCGGGGCCAGATCCGCTACACCTCGAAAAAGCCCGAAAGGCTGGACCAGGAGCGTGGCCGTGAATGGTTCGCCTTCTCGCATCACCGCGACGGTTCGTGCATCTTTCGCGCACAGTGCGAGATCGAGGAGCCGGAGCCGACGGTGCTGCGCGACGTGATCTATCATCTCGGCCCCGACGGCAGCCCGCGCAACCTGCATGTCCACCTGACCGTCGGCGACGCATACATGGGTTCGGGCTGGCTCAGCGTCAGCCGGGACGAAAACGGCGGGACCGTGTCCTGCGAGAGCGAAGGGCCGTCGATCGGCCGCCTGTCGCAGGTCCTGCCCTTTGCCGGCGCGATCGACGGCCTGGGCACGCACCCGGTCGCCTCCGATGCCTACATGACGAAATGCATGGACCTGTCGCGCGGGCCCCATCGACGCACGATCCGCGCCTACCTGCCGTCGCCAGACCACCGCGGCGCGACCCCGCCGATGGCGGTCGAAGTGCTGATCGATCTGGAATACCTCGGCGAGGAGACGGTCACGGTGGCGGCCGGCACCTTCGCGACCCGGCATTTCCGGTTCATCGACGAAAGCGCCGGCGGCATGGGCGGGACGACGCACCCGCATTACGACGTGTGGGTGACCGCGGACGACGATGCGATCTTCGTGCAGGGGGGTGTCGGCGGCTACATGCAGACCTGGTACGAACTGGTCGAACTCACCCGCTAGCCGCCGGGCGGGGCGTTCTCGCCATAGGCGGCGAGCGGCTGCGGCGTGCCGGTCTGGATGATGAACGCCTGCCGCCGCAGGAAGCGCAGCAGTCCGCCCGGACCCATGCGCGACGGCCCGATGCCGCTGATGCCGAATGCCGATTTCTCGGCATCCCAGACCGATGTCGTCAGCCCGGCATCCATGATCGACACTGCGCCCGCCTCGATCCTGCGGGCAAAACGCAGGGCGCTGTCGGCGTCCCGTCCGATGACCGCCGCCGACAGGCCGAAGTCGCCGGCATTGGCGAGCGCGGCCGCCTCGTCCTCGCTGTCGAAGGGGGTGACCGGCATTACGGGCCCGAAGGTCTCCTCGCGCAGGATGGCCATGTCGCGGGTGCAGCCGGTCAGCACCGTCGGGCGCAGCCAATGCCCGCCGCCGATCATCTCGACCGTCCCGCCGCACAGCACGCTTGCGCCCGCCGCGACCGCCTGGTCGATCTGGGCCTGAACGATCCCGGCTTGCGGTGCGTGGATGAAGGGGCCGATCGTGCCGTCCGCGATGTCGCCGACGTTCAGCGTGACCTCCTCCGCCCCGCGAACTAGCGCGTCGAGGAAATCCGCCTCGAGCGAGCGGTGGACGATGACGTGTTCGATCGACTGGCAGGCCTGCCCGGCATTGGCGCAGCTTGCGCGCAGGGCGATGCGCGCCGCGGTGCGCGGGTCGCTTCCCGCCAGCACGACCAGCGGGTCCTTGCCGCCGAGTTCAAGGCTGACCGGCACCAGCGACCGCGCCGCCGTTTCCGCCACTTTGCGACCGGTCGCGACCGATCCGGTGAAGCACAGGTAGTCGACCGCCCCGACAAGGGCCGCGCCCGTCGCGCCATCGCCCTCGATCACGGCGCACACCGCTTCGATGGCGGGAACCTGCCGGATCGCATCGCGGAGCGGTGCGATGAAGCGGGGGGTCACCTCCGACGGCTTGACGATTACCGCGCAGCCGGCGGCCAGCGCCGGCACGGCATCGATCATCGCCAGCAGCAAAGGGAAGTTCCACGGGCTGATCGCCCCCACCAGCGGATAGGGAAGCGATCGCCCGGCCAGCTCGACACCGGGGCTCGCGCTTGCCCGGCGTGCTTCGCCTGCGGGCATGAGCTGCGGTGCGATGTCCGCCCAGCGCCGCAGCATGCCGCAGACCGCGCCGATCTCCATGCGCGACAATGCGAGCCGTCCGGTGTCCGCAGCCAGCGCGGCCAGCAGCGCCGCTTCGTTCCGCTCGATGGCATCGGCCAGCGCGCGCATGCATTCGTCCCGCGCCTGGGGCCCGATCGCCTCCCAGTCGGGCTGCGCGGCACGAAGCTGCGAAGAAAGCGCGTCTATCGTCGCCGCATCGGCGGGAAGGATCTGCGCGTCGAGCAGCCCCGTGCGCGGATTGCGGACGGACAGGGCAGGGCGGGGCATGGTGACGGTCATGGCGCGAGGACTCCGATCATGCCTGCCACGATGATGGCATCACGAGGGCTTGTCGAGATCCATTTGTCCGGACAAATTGCAAGTCATGCGAATCACCCGTCACTTCATCGATGTCGGCACCGGCGCCAGCCGCCGGCGTGTCCATTATCGCCGCTGCGGCCAGGGGCCTGCCCTGCTGATGGTGCACCAGTCGCCGCGCTCCTCGGCGGAATACGCCGACCTGATGCGGCGCTGGGGCCGCGACTTCACGTGCATCGCGCCGGATTCGCCCGGTTTCGGCCAGTCCGATGCCTTTGCCGATCCCGATGCGACAATCGCCGATTTCGCCGACGGTCTGGTCGATCTGCTCGACGTGCTGGGCATCGACCGGGTTCCGGCCTACGGGTTCCACTCGGGCGGCATCATCCTCGTGACCGCGCTGCGCCGTCATCCCGGTCGCTTCTCCGCGCTGGCCATCGGCGGTTATGCGATCTGGACCGAGGCGGAGCGCAGGCTCTTTTCCGAAAGCTATCTGCCGCCGTTCCGGCCCGACCCTTACGGCAGCCATCTCGTCTGGCTGTGGAACCGCATTCTCGAACAGAGCTGGTTTTTCCCCTGGTTCGACACCCGGGCCGCGCGCCGCCTGCCGGTCGCGCATGCCGATCCCGCGCGCGTCGATGCCGTCGTGCGCGAAATGCTGGACGCGGGCGACGCCTATCGCACCGGCTATGGCGCGGTGCTGCGGGCCAGTCGCGACATCCCCGGACCGGACGAGCCGACCGCGCCGGTCCTCATCGCCGCCTACGATGGCGATCCGCTGCAGGAGCATATCGACCGGCTCGGCCCGCTTCCCGCGCAGTGGAGTGCGCGCAAGGTTGCGACGCCGGCCGACCTGGAAGAAGCCAGCGTCGCTTTCCTGCGCCAACACGGCGTCGCGGTGCCCGAACTGGTGGAAGCGCAGGACGAAGGCTTTGTCGCCGTCGATGTGCCGGGCTTCGACGGTCTCGTCCACTGGCGCGGCAGGCGTGGCGGCGCGCTGACGATACACGCTGCGGGGCGTTCCGCCGAATTGCTAGCCGGTGACACCGGGCTTGCCATCGATGTCCCGGGGCACGGGTTGTCGGACGACTGGGACGGAGCCGCGCCGACCGATCCGGCCGCGTGGCAGGCCCTGTTCGCGGCGGTGGCGGCGACGCTGGAGGCTGGCGAGATCGAATACGAGCCGGCACCTGACGGAGAGACGGAGCTGCTGTTTCCCGATCTGACGCCCGATCGCTTCGGCGCCTATCTCATCACGGCCTGGTCGATCGTCCGCGCCGCGCACTTCTTCGCGCCGTGGTATTGCGCCGACGCTTCGCACGGCATCGATTTCGGCGTGGAAGAGATCGCTCCGGAGCGTCTTGCGCGCGAGCATCGTGCGCTGCTGCAGGCCCAATCGGCGAGGGCGTGGCACGCGGCATCGCGAGCCATTGCCGGGGCGCGGGGCGAAACCGTCGGGCAAGCGGCCGCTGCACTTTGACCTTCGAGCCGAGCCGGATTAGGACGATGGCACGGCGGGGCACTGGGACGATGGCCGTTCAATGGGGAAGAGGAGATGAGCCGGTCAGACGGCGACACCGAGGCACCGGTCAAGACACCGGCTAGGCCACGCTACATGGTGCTGGCGGACGAACTGCGCGATGCGATCCAGGCCGGCAAGCTGAGCGTCGGCAAACAATTTCCGACCGAGCACGAGCTGAGCGCCACCCATGGGCTGAGCCGCCATACCGTGCGCGAGGCGCTCCGCAGGTTGGAGATCGAAGGCCTCATTTCCCGCAAGCGCGGCTCGGGCACGATCATCCGCCCGGTCGGTCAGCGGGGCGGCACCCTGTCGCAGCCTCTCTCCAACGTCGGCGAGATCCTGCAATACGCCCATGATACCGAAATCCACTACAAGCCGACCGGCAAGGGACCGCTGCCGCGCAAGCTGGCCGATGTGCTAAACGGTTCGGGCGGACAGTGGCACAGCTATCACGGCATCCGCATCCGGCCGGGCGATGCGCGACCGATCGCGGTGACCGACGCCTTTGTCGCGGCGGAGGTGCTGCGCGATCAGGAGCTTTCGCTCGATGGCGTGGCGATCTTCCGCCAGATGGAATCGCTGTGCCGGATCAGGGTCGGGAACATCACGCAGGAGATCCAGGCAGTGCCCGCCAGCGCCGGGGTCGCCAAGCAGCTCGACATCGCGCGGCGTTCGCCATGCCTGCGCCTCCTGCGCTGCTATTACGACACCGGGGGCCGCCTGTTCGAGGTTTCGGTCAGCCATCATCCGGGCGACCGCTTCGCCTATTCCATGCACATAGACATCGACGCCTGAGACAACCCGACGGCGGGCATTCTGCCTGCCTTCTGGCGATTTGTCCGGACAAATTATGCTTGCCCGAAGGGCCGAGCTATGCTGACTTGTCCGGACCAATCGAAAGGCAGAAGTCATGACCCGGCCGGTTCGCCGCGAATATGTCGATGGACGTTTTGGCCAGGTCCACCTGCGCTGCGCGAAGCCGGTCCGGCCGGGCGGAATCCCGCTCGTCTGCCTGCACATGAGCCCGATGAGCGGCCGCGTGTTCGAGAAATTCGCGGCCGAAATGGCGGAGAATCGCCCGGTCTTCGCCCTCGACACGCCCGGCTTCGGCATGTCCGACCCGCCACCCGCGCCGCCGCGGATCGAAGACTACGCCGCCTCGACGTTCGCGGCGCTGGATGCGCTCGGCCTCGCCGGACCCGTCGATCTCATCGGCTATCACACCGGTGCGATGACGGCGGTGCAGATGGCGGCCGACGCCGGTGAAAGAGTGCGCCGTGTGATCATGATCGGCGCCCCGATCCTGACGCCGGAAGAGCGGACCGCCTTTGCCGAGCACTACCGCCACCGCGCCCCGCAGGCGGACGGTTCGCATGTCCTGCGTCGCTGGCAGGGCTTCTACCATCATCATCACCGCCCCGGCGTTTCCGTGGCCGCGATCAACGACATGTTCCGCGAAGCGCTGCTGGGCGGCAACGACGAGTGGTGGGGCCATGCCGCCGCCTTCGCTCACGATCTGACCGCGGCGATGCGGCGTTCGGCATCGGCAACGCTGGTTCTGGCGACCGGCGACGATCTCGAGACGCAGACCTGGCGGGCAGAGGGGAGTGGCGAAAATTACCGCGTCGCCGCGGTGCCCGGCTGGGGGCACGGATTCCTCGACCATCATGCGGGCGAGGTCGCGGCGTTCCTTTCGGCCTGGCTTGACGGCCCGGCCGGAATCGTCCCGCCGACGCCCGCTTCCGCGCTCGGCCCCCGCTACCCCGCCGCCGACGGCCCCTTTGGCCCGGCCAGCGAACCCGAACCGCCCCATCATCCCGAAAGGAACGCCGGCTGATGTCAGAGCTTGCCTATCCGACCATGGTCTATGTCCACCTGCTCCTGTTCGTGTTGTGGTTGGGGGCCGATGCCGGTGTCTTCATCCTGGGCCAGCATTTCCGCAGGCGGACGAGCTACACGCTCGATCAGCGCCTCGCCCTGCTGCGCCTGCTGGTCGAAGTCGACATGGTCCCGCGCAGTGCGTGGGCGCTGATGGTGCCCGTGTCGCTCACCGTGGTCCATCTCGGTCAGTGGTGGGTCCTGCCGGGCTGGGCGCTCGCGCTGGCATGGGCCATCGGCGCGTTCTGGCTGTGGCTGGTCTGGGATGCGCACCGCCACGACCAGACGCCGCGGGCCAAGCGCGACCGGCGCATCGAATTCGTCCTGAAGGTCGCGCTCGCCGCCTTCTACTTCGGTCTCGGTGCGCTTTCACTGGCTGAGGGCGGGCCGCTGCCGGGGGCCTGGCTCGCGACCAAGGCGCTCCTGTTCGGCGTCATCTTCCTTGCGGCGATCATGATCGACGTCGCCTTCAAGCCGGTCGGCCCGCTCCTGATGAAGCTGGTCGCCGAAGGGTCGAGCGACGCGACCGAGGTGCCGCTGCTGCGGACCATGAACCGGACGCGCATCTGGGTCTGGACCGTCTATGCCCTGCTGCTGGCGACGTCGTACATCGGGCTGGTGAAGCCGTTCTAGGGCCTGACGTGATCACCCTGTTCACCAGCGACACCGCCAACGGGCAGAAGGCGGCCTTGATGCTGGAGGAATGCGGCCTGCCGCACCAGCGGATCGCAATCGACCTCCAGGCGGGCGAGCACCTGGCCCCGGCCTTCCTGGCGCGCAATCCGCTCGGCAAGATCCCGGTGCTCCACGACGAGGACGGCCCCGGCGGCGCGGCGATCACGATAAGCCAGTCCGCCGCCATCGTCCGCTATCTCGCGGGCAAGACCGGCCTGCTGCTGCCGAGCCACCCGCGCGAAGCGGCCATGGCCGACCAGTTCGCCAGCCTGGTATCGGCAGATCTGTCTGCGGCGTTCACCGGCATCTTCCAGTTCGGCGTCCTGCCCCTGGCGTTGGGTGAGGCGCCGGTCCAGACCGCACTCGATCATTTCACGGCGCAGGCACACCGCGGGCTGGCGGTAATCGACACGCGGCTGAACGATAGCCCGTGGCTGGCCGGATCGGCGATGACCTATGCCGACGTGCTTGCCTATCCCGTGGCGCGAACCTCGGTGCGGATGCTCGGCGGCGATCCGTTGCGGGGCTATCCCGCGATCCGGCGGTGGGCCACGGTCATCGCGGCGCGGCCCGCCGCCCGAAGCGTTTTTGTCTGACGGTCAGCCAGCGCCGACCGACCCGTCCGCGATCAGCTCGTCGATTCGGGCTGCCTCATAGCCCAGACCGGCGAGAATAGCGCGGCTGTCGGCGCCGGGCGTGGGCAGGGTCGCCCCCTTGCCCAGCCGCTCTCCGTCCATCATCAGCGGGATCGTCGGCAGGCGGGTCTGCGCACCGGTGTCGAGCGTCACGTCCTCCAGCCCGCCTTCGGCGAGCTGCGGATCGTCGAACAGGTCTTCCGGCCTGCCGATGGGAGCGAACGGGAGACCAGATCCGTCCAGCCGGGCGATAACCTCGTCGCGGCTCATCGTCGCCACCAGAGCGCGTATCGTCGGCAGGATGCGGTCGCGCGCCAGCACCCGCTGGTTGTTGGCGCGCAGCGTTTCGTCGGCCCACAGGTCGTCGAGGCCGAACAGCCTGCAGAACTTCTCCCACAGGCTGTCGGTGACGACGCCGATGAAGACCGGCTCGTCGCGCGTTTCGAACACGTCGTAGATCGCCCAAGCCGAGACGCGGGCCGGCATCGGCGCGGCGGGCTTCCCGGTCACCGCGAACTGCGCCATGTGCTGGCCGACGAGGTAGGTCGTCGTCTCGAACAGGCTCGCGACCACTTTCTGGCCGCGCCCGGTGCGATGGCGTTCCTCCAGCGCGGCGAGGATGCCGATCACGCCGAACATTCCGCCCGTCACGTCGATCACGCTGGCCCCGGCACGAAGCGGCCGGCCCGGCGGCCCGGTCATGTAGGCGAGGCCGCCCATCATCTGCGCCACTTCGTCGAGCGCGGTGCGATTCTCGTAAGGCCCGGGCAGAAAGCCCTTTTCCGAACAGTAGATCAGCCGCGGGTTGCGCGCGCTCGTCACCTCCCACGAAAGGCCCAGCCGATCGAGCGCGCCGGGCCGGAAATTCTCGACCAGGATGTCGGCCCCGGCGACGAGGTCGGCGGCGACTTCGAGCCCCGCATCGCTCTTGAGATCGAGGCAGATCGACTGCTTGCCGCGATTGTACATCGGGAAATAGCCCGCGCCCGATCCCAGCAGGCGGCGCGTCTGGTCCCCGCCGATCGGTTCGATCCGCACGATCTCCGCGCCCAGCCCGGCCAGGATGTGGCCGACCGTCGGGCCCATCACCATGTGCGTGAATTCGACGACCTTCAGCCCGGCCAGCGGCGTCGCGCTCATCGCGCGATCCTTTCGTTGTAATCCAGCATCGGCCCGGCATCGGGCGTGAAGCCGTAGAGCGGCTCGCCGGGCAGCGCTTCGGCGAGGATGTGGCGCACGGCGAAGAGCGTCTCGAGATCGATGCCGGTCTCGTAACCCATGGCATTGAGCATCAGCACCAGATCCTCAGTGACCAGGTTTCCGCTCGCCCCCGGCGCATAGGGGCAGCCGCCCAGCCCGCCGATCGAGGCGTCGAGCGTGGTGATCCCCTCGTCCAGCCCGGCCACCGCGTTGGCCAGCCCCAGTCCGCGGGTGTTGTGGAGATGAAGCGTCGACAGCCGGTCGCCCGCCACGGCCTTGACCGCGCGCACCAGCCGCCGGACTTGCGCCGGGTCGGCGTAGCCGGTCGTGTCGGACAGGCTCAGTTCCTCGGCCCCCGCTTCCAGCGAGGCTTCGGCGAGCCGCACGACCGTCGCTTCGGGCACGGCGCCTTCCAGCGTGCAGCCGAACGCCGTCGACAGGCTGACCGCGAAGCCGATGCGCGCTTCCCGGGCGATCCTCGCAACTTCGGCGATTTCCGCCAGCATCGCGGCGTGGTCCTTGCGCACGTTCTTGAGCGAATGCGTCTCGCTCATCGAAAAGGGAATGCTCATCGCGTGAACGCCGGCGTCTGCCGCGCGCTGCGCGCCCTTGGCGTTGGGGACCAGCGCCACGACCCGCAGGCCCGGAATGGTCAGCCCGTGCGCGACCAGTTCGGCGGTGTCGGCCATCTGCGGCAGGAGACGCGGCGGGACGAAAGAGCCGACCTCGATCTCCTTCACCCCGGCGGCGGCCTCGGCGCTGATCCAGCGCTTCTTGGCCTCCAGGTCCATGACCCGGTCGATGGATTGCAGCCCGTCGCGCGGGCCGACTTCGGAAACGAGGATGGCGGTCATGTCGTGCTTTCCCGATGTGAGGCGAGGTAGGCCCACGGGCGCGCGACGCGGTCGGCCGCGGTCCACGCCTCGATAGCGGGTGCCTGCGTCAGGGTCAGGTCGATGGCGTCGAGGCCGTGGAGCAGCATCTGCTTCGCCTCCGCGCCGATGTCGAACGGGTAGCTGTCCGCGCCCTCGGCAACGGTCTGCGCGGCAAGGTCGACGCACACCTCGCGCCAGGCCAGCGACGCGACCGTGGCGGACGGAAGCGTGAGGGGAAGAAGCCCGTTGCGCACGCAGTTGGCCGCGAAGATCGGGGCGAAGGACGCGGCGATGACGCAGCGGATGCCCCATTCGGCAAGCGCCCAGACCGCGTGCTCGCGGCTCGACCCGCAGCCGAAGTTCGCGCCGCCGAGCAAGATGCGGGCGCCGCGCGCTTCGGGCCGGTTCAGGGCGAAATCGGGATCGGGAAGCCGCGCGTCGACATCGCTGTATCGCCACGGGGCGAACAGGCCATCGGCAAGCCCGGTCCGCCCGGTCGAGCGCATCTCGCGGCTGGGGATGACCGCGTCGGTGTCGACGTTGTCGCGCAGAACCGGCACGGCGATCGAGGAGAGGGTGGTGAAGGGGATCATGCCGCATCTCCCATCCACCGGCGCGGATCGGCGATGGCGCCCGCAAGCGCGCTTGCCGCCACGGTTTCGGGGCTGGCGATGTGGGTGCGGATGCCGGGGCCCTGGCGTCCTTCGAAATTGCGGTTGGTGCTGCTGATCGTGCGGCTGCCTGGCGCAAAGCCTTCGCCGCCGGCATAGAAGCACAGCGAACAGCCGCTTTCGCGCCATTCGAAGCCGGCATCGCGAAACACCTGGTCCAGCCCCTCGGCCTCTGCCGCTCGCCTGACCGCGCTGCTTCCGGGCACGACCAGCGCCTTGCGGATCGCGGGCGAGATGCGGCGGCCGCGCAGGATCGCCGCGGCGCGCTGCAGGTCGGACAGGCGGGCGTTGGTGCACGAGCCGAGGAAAGCGGCATCGACAGGGGTGCCCGCGATCGGTGTGCCCGCGGGCAGGCCGATGTAGTCGTGCGCGCGGGCAGGCCCCTGCGGCACGGCACCGTCGATGGCGACGGCGTGTTCCGGGCTGGTGCCCCAGGTGACCATCGGCGCCAGCGAGGCCGCGTCGATCGCGATCTCCCGGTCGAAACGGGCATCGTCGTCGCTGTGCAGCGCATGCCAGTAGGGATCGTCGAAATCGTCCGGGGCATAGCGGCGTCCGGCGAGATAGCGGAACGTCGTTTCGTCGGGCGCGACGATGCCGGTCATCGCCGAAAACTCGGTGGCCATGTTGCACAGGGTCATCCGCCCCTCGATGCCGAGCGCCCGGACCGCTTCGCCGGCGAATTCGACCACATGCCCAGCGCCGCCGCCCGCGCCGTACCGGGCAATCAGGGCCAGCGCCATGTCCTTTGCCGTCACGCCACGCGGCAGGGCACCGGTAAAGGCCACCCGCATCGTGCGTGGCCGGTCCAGCCGCAAGGTACCGGTGACCATCGCGTGCTCGGCCTCGCTAGACCCGATGCCCCAGGCCAGCGCGCCCAGCGCGCCTTGTGTGCAGGTGTGGCTGTCGGGCGCAACCAGCGTCAGGCCGGGCAGGGCGATGCCCAGTTCCGGGCTGATGACGTGGGTGATGCCCTGGTCGCGGTCGGTCACGTCGAACAGCGTGATTCCCGCCTCGATCGCGGCGGCGCGGGTCTCGGTTATGAAGCCCTGTCCGCCCGCCATCAGGGTGCTGTCGCCGCGCCCGGGCCGGGTATCGACGATGTGGTCCATGACCGCGAAAGTGCGGGCGGGGTCGCGCACCCGCCGCCCGCTCGCGGCCATGGACTTCAGCGCCGATGCCCCCGTCCGCTCGTGCAGGAAGATCCGGTCGATCGCGACCAGCGACGCGCCGCCCGCCGTGTCGGCGATGCGGTGCGCGTCCCAGATGCGATCGAACAGGGTCTTGGCTGCGGGGTGCGTGTTCTCAGACGTGGGCATCGTCAGGGTTGGCTCAGACGTCGAGGCTGCGCCAGTCGCGGGTGACCAGCTTTTCCTGAATGCAGGTGCGCGTTTCCAGCTTGCCGTCGCGGATCCAGTGCCAGGTGCGGCAGCGGTTCTCGCCGTCGTCGGAAATCTGGATCATCTCGTAGAGATAGAGCGAGGGATCGCCGACGCGCTGCCAGTAGAGCATCATCGTGCGCTCGTACTCGTCGAGCGAGACAGGGGCGCACCAGCCCTTGATCAGGTCGTTGTCCCACCAGATGCGGCCGTCGCGATAGCTCGCGGGAAAGTCGCGAATGTCCTTGCGGCCATCGGCCCAGGTGTAATGGTTGGTCTGGTGGTAGGGATAGGGACCCTCGTCCTTGATGCGGCAGAACAGGCGGCTCGCGTGCTGGTCGATCTGCTCGTCCTTGTCGTTGAAGTAGGTGTAGGTGCCGTCCCAGACGCCTTCGTGGCGAGCGAGGAGCGGCATCGCTTCGGCCATGGATACGGTCGTTGTCGTGGTCATGATCTCGGGTTCCTGCATCGTTGGTGACATCGGGCAACCTGGTGATGGCGCGGATGCTTCGCCGTGTCGGCGGGGCATGTCGCGATTCTCCGCACAGCGGTCTTATCTGCCCTCGTATCGGATAGAGCCGGGCATTCCCCTGTCAGCGCAAACGGGGCGGGCGCAGGGCGGTGCGAGCGCGCTAGCGGGGTTCAGACGATCGATTTCCAATGGCTTTCGCATGCGGAAAGTTGTCCGGACAAATTGTGCTCGACAACCCACTACGCGCGATTATGCTTTGCGTCAAAGAAACTTTGAAAAAACGGAGCCGGCGATGACAGTTGCAGGGACACGGATGGTCGAGGACGGACGCACCGCCCGGGAGATCTTCGAAGAGGTGATGGCCAACCCGGCCCGCCGCAAGTTCGGCTTCGGCGAGCGACTGGCCATCGTCAACGTCGACGTGCAGCAGGCCTATACCTGCATCGACCGGTTCCGGACCGCCTACGAAACCGATCCGCGCCAGATCGAGTACATCAACACCATCAGTCGCCTCGCCCGGATGCGCGGAATGCCGGTGATCTGGACCCGGGTTGCTTACAAGGCCGATGCCGCCGATGCGGGCGTCTGGGGCACGCGCACCGATACCGAGGATTCGCTGCAGAACATCAAGTACGACAGCGAGCGCCACGCCTATGACCCGCGCGTCGCGATCGGCGCCGACGACCTTCAATATACCAAGCGCATGCCCAGCGCCTTCTTCGAGTCGCCGCTTGCCAGCTATCTCCTGTTCCACAAGGTCGATACCGTGGTCGTCACCGGCGGATCGACCAGCGGCTGCGTGCGCGCCACCGCGGTCGACGCCCTGAGCCACGGCTACCGAACCATCGTCCCGATCGAAACGACCGCCGACAAACACGCGAGCTACCATTTCGCCAACCTTACCGACCTGCAACTCAAGTACGCCGACGTCGAGCCGGTGCAGGCGGTGATCGACTGGCTGGAGGCCCGCTGATGCGCGAGAACGCGGCCGATCCCGACCTCTACGATTACGTCCCCTACGCGGGCCGGCCCAAGGTCGTGTGGCCGGGCGGCAAGACAGTGGCCGTCTGGGTCGCGCCCAACCTCGAATACTACGAGATCGATCCGCCCGCCCATCCGCGGCGCAAGGCGTGGGCAAGGCCCCACCCCGATGTCGTCGGCTATTCCCACCGCGACCATTCCAATCGCGTGTCGCACTGGCGCATGGCCGAGGTGATGAGCAAGCACGGCTTCCCCGGTTCGGTCAGCCTGTCGGTGGCGCTGTGCCAGCATCATCCCGAAGTCGTCGCCGACGCCAATGCACGGGGCTGGGAATTCTTCAGCCACGGCATCTACAACACCCGCTACGCCTACGACATAAGCGAGGCGCAGGAACGCGCGATCATCGAGGATTCGATCCGCACCGTACGCGATGCGACGGGGCAGACGATCCGCGGCTGGCTGGCCCCCGCGCTGACCCACACGCCGCGCACGCTGGACCTGATCGCCGAATATGGCCTCGACTATACCTGCGACCTCTATCACGACGACCAAGTGCAGGACGTGAAGGTCGCGAAGGGCCGCCTCGCCTCGATCCCCTACAGCCTAGAGGTCAACGACCACTACGGCTTCTTCATCTACAACATGAGCGGGCGCGAATACGCCGACACGCTGGTTCGCCAGTTCGAGCGGCTGGCGCAGGAGGGCGAGCGTTCGGGCACCGTCATGTGCATCCCCTTGCACGCCTATCTCATCGGGCAGCCTCACCGGATCGGTCCGTTCGAGGAAGCGCTGGAGCACATCGCGAGCGACGGGCGCGCCTGGATCGCGAAGGCTGGCGAGATCGTCGATGCCTGGCGCGCGCAAACGCCCGCCACCTTGCCGGGAGCACGCGCATGAGCCTCGATTCGCACTACCTGTCCTATCCTGCGCGCGGCGAAGGCTACGACCACGAACTCTACTCATGGTCGCCGTTGCACGAACGCAAGCCGGTGAGCTGGCCGACCGGGTCCGTCGCGGTCTGGATCTGCGTCAGCCTCGAATGGTTTCCGATCCTGCCGACCGACCAGCCGTTCCGCGCGCCCGGTCACATGCAGACCGCCTATCCCGATTTCCGCCACTATACCGCGCGCGACTACGGCAATCGCATCGGCGCGTGGCGCTTCCTGGAGGCGCTGGACAAGGCGGGTGTGAAGGCCAGTTTCGCCACCAATGCCGCGATTGCGGAACGCTACCCGGAGCTGGTGGAGGCGGTTCTGGCGGGCGGGCACGAGATCATCGCCCACTCGACCGACATGAACGGCACGATCGACGGCTCGCTGTCCGAAGAGGCCGAACGCGCTTTGATCGGGGACGCGCTTTCCCGGCTGAACGCCGCGACGGGACAAGTGGCGAAGGGCTGGCTGTCCATCGCCCGGTCGCAGAGCTTTCGCACTGCCGATATCCTTCGCGAACAGGGCATCGCATTTCAGTGCGACTGGGTGAACGACGAGATGCCTTACCGCTGGCGCAACGGCATCGTGAACCTGCCGCTGAACCACGAACTGTCCGACCGGACGATCGTCGCGGTGCAGCAGCAAAGCGCGGACAGCTGGGCGCAATCGATGGAAGACGCGTTCGACTGGCTGGCGGGCGAAGCGGCGGCAACCGGCGGCGGGCGGATGCTACCGATCCACGTGACGCCCTACATCATGGGCCTGCCCTATCGCATCGCCGCGTTCGAGCGTCTGCTGGCCATGCTGTCGGCGCGGCAGGAAGCCTGGTTCGCGACCGGCGGCGGCATCGTCGATTGCTGGGCGGCGCAGGCGTGACCGGCGCCTGACCGCCGCCCGAAGGACGTTGTCTCAGGGTTGCAGGATGGTCGACCCCATCGTGCCGCGCGCCTCAAGGTCGCGATGCGCCGCCGCCGCCTCGCGCAAGGAGTAACGTTGGCCGATCGGCACCGACAGCACGCCCTGTTCGATCAGCTGCCACAGGCGCCTGGCCCCGGCGGCCCTCTCCTCCGGCTCGGCGTAGTAGTGGTACAGCCCCGGGCGCGTGACGAAGAGCGAGCCGTGCGCCGACAGGGTGCCCAGCGCCACGTCGGTGACCGGCCCGCTGGCGTTGCCGAAGCTGACGATCAATCCGCGTCGGCGCACCGATTTGAGCGATGCTTCCCAGGTTGAGCGGCCGACACCGTCGAGCGAGACGTCGACCCCCGCACCATCGGTGATCGCCAGAACCGCTTCGGCCACGTCAACGCTGTCGTAGCGAACGACATGGTCGGCGCCCGCGTTGCTCGCGGCGTCGGCCTTTGCGGCGCTGGAGACGGTTCCGATGACGGTTGCGCCGATGTGCTTCAGCCACTGCACGAGCAACTGTCCCACCCCGCCCGCCGCGGCGTGGACCAGGACGGTCTGCCCGGCCTGCACCCGGGCGCAGCGTTCGATCAGGAATTCCGCCGTGCATCCCTTCAAAAGGGCAGCGGCGGCCACTTCGTCCGTGACGCCGCCGGAAAGCCTGAAGAGATCCTTGGCCGGATAGATGCGATGCGTCGCGTAAGTGCCCGGTGCGGGTCCGAACGTGGCGACACGCTCGCCCTCGGCGAAGCCCGATGCGGCGCCCGCCGCCACGACCCGCCCGGCCGCCTCCATGCCCAGACCGCTGGGCAACGCGGCCGGGTAGAGGCCGCTGCGGACGTAAGTGTCGATGAAGTTGAGGCCGATGGCGGTGTGTTCGACCAGCACCTGGTCCTCGCCCGGATCGGGCAGGTCGACGGTTTCCCATTCGATCGCGGAAGGGCCGCCGGTCTGGCGGAGCATGGCGCGGGTGGTCTGCATGGCGGTCTTCTCTTTTTGTGCGGTGGGCTTGTCGGGTCGGTTGTGCCGCAAAGTGCCTGTAGCCGGAAGCGGGCACTGCGGCGGGCCGTGCGTCGATCGGTGCCGACTGGCCGTGCATTCGCCTGTCGGATAAATCGGGCTTCGCCGCCCGCGGCGTCGCTGCGGACGGCACGATGTCGCCAAAGGCCTGACCCGCCCAATCTACGAGGAGCATTCCATGGCCGCCTGGCTGATCGTCACTGTCGTCCTGCATGACCGCGCCGCCTTCATGTCCGGCTATTCGCCAGCCGCGGCAAAGGTCGTCGAACGGTTCGGCGGTCGTTTCATCGTGCGTGGCGGCGGGACCGAGGTGCTGGAAGGCGACGGCGTGCCCGGATCGTCGCAGATCGTCATCGAGTTTCCCGATGCCGCGACAGCGCGCGCGTTCTGGGACGATCCCGAATATCGCGCAGCCAAGGCGCTTCGCGAGGGGGTGTGCGACATGTCGGTCGTTCTCGTCGCCGCGCCGCCGCCGGCGGCCTGAGAAGTCCCGACCCGATTCCCCCCGGTCCCGGCGGATCGACGACCCAAAGTCTCAAGGAGCGAGCGAAGATGTTTCTGGAAACGATGACCAGCGGGCTGTCCCGCCGCCGCGCCATAGGCGGCATGCTCGGCGCGGGCGCGCTGGGCGGGGCGATGGCGACAGGAATGGTGCCGACGGTCGCGGCGGCGGAGACGGGCAGCCGGCGTCCGCTCGACCTCGGCGATCCGCGCGAGCATCTCTACGCCTTTGCCAAGATGTGGGGCACGATCGGCGAGCGGCCGGTCATTTCCGCCTACCAGGGCGTGCAATACGCGGTAATCGGGCGCAATCGCGCCGTGCCGGTCTTTGGCCTCGTCGGGTTCGGCAATATCCGCAACGCGATCCAGCCCGATGGATCGGTGCGCGTGATGGGGCGCGAATGCGCGTTCTTCACCGATCTCGAAACCGGGCGGATCATCGATCACTGGGACAATCCCTGGACCGGCGAGCGGGTGCAGGTCTACGATTTCATCAACAATGATTTTCGCGGCACGCTCGGCCTCACGCGCAAGGTTTTCGAGGTCAACGGAAGCAAGACCGTCAACAACGACGGCATGGGGCAGAAGAAGGCGGCGCAGGGCGACGAGCCGTTCACGCTGCCGTGGCAGAAGATCGGCGACCAGTATCTCGTTGGCTGGGACTACAGCCACGAATACGTCAATCCGGTCACGCCGGAGGGGTGGCCCAAGGCGAGTTCCGGCGTCAGGGTAAACCCTTCCGAACACTTCGTGCTGTTCACGCCAGTCGCCGAGATCGAGGATCGCTCGGTGGTCTCGGCGCGCTACACCGGCGGGTTCATGCGGCAAAGTCCGTGGTGGCCGTGGATGAGGATGGGGCAGTCCGACGTGCGCGACGGCATCCTGACGGGCCGAATGCACACTTACAAGATCACCGGCACGATCGAGGACATCCCGCCGGTCGTCCTGGACCGGGTGAGGGTGGATCATCCCGAACTGCTCGAAGACCCGGTCGACGGTCCGGACATGGGCGTCGTCGATACATTCGGTCGCTATGCGCGCGACGTGCCGCCCGAGGTGGCGAGTTACGTAAAACCGGCGCCCAAGTAGCGCGCCGATTGCCGCGGGCAGTCCGGCAGGCTCATGCCGCGTTGCGAGGATCGGTGTAGACCGCGTCCTGGAAGATCTGCGCCCTCCGTCGGGAGCGGTAGATCAGGCCTTCCGCCGTCTGTCCGCGGGCGTGGGTGTAGGTCAGCTCCTCGGCGACCGAGTCGTAGTCGGCTTCGTCCAGCGCGGCATTGAGCCGAGGGCTGCGATCCAGCGAGACGTTGCCTTCGCCGACGTTGTAAACGAGATCGACCAGGGCATCGAATTCGTGCTGGTGGAGCGGCGTGTCGCCGGCCAGCCTGCGGACCGCCGCTTCGGCGAGCGCGACGTCCTCCTCGAAGAAGTCGAGGATCCGCTCGCGCGAGATGCGATCGCCCAGTGAAAGCCGGTCTTCCGCGCGGACGAGGTGGCCGATACCAACCGTGAGATAACCGGCGATGTCGCGATAGACGCGGGTGCGAACGCCCTCTTCCTCGATCATCGCCTCGCGCAACTCGTCGCTCGCGGTCAGTTGCCTGGCAGGGACCCGGCCGGTCATGTCCTCGAACGAGGGGCGGCCCGCCTGGTAAGCGGCGAGTTGTGCTTGCGCGACGGGGGTTGGCGGGACCATGCCCGATGTGCCAAAGCCCATGTTTGCCGCGGCGATGGCGAGGGCGGCGCGCTTGCGGCGATTGGCGCCCGGCTGGCGCGCCATGCGGCGGGCGTGCATCGCGCGGATCGTTTCGCCGATGCGCAGCTTGCGCTTTGCCGTCAGCGCGATGTCTTTGGCAAAGTCGTATTCCGGGACAGCCGCGTTCTCGAGCTGGCGGATGAGACTTCGCAGGTCTTCAGTATCGGACGTCGTCCGGGTGAGCATTCGGGCCTCCTTGGGCGTTGTGGCAACGACCCCGAAACCCTCATGTCCCCAACGGCAATCAGGTCGCCGCCGTTCCGCCATTCGCCGCAGTCACGGAGCGGCTCACAGGGCCGCGAGCGCGTCCCAGAGCGAATCGAAGTGATCGATCACGGCGTCTGCGCCAAGCTCCGCCACCGGCTGCGTGCGATAGCCGAAGCTGACCGCCACGCTCGGCTGGCCCGCCGCCCGCGCCGCGCCGGTGTCGTAGATCGAATCGCCGACGAACGCGGTCGGCCCGCCGCCGCAGCGCCGCTCCAGCTCGTGAAGCATGTCGGGGCGGGGCTTGGCATTGGCGGTTCCCAGCGTGTCGCCGCCGATGACGCAGGCGAAACGGTCGGCGATGCCCACTTCTTCGAGCAGGTGGACGGCGAGCGACTCCAGCTTGTTGGTCGCGACGCCCAGCGTGACGCCGGCTTCGGCCAGCCGGTCGAGCGCGGGCAGCAGGCCGGGGTAGGGCACTGTTTCGACCGCGATGTTGGCGCGGTAGTGATCGAGCAGCACATCGTAGAGCGGGTTCAGCGTGTCGTCGGGCATCCGGCCGCCGAACTTGCCCGCCAGCGCGCTCGCCAGCAGCCGCTTGGCGCCGCCGCCGATCATCGGGCGCACGTCCTCGTAAGGCAGGGCGGGCAGCCCCGCGACGCCCAGCGCGTGGTTCAGGGCACGGGCGATGTCGGGCGCGGTTTCGAGCAGCGTGCCGTCGAGATCGAAGCCCACCGCGCGAAAGCGGATCGACCCCGCCCCTTCGGCGGTGGTCCCGTCGGCGGGGGTGGCAATGGCGGAGGCGACGTTGTGGGACTGGTCCTGCATATCGTTGTGGGCCATGGCCCGGCGAACTGGAAAGCACAACGGAAAGCTGGCAAGGCACCGACACAAGCCTTCGGGCCAGCCCCTTCGTACCGTCACTTGCGGGAGCATCATGAAGAACGTCGCCACCGTCATCCTCGCCGCCGGCAAGGGATCGCGCCTGAAGAGCGGGCTGCACAAGGTGCTGCACCCGGTCGCGGGCCGGTCGATGATCCTCCACCTGCTAGACCAGGCGAACAGGCTGCAACCGGAAAAGACCGTGGTGATTGTCGGCGAATTCCGCGACCAGGTGCAGGCGGCGCTGGGGAACGATGTCGAATACGCGGTGCAGGAACCGCAGCTCGGCACCGGCCACGCGGTGCAGCAGGCCGAGGGCGCGCTGAAGGATTTCGCCGGCGACGTGCTGATCCTCTACGGCGACGTGCCCTTCGTCCGCGCCGACACCATGCGCGCGATGCTTGACAGGCTCCATGCCGACGATGCGCCCGCCGTCGTCGTGCTCGGCTTCCGCCCGGCCGATGCGCTGCGCTATGGCCGGGTCATCGCCGACAAGCACGGCCGGATCGAGAAGATGGTCGAGCACAAGGACGCGAACGAGGCCGAGCGCGCCTGCACGCTGTGCAATTCGGGCGTGATGGCGGTGAAGGGAAGCGAGCTCTTCGCGTTGCTGTCGCGCGTCGGCAACCGCAACGCGCAGGGCGAATACTACCTTACCGACATCGTCAACCTCGCCAACGAGGACGGGCGCACGTCTGCCGTCGTGGAGTGCGAGGATCCCAAGGAAGTCACCGGCGTCAACTCGCGCAGCGAACTGGCCGCCGCCGAACGGCAGTGGCAGGACCTGAAGCGCCAAGAGGCGATGGAGAACGGCGTCACGCTGAAGGCGCCCGAAACCGTGTTCTTCAGCTGGGACACCCAAATCGCGCCCGACGTGACGATCGAACAGAACGTCGTCTTCGGCCCCGGCGTGAAGGTCGCGACAGGTGCGACGATCCGCGCCTTCAGCCACCTGGAGGGCGCAACGGTGGGCGAGGGGTGCCAGGTCGGTCCCTTTGCGCGGCTGCGGCCCGGTGCGATCATGGGCAAGGGTTCGCGCGTCGGCAATTTCGTCGAGATGAAGAATGCCGCACTGGGCGAGGGGGCGAAGGCCAACCACCTGACCTACCTGGGCGATGCCAGCATCGGTGCAGGCGCGAACATCGGTGCGGGCACGATCACCTGCAACTACGACGGCTATTTCAAGCACCGGACCGAGATCGGCGAGCGCGCCTTCATCGGCTCGAACTCGTCCCTGATCGCCCCGGTGCGGATCGGCGCGGATGCCATCGTCGCAGCCGGAAGCGCGGTCAGCCGCGATGTCGCGGATGGCGAACTGCGCATGGTCCGGGCCGAACAGATGGTGAAGCCCGGCTGGGCCGACCGCTTCCACGACGCGATGAAGCGCAAGAAGGAGGCGGCGAAGGCCTCGGCCAAGGGTGACCGAACCGAAGAGGGCAAGGCATGAGCGGACGTTACGAAGGCAAGCCGTTCCTCAAGCTGGTCGATGCCTACATCATCGACGCGATCGGTCACATGGACCCGGCGACGGAGCTTGAACTGACGCTCATGGAAGCCGACATGCAGAAGCAGACCGGGTTGGACGGCGACTGGCGATCGATGGTCGAACAGCGCATGAAGTTTCCGCCCGGCATGGCCCGCGCGGTGCGCGAGGTCTGGGACAAGGGCCGGATCCGGTTCCTCGCCTCCACCGGGCGCGAACCCGATCCGCTCGAATTCACGATGCACTTCGTCGACAGCAAGTTCCCGCACTGAGCGGGCAGCAGGGAATACCGTTTCATGTGTGGCATTATCGGCATCGTCGGCAACGAGCCCGTGGCGCAGCGGCTGGTCGACGGCCTTAAGCGTATGGAATATCGCGGCTATGACAGCGCGGGCATCTGCACCATCGACGGCGGGCTGCTGGTCCGTCGCCGGGCCGAAGGCAAGCTGGCGAACCTCGTCACCGAACTTGCCGCGCATCCCGCGCCGGGCGAGGTCGGCATCGCGCATACCCGCTGGGCGACGCACGGCGCGCCGACCGAGGCGAATGCGCATCCGCATGCCACGGCAGAGGTGGCGCTGGTCCACAACGGCATCATCGAGAATTTCAAGCCGCTGCGCGACGAACTGGTCGCGGCGGGCCGCAAGTTCGAGAGCGAGACCGATACCGAGGTCGTCGTCCATCTCGTGTCGACCCTGATCGAACAGGGCGTCTCGCCCGAAGCGGCGATGCAGCAGGTGCTGCCGCGCCTGCGCGGTGCCTTCGCGCTTGCCGTCGCGTTTCGCCAGCATCCCGACATGCTGATCGGCGCGCGGCTCGGCTCGCCGCTGGTGGTCGGATACGGCGAGGGCGAGACCTACCTCGGCTCCGACGCGCTGGCGCTGGCGCCGCTGACGCAGCGGATCAGCTATCTCGAGGAAGGCGACTGGGTCGTCATCACCCGTGACGGCGCGCAGGTCTTCGACAAGGACAATGCCCCCGTCACCCGCGCGATCGTCCATTCGGGCGCGACCGCCGCCGCGATCGAGAAGGGTAACTATCACCACTTCATGCAGAAGGAGATCTTCGAGCAGCCGACCGTGGTGGCGCAGACCCTGCGCAGCTATGTCCGGCAGCTGGAGCGCACCGTCGCCCTGCCGCAGATCGATTTCGACCTTTCCGCCATCGACCGCGTGACCATCGTCGCCTGCGGCACCAGCTTCTATGCGGGGATGGTGGCCAAGTACTGGTTCGAGAAGTTCGCCCGCGTTCCGGTCGACATCGATGTGGCGAGCGAGTTCCGCTACCGCGATCCGGTGCTGCCCGCGGGCGGCCTTGCCCTGTTCATTTCGCAGAGCGGCGAGACCGCCGATACCTTGGCCGCGCTGCGCCATTGCAAGGCGGCGGGACAGACCATTGCGGTCGTCGTCAACGTGCCGACCAGTTCGATGGCGCGCGAGGCGGACCTCCTGCTGCCGACACACGCCGGGCCGGAGATCGGCGTTGCCAGCACCAAGGCCTTTACCTGCCAGCTCGCGGTGCTGGCCGCGCTGGCCGCGCACCTTGCGGTGAAGAAGGGGATGATGGACGCCGCCGAGGAACGCGCGGTGGTCGAACACCTGCTGGAGGCGCCGGCCTGCCTCAACGCCGCGCTCGATCACGACGAGGACATCAAGGGCATGGCCCACCTCATCGCCCCGGCGCGCGACGTGCTCTACCTCGGCCGCGGGCCGGATTATCCGCTCGCGCTGGAAGGCGCGCTCAAGCTCAAGGAAATCAGCTATATCCACGCCGAAGGCTATGCCAGCGGCGAGATGAAGCACGGTCCGATCGCGCTGATCGACGACAAGGTGCCGGTGATCGTGCTCGCCCCGTCGGGCCCGCTGTTCGAGAAGACCGTGTCGAACATGCAGGAAGTGCGCGCGCGCGGCGGCCAGATCGTGCTGATCAGCGACGCCGAAGGCATCGCCGAAGCGGGCGAGGGCTGCATCGCCACGATCGAGATGCCGAATGTCCATCCTTTGATCGCGCCGCTGGTCTACGCCGTTCCGGTGCAGCTGCTGGCCTACCACGTTGCCTGCGTCAAAGGCACCGACGTCGACCAGCCGCGCAACTTGGCGAAATCCGTCACTGTGGAGTGATCGCGTGGCGGTTGCGTTTCGTGCAACCGCGAAACCGGGATGCGCGCTTTTCCCCGCGCGGCAAAACCTCTAGTCCTCGGAAAATTCGAGGATGACGATGTTCGACGGTCTCGATGCCCTGTTGCTGGCCCGCATACAGTTCGCCTTCACGGTCAGCTTCCACTTCATATTCCCGGCCTTCTCGATCGGGTTGGCCAGCTACCTCATGGTGCTCGAAGGGTTGTGGCTGAAGACGGGTAAGGCGCTCTACCTCGCCCTGTTCCGCTACTGGCTCAAGATCTTCGCCGTCGCCTTTGCGATGGGCGTCGTTTCGGGCATCGTCATGTCCTACCAGTTCGGCACCAACTGGGCGGTGTTCTCGGACAAGGCCGGGCCGGTGATCGGGCCGCTGATGGCCTACGAGGTGCTGACGGCCTTTTTCCTGGAGGCCGGTTTCCTCGGCGTCATGCTGTTCGGCATGGAGAAAGTGGGCCGGCGCATTCACTTCGCCGCGACCTGCATGGTGGCGCTGGGCACTTTCATCTCGGCCTTCTGGATCCTTTCGGTTAATAGCTGGATGCAAACGCCGACGGGCTTCCTGATCGGCGAGAACGGCCAGTTTCTGCCCGGCCCGTCGTGGTGGGCGATCGTGTTCAATCCCAGCTTTCCCTATCGCCTCGCACACACCGTCATCGCCGCCTACCTGACGACCGCGCTGGCGGTGGGCGGTGTCGGGGCGTGGCACCTGCTGCGCGACCGGACGAATGCGCACGCGCGCAAGATGTTCTCGATGGCGATGTGGATGGCCGCGCTGGTCGCGCCGGTGCAGATCTTCGCCGGCGACGCGCACGGCCTCAACACGCTGGAGCATCAGCCCGCCAAGGTGATGGCGATGGAGGGGCATTACGAAAGCCACCCTAACGGCGCGCCGCTGATCCTGTTCGGCATTCCCGACAGCACCGAGGGCCGCGTCAGGTGCGCGCTGCAGATTCCGAAGCTCTCCTCGCTCATCCTCAAGCACGATCCCGACGCGCCGCTCGCCGGTCTGGACACCATTCCGGAAGAGGACCGGCCGCCGGTGGGTGTCGTGTTCTGGTCGTTCCGGGTCATGGTCGGCATCGGTTTCGCGATGCTGGGGCTGGGGCTGTGGAGCCTTTTCGCGCGCTGGCGGGGCCGGCTCTACGACTGGCCCTTGCTGCACCGGGCGGCCATCGTGATGGGGCCGTCCGGCTTCGTTGCGGTGATCGCCGGGTGGATCACGACCGAGGTGGGCCGCCAGCCGTTCACGATCTACGGCTTGCTGCGCACCTCGCAAAGCGCCAGCCCGCTCGATGCCCCGGCGGTCGCGGCGTCGCTGCTGGCCTTTGTCGTCATCTACTTCGCGGTGTTCGGCATGGGCGTCTGGTACATCCTCCACCTGATGCACAAGCCGCCGCATCCGCACGAAGGCGACGTGAAGGACGACATGGACGGTCCGATCCGCACCGCCGGCATCACGCCCGGGCCGACGCAGAATCCCGGCCAGGCGGAACGCCTGCCCGACAGCGATCCGACCGATGGCGGGCCGACGGCGCGCGGCGTGGGCAAGGGAGACCGCTGATGGACCTGACCGTGCTCTGGGCGGGGATCATCGCCTTCGCCATCTTCGCATACGTGGTGATGGACGGGTTCGACCTCGGCATCGGGGTGCTGTTCCCGACGTTCAAGGTCGGCCCCGAACGGGACATGGCGATGAATTCCATCGCCCCGGTGTGGGACGGGAACGAGACCTGGCTGGTGCTGGGCGGCGGCGGGTTGTTCGCGGCCTTTCCGCTGGCCTACGCGGTGCTGCTGCCCGCAACTTATCCGCTGGTCATCGCGATGCTGCTTGGCCTCGTCTTTCGCGGCGTCGCCTTCGAGTTTCGCTGGCGTGACCCGGCGCACCGGGCCTTCTGGGACTTCGCTTTCGCGGGAGGATCGCTGGTCGCCGCCATGGCGCAGGGGATGATCCTGGGCGCGCTGCTGCAGGGGGTGGAGGTGTCGGGCCGCGAATATGCCGGTTCGTGGTTCGACTGGCTGACGCCCTACACGTTGCTGACCGGCATCGGCACGACGGCGGGCTATGCGCTGCTGGGCGCGACCTGGCTGGTCTGGAAGCTGGAAGGCCCGGCGCAGGACCATGCCTACAAGTTGGCCTTCCGCGCCATGCTGGCGACCGGAGCGCTCATGGTCGCGGTCTCGCTTTACAACCTGTTCCTGCGGCCCGAGTACCGGGGCCGCTGGCTGGGCGCGCCGGAAATCGCCTATACCTGGCCGATCCCGCTGCTGACCGCGCTGGCCGGGGTGTTGCTATGGCGCGGCCTTGCCAGGCGCAGCGAGCTCGCGCCCTTCCTGCTCAGCCTGCTGCTGTTCCTGCTCGGCATGGCGGGGCTTGGCCTGACGATGTGGCCCGATATCGTGCCGCCGAGCCTGACGATCTGGGATGCCGCCGCCCCCGAACGCAGCCAGCAGTTCATGCTGGTCGGCTTTGCCCTGACGATGCCGCTGATCGTCGCCTATACCGGATGGGCCTACTACGTCTTTCGCGGCAAGGTCGGCGCGCATGGCTACCACTGAGGATCATCGGCGTCGCCGGCCGGGCGAGCGCGGCGATGCGCGGCCGCTGTGGCAGCGGCTGGGCTGGCTGGCGGTCATCTGGGCACTCAGCATAACGGTGCTGGGCGCGCTGGCCGCCGTGCTCCGGTGGTGGATCGCGCCCTAGGTTCGGGCGTCAGCTTCTCCGCGCGCGGCGATCGGCACCGGCTCCTTGAAGGTGTGGGTCACGTAGGGGAAGGGTATCTCGATCTCCGCCTCGTCCAGCGCGCGCTTGATCCGGCGCAGGATGTCGTCGCGCACCGCGAACATGTCGCGCGGCGTGCTGCCCGACCACCAGCGCACCATGAAATCGACCGAGCTGGCACCGAATTCCTTGACGTAGATGTCGACGGGGTGATCGTCGGGCAGGTCCTCCTGCCCTTCCAGGGCCCGGCGCATGACGTCGGTCGCGTGGTCGAGATCGGTGTCGTAAGCGACGCCCACGGTCACTTCCCAGCGGCGGATCGGCTGTTCGGTCATGATCCTGACCGGATTCTTGAACAGCATCGAATTGGGGCAGACGGTCAGTTCGCCGGTCAGCTGGCGAATATGCGTTTCGCGCAGGGAGATATGCTCGACCTTGCCGATGATCCCCTCGACCTCGATCGTGTCGCCGATCTCCATCTTGTCGCGCAGCATGATCAGCACGCCGGCCAGGAAATTCTCGAAGATGTCCTGGAACGCGAAGCCGATGGCCACGGTGCCGACGCCAAGCCCGGCGATCAGGCTGCCCGGTTCCAGCCCCGGCAACACGATGGTCAGCGCGATCATGATGCCGATCAGCCAGATCGTCAGCTTCACCAGCGTTTCCACCAGCGCCTGCAGGCTGACGCGCAGCCGGGTGCGGCCGGTGATCATGTCGGCGATGCGGGTGGTGAATTTCGCGACCAGCCAGGTGATGATCAGCACCACCAGCGCGATCACGAAATTGGGCAGGGCCTTGATGAAGCCGGTGCCCATCGACTGGACCTGTTCTTCGAGAATGGAAACGACGTCGAGTACGGACAGGATGGGGCTTCTCCGGCAGTGGATGGATGGAGGCGTTCTAGGCGTCCCGGCGCGGCCGCGTCAAATGACACCCCCGTATCATCGTGTCGCGAACCGCGCCGGGCGCCCCTCCCTGTCCTGTCGCGCGGTTCAGGCCGGCTGGTCGGCCGCCAGCACGCCGCGGCGCACCTGGTCGCGCTCCATGCTCTCGAACAGCGCCTTGAAGTTGCCTTCGCCGAAACCTTCGTCGCCGCGCCGCTGGATGAACTCGAAGAAGACCGGTCCCACTTGCGCCTCGGCAAAGATCTGGAGGAGGAGGCGGGGCTGGCCGCCTTCCGGGACTTCGGCGGTCGTTCCGTCGAGCAGGATGCCGCGCTTGCGCAGTTCCTCGACCGGTTCGCCGTGACCGGGCAGGCGCTCTGCCAGCATCTCGTAATAGGTCGCGGGCGGGGCGGTCATGAACGGCACGCCCGCCGCCTTCAGCCGGTCCCACGTCGCGACGAGATCGTCGCAGATGAACGCGATGTGCTGGATGCCCTCGCCGTTGTAGGCGCGCAGGAACTCGTCGATCTGGCCGCCGCCCGATTTTCCCTCTTCGTTCAGTGGGATGCGGATCTTGCCGTCGGGCGCGGTCAGCGCCTTGCTGGTGAGGCCGGTGTATTCGCCCTTGATGTCGAAATAGCGGATCTCGCGGAAGTTGAAGAGCGTCTCGTAATAGTCGGCCCAGTAGGCCATCCGCCCGCCATAGACGTTGTGGGTCAGGTGATCGATCCGCGCCAGCCCCGCGCCGACCGGGCGGCGGTCGACGCCGGGCAGGTATTCGAAGTCGATGTCGTAGATGCTCATCCCCCCGTTTCCGTCGTCGTAACGGTCGGTCAGGTAGATGATCGCGTTGCCGATGCCGCGGATGGCGGGAATGCGCAGCTCCATCGGGCCGGTGTGGGTCTCCACCGGTTCTGCCCCGCGGGCGAGCAGTTCGGCATAGGCGTGGTGCGCGTCCCTCACCCGGAACCCCATGCCGCAGGCCGAGGGGCCGTGTTCGCGGCTGAAGTACCAGGCCGCGCTCTTCGGCTCGAAATTGGTGACGAGGTTGATGTCGCCCTGCCGCCACAGCTCCACGTCCTTCGACCGGTGCCGCGCGACGCGGGTGAAGCCCATGGCCGCAAAGACCGGTTCGAGCACGCCCTTTTCGGGCGCGGAGAATTCCACGAATTCGAACCCGTCGAGGCCGATGGGGTTGTCGAAAAGATCGGTCATTCGGGTTTCTCCGCAAGCTTGCCGCGCCACGGGCGTTCCCCGTCCATCAGGGTGCCGGGCGCGATCGGCGCCTTGTCGCGCCATGTTTCGTAGATCGGTCCGAAATCGAGTTCGACGAGATCGGTGATGAGCTGCTCCATGCTCTCGAGCACGAAGTAGTTGGGCTGGAAATCGTCGATCCGGTAGGCGGTGTTCATCACCCGCACCGGTTCGAAACGCAGCCGCAAGACATCGGGATCGGTGACCGAGAAAACCGTCTCCGCCGCGCTCGACACGATGCCCGCGCCGAACGCCTTCAGCCCTTTTGGCGTCGCGATCAGGCCGAATTCGATGGTGTACCAGTAGATCCGCGCCAGCATCGGCAGCGCGTCCATCGCGATTGCCCGCGCCCCCGCCTTCCCATACAGTTCGAGGAAGTCGGCGACGTGCGGATCGAGCAGCATCGGCACGTGGCCGAAGAAGTCGTGGAAAATGTCGGGTTCGACCAGATAGTCGAGCTCGCTTTCCTCGCGGATCCAGCGGGTCACCGGGAAGCGCCGGTTGGCGAGATGCTCGAAGAACACCTCGTCGGGAATGAAGCCGGGCACCGCAACCAGTTGCCAGCGGGTCGCATGGCCCAGCACCATGTTGGCATATTCGAAGCGCGGGACGCCATACGAACAGTCCAGCCGGTGCAGCCCTTCGAGGAACTGCGGCGCGGCGTAGCGTTCGGCCAGTTCGCTCTGCCGCCGGTAGAGCCGCCGCCAGCGGTCGTGCATCTCGGGCGTGTAGGCGTCCCAGTCCTGCGCGATGGTGAAATCGCGCCCCGCCTGCGAATAATCGCCCCGCAGTTCGCTGTCGCTGTTCGCGGCCCCCGGCTTTTTCATCTCGCCCTTTCGTCTTTGCGGGCACAATACCATCGTCGGGAACGAATGTCCGTGCTAAGACATGCGCGTTTTCGGCGTTCGGCGCAGGTTTCCGCCAACCATGCGACCTGGGGGAGTGATTTCGTGCCGCTGGACAGTTTTGACCGTCGCATCATCGCCGCTTTGCAGGAAGACGCGCGGATGACCGTAGCGCAGATCGCCGAGCGGGTGTCGCTATCGGCAACGCCGGTCAGCCGCCGCCTTCGCAAGCTGGAGGAGGACGGAGTCATCACCGGCTATTCGCCGCGGCTCGATGCGAAGAAGCTGGGCCTGCCGCTCGACGCCTATATCGCCATCAACCTGCAGGCGCACAGCGACGAGATCATCGACCGGTTCGAGGGGGAGATCAAGACCAATCCCTACGTCATCGCCTGCCATGCGGTGACAGGCGAGATGGACTACCTGCTCCATGTCATCGCGCGGGACATGGAGCACCTGTCGCAGATCACGCTCAAGACGCTGGTCCGCATTCCCGGCGTGCGCGACGTGAAGTCGATCGTGGTGCTGGCCGACGTCAAGAAATCGCCCGCGATCCCGGTCGAATGATCCGGTCCGGTCGAACGATCAACCAGTGAAGGCGACGGTCCAGCGCAGCGTCTTCGTCGATCCCGCGGGCAGCCGAACCCGGATGACGCGATAGCCGTTCTGCAGCGCGGTCTTGCCGGTCCTTGCGAACGACCATTCCGCCGGAGTGCCGATGCGCAGTTCGACATCGGCGGCATGCGACGAGGGGTTGGTCAAGGTTGCGCGCATCGCATGGGGCTTGCGGTCGTAGAGGTCGAAAGGCGCATCGCCCGCCCTGTCCACCTTGCAGCTTGCCAGCACCTGCGACGTATCGGCCATCGCGATCTCGACTTCCTCGCCGATCGCGAAGTCGCGCATCCGGTCCTCGCCCAGCAACAACGGGCCGTAGGCGCTCGGCTCGAACACCGTGACCCCGCCCGCAGGCAGCGCGCGGCCAAGGCCGTTCCACTCCTCGTTGCGGGTGCGCAGGATCAGGCGGGCCGGCGCCGTCTCCGACACTTCGCCCGGCCCGCACGACGCGATATGGACCAGCGAACCGGACACGTCGTCCAGCATGAGAAAAGCTACTTGTTTCTGCGATTTCGCGGCGACGTCGACCGGCATGGGCACGCGGTAGAGCTTCAGGTCGCCCAGCTCTTCCTCCGACGCCAGGACCGCCTTTTCCATGACCGCAGAGCGCGCTGCGCCGGTGACGATGATCGCCTCGTCCGCCATGGCCATCGAGGCTTGCGGCAGCGGGGGCGGCGGAGGCGGCGGGGGCGGGGCGCCAAAGCGAGGGTCGCTGCCCATCGAGGTGTTGCCCAGCGGGTAGCAGGTCAGGCGCAGCGGCTCGCCGCGCGGGGGTTCGGCCATGCCGCGATAGTCGCTGGTGACCTCCAGCTTGCCCGCGACGGCGAGCAGTTCGGCATCGGCGAAGCTCTGCCCGTTGGCATTGGCGACGGTGAGCCACGCTTCCAGCGCCAGCTTGCGCTTCGGCTCCAGCCCGGCCTTGGCGAAAGTCGCGACATAGTGCGCGTTCCAGTCGAAACCGGAAGCGAGGTAGGTGAGGGTGACGCGGTAGGTGCCGCCCGTATCGCTCGCGCTGTCGACCGAATAGACCGGGTTGGGCGAAAGGCCATCGGGCACCCGGTCGAAGCTCAGCCTTTCGGGCAGGCCCGCGCAACGCACCGCCTCGTAACCGGCGCCGGTCTGCAGCACGAGGCCGCCGTCGGCACGGGTTCGCACGATCGCGCTCTCGCTCACCTGCGCGCCGGTGGCCGGACTGGTGCGGGTGATCGTGACGCGGTTGCCCAGCGTGCCGTCGACCAGCGCGGCGGGCGACAGGATCGCGGCGTTGCGGTTCTTCTCGATCGTGCCGCCGGGCAGGCCCGTCACGATGGCACTGACCGCGACCATGCTTTCGGCCACGTTGTCGAAGCGGATCGTGCTCTCGCCCGGCGGCAGGGTGACGGTGCGCGTTTCGGAGACCAGTGCAAAGCCGTTCAGCCAGTCGAGCGTCATCGACCGGTCGTCGCGAGTTGGATCGCGATAGACGGTGACCGAAACCGTCTCCGGCGCGGAAGCGATCACGACGTCGCGCGCCGCCGCCGTTCCGGACAGCGCCGCGATCGGGGCCGCGATCAGGGCCAGATGGGATGCGCGAGGCCGCATTATGCGCCCCGGATCAGTAGCGCGCTTCGTAGGTGACGTTGAGGTCGACCGTGCCGTTCGCCGGCACCGGCACCGTCCAGCGCCGCCGGTCGATCCCGTCCTGTTCGCCCCTGATGCTTTCGGAAACGACGCGGAAATCGCGCGTGGCAAGGCCCTGGTCCAGCCCGGCCTGCGTCACGTCCACTTCCACCGGCACCGGGCGGGCGTTGGTCACGCGATAGCGCATGGCGGTGCGGTAGAAGGTCTGCGCGCGCTGCACCTCGATCTCGTCGACCCGGCCGCCGCGGATGACCCGGTATTTTTCCGACCGCACGAATTCCTCCGAATCGATCTTCTCGCGGCTTACCAGCGTCGATTCGATGGCCACATCGAAGGCGTCGCCGGTGCGCAGGGTCAGGCGGGTGCCCATCGGCGTGTGGCCGATGGTGTTTTCGCCGATGAACTGCGGCGTGCCGCGCGCGTCGCGCTGGTAGAAACGGACCGTGCCTGCCGGAAGCGCATCGCCCAGCCCGCCATCGCGCGAGGAGGAAAAGGCGATGACGCTCGACGCCTTCACCGGCTGCTCGTCGTTCTGCAGCCAGCCGAGCGTGCGTGAATAGACCTTGCGCGCCGCCGCGCCCGCGGTGTCAAGGAAGCTGACCTGCTTGGTCTGCGCGTTGGCGATCGTGGTGCGCGCGGCAAGAGGATAGAGGTAGAAATCGCCCAGCCAGTCCCGGTTTGCGCTTTCGGTGCCGATCTGCGCGACGTCGCCGTAACCGGGAGGCGGCGGAGGCGGCGGTGCGGGGCGATAGCCGCGATAGGGCTGGGGATAGGAGTTGCCTTGGTCGCTGCCCGGGCTGCCCGCCACCAGCAATGTCCTGGCATCGTCGAAGGTCGTGCCGGTGTTGTTGGTCAACGTGACCCACCCCTGCATGTCAACGGTGCCCTTCGCCTCGTCGTACAGCGCGACATAGTCGGCCACCCAGCCGAGGCCGGGGGTCAGGTAGCGCAGCGAGACCGGGCGCGTTCCGCCCCGCGCGGAATCGACCGTCACCGAAAGGGTCGGGCGGGCCCGGAGGTTTTCGGGCACCCGGTCGAAGATGGCACGCACCGGTAGGCCGTCGTCGCGCAGCACCTCGATCCGCTCGCCGATCTGGACCACGACGCCGCCTGCCGTGGACAGCACCTTGGCCCGCTCGCGCGTTTCGGCACCGGTGGCGGGATTGGTGCGGATGAGGGTTATCGTCTCGCCGACCGCCTTTTCCATCAGCTTGCCCGGCGTCAGCAGGTCGAAGTCGAAGTTCTGCTCGACCACGCCGGTGCCCTCGGCGACGAAGCTCAGCGTCTCGGGCCGGATCTGGCTCGACACGTCGGGAAACTCGATCCGGCTGCGCCCTTGGCCGATGGCGATCTGGCGCACGTCCTGCACCAGCGCCTGCCCGTTGTTATAGATGGTGACCGACACGTCGCCCTGCTGGCTGCGACCGGTGGGATCCTGCCCGGCATCCTGCGCGAACAGGGGGCCGACCGCCATCGGAGCGACGAGAGCGGCAGAGCCGCCGAACAACACTGCGGCGATCATCCCGCGACCAGAATTGCCTGCCATCTCAACTCCCCACGATTTGGCGCAGTTCATGCACGTTTCGGCGACAGGAATGCCGAGGGCAAGCTGGCTGGCGGCTGAACGGCAAAGCGCTCTTGCAAGCGCGAAGATCGTGCTGCATTGCACAACGATGCGAATTGCCATCGTCGACGAAAGTGCGGCCCGGGCCGCGATAATCCAGGAGGGACTGGCTGACGTCGACGATTGCGAAACGGTCGTGATCACCGATCGCAAGGGGCTGATCGCCGCCATCGCCGCGTTCGGCCCGGACATCGTCCTGATGGACCTCGGCAACCCGTCGCGCGACGTGCTCGAGGAATATTTCGTGGTCAGTCGCGCGCTGGCCAAGCCCATTGCCATGTTCGTCGACGAATCGGACGAGGAATCGATCGCGGCCAGCGTCGATGCCGGCGTCTCGGCCTATGTCGTCGACGGCTTCGCCAAGAACCGGATCAAACCGCTCCTCGACCTTGCGGTGAGGCGCTTCAACGCCTTTTCCAGGCTGGAAAGTGACCTTGCCGAAGCGCGCGGACAATTGGCCGAACGGGCCAATATCGACAAGGCCAAGCGGCTGCTGATGAACAGCCGTGGACTGAGCGAGCCGGAGGCCTACAAGGAACTGCGCAGCCAGGCCATGCGGTCGAGCAAGCGCATCGCCGACGTGGCCGAGGCGCTGTTGATGGCAGAGGAATTGCTGGGAGGCGGACGGTGAGCGAGCGGCTGAAGATCGGGTTTCTGCCGCTGGTCGACGCGGCGCTGCCGATCCTTGCACACGAACACGGCTTCGCCGCCGAGCAAGGCCTGGCGCTCGAATTCGTGCGCGACCTCAGCTGGGCAACGGTGCTCGACCGGCTGCTCTACGGCCATAGCGATGCCGCTCACATGCTGGCCCCGCTGGCCATTGCGACGACGCTGGGTATCGGCCGGCCCGCCCGTTCGCTGTCGGTGCCCTTCGTCCTCGGCCTCAACGGCAATGCCATCACCGTGTCGAACGCGCTGGCCGACCGCATCCAGCCCGAAGCGGGGCTCGGCAATGCGGTCGATGTCGGCGCGCGGTTGAAGACGGCGGTCGCCGGGCACGGGCGCAAACCGCGCTTCGGCGTGGTCCACCGCCATTCCAGCCACAACTACATGCTGCGCTACTGGCTGGCCGCCTGCGGCGTGCAGCCCGATCGCGATGTCGAGATCGTCACCATCGCCCCCCCGTTCGCCGCCGACGCGCTGGCGGCGGAAGAGATCGACGGCATCTGCGTGGGCGAGCCGTGGAGCTCGGTCGCGGTGGAGCGGGGGGCGGGGCGGATCGTCCTTACCACCGCGCAGATCTGGCGGCGCGGGGTGGAAAAGGTGCTGGCGGTGCCGACCGCGCGACTCGAAGAGAAGCGCGGCGCAATCGAGAGGCTGGTCATCGCGATGCGCAAGGCGGGCGAGCATTTCGTCGATCCCGCGAACTGGGAAACCAACGCCGCGATCCTGGCCCGGACCGAATATGTCGGCGCCGATCCGGCGCTGATCCTTCGCGCGATATCCGACCGGCTGCGGCTGGTGCAGGGCGGCGCGCTGGTCCACTTCCCCGATTTCATGTTCCAGTACCGGGAGGCGGCGAACTTCCCTTGGGTCAGCCAGGCGGCGTGGCTCTACGCGCAGATGGTCCGCTGGGAAGGCATGGGGTTCGATCCCGACGCGGCGCGCACGGCGATGGGGGTGTTCCGGCCCGACGTCTACCGCGCGGCGCTGACCGGCCGCAATTCGCCGCTGCCCGGTGCCAGTTCCAAGGTGGAGGGCGGGATTGGCATGCCGCTCGGCGTCGGGGCGGCGCAAGGTACGTTGGTCATGTCGCCCGACCGCTTCTTCGACGGGAAAACCTTCGATCCCGAACGGCTTGAGGACTATCTGGCCAGCCTGCCCTGAGCTTTTTGTGCTGCGGTGCAAAAAAGCGCTTTACGCAGGTGCAACGAATCGCTTAATCAAAAGGGGCAGCGAGACCGGTTCGCCGACCAAGGACGGGCGGCCCACAGAACCTCTCGCAGCCCGATTTTAGACAGACACTGCGTGGCAACGATGCCGCCCGATATCCACCCGGATGGCCGGGCAGGGTTCGTGGCGGCTTTTTTCGTTTTCGCGCCAGACGGGGAACGACAAGGCGATGAGCACCAGGGGTTTCGACGGGGTTTCGTTCAGGCGGACCGGTTTCGCTCGCAGGGGCGTGATCGTCGCCATGCTCGCTTCGGCGGCGCTCGCCGGTTGCGGTTCGGGCCACAAGGACGGCACCGCCCCCGACGGCGCGGTGCAGGCGGCCAATGTCGACGGCTCGATCGAGAAGCCGAACCTGAAGCTGGGCTTCATCAAGCTGACCGACATGGCCCCGCTCGCCATCGCCAAGGAAAAGGGCTTCTTCGCCGAGGAGGGCCTCAACGTCACGCTCGAGCCCCAGGCGAACTGGAAGGTCCTGCTCGACGGCGTGATCGGCGGACAGCTCGACGCCGCGCACATGCTGGCCGGCCAGCCGATCGCCGCCACCATCGGCTACGGCACCAAGGCCGACCTGATCGCGCCGATGAGCCTCGACCTCAACGGCAACGCGATCACCGTCTCGAACAAGGTCTGGGCCGAGATCAAGCCGACGCTGCCGATGGAGGGCGGCAAGGTCAGGCACCCGATCAGCGCCAGTGTGCTGAAGCCGGTGGTCGCCAAGTGGCAGTCGCAGGGCAAGTCGTTCAAGATGGGCATGGTCTTCCCGGTCTCGACCCACAATTACGAGCTGCGCTACTGGCTTGCCGCGGGCGGGCTGAACCCCGGCTACTATACCGAGGGCGACGTAGCCGGGACGGTCGGCGCCGACGTGCAGCTTTCGGTCACTCCGCCGCCGCAGATGCCTGCGACGATGGAAGCGGGCACCATCGACGGCTATTGCGTGGGCGAACCGTGGAACCAGGCCGCGGTGCAGAAGAAGATCGGCGTGCCGATCATCACCGACAACGAGATCTGGAACGACAACCCTGAAAAGGTGCTCGGCCTGAGGAAGGACTTCGCCGAGAAGAACCCCGCGACCACCGCCGCCCTGATCCGCGCGATCATCAAGGCGCAGCAGTGGCTCGATGCCGAAGGCGGCAAGAATCGGGCCGAAGCGGTGAAGATCCTGGCCCAGTCGAACTACGTCGGCGCCGACGCGGCGGTGATCGCCGCCTCGATGACCGGCAAGTTCACGTTCGAGCCGGGCGACACCCGCGACGCGGCTGGCTTCAACATCTTCTTCGACAAGTACGCCGGTTATCCGTTCTATTCCGACGCGGTCTGGTACCTGACGCAGATGCGCCGCTGGGGCCAGATCCCGGCAGACCACGACGACCAGTGGTATTTCGACCGCGCCAAGGCTGTCTATCGCCCCGACCTTTACCTCGCCGCCGCGAAGAAGCTGGTCGACGCCGGGACGATCCCTGCCGCCGCGGTGCCCGAAACAGATGGCTTCCGCCCCGCGCAGAGCGGGTTCATCGACGGCGTCACTTACGACGGCAAGCAGCCCAACGCCTATCTCGCCAAGTTCGCCATCGGCCTGAAGCAGGGCCAGACGGTGACCGCGGCTGGCGTCAAGTAACGCGAAGAAGACCCTTCAGGAGCATCCGACAATGGCCACCGTTTTCGCCGATACCGCGCCTTCGCAAACCGCCGCCGGCGATCCCGCGAACCCCGTGATCGAAGCCGCGCCGGGCTCGGTTGCCGGCAAGGTGGCGCCCCCGGCCACCCCGGTCCAGCCGCGCCGCCCGCACCCGGCCGCGCAAAAGGCGGTCGGCGTCCTGAAGGCTCTCGTCGCCCCGACCCTGGGCATCCTCGGCTTCCTCGCGCTCTGGGGCGCGCTGGCGCCGCAGGTGCAGACCTCGCTCGGCGCGCTGCCGGGCCCGGTCGAGGTGGTCGAGCAGGGGGTTGTGCTGGCCGGCGAATGGTCGGCGGCCAAGGATGCCGAAGCCCAGTTCTACGCCGACCAGGACGCTCGCAATGCCGCCGCCGTGGCGGCCGGCAATCCGGGCGCGGTGCAGGATTTCGCATACTCCGGCCCGCCGACCTTCCTCGACCAGATCCTCACCTCGCTCAAGACGGTGGCGCTCGGCTTCGTGCTGGCGACGCTGGTCGCGGTGCCGATCGGGCTGCTGGCCGGCCTGTCGCCGCGCTTTAATGCCGCGATCAACCCGCTGATCCAGATCATGAAGCCGGTCAGCCCGCTCGCCTGGCTGCCGATCGTGACGATGGTGATCTCGGCGATGATCACCAGCGCCGATCCGCTGCTGCCCAAGGCCTTCGTGATTTCCGCTCTGGTGGTGATGCTCTGCTCGCTCTGGCCGACGCTGATCAACACCGCGGTCGGCACGGCCAGCATCGACAAGGACCTGCTCAACGTGGGCCGCGTCCTGCGCCTCGGCTTCTTCGCCAAGCTGACCCGGCTCGTCCTGCCCGCCTCGCTTCCCTACATCTTCACCGGCATGCGGCTGTCGCTGGGCGTGGGCTGGATGGTGCTGATCGCGGCCGAAATGCTCGCGCAGAACCCCGGCCTCGGCAAGTTCGTGTGGGACGAGTTCCAGAACGGCTCCTCGCAGTCGCTGGCCCGGATCATGTTCGCGGTCGTCGTCATCGGCTTCATCGGCTTCGGGCTCGACCGGATCATGATGGCGCTGCAGGCCGCCGTGTCCAAGAACCGCACGATCTGATTGCCGGCACAGGCCAGGAGAACCCGCATGGAACAGCTGCCGATCTCGACCCGGCCGATCCTCTCGCTCCAGGGCGTGACCAAGAGCTACACCGGCAAGGGCGGCGGCGTCAGCCCTGTCCTGGGCGGCATCGAACTTGACGTGGCCGAAGGCGAGTTCGTCGCCATCCTGGGCTTTTCCGGGGCGGGCAAGACCACGCTCATCAACACCGTCGCCGGGCTGGTCGAGCCCGACGCGGGCCGCATCCTGCTGCGCGGAGAGGCGATCAGCGGGCCGGGCCGCGACCGGGGCCTCGTGTTCCAGTCCTACTCGCTGTTCCCGTGGCTGACCGTGCGGCAGAACGTCGAACTGGCGGTGGACGCGGTGCACAAGGACCGGTCGCGGGCCGAACGCGCCGCGCTGGTCAAGCAAAAGGTCGAGCTTGTCGGGCTGGGCCACGCGATGGACCGCAAGCCGGCGCAGCTTTCGGGCGGCATGCGGCAGCGCGTCTCGGTCGCCCGCGCGCTGGCGATGGAGCCGGAGATCCTGCTGCTCGACGAGCCGCTCTCGGCCTTGGATGCGCTGACCCGTGCCAAGCTGCAGGACGAGATCGAGCGCATCCGCGAGGAGGAGAAGCGGACCATCATCCTCGTCACCAACGACGTCGACGAGGCGCTGCTGCTGGCCGACCGGGTCGCGGTGCTGACGCCCGCGCCCGCCGCCCGGATCGGGCGCATCTTCGACGTCGACGTGCCGCGCCCGCGCGATCGCGAAGGGGTGAACGACGACGAGCACTTCAAGGCGCTGCGCAATCGCATCGTCAATTACCTGTCCTCGCTGAACGCGCAGGGGCCAGGCGAGGGTGAGAGCGGCGTTGCGCTGCCGGGCGTCGCCCCGCTCGACCTCACCGCCGCCGACGGACCGCCCAGGGCCTACATGGAAGCGGGGCGGAGCGCGGTCGAGAACCGCTATCTGGAATTCTACAAGCTCGACAAGGTCTACCCCACGCCGAACGGTCCGCTGAAGGTCGTCGACGATTTCAACCTGATCATGGACAAGGGCGAGTTCGTCTCGCTGATCGGCCATTCGGGTTGCGGCAAGTCGACCGTGCTGACGATGGCCTCGGGCCTCAACGAGATCAGCGGCGGGGGCATCGTGCTCGACAACCGCGAGATCAGCGCCGCCGGCCCCGACAAGGCGGTGGTGTTCCAGGCCCCCAGCCTGATGCCGTGGCTGACCGCGCGCCAGAACGTCGCGCTCGGTGTGGAGCGGGTCTATCCCCACGCTTCCCGGGCCGAGCGCCGCGACATCGTCGACTATTACCTCGACCGTGTCGGGCTGGCCGATGCGAAGGACAAGATGGCGGCGGAAATGTCGAACGGCATGCGCCAGCGCGTCGGCATCGCCCGCGCCTTCGCGCTCAGCCCGCGCCTGTTGCTGCTCGACGAGCCGTTCGGGATGCTCGATTCGCTGACCCGCTGGGACCTTCAGGACGTGCTGGTCGAAGTGTGGAACCGCACCAAGGTCACCGCGATCATGGTGACCCACGACGTCGACGAGGCGATCTTGCTGGCCGACCGGGTGGTGATGATGACCAACGGCCCGAACGCCACGATCGGCAAGGTGCTGAAGGTCGACCTGCCGCGCCCGCGCGATCGCAAGGCGCTGCTCGAACATCCGCAGTTCTACGCCTACCGGCAGGAAGTGCTCCACTTCCTTGCCGAATACGATCACGGACCCGCCGCCAGGGCGGCCTGATCGCTTTTCCCGGCCGGGCACCGAACCGGTCGACAGCGCCGCGCCCCGCCGCGATGCGGGGCAGGGGAAGGGCAACGGAGCCCGTCCCCGATGCGCCCGCCTTCGCGCCATGCCGTCGGCAACGCTGCCGTACGCCCATCACAGGTTCAGGGAAACTGCGACGTCCGGATACCCGAAGACGGGGTCCGGCGCCGCCCAAGGAGGTAATGACATGAGGACATCGATCGTTCTGTGCGCCGCCCTTTCGGCCATCGCCGCCAGCGGCACCGCCCATGCCAGGCCGGGCGAGCCGATCGCGCTGGGTGACCGCGTCACGCTCGACCCGATCATCGAAGGGCTGCTGCGTTACGAACACGTCGAGCAGGACGACGCCAACCTCGACGCCGATGCCGTCACCATCGGCGTCCAGTTCGGCGCCGAGCTGAAGGCCAAGGGCTTCTCGCTTCTCGCCGAGGCGGAAGGCACCGTCGCGGTCGACGACCATTACAACGACACCATCGCGGGCAACAACGGCTATCTCGGGGCCGAGCCCTACTCGGTGGTCGCCGATCCCGAGACGCTCGAGCTCAACCGCCTCCACGTCGGCTATGCGGGCAAGGCCGGTTCGGTGACGCTGGGCCGCCAGCGCATCAATCTCGGCAACCAGCGCTTCGTCGGCAACGTCGGCTGGCGCCAGAACGAGCAGACCTTCGACGCCGTGCGCGCCACCGCAAAGTTCGGGCAGGGCTATCTCGACGCCACCTACTCGAAGTCCCAGCGCACGATCTTCGGCCAGGATGCCGGCGCGCGCCGCGCGTTCGACGGCGACTTCGTGCTGGCGAACGCTGGCGTGAAGGTGAAGGACATCGACGTCACCGTCTTTGCCTACCTGCTCGATTACGACGCTGGCGAAGCGGCTCCGTCGAGCCAGACTTACGGCGCGGTCGCCGCGGGCAAGCTGCCGATCGACGGGCCGGTCGCGGTAACCTTCGTCGCCAGCTACGCCAGACAGCAGGACTACAAGGGCCATACCGCCGACTATTCGGCAGACTACGTCAACGCCGAGCTGGCCGCTGCGATCAAGGGCTTCAAGTTGACCGCGGGGTACGAGAAGCTGGGCAGCGACAACGGCATCGGCTTTTCGACGCCGATGGCGACGCTCCACAAGTTCAACGGGTTCGCCGACGTGTTCCTGAACACCCCGGCCGCGGGCATCCAGGACTATTACGCAGGCGTTGCCTATGCCTTCCCCAACGTGAAGGCGATCCCCGGCCTCAACGCCAGCGTGACCTGGCACCGCTTCGACAGCGATGTCGGTGGCATCGACTACGGCAGCGAATGGGATGCGACGCTGGGCTTCAAGGTCGGCAACTTTCCATTCCTGTTCAAGTACGCGAACTACAAGGCCGATGCCTGGCCCGCGTCGGGCGATGTCGAGAAGCTGTGGGTGCAGGCGGGCTTCGCGTTCTGATGCGGTGAGGGTGCGGTGCGGCAAATTCGTGCTGCAATGCAAAAAACCCGCTTGCCGCACCCGCCGCGAATCGATTATAACGACCGGACCGCAGCACTTGCGCCGCCCAAGGTGGGGCCGGCAACCGGCAGGTCGCAGCGAACCCTTTTCAACATTGCGTGGCAACGAAGCCGCCCGGAACCATCAAGGGGCCCAGTCCCCTCGACGGATCTTGGCGGCTTTTTGCGTTGCGCGGTTTCGAGGATCGAGGATGAACGTGACCGTCGCACCTGACACCAGCGGGGCCGTCGCCGCCCTTTCCCGCGGGCGAAAGCTCGTCGTCATCGGCAACGGCATGGCCGGGTGCCGCGCGGTGGAGGATATCCTGGCCCGCGATGCGGACCGTTTCGACGTGACGATCTTCGGCGCGGAGCCGCGGGTAAACTACAACCGCATCATGCTCTCGCCGGTCCTCGCCGGAGAAAAGACCTTCGACGAGATCGTGATCAACACCCGCGAATGGTACGACGAGAACGGGATCGAGCTGGTCTCGGGCGACCCGGTGGTCGGCATCGACCGCGACAGGAAACAGGTCGTGACCCGTGGCGGGCGGATCGAGGGCTATGACACCCTGCTGATCGCGACCGGGTCCGACCCCTTCATCATTCCGGTGCCGGGCAAGGATCTCGACGGCGTCGTCACCTTCCGCGATCTCGACGATGTCGACAGGATGCTGGAAGCCGCCGGCAAGGGCGGGAACGCGGTCGTCATCGGCGGCGGCCTGCTCGGGCTGGAGGCGGCGCACGGCCTGTCGCTGCGCGGGATGAAAGTCACCGTCGTCCACCTGATGCCAACCCTGATGGAACGCCAGCTGGACGAGGCGGCGGGTTACCTGCTGAAGGCGGAGCTCGAAAGCCGGGGGCAGACCATCCTGACCGGCGCCAACACCAGGGAGATCGTCGGCCAGAACGGCCAGGTCAGCGCCGTCCGCCTCGACGACGGCACGGTCATCCCCGCCGATATCGTCGTCATGGCCGCGGGCATCCGTCCGGCGACCGGGCTGGCGCGCGAGGCCGGTCTCGAGGTCGAGCGCGGCATCATGGTCGACGATCACATGGTGACGAGCGACCCCGACATTCTGGCCGTCGGCGAATGCGTCCAGCACCGGGGGCAATGCTACGGCCTCGTCGCGCCGCTGTGGGAGATGTGCCGCAGCCTCGCCGACTATGCCACCGACGCGCCCTCGGGCTACGGCGGTTCGGTCACTTCGACCAAGCTGAAGGTTTCGGGGATCGACCTTTTCTCCGCCGGCGACTTCTCGGGCGGCGAGGGGTGCGAGGACATCGTCCTGCGCGATGCCAGCCGCGGCGTCTACAAGCGGGTCGTGGTCAGGGACGACCGCATCGTCGGGGCGGTGCTTTACGGCGATACCGCCGACGGCAACTGGTATTTCGATCTCCTGCGCAAGGGCGAGGACATCGCCCCGATCCGCGAGGCGCTGATCTTCGGGCAGGCCTTCGCCAGCGGAGGCGCTTCGCTGGACCCTAACGCCGCCGTTGCTGCTCTTTCCGATGACGCGGAGATCTGCGGCTGCAACGGCGTATCGAAGGGGCAGGTCGTCGCGTGCATCTCGGGCGGGGCGCACAGCCTCGACGCGGTTCGTTCGGGCTGCAAGGCCTCGGCCAGTTGCGGGTCGTGCACCGGCCTCGTCGAAAGCCTCCTGTCGCTGACGCTGGGCGCGGACGCGGTCGAAAGCGGGCCGAAGACGATGTGCAAGTGCACCAGCTTCACCCACGACGACGTCCGCAAGCACATCGTGGAAAAGGAGCTGAAGGAAATCCCGCAGGTCATGCAGGAACTGCACTGGACCACGCCCGACGGTTGCGCCTCGTGCCGCCCGGCGCTCAACTACTATCTGCTCTGCGCGTGGCCCGGCGAATACGTCGATGATCAGAAGAGCCGCTTCGTCAACGAACGGCTCCACGCCAACATCCAGAAGGACGGCACCTATTCGGTGGTGCCGCGCATGTGGGGCGGGGTGACGACGCCCGACGAATTGCGCGCCATCGCCGATGCCGCCGACAAGTACCAGGCGCGCCTCGTCAAGGTGACCGGCGGCCAGCGCATCGACCTGTTCGGCATCCGCAAGGAGGACCTGCCAGGCATCTGGGCCGATCTCAACGCCGCCGGGATGGTGTCGGGTCACGCCTACGGCAAGTCGCTGCGCACGGTGAAGACCTGCGTCGGCAGCGAATGGTGCCGCTTCGGGACGCAGGATTCGACCGGACTCGGCGTGAAGATCGAACAGATGACCTGGGGCAGCTGGATGCCGCACAAGTTCAAGATCGCGGTCAGCGGCTGCCCGCGCAACTGCGCCGAGGCGACGATCAAGGACTTCGGTGTGGTCTGCGTCGATTCGGGCTACGAACTGCACGTCGGCGGCAACGGCGGCATCCACGTCCGCGCTACCGACCTCCTCTGCAAGGTGGAGACCGAAGCGGAGGCGATGGAAGTCTGCGCCGCCTTCATCCAGCTTTACCGCGAGGATGCGCGATACCTCGAACGCACCGCGCCGTGGATCGAGCGCAAGGGGCTGGACTGGCTGAAACAGGCGCTCTTCGCCCAGCCCGGCACGGTGTTCGAACTGGCCCGCCGCTTCCGTCATTCGCAGAGCTTCTCGCAGGACGACCCCTGGGCCGCGCGCGCCGGTGGCGACCGCCGCGACCTGCACAGCCATCTGGCCGAAGTGCGCCCCCTTTCGATCGTGGAGACGGTGTAATGGTTTACGGCAAGTGGCTCGACATCGGCCCAGTGGACCAGATCGAACCCGGCACCGCGCGCACCCTGCCGGTCGAGGGGCGCGAGGAACTGGCCGTGTTCCGCACCATGCGCGGCGATGTCTTCGCGGTGGTCAACACGTGCCCGCACAAACAGGGGCCGCTGTCGCAGGGCATCGTCCACGGCAACGTCGTGACCTGCCCGCTGCACAACTGGAACATCAGCCTGGTGACCGGCCGCGCGCTCGGCGACGACGAGGGCTGCGTGCCGACTATCCCGGTAAAGGTCGACGGCGGGCGCATCTTCCTGCTGCGCGATGCGGTGCTGAACCCCGAAACGCGGGGCGAAGCGCCCCGGGCCGCCTGATCGCGATGCGCGCGCCTGTCGCCACGACCTGTGCTTACTGCGGCGTCGGCTGCGGCATCGTCGCGACGCCGGGGGCCGGGGATCGCGAAGTGGCGATCGCGGGCGACACGAACCATCCGGCGAACCGCGGCCGTCTCTGCATCAAGGGCACGACGCTGGGCGACACCGTTGGCCTCGAAGGGCGGCTGCTTTACCCGATGATCGGCAACCGGAGAGCAAGCTGGGACGAGGCGGCGCGCTTCGTCGCAAGGACCTTTGCCGACACCATCGCCGAGCACGGGCCGGACAGCGTCGCGTTCTACGTATCGGGCCAGTTGCTGACCGAGGACTACTACGCCGCCAACAAGCTGATGAAGGGCTTCATCGGCAGCGGCAACATCGACACCAATTCGCGTCTCTGCATGGCGAGCGCGGTCGCCGCCCACAACCGCGCCTTCGGCGAGGATCACGTGCCCGTCGGCTACGAGGATCTCGAGGCGGCGGACCTGATCGTTCTGGTCGGGTCGAACACCGCGTGGTGCCACCCGGTCGTCTGGCAACGGATCGAGGCGGCCCGCGCGGCGCGGGGCACCAAGGTCGTGGTCGTCGATCCGCGCCGCACCGAAACCGCGTCGGAGGCCGACCTCCACGTCCGGATCGCGCCCGACGGCGACATCCCGCTATTCCGCGCCCTGCTGGCCGAGATGCGGGGCCGAGGCTTGGTGGACGGCGCGTTCCTGGATGACCGGTGCGTCGTGCCCGACGGCTTCTGGACGAATCTCGACGGGGCGCATGGAGAGGATCTGCCGGACGCCTTCGCCGCGCTCGCCGATCTCGTCGCCGCCCATCCGCGGATGGTGACGGTGTTTTCGATGGGATCGAACCAATCGGTTCGCGGCACCGACAAGGGCAATGCGATCATCAACCTCCACCTCGCGCTGGGGCGGATCGGCCAGGCCGGGATGGGACCGTTCTCGCTCACCGGCCAGCCGAACGCGATGGGCGGGCGCGAAGTCGGCGGCCTGGCCTCGACACTGGCCTGCCACCTCGGCTTTGCCGACGATGAGCGCGAGGCGGTTGCCGGGTTCTGGGGCACCGACCGGCTGTGCTCCGGGCCGGGGCTGAAGGCGGTCGATATGTTCCGCGCGGTCGATGACGGGCGGATCAGGGCGATCTGGGTCATGGCCACCAACCCTGCCGTGTCGATGCCCGACGCGGGCTTCGTGCGCAAAGCGCTCGAGAAATGCCCGTTCGTCGTCGTCTCCGACTGCATGGCCGATACCGATACCGCCCGGCTTGCTCACGTGCGCCTCCCGGCCAAGGGGTGGGGCGAGAAGAACGGCACCGTCACCAATTCGGAACGGATGGTCAGCCGCCAGCGGCCCTTCCTTGCCCCTGCGGGCGAGGCGAAGGCCGACTGGCGCATCGTCGCGGAAGTGGCCGCCGCGATGGGGCATGGCGCTGCCTTCGGCTGGACCGGCCCGGCGGCGGTCTTCCGCGAAAACGCGACGATGACCGGGCTTGCGGCGCGGCGCGGCCTGAAGCTCGACTTCACCGCCATGGCCGACTTGTCGGATGAAGGCTACGACGCGCTCGAACCCTTCCGCTGGGGGACGGGCAACCTCCGTGCCGACGGTTTTTCCTTTGCCGATCGCCGCGCCCGCCTGGTCGATGTCGCGCCCCTCGCCGCAACGCCGTTCGATCCGGCCTTTCCCCTGCGCCTCAACACCGGGCGTTATCGCGACCAGTGGCACACGATGACCCGCACCGGCCTTTCGGCGCGGCTGGCGACGCATCGACCCGAACCGCTGGCCGAAGTGCATCCGATCGATGCGGCGGTGGCAGGCATCAGCGATGGCGGCCTCGCCCGGATCGCGACGCCGCGCGGCGCGACCGTGCTGCGGGTGCGCGTCACCGATGCTCAGGCCAAGGGCACGATCTTCGCGCCGATGCACTGGAGCGACCTTTTCGCCAGCGGCGGGCGCACCAATCGCCTGACCTCGCCTGCGCACGACCCGGTCTCGGGCCAGCCGGGCTTCAAGGATTGTGCCGCGGCGATCGCGCCGGTGGTGCCGGAATGGCGGGCCTTTCTCGCCAGCACCGGCGAACCGGTCGGGCCTGACGTGCTCTACTGGGCGAAGGCGCGCCAGGCGAAGGGCTGGCTGGTTGAACTGGCGGGCGTGGGCGACGTGCCGCTGGACGCTGTCTTGCCCGAGGGGCGGCGGCTGGAGGCGGAGGACACGCGCCGCGGCATGCAACGCATCGCCGTGATCGGCGAGGACGGCAGGCTTGCCGCCGCGATGTTCGTGACCCGCAGCGGCGATCTGCCACCACGCGACTGGATCGCCGCGCAACTCGGCGACGATGCCGCCGGTCCGGTCGAACTGCTAGCCGCACGCCCCGCCACGCCGCGCCCCGATCCGGGGCCGCAGGTGTGCGTCTGCTTCGACGTCGGCCTCAACACCATCCTCGCCGCGATCGCGCAGCAGCGGCTCACCAGCGTCGAGGCGATCGGCCGCGCGCTGAACGCGGGCACCAACTGCGGCAGCTGTCGCCCGCAACTGAGCGCGATCCTGCGCGAGACCAATCTGGCGGAGGCTGCGGAATGAACGACTTCGAACCCGGACAGGTGTGGCTGGTCGGCGCCGGGCCGGGCGATCCCGACCTGCTGACGCGCAAGGCGGAGCGGCTTATCGGCGCGGCGAGCGTCGTCTTCTACGATGCGCTGGTTGGCGCAGGCGTGCTGGCGCTGATCCCTGCGCATGTGCGCCTGGAGCCGGTCGGCAAGCGGTCGGGCCGCCATTCGAAGGACCAGGCCAGCATCGACCGCCTTATCGTCGAGGCGGCGCTGGCGGGCGAGAAGGTGGTGCGGCTTAAGGGCGGCGATCCCGCCATCTTCGCCCGCGCTAACGAGGAGCTGGAGGCCTGCCGCGCGGCGGGCGTCGCGGTTCGCATCTGCCCCGGCATCACGGCGGCCAGCGCGGCGGCGGCGGACCTGGGCATGAGCCTGACCTTGCGCGGCCTTGCCCGCCGGCTCACCTTCGTCACCGCCCATGCGCGGGCGGGCGAGTGCGTCACGCTCGACTGGCCGGCGCTGGCCGATCCGCAGGCGACGCTGGCCGTCTACATGGGCAAGGCGGCGGCGCGCGACGTTTCGGCGGGGCTCATCGCGGCGGGGCTGCCCGGCGACACGCCCTGCGCGCTGGTCGAGCAGGCGAGCCTGCCGGAGGGCGGTACGTTCCTGACCCGGCTCGACCTCCTGCCGATCGCGGCGCAGACCGCGCTTGGCGATGGCCCGGCGCTCATCCTGATCGGCCAGGCGGTGGGCGCGGCGGTGCCGGTGCGCCGCGAAACGAAAGTCGCGATTTCGGGCCTTGCGCCCGCTTGCCAAGCCGAAATGCCCCGCCTATAGGGCGCGCTCCGGTCGGGACGTAGCGCAGCCTGGTAGCGCATCACACTGGGGGTGTGGGGGTCGGAGGTTCGAATCCTCTCGTCCCGACCAGTCCTTTTCTGAAAGGACTTTCGCGGCCATTGCCGCATTTTTCCGTCACACGCGAAACCAGCCGCACGTTGCCTCGCCTATGCATAGCTGCTAGGCGCGCGGGCCATGTCCCGTGGCCCTTGTTTCGCGGCCCACGGCTCTTATTGAAGCCACACCACAACGCCAAAGGCCTTTCATGTCCAGCAACCTGCTCGTTCTTGCCGCCGCCGCCCCGGCCGCCGGCCCTCCGGGATGGGTCCAGATCCTGCCGCTCGTCGCGATGGGCGTCATCTTCTGGTTCCTCGTCTTTCGCCCGCAGATGAAGCGGCAGAAAGAGCACCAGGCCAAGATCGCCGGCTTGCAGAAGGGTGATCGCGTGGTGACCGCAGGCGGGCTGATCGGCAAGATCGTCAAGCTAGACGATCACTACGTCGATCTCGAACTCGGCCCCAACGTGCGGGTCAAGGCGGTGCGTTCGACGATCGGCGACGTGATCCCGCCGAACAACGCCCCGGCCAACGACTGAGACGCCCCGCATGCTCGATTTTCCGCGCTGGAAACGGATCTGGCTCTGGGGCATCACGCTGCTGGGCGTGCTGCTGGCGGTGCCGTCGCTGACGATGCTGACCGGCCAGCGCTGGCCCGCTTCGCTGCCCGACCCGCAGGTCAACCTTGGCCTCGACCTTGCCGGTGGCAGCCACATCCTGCTCGAAGCCGATACCGCGCAAGTGCGCGACCTGCGGCTGCAAGGGATGGAAGAAGAGGTGCGCCGCGCCATGCGCGAGGCGACACCGGCGGTCGACATCGGCGACATTTCCACCGCGAACGGCCGCCTGTCGTTCATGGTCGAACAGGAAACCCAGGTCGATGCCGCGCGCGAGGCGCTGCTGCCGCTGACCGAGGGCGTGGGCCTGACCGGCCAGCGCGACTGGGAAATCCGGGTCATCGACGGCCAGCGTTTCGAACTGACGCCGACCACCGCCGGGCTGGAGCAGGCGGTCGAGAACGCGATGGACACCGCGACCGACGTCGTGCGCCGCCGCATCGACGAACTCGGCACGCGCGAGCCGACCATCATCCGGCAAGGTGACGAGCGCATCGTCGTGCAGGTCCCTGGTCTCGACGATCCGGCCAAGCTCAAGGCGCTGCTGGGCCAGACCGCGAAGCTCGAGTTCAAGCTGGTCGATCAGACCGCGCTGCCCAGCGACATCGCGCAGGGCATCGCCCCTCCGGGCAGCCAGATCGTCCCCTACGCCGCCGATTCGCAGCAGCAGGGCGCGATCGCAGTCAAGCGACTGGGCGGCATCCAGGGCGACCAGCTGACCAATGCGCAGCAGGGCTACGACCAGAACGGCACGCCCGTGGTCAACATCACCTTCAACCAGGAAGGCGGGCGCAAGTTCGCCGCGCTGACCCAGGCGAACGTCGGCAAGCCCTTTGCCATCATCCTCGACGGCGAAGTGTTGTCGGCTCCCAACATCAACGAACCGATCCTCGGCGGCCAGGCGCAGATCTCGGGCAGCTTCAACGTCGATTCGGCCAATGCGCTGGCGATCTCGCTGCGTTCGGGCGCGCTGCCTATCGATCTGAAAGTGGTCGAGGAGCGGACCGTCGGGCCCGATCTCGGCGCCGATTCGATCAACAAGGGCGTGCTCGCCCTGCTGGTCGGCGGCGTCGCGGTGCTGGTGATCATGGCGGTGACTTACGGCCGTTTCGGCATGTACGCGAACTTCGCGCTCCTGCTGAACGTGCTCATCATCCTCGGCATCATGGCGCTGATGGGCACGACGCTGACGCTGCCGGGCATCGCCGGCTTCGTGCTGACGGTCGGCACGGCGGTCGATGCCAACGTGCTGATCAACGAACGCATCCGCGAGGAGCGCCGACGCGGCCGCCGCGTGGTGCAGGCGGTCGAGGTCGGCTACCGCGAGGCGCAGCGCGCCATCTTCGACGCCAACATCACCAACGTCATCGCCGGCGTGCTGCTGTTCCTGTTCGGCTCCGGGCCGATCCGCGGCTTCGCCATCGTCCTCATCATCGGCATCGTCACCTCGGTCTTCACCGCCGTGACGCTGACCCGCATGTGGGTCGCGGGCTACTTGCGCAAGCACCGCCCCAGCGACCTGAACATCTGAGGGGTACGCGACGTGAAACTGCTCAAGCTCGTTCCCGACAACACGAACATCCGCTTCCTGCGCTGGCGGCTGCCGTTCTACGTCGTTTCGGTCATCCTGATCGCGGCGTCGTGGGCGGCGGTCTTCGCCAACGGGCTCAACATGGGCGTCGATTTCGTCGGCGGCCAGATGATCCGCGCGACCTTTACGCAGGATGCCGAGGCACCGGTGCCCGAGCTGCGCGCAGACATCGCGAAACTGGGCTACGGCGATCCGGTGATCCAGCGCTTCGGCCAGCCGAACGAGGTGTCGATCCGCATGCGCCTGCCCGAAGCGGCGAGCGACACCGCGGCCAAGGACCTGGCCGACCAGATGACCCGCAGCATCACCGCAGAGATGCAGAAGAGCCATCCGGGCGTGCGCATCGACGGGGTCGATTCGGTGTCGGGCAAGGTTTCGGGCGAGCTGTTCCAGACCGGCATGCTGGCGCTCGGCGCGGCGATGCTGGCGATCTCGATCTACATCTGGATCCGCTTCGAGTGGCAGTTCGGCGTGGGCGCGCTGTTCGCGCTGGTCCACGACGTGTCGCTGACGCTGGGGCTGTTCGCCGTCACGCAGATGGAGTTCGACCTCAACATCGTCGCCGCGATCCTGGCGATCATCGGCTATTCGCTGAACGATACGATCGTGGTCTACGACCGCATCCGCGAGAACCTGAAGAAGTTCCGCAAGATGCCTGTCGATGAAATTCTCGACCTGTCGGTGAACGAAACGCTGTCGCGCACGGTGATGACCTCGCTGCTGACGTTGATCGTGCTCGTTGCGCTGATGTTCGTCGGCCCGGCCAGCACCTTCGGTTTCGCCACCGCGATCGCCTTCGGTATCTTTGTCGGCACCTATTCGTCGATCTACATGGCGGCGCCGATTCTCATCTGGCTGCGGGTGACGACGAACAGCTTCGTCCCGGTCGAGGATCCGATGGACAAGCAGGAAAAGCTGATCCGCGGCGAAGGCTGACGGCGCCAGGCCTCGCCTGCCTTTACGACGAGCCGCCCTCTCGCTGACGTGGGAGGCGGTTCGGTCCGGATGCGAAACGTGCTATGTTGGCCCCTTGGGAAAGGAGGCCAAGATGGCACACGACAATCGCTACGAAGCGGAACTGCGCAACCTGCTCGCGGAACTGCGCGATCACCCCGAACGCAACCACGACGAGGCGCGCCAGCGCATCGCGGTGCTGCGCCGGATGGTAGAGGCGGCCTAGCGGCTCAGAGCGGCCGCACCAACATCACCGCCAGCGCGACCCAGGCCGGATCGCGCACGACCGTCTGGCGCTGACCTGCGCCGGGCGGCAGGATCGCGACGAAATCGGCGCTGCGATCGATCAGGCGGCCGAACGCGAAACGCCCGCCGGGCCGCGGCACCAGCACGTCGCGGTTGAGCGCCTGCGCGGTCTCGGCGGGCGTCAGTTCGCGCAGCCATAGCCGGTCTCCGGCGCGGTATTCACCCTGCGTCGCATCGACTTCGAGGACGCCCGTCACTGCGTCGCCGAGCATGACTTCGGGCAGCACGGCCTCGCGCGGGCGGGACAGGGCCTCGGCCCCATCGCTGCCAAGCCGCGCGACGACCATCGGCGCGGGCCGCGCCTCGCTGGCCAGCAACGCTTCCGGCGCGACACCGAGCGCGGCGGCCAGTCGATTGAGCCATTCGAGTGACAACGTGCGCATGCCCGTTTCGAGCCGACCCACCGTCTGCGGCGTCGTCGGCGGTTCGCAGGCGGCCGCGAGGTCGGCGAGCGTCATCCCCTTGTCCTTGCGGACGGCCCGGATGCGATTGATCATGAATCTCGCTCCTCAATAATGCGAACCGATCTGGTGTTATTTTCCTACAGGGACGAACCGAAGCAAGGCTCCCTTTCGACTTGTCCAGAAGGGAGATTCGCCCATGCCCGAGACCAGCAACCCCAAGGCCGCACATTACGTCACGCGCGAACTGACCAGCGAGGGGCCGCGTCGCACGTCCGCCGCCTACAAGGGCGGTGCGCCCAAGCGCGGGCGGAGCGTGACGGTCAACTTGCGCGAATCCCCGCTGTCGTGGCTCCATGCGCGCGGCCACCTGAGCGAGCGGCAGTACGAGGCGGGCGAGCGTATCCGATCGGATTGGGAGCGGGCGCAACTGGCGCCCTCGATCACCATGCGCTGGGATCCCGTGCGGGTGCAGGGTTCGGGCGGCGACGGCCTCACCCAGTCCGAGCGGCAGGTCGCGGCCAAGCGTCGCTTCGATGCGGCGGTGGCCGCCGCCGGGCCTGGGCTTGCCGACGTCTTGTGGCGCGTCGCCTGCGCGGGCGAAAGCCTGCCCGATGCCGAAAAGGCGCTGGCCTGGCCTGCGCGCAGCGGCAAGCTCGTCCTCGGCCTCGCGCTGGATCGGGTGGCAGACTACTATCGCATCCGCTGAAGCGGCTCGCTTTCGTCGCTTGAGCGGGCGACGGGAAAGTGGCATTGGTTGCACCTGATACCGGATTTCAGGACAGACCCCATGCATCGCAGGCATTTCCTCCAGGCCGGTTCCGGCCTTGCCGCTTTCCTTCTTGCCGGTCGCCCGGCGGCCGCCGTCGCGGCAACCCCGGCTGATGCGCGGCTCCGTGCGCTGATGGAGCGGGTTGCCTGGGGCGGCTTCCGCATCGATCCGAGCGGACTGACCGCACTCGGCCTCGACACCGGCGCGAATGCATGGGCGCGCTCCCGGCTCACCGGGCCGAGCCGTGCGCGAACGCTGGCGACGTGGGCGCTGATGGAAGACAGCGTCGCCACGCTCGATGCCATCGACACCGCGTCACTGGGCGAGACCGGGCAGGTCCAGGCCGAGATCCTGCGCTATCATCTGCAATCCGCGCTCGGCTCGCGCCGCTTCGGGCTGGCGCATGTGGCCTCGCCCTATGTCCTGACGCAGCAGGACGGGCTGGCGACCTCGGTACCCGATTTCCTCGACACCATGCACCCGGTCGAGACCGCCGCCGACGCAGAGGCCTACCTGTCGCGCCTGGCGGCCCATGGCCACGCGCTGGACGACGAGAGCGAATGGCAACGTTCGGAAGCGGCGCGCGGCTTCGTCGCGCCCGCCTGGTCGCTGCGCAAGGCGGCGAGCCAACGCCGCGGCATGCTCGACGGCGCGGCGGGCGACACGACGCTGGTCCGTTCGCTTGTCCGCCGCACCGCCGAAAAGGGCATCGCGGGTGACTGGGAGGCGCGTGCGACCGCCCTCGTCAGCGATCTCGTCCGTCCCGCGCTCGCGCGCCAGGTCGCACTGCTCGACCGGCTGGCGGCGCGCAGCCCCGCCGGCGACGGCATCTGGCGCGTGCCCGACGGGGCGGAACTCTACGCCGCGCAGCTCGGCTACTACACCACCACCACCCTTTCGGCGGACGAGATCCACCGCACCGGCGTGGAGCAGGTGGCCGAGATCACCGGCCAGCTCGACACCTTGTTGCAGGGCGCCGGTCTGTCGAAGGGCACCGTCGGCGAGAGGCTCGACGTGCTCAACAACCGGCCCGACCAGGTGTTCGAGGATAGCGCCGCGGGCCGCACCGCGCTGCTGCGTTTCCTGGAAGAGCGGGTGGCGAAGAGCTGGGAACAGATCAGGCCGGCTTTCACCCTCGTTCCCGACCAGAAGGTCGAAGTCCGCCGCGTCCCGCCCGAAATCGAGCAGGGGGCGAGCCTGGGATACTACCAGGGGGCATCGGCCGACGGTTCGCGGCCGGGTGCGTTCTACATCAACCTCTACGACGTGAAGGACTGGCCGCGCTATACGCTGCCGGCGCTGATCTACCACGAAGCGATGCCCGGCCATCACCTTCAGACCGCGCTCTCTTTGTCGAACGAGGACTTGCCGCTCTACCTGCGCAACCAGTACATCGGCGCCTATTCCGAAGGGTGGGCGCTTTACACCGAGATGGTCGCTGACGAACTGGGCATGTACGAGGGGATCGAGCGGGCGGGCGCGCTGCAGTCCTGGCTCTACCGCGCGGCGCGGCTGGTGACCGACACCGGCCTTCACGACCAGCGCTGGAGCCGGGAGAAGGGCATCGACTATTTCGGCCGCACCGTCGGCTATCCCGCCAACCAGACGATGAGCGAGGTCGAACGCTATTGCGCCGGGCCGGGGCAGGCGTGCAGCTACAAGATCGGCCAGAACGCCTGGATGGAAAACCGCAAGCGGGCCGAGGCTGCACTGGGCAAGGACTTCAGCCTGCCGGCCTTCCATGCCATCGTCGCCGAAGGCGAAATGCCGCTGAGCCTGCTGTCACGCCGGGTCGATGCGTGGGTGGCGGCGGAGAAGGCGCGCCTCGGGCGGGGGTGACCGCGACCGGTAGGCCAAAGACGATGCCTCCGCTCATCGCGTTCGCGCCACGCGCCGTCAATCAACGACGTGGTTACCAACGCGTTGATTGCGGCTCTTAATTTGCCGTTAATGGGATCGCGACGACCACCGCGGGGTCAGGGCCGAGGATTTTCGCGCCTTGTTTCCGGGAGAATGGGACAAATGAAAAAGTTCATTGCATTTGGCGCTTCTGCGCTGTTGGGCGTGGCCGCGGTGTCCGTGCAGGCACAGGACACCGGCACCGGCAGCGACACGCCCGAGGTCGGCGACGTCGAGGGTAACGAGCCTGTCGATACGGTGGAAACCGGTAACGGCGCGCAGGTCGTCCGCGAGGAAACCGACCTGATCGAGACCCAGCTCGACGAGAATGGCGATCCCGTTCTCGACGAGAACGGCGAACCGGTGACCTCTGTCATCGGTACGCAGAAGGTCCAGACCGTGACGACGCCGAGTGGCAACATCAACACGGTGACCAAGACGACCGACCTGGACGGCAGGCAGACCACGACGGTCGAGCATTTCCGGCCCGAAAAGGCCGAGCGTCCGACGCGTGCCGAGCGTCCTGAAAAGGTCGAAAAGGTCGAAAAGGTCGAGCGACCTGAAAAGCCGGAGCGCCCGGAAAAGCCGGAAGGCGCCGGTCGCCCGTAAGGACAAGACGGCATGAAGGAGCGCGGGGCGCGGCGACCATAGGGTGGCTGCGCCCCGACTCGCTTCGACAGCAACGACAAGGGATCAGGGACAAAATGACAACCAGGAACATGAGCGCCGTGTTGCGGAGACTCGTCGCAACCTCGGGCATCGCGGCCATCGCACTGGCCGTTCCGGCCAACGCCGAGGAATACACGCAGTTCAGCATCGGTGCCGACTATTCGACCGGCGATTATGGCGACGTTGCCGACACCAAGATGCTGGCCGTTCCGCTCGGCATCAAGTTCCAGGGCGATGGCTTCTGGGCACGGGCCAGCGTGCCGTATGTCCGGATCGAGGGGCCCGAAGGCGTGATCCCCGGCGACGGCGGCGTTTCGCCCGGCAATGGCGGCGGCGGCACGACGGTGATCGATACGCGAAGCGGCATCGGCGATGTCAACCTGGCGGCCGGTTATACCATTCCCCTCGGCTCCTCCACGTGGCTCGACGCCATCGGCAAGGTGAAGCTGCCGACTGCATCGAAAGAGAAATTTCTCGGCACCGGGACCACCGACATCACCGCGGAGGCCGAACTTATGCACAGCTTCGGCAACCTGAGCGCGGCGGTGCGCGGCGGGCGACGCTTCAACGGATCGAACACCCTCTATCCGCTGGACGACGTGTGGCAGGCCGGCGCGGGTCTTTATGCCAAGGCAGGGCCGAAGCTGTCGCTGGGGCTCGATTACGACTGGCGCGAAGGAGCACTCGGCACGTCACCCGATCGCAGCGAGGCAACCGCGTCGGCTACCTACAAGCTCAATCCGGGTTTGCTGATCCAGGGGTACGGATATACCGGCTTTTCCGAAGGGAGCCCGGACCTCGGCGGAGGGGTGCAGCTCCTCGTGCGCATCGGCGCCCGCTAAGCGCGCATCGTGCTGTGACCCACCCGACCGTCCCGCCGCACGGGCGGGGCGGTCGGGGCCGGGGTCATGGCTGGTAGAAGAACCACATGACCATCAGCGCCAGCGTCACGGCTGCGGCCCCCGCGAAAAGCGGGGCCCAGTTGACGTGATAATCCGGCATGTGAGGACGACGCATGATCACCTCCTGCCCAGGGTCTAAACCCTTTTCGGCGTGCTCTGCGGCTCCAACGGCTGGAGCCGTCGACGGCCGCGATCATACGCCTATTTTTCGGGCCTTGGAAGCGGCGGGTCTGTGGCTGGTTCGCCGCCGCAAGGGCGGGACTGGCAGCAGCCGTGCCGTCGCCCCCGCTCAATCCGGTCGCGTCGCTCCCGGGCCGGCAATAGCCATCGCGCGCTGCCAGGCCGGACGATCCGTCAGCCGGCGTGCATAGGCCTGGATGTTGGCGAAGCCGTTCAGCATGTCCGCGTTGCCGAACATCGGCAGGCTGGTCACCGCGAAACCCGACATCAGGTCGGCCAGTGTGAAGCTGTTTCCGGCCAGGAATTCCTGGCGGCCCAGATGATCGTCCATTTGCCGCAGGAGCCCTTCGGTGCGGCGCCGCACGACGGTGCCGATGATGCCGCCGTCATGCCCGTTGCCGGCCGCATCCAGCGCACGCTCGACGAAGAAGCCCGTCAGCAGGTTGTTGTTGAACTGCAGCCAGTAAAGGTAGTCGGCATAGCCTTCCTCATCCGGCGCGACCGTCAGGCGGCCCCCGCCGTGCCGGTTCGCGACATACTGGATGATGGCCGTGGATTCGGCCAGCACCAGGTCGTGGTCGGCGATCACCGGGGCCATCGCGGCGGGATGCAGCGCGAGGTATTCGGGCGGCGCAAGCCCGTCTTCGCCGCGATCGAACCATTCCAGCCGATAGGGCAGCGACAGTTCCTCCATCAGCCAGACGATGCGGTCGGACTGCGATTTGCCGAGATGGTAGATGGTGATCATGTCGGAGGTTCCGTGAAGAGGGGAGGTTGACCCCATCATGGCGATTCCGGGCCAAAAGGCAAAACGCCCTGTCCGACGCGCGGTCCGGGCTGGCGTGCGCGGCGAAACGGGCGGCTGGCCGCCCGCAAGTGGCAGGGTCAGCCCTCCAGCCCCTCGACCTCTTCGGCCAGTTCCAGCCAGCGTTCCTCGGCGCGTTCCTTTTCGGCGCGCTTGTCTTCGAGCGCCTTGGTCAGCCTGGCGAACTTGGCCGGATCGCTGGTATAGAGCGCGGGGTCGGCCAGCGCCGCCTCGTCCGCGGCCATCAGCGCTTCCAGTTCCTCGATCCGCGCGGGCAGCAGTTCGTAGTCGCGCTGGTCCTTGTAGCTGAGCTTGGTCTTTTTCTGCGGCGGCGGGGGCGGCGACGGGGGCGCGGCCTTCTTCGCGTCCTTCACCGGCATGACCGGCTTCTTGCGCTTGGTTTCCCAGTCGGCATAGCCGCCCGCGATCACGTCGACGGTGCCGCTGCCGTCGAGGCCGAGCGTCACCGTCACCGTGCGGTCGAGGAAGTCGCGGTCGTGGCTGACGATCAGGACCGTCCCCTCGTAGTCGGCGATGACCTCCTGCAGCATGTCCAGCGTCTCGAGGTCGAGATCGTTGGTCGGCTCGTCGAGCACGAGAAGGTTCGAGATGCGGGCGAATTCGCGGGCGAGCAGCAGCCGCGAACGCTCTCCGCCCGACAGCGTGCCGACGCGGGCATCGGCAAGCCCGGGGTCGAACAGGAAGTCCTTGAGATAGGCCTGCACGTGCTTGCGCACGCCGCGCACGTCGACCCAGTCGCCCCCTTCGGCGATGATGTCGCGGATCCGCTTTTCGGGGCTGAGCAGGCTGCGCTGCTGGTCGATCATCACGCCGTTCAGGGTCTTCGCCAGCGTCACCGTGCCACTGTCGGGCTCCAGCTCGCCGGTCAGCATCTTCAGCAGCGTTGTCTTGCCCGCGCCGTTCGCCCCGACGATGCCGATGCGGTCCTGCCGCTGGATGCGCAAGTTGAAGTCGCGGATGATGACCCGGTCGCCGAACGACTTGGTGACGTGTTCGGCGCTGATCACCGCCTTGGTCTTGCTGTCGTCGGCCACGACCTTCAGCTTGGCCGCGCCTTGCGGGCTGAGCATCGCGGCGCGCTGGGCGCGCATCTCGTGCAGCTTTTCGAGCCGGCCCATGTTGCGCTTGCGCCGCGCGGTGACGCCGCGCTGCAGCCAGTGCGCCTCCAGCTTCAGGCGGGCGTCGAGCTTCTCGGCGGCACGCGCCTCTTCGGCATAGACCTGCTCCTCCCAGGCCTCGTACCCGCCGAAGCCGACGTCCTTGCGGCGCAGGTTGCCGCGGTCGAGCCAGAGCGTTGCCTTCGTCAGGCGGGTCAGGAAGGTCCGGTCGTGGCTGATGACGACGAAGGCGCCGTTGAAGCGGTTGAGCCAGCTTTCCAGCCAGTCGATCGCGGCAAGGTCGAGGTGGTTGGTCGGCTCGTCCAGCAGGAGCAGGTCGGGCTCCATCGCCAGCGCGCGGGCGATGGCGGCACGGCGCCGTTCGCCGCCGCTGGCGCTTTTTGCCTCGCGGCTCATGTCGATGCCCAACTGGCCGGCGATGGCCTCCACCTCGTGCCGGGCGGGGGCATCCGCGCCGGACAGGGCGAAATCCATCAGCGTCGCATGTTTCGCGACGTCCGGCTCCTGTTCCAGCATCACCACCCGGGTGCCCGGCTGGACCGAACGCTTCCCGCGATCCGCCTCGATCTCGTTGGCGATCAGCTTGAGCAGCGTCGTCTTGCCCGCGCCGTTGCGGCCGATCAGCGCCAGCCGGTCGCGCGGCGCGATGTGCAGGTCGAGGCCGCTGGACGCGCTGGTGCTGTCGGGGCCGCCGAACAGCCAGCCGCCGCCCTGCTGGAGGCCGAGGCCTTCCCATGAAAGGATCGGTGCTTGTGCCATGGCCCGCCGCCTAGCCGGGGCGCAGCGGCCCCGCAAGCGTGCGTTCAGGGAACAAGCGGCAGCAACCGGGCATTCGGATGGAAGCACTTGGGAGAAAACCTGATGAAGAGAATTTCCGCCGCCCTTCTGGCCACTGCCATCGCGGCCCCGATGCTGATCGCCACGCCCGCGACGGCCGCGGTCGAGGTCAGCGTCGTGTCGCAGGGCCCTGTCGCCGAAATCCAGGTCCAGCAGGACGTGCGGGGCGATCCCGACAAGGCGATCGTCAGCGCCGGGGTGACCACCCGCGCGCAGACCGCCGTGGCCGCGATGCAGCAGAATGCGGCCGCGATGGACCGGGTGCTGAAGCGGCTCGACGCGCTGAAGATCCCGCGCGATCGCGTTCAGACGAGCGGCATCAGCCTGAACCCGCAATACAGCTACAACAACGCCAGCGTGCCGACATTCCTCGGCTATGACGCGACCAACACGGTCACGGTCGAACTGCGCGATCTCGACAATATCGGCCCGGTCCTCGACTCGCTGGTGAGCGAGGGTGCGAACAACATCAACGGCCCGACCTGGGGCGTGATCGACGACACGACCCGCCGCGACCAGGCGCGCAAGGCGGCGATGACCCGCGCCTTCGCGCAAGCCAGGGACTATGCCCGCATGGCGGGATATTCCGACGTGAAGCTGCTGTCGGTGGAAGAGACGATGGGCTTTACCCAGCCGTTCTACGGTGCGCCGCCGCCGGCCCCGCCGCCGATTGCAATGGAAGCGAAGTCGACGCCGACCCGCCCCGGCCAGGTCTCCACCACCGTGATGCTCAACACCAAGTTCGAACTGGTGCGCTGAGGCCACAGCCGGGGCTTGACGGGACGCGAACGCAACATTCACGCCTTGTTCAATGCCCCGGCACTAGGCATCACGTCATCATGAAGCGCATGACCCGCCTTGCCCTTTTTGCCCCCCTTGCCCTCGGCCTGCTGGCCGGGGGTTCGCCCGTGCTGGCCGATGGCGGCAAGCGCGATGGGCAGGGCGAGGCGCGCCGCGAGCTTCGCGCGGGCAACGTCCAGACGCTGCGCCAAATCGAGAACCATGTCCTGCCGCGCATGAACGGCATGGACTACCTCGGCATGGACGAGTTCGTGGCCAACACTTATCGGTTGAAGTTCATTAAGGACGGACGCGTCGTTTTCGTCGACGTCGATGCCCGCACCGGGCGCATTATCAACGTGATGAAATAAGGCGCGGCTGGCCTTGCCCCGCGCCGCCACTTGCACCGTTCCATCCGGCACAAATGTCCCGTTCAGGTTGCGGGGAGCTTTTCTTGCTCCCATCTGTTCATGTAGATGAACAAGCCGGGCAAGGCTCTCGCAAGAGAGCGCCCGCCGCGACGGAGAGCCTATGCGTATCCTGATTGTCGAGGACGAGCCGACGCTGGGCAACCAGCTCAAGACCACGCTGGAACAGACCGGCTATGCCGTGGACCTGTCCACCGATGGCGAAGACGGCCACTTCCTCGGAACATCCGAAGATTATGACGCGGTCGTGCTCGACCTCGGCCTGCCCGAGATCGACGGGCTGACCGTGCTCGGCATGTGGCGCCGCGAAGGGCGCAACTTTCCGGTGCTGGTGCTGACCGCGCGCGATTCCTGGTCCGACAAGGTCGCCGGCCTCGATGCCGGGGCCGACGATTATCTCGCCAAGCCGTTCCAGACCGAGGAACTGATCGCCCGCTTGCGCGCGCTCATCCGCCGCGCTTCGGGCAACGCCAGCAGCGAATTGACCGCGGGCGACGTGCGGCTGGACACCCGCTCCGGCCGGGTCACGCTGAACGGCGAGCCGGTGAAGCTGACCGCGCAGGAATACAAGCTGCTGTCCTACCTCATGCACCACAAGGGCAAGGTGGTCAGCCGCACCGAACTGATCGAACACATCTACGACCAGGACTTCGACCGCGATTCGAACACCATCGAGGTGTTCGTCACGCGCATCCGCAAGAAACTGGGCGCGGACGTGATCACGACCATCCGTGGCCTTGGATACAGCCTCGACGACCCCGCCGACCAGCCGCGCGGCTGAGCCTGACGCAATCCGGGAGGGTGAGGGCGCTGCCGCGCCCGGTCCGGACGCGCCCGCGCCCTGCCCGACGGAGCCGGCCGAGCCGGTGAACAGCCCGGCGGCCCGCCGCATCCGTGCGGCGCGTCGCAAGCTGACGCTGGCCCGCCGCGCGTCGCGCCCCGACTCGCTGTTGGGTGCGGGGCACACCGGCTCGCTGTCGCGGCGCATGATGCTGATCGCGATCGGCTGGATCGTGTTCCTGCTGCTGATCGGCGGCGTCTTGCTCGACCGGTCCCTGTCGGGCCTGATCGTGCGGAATTTCGACGAACAGCTCGACTACATGCTGACCGCGATGGTCGCCTCGACCGAGATCGGGCCGGACGGCGAGGTCTTGTTCTCGCGCCCGCTCGGCGACCAGCGCTTCCTCGAACCGAATTCCGGTCTCTATTGGCAGATCACCGGAGAAGGGCACGAGGACTATCCCTCTCGCTCGCTATGGGATCGCAGCCTGCAGGTCAGGCCGACCGAGCATAACGAGGTGCTCATCTACGACAGCGACCAGTTCCCCGGCGAACCGCTGCGCGTGATGCAGCGACCGATCATCCTGCCGGGCAGCGACACCCAGTGGTGGTTCGTCGTCGCCGCCAGCCGGGAAGAGATGAACGCCCAGATCGCCCGGTTCCGCTCGATCCTCGCCTACAGCTTTGTCGTGCTGGGCGGCGGGCTGATCATGATGGCGGCCCTGCAGACCTGGCTCGGCCTGTCGCCCTTGCGCGGCGTGCGCCGGGCGATCCAGCGCATCCGCATGACCGGCGAGGCGAGGGTCACCGAACCGCTGCCGCTCGAAGTGCAGCCGATGGTGGAGGAGCTGAACGCGCTGCTCGCCCATTCCGAAAAGCAGGCGGAGGAAGCCCGCGCCCATGCCGGCAACCTCGCCCATGCGCTGAAGACGCCGCTGACCGTGCTGACCAGCGCCGCCGCGGCGCACGATCCCGAACTCGACCAGTTGGTCCAGCGCGAGGCGGCGACGATGCGGCGGCAGGTCGATCACCATCTCGCCCGCGCCCGCGCCGTCGGCCGCCGCGCGACCGGCCTGGCCCGCGCCGACGTGCGAGAAGCGGCAGAGGCGGTCGAGCGGGCCGTGGGGAGGCTCTACCCCGACGTCCGCTTCGACCTCGACGGCGCGAAGCCCGAGGAGGCCATCGTCGCGATCGAGCGCCAGGATCTCGACGAGATTCTCGGCAACTGCATCGAGAACGCGGCCAAGTACGGCGGCGGCAGCGTATTCGTGACAGTCGACGCGGTGCCGGAAGACGCGAACCAGTGCCTCGTCTGGATCGAGGACGACGGCATGGGCATCCCCGAGATCGAACGCCAGCGCATCTTCGATCGCGGGGCGCGGCTCGACACGAACAAGCCGGGAACCGGGCTTGGTCTCGCCATCGTGCGCGATGTGGTGGAGATCTATGGCGGCAGCGTCGCGCTGGGCGAGAGCGAGGACCTGGGCGGACTGCTGGTCGAACTGCGCCTGCCACGCGCGGGGGCGCGGGTGTGAATAACGCGCACTCGCCGTGCCGCTTATCATTTGCTACATATCGTTAACGCTTAAATCGTATTCCTCAGGTCGGACAAACCTGCATGGAGTCACGGACATGGGCATGGCGATGGCGCGAACGGTGGACAAGCGGCGTGATGATCGGGTCAACGTCCGGCTCGTGACCAGCCACGACCGCGGCGATTACCCCCTGACGCTGCTCAATCTTTCCAACACCGGGATGCTGCTCAATTCGCCGCGCAAGCTGCGTGTCGGCGACATGGTGCTGGTGGACCTGCCGAAGATCGGCGCGACCCGCGCGCAGATCATGTGGAACGATGCCGACGAATACGGTTGCCAGTTCGTCAAGCAGATCCCCGATTCGGTGGTGCATGCGGCCGAGGAGGTTTCGCGCCAGAACCGCATCCGCCCCGTGCCCCGCCGCCGCGCACCGGTCGAACCGATCGTGGAGCGTGACGAAACATGTTCGCTGGTCCTGCTGATGGCGTTCCTCGCCGCAGTGGTCGCGATGGTCTACGCGGTGCAGGCGCTTACCAACTGATCGCCAGCCTTATCAACACGGACGCCGCGCGGCATCAGCCGTTGCGGGCCCGCTCGTGGTGGCGGATCACTTCGTTGATGATGAAGCGCAGGAACTTCTCGGAAAATTCAGGATCGAGGTCGGCCGCCTCTGCCAGCGACCTGAGCCGGGCGATCTGCTTCGCCTCCCGCTCCGGATCGGCCGGGGGCAGCGCGGTCGTCGCCTTGTATTCGCCCACCGCCTTGGTGATGCGGAACCGTTCGGCCAGCATGTGAATCAGCGCGGCATCGATGTTGTCGATGCTCTTGCGAAAACCGGCCAGCACCGCGTCGGGCGCCGTGTTCGGGTTGGGATTCGATCCGTCCATGGCCCGGCCCCCTAGCAAAGCGGCGGGGCATCGCGCAAATGCTCATGCGGGGCGGATCCTGCCCGGCACATTCCGTAGCGGAACGGATGCGACCGATTGCAAAACGGCTTGCCTTGTCGCGCCTGCTCGCCCAAGGACCGGGCGTGAACGCGACCGTGCATCAGATGCCCCGCCAGGAGCCTTCGCTCGCGCCCGTGCTGGCGCTGACCGCGGATGGCATGAACTGCGTCAACCAGATCATCCTCGATCGCATGCAGTCGAAGATCCCGCTGATCCCGGCGCTGGCCGGTCACCTGATCGCGGGCGGTGGCAAGCGGATGCGCCCGATGCTCACGCTGGCGAGCGCGGCGCTGCTCGAATACGAAGGCAACCGCCACCACAAGCTGGCCGCCGCGGTCGAATTCATCCACACCGCGACCCTTCTGCACGACGATGTCGTCGACGGATCTGACATGCGCCGCGGCAAGCAGGCGGCGAACGTCATCTTCGGCAACCCGGCGGCGGTGCTCGTCGGCGACTTCCTGTTCAGCCGTTCGTTCGAACTGATGGTCGAGGATGGCAGCCTGAAAGTGCTGAAGATCCTGTCGGGCGCCAGCGCGATCATCGCCGAGGGCGAGGTCGACCAGCTTACCGCCCAGCGCCGCGTCGACACGGGCGAGGAGCAATACCTCTCGATCATCGGGGCCAAGACCGCCGCGCTCTTCGCGGCGGCCTGCCGCATCGCCGCGGTCGTTGCCGAGCGCGATCCGGCGATCGAGCAGAAGCTCGACGATTATGGCCGCAACCTCGGCATCGCGTTCCAGCTTGTCGACGATGCGATCGACTACGATTCGGAACTGGGCGAAAGCGGCAAGGACAAGGGCGACGACTTCCGCGAGGGCAAGATGACCCTGCCGGTCATCCTCGCCTATGCCCGGGGCAGCGACGAGGAACGCCGCTTCTGGCAGGACGCGATGCGCGGCAAGCGCAATTCGGACGAGGATCTCGCCCACGCCACGGCGCTGATCGCGCGGTATGGCACGGTCGCCGACACGCGCGAGCGAGCGAAGCATTTCGCCAATCGCGCCATCGACGCCATCTCGGGATTCCCGGCGAACGAGGCGCGCGCCGCGATGATCGAGGCGGCCCGTTTCGCAGTATCCCGCCGCTTTTGATCCCCTTCTATTCGACCGGGATCATCAGGTGGGCATAAGGCGTGCCCGCCCACATGACATAGGGAACGCTGGTGTCGGGGTTCGGCCCGGACGGATAGCCTGCGAGCGCCTTCATCGATCCGACGATCATCACGTGGGGACCGGTCTTGATCCAGTCGCCATCGGGCTTCGTCGCATAGGGATCGGTGTTGCTGGCATCGGTCCCGCCTTCCAGCATGTACATGAAGCCGGGCGTTTCCGCGGGCGGTTCGCCGTGCGACATCCAGGCCATGCCCCATTTCAGCGCGTTCGCGTCCATGCACATCGGATCGGGGCCGGGCGTCGCCGGGCTGTCGGGCATGCAGGTCCAGCCGTTGCTCCCTTCGCGCAGGGTCTTCATGCTGCCGTCGTCCGCCATCGCGACGATGGTGGCGTTGCGCCCCACCGCAGCCGGCGCGGCGGACATCGCGCTGGCGATCGGGTCGCTGTGGTCGGTCGTCGCGGGAACCGTAGACGCGGGGATCGAAGCGGCCCACGCCGGATGCGTGGTGGCCGGCTGGATCAGCAGAAGTGCTGGCGCGGCGATGAGAAACGGGCCGATGCGGGATGACTGCATGGCTATCCTCCGTTTTCGAAGGCGACCCTTGCGCAGACTAGCACTTCGGCGCGCGAATGCATAACGGCAGAGGCATGAGCGAAGCGCGCCTTCCCATCCATGCCGTCCTGCCCGACCTGGTCGCGGCCTTGCGCGTCGGCACGGGCGTGGTGCTGGTGGCGCCGCCGGGGGCGGGCAAGACAACGTCGGTCGCTCCGGCGCTCCTGGGCGAGGATTGGTGCGGCGGGCAGATCCTGCTGCTCAGCCCGCGCCGCGTCGCCGCCCGCGCCGCCGCCGAACGCATGGCCGAGATGCTGGGCGAAAAAACGGGCGAGACCGTCGGCTATGCCACCCGCATGGACACGAAGGTCGGCGCCCGGACCCGCATCGTCGTCATGACCGAGGCGATCTTCGTCAATAGCATCGTCGCCGACCCCGACCTGCCCGGCGTAAGTGCGGTGCTGTTCGACGAGGCGCACGAGCGTCATCTCGACAGCGATCTCGGTCTCGCGCTCGCCATCGAGAGCCGAGCGGTGCTGCGCGAGGATTTGCGCGTCGTGGTGATGAGCGCGACCATCGACGGGGCCCGCTTCGCCCGCCTGCTGGGCGACGGCACCCCGGTGATCGAGAGCGAGGGCAAGGCCTGGCCGCTGCGCATCGAATGGCTGGGCGCGCGTGCGGAAAAACGGGTGGACGAACAGGTCGCAAGCGCGGTGCTGACCGCCTGGCGCGACACGATCGGACGAGAGGAGGAGGGCGACGTGCTCGCCTTCCTGCCCGGCGTCGCCGAGATCGAGCGAGTGCGCGAGCGGCTGGAGGAGCGCTTGCCCGATACCCTCATCCTGCCGCTGCACGGACAGGTCGAGCCGGCGGCGCAGCGGCTGGCCATCCGGCGCGATCCGCAAGGGCGGCGGCGCATCGTGCTCGCCACCGCGATCGCCGAAACCTCGCTGACGCTGGACGGCGTCTCGGTCGTCGTCGATGCCGGACTGTCGCGCCATGCCGAATTCGACATCGCCGCGGGCACGAGCCATCTCGTCACCCGCCGCGCCAGCCGCGCCGCCGCCGCCCAGCGTGCCGGTCGCGCCGCGCGGCAGGGGCCGGGTGTCGCCTATCGGTTGTGGGAAGAAGCGGGCCATGCCGGGCGTCCGCAATTCGACCCGCCCGAGATCGCGACCGCCGACCTTGCGCCGCTGGTGCTGTCTCTCGCCCGCTGGGGCGAGGCGGACCCGACCCGCCTGCCGTGGCTCGACCCGCCGCCGGTCGCCGCCCTGTCCGGTGCGCGAGAGCGGCTGTTGGCGATGGGCGCGCTGGACGAGGCTGGGCACGTCACCCCGCTGGGGGAAAAGTTGTCGGCCCTGCCGATGGACCCGGCGCATGCCGCGATGGTCCTGTTCGGGGCGGAGGCGGGCGATGCGCTGACTGCGGCGCGCGTGGCGCTGCTCTTGCAGGAACGCGGGCTTGGCGGGCGGGGCGAGGACCTTTTGCAGCGCCTGTCGCGCCTGGATGGCGAGCGAGGGCGACGGGCCGATGCGGCGCGGCGGCTGGCCGACGGCTGGGCGCGGCGGGCCGAAGGACTGGTTACGCGCGGTAATGCGGCAGGGGGGGCGGCGATCGTCCTTGCCCGCGCCATGCCCGGCAACGTGGCGCGGCGGCGCGATGCCGGCGGCGAGAACTGGCTAACGGCATCGGGCCGGGGTTTCACGCTCGACCCGGCATCGCCGCTGGCGCGCGAGGAGTGGCTGGCGATCGGCGACGCGCAGGGGCAGGCCAAGGGCGCGCGGATCACCGCCGCGGTCGCGATGACGCAGGGCGAGGTCGAGGCCGCGTTCGCCGACTTGATCGACCGGCGGTCGATCGTTACCTGGAACGAGGCCGAGGGCCGCATCGAGGCGAGGCTGCAGCGCCGGCTTGGCGCGATCACGCTGGCATCCGGTCCCGATCCGAATCCCGATCCCGATGCGCTGGCGTCGGTGCTGCTCGACATTGCCAAGGGCCGGATCGAGACGCTTTTGCCACGCGCTCTGATGGCCCGCGCGGCGCATGTCGGCATCGCCGAACTTTCCCTGGAAGCGCTTGTCGCGACGGCGGAGGATTGGCTGCTGCCGTTGTTGCGCGGGCGGCGCGATCTCGATCTCGACAGGGGCGCGGTGACGGACGCGCTTCTGGCCCGGATCGATTGGGGAACGCGCCAGCGGCTCGATCGGCTGGCCCCGCGCGAATTCGCCAGTCCGGCCGGCACGCACCACGCCATCGACTACGCCGGTGACAACGCCCCGTCGGTCGAAGTCCGAGTGCAGGCGCTGTTCGGTCTCGACACCCACCCGATGATCGGGACGACGCCGCTCCTGCTCAACCTGACCAGCCCGGCGGGACGGCCGATCCAGGCGACGCGCGACCTGCCCGGCTTCTGGCGGGGCAGCTGGCATGACGTGGCGAAGGACATGAAGGGGCGCTATCCGAAGCATCGCTGGCCGGATCGACCCTGGGAGGAAAAGCCCAGCCTCAAGACCAAGAATGCCTTTGCCAAGGGTGGTTGAAGGCGCTTGAGCCGAAAGGTCGAATCGCTTATCGGTTCGGCCGAAATCGAACCGCAAGGCCGAACGGCGGTCGCGCCTTGTTGGCGCGAAGTCCGGCGAACCGGAAGGTTCGCGACCGGCGTCTGAGGGTCCAGAACGAATATGCCTGCCCGTATCTATCAGCGGCCCAAGAACGCCATGCAGTCGGGCCGCGCCCGCACGTCGGAATGGGTGCTCGATTTCGCCCCTTCGGAAGCGCGCAAGCCCGATCCGCTGATGGGCTGGGCCGGATCCGGTGACACGCAGCAGCAGGTGCAGCTGACCTTCGAGGATTGCGCCGCGGCGCAAGCTTATGCCGACAAGTACGGGATCGACGCGCACATCATCGAGACGCCGCCGCGCCGGCTGAAGCTGCAGGCCTACGCTGACAATTTCCGCTGAGCGGACGATCCGCGATCAGGTGATGATCGCGCCTTCTTCCAGTTCGCCGATCGCGCCCATGCGCCAGGTGATCTTGCCGCGGTTGTAGGCCGCGTGGCAGTCGGTCGCGTCATGGCCGATGTCTTCGCTCAGCAACGGCGTCTGTGTCAGGCCCGGCCCTTCGAAGCGCAGGTCGTCGCATTCGCCGTCGCGCGCGAATTCGCTGGCGTCGTCGCCCCATTCGATCTCTGCCGAACCGGACAGGCGGATGAACATCGGGTTGAGATCGACCTTGCCCGCCTGGAACGCGGCCTTGCAGTCGCTGGCATCGCGGAAGATGTCATCGGGAAGCAGCGGCGTCGCGGTCATGCCGTCGCCGGTGAAGCGCAAGTCGTCGCATTCGCCGTCACGCGCGAAATCGCCCGCATCGTCGCCGAAGTCGACACCGTCGAAGCTTCCGAACAGGGCCACATTCTGCGCCGCGGGCGAATCGGCCTGCGCCGCGACCATCGGGATCGTCGCCATCGAAATGGCGATCAGGGGAGCGAAGAGAAAACGGTTCTTCATGTCGATTACCCTCAAGGAGGTGTTCGATTCGGTTAACCCTCGAAACGGCTTTCGTTTCCCTATCAGCCGCGGAATTCCGCGAAAAACGCGGTAACCATATGTGTTCATGGCCGTCCCGAACGGGGACGCGCGGCCCGGGCGCGCGCAACGTGGCGGGGGCTTGTCAAGCCGCCTAAAGCCCGCCATATCGCCAGCCGGGAGTCGGGTGGACGTTCGCGTCCGCCAACCTGGTCAGGTCCGGAAGGAAGCAGCCACAACGGATGGCAGCGGGTCGCCCGGCTCCTTTTTCCTTTTCGTCGTCAGTCATTTGCCTGCCACGTGCGCAGCGCGTTTGCGGCTTGCGGTTTTCGACGGATTCGATCGTCCGCACGGTTCGACACGGCGGCCCCGAGCCCCTAGATTGGCCCCGATGTCCGATTCACCCGACATGTTCGGTTCGCAGGAACCGGAGGACGAGCAGTCCCCAGCCGAAGCGCCGCCTCCGACCGCGGCGGAACTGGAGGCCGCGGGGCAGAGCGCCCTGTTCGCCGAGCCGGAGCCTGCGCCACTGCCCTCGGCCACGGGAGCGGTGCCGCCCGAAGTCGCGCCTAAGACACCGGCAACGTCGCCTGCGGCCCAGCCCGGCGCGTCGGCGCAACCCTATCGGGTGCTCGCCCGCAAGTACCGGCCGCAGACCTTTGCCGAACTGATCGGCCAGGACGCGATGGTCCAGACGCTGGCCAACGCGATCCGCCGCGACCGGCTGGCCCATGCCTTCCTGATGACCGGGGTGCGCGGGGTGGGCAAGACCAGCACCGCGCGCCTGATCGCCAAGGCGCTCAACTGTATCGGTCCCGACGGCAACGGCGGCCCCACGATCGACCCGTGCGGCGTGTGCGAACCGTGCCGCGCCATCGCCGAGGGGCGGCACATCGACGTGATCGAGATGGACGCGGCGAGCCATACCGGCGTCGACGACGTGCGCGAGATCATCGAGGCTGTGCGCTATGCCGCCGTTTCCGCGCGCTACAAGATCTACATCATCGACGAAGTCCACATGCTGTCGCGCAATGCGTTCAACGCGCTGCTCAAGACCTTGGAGGAACCGCCCGCGCACGTGAAGTTCCTCTTCGCGACGACCGAGGTGGACAAGCTGCCGGTGACGGTCCTTTCGCGCTGCCAGCGTTTCGACCTGCGCCGCATCACCGCACCGATGCTGAGGGACCACTTCGCCAGAGTGTGCGAGGCGGAAGGCGTTACGGCGGAGGACGAGGCGCTGGCCATGGTCGCGTCCGCCGCCGAAGGCTCGGTTCGTGACGGCCTCTCGATCCTCGACCAGGCGATTGCCCATGCCGACATGGCGAGCGAGGGCGAGGGCACGCACGTCACCGCCGAACAGGTGCGCGAGATGCTGGGCCTGGCCGACAAGGGCGAGCAGCGGGCGCTGCTGTCGGCCCTGCTGGCTGGAAATGCGATCGAAATGCTCGATGTCCTGGGTCGGCAGTATGCGCTTGGGGTCGAACCGGTTGCGGTCATGCGCGGGCAGATGGATCTGGTCCATCGCATCGCGCTTTGCCAGGTGTCGCAGGCGGGCGGCAAGCCGGGCGAGGCCGATGCGCCGAGCGCGGAGGAGCGCGAGGCGATCATGGGCTGGGCCACGGGGCTCGGCGCGGCGCAGGTCCACCGGCTGTGGCAGCTCCTGCTCAAGGGCTACGAAGAAGTGCGCGGCGCGCCCGAACCCATCGTCGCCGCGCAGATGGCGCTCCTGCGGGTGATGCACGCCGCCGACATGCCCGATCCGGGTGCCCTGCTGAAGAAGCTCGACCAGATCGCCGCCAATCCCGCCCCCTTCGCGGCCGCGTCGGGTGAGGGGGCGGGACAGGCCGGGCCCGCCGCGCTGGCTGCCGGATCAGCTTCGCCCGCGCCGGACTGGGAACGGCTGATCCACCAGGTCGAGGCTGCCGGCCAGCTGCGCGTGGGGCAGGTCATGACCGACTGGATCCGGGTCGTCTCGCTCGCGCCCGGTCACCTCGCCTATCAGCTTGTGCCGGGCTTCAACGAGGATGTCGGGCCCGATCTTCGCGACGCGCTCTACCGCGCGACGGGCGAGCGCTGGCAGGTCGAACGCGCGCCGGTCGGTGTCGAAGGCGCGCCCGCGATCAACGAACGCCGCAAGGCGCTGGCCGAGGAAGAGGCCGCCATCGTCCGCAATTCGCCGATGGTGCGCGCGGCGATGGAGCATTTTCCCGATGCGCGGCTGCTGGAAACCGGCGCGGACAAGGACATTCGGCGGGCCTGATCCCGCCCAGCAAGAGGACAGACAGATGAAGTCGATGGAAGAAATGATCCAGGCTGCGCAGGCCGCAGCGCAGACCATCCAGAAGCAGATGAACGAGGCGCAGGCGACGCTCGATGCGATCGAGGTCGAGGGCCAGTCGGGCGGCGGCATGGTCAAGATCCGCTGCACCGCAAAGGGTCGCATCCTGGGCGTGTCGATCGACGACAGCCTGATGGTGCCCGCCGAAAAGCAGATGCTCGAAGACCTGATCACCGCCGCCTTCAACGACGCGCGCAGCCGCGCCGACCAGAAGGCGAACGAGGAAATGATGCGTGTTCAGCAGAGCGCCGGACTTCCCCCCGGTTTCGATCTTTCCAAGCTGGGCCTTTGATCCGGACGGTGGAAGATTGCTTGTCGTCGCGCGGCGGGCTTCCCATATCGGGGCATGAGGGCGATGACGGAGTTTTCCGTGCAGCCTGCCACCTTAGTATGCGCTTGCCGATCGCGGGGGGTCGCGAAAACGGCTCGGGTCGCAAGTATCTGGACGGATTGTTGAAGCCATGAACGAATATCCACTGCTGCCGCTGCGCGACATCGTCGTGTTTCCGGGCATGGTCGTGCCGCTTTTCGTGGGGCGCGAGAAATCCGTCGCCGCGCTCGAGGCGGCGATGGCCGGGGACAAGGACATCATGCTCGTGTCACAGCTCGATCCGGGCTGCGACGATCCGGGTTCGGAGGATCTCTACGACGTCGGCGTGATCGCCAGCGTGCTGCAACTGCTGAAGCTGCCCGACGGCACCGTCCGCGTGCTCGTCGAAGGGCAGCAGCGCGCCACCCTTCGCACCCTGGCCGAACAGGGCACGATGCTCGTCGCCACCGTCGAACCGATCGACGAGATTACCGCCAGCGGCACCGAGGTCGCCGCGCTGATGCGCCAGGTGGTCGAGCAGTTCAACGATTACGCCAAGCTCAACAAGAAGCTGTCGGCGGACGCTGGCGAGCAACTGACCGAGATCGACGACGCCTCGCGCCTTGCCGATGCGGTCGCCTCGAACATCGCGGCCAAGGTTTCCGACAAGCAGGCGATGCTGACCGAGCGCGATCCGCTGAAGCGGCTCGAGATGGCGATGTCCTTCATGGAAGGCGAACTGGGCGTGCTGCAGGTGGAGCGCCGCATCCGTGGCCGCGTGAAGCGGCAGATGGAAAAGACGCAGCGCGAATACTACCTCAACGAACAGCTGAAGGCGATCCAGAGCGAGCTGGGCGGCGGTGACGAAGGCGGCGACGAGATCGCCGAACTGGCCGCGAAGATAGAGGGCACCAAGCTTTCGAAGGAAGCCAAGGCCAAGGCCGATTCCGAGCTCAAGAAGCTGCGCTCGATGCAGCCGATGAGCGCCGAGGCGACGGTCATCCGCAACTACCTCGACGTGCTGCTCGGCCTGCCTTGGGGCAAAAAGAGCAAACTCAAGAAGGACATCGCGCAGGCGCAGGAGGTGCTCGACGCCGATCACTACGCGCTCGACAAGGTCAAGGATCGCATCGTCGAATATCTCGCGGTGCAGGCGCGCACGAAGAAGCTGAAGGGGCCGATCCTGTGCCTCGTTGGCCCCCCGGGCGTTGGCAAGACCTCGCTCGGCCAGTCGATCGCCAAGGCGACCGGCCGCGAATTCGTGCGCCAGTCGCTGGGCGGCGTGCGCGACGAGGCGGAGATCCGCGGCCATCGGCGCACTTACATCGGCTCGCTGCCCGGCAAGATCGTGTCGAACTTGCGCAAGGCCGGCACCAGCAACCCGCTGTTCCTGCTCGACGAGATCGACAAGCTGGGCCAGGATTTCCGCGGCGATCCGGCCTCGGCGCTGCTCGAGGTGCTCGATCCCGAACAGAACGCAAAGTTCCAGGACCACTACCTGGAGATCGACTACGATCTTTCGGACATCATGTTCGTCTGCACCGCGAACAGCCTGAACCTGCCGCAGCCCTTGCTCGACCGGATGGAGATTATCCGGCTGGAGGGCTACACCGAGGACGAGAAGGTCGAGATCGCGCAGCGTCACCTGGTCGACAAGCAGGTCGAGCTGCACGGGCTGAAGAAGGGCGAGTTCGAGCTGACCGAACCGGCCCTGCGCGACCTGATCCGCTATTACACCCGCGAAGCCGGCGTCCGCACGCTGGAGCGCGAGATTGCGCGGCTGGCGCGCAAGTCGCTGCGCCAGATCCTCGAGGGCAAGGTGACGACGGTCACCATCACGCCCGAGAACCTCGGGGACTTCGCCGGCGTGCGCAAGTTCCGCCACGGCGTGTCGGACGAGGAGAACCAGGTCGGCGCGGTCACGGGCCTGGCTTGGACCGAGGTCGGCGGCGAACTGCTCACCATCGAAAGCGTCACCGTCCCCGGCAAGGGGCAGGTGCGCACGACCGGCAAGCTGGGCGAGGTCATGACCGAGAGCGTCCAGGCCGCCTTCTCGTTCGTGAAGGCCCGGGCTCCGGCCTACGGGATCAAGCCGTCGATCTTCCACCGCAAGGACATCCACATCCACCTTCCCGAAGGCGCGGTGCCCAAGGACGGGCCGAGCGCGGGCATCGGCATGGTCACCTCGATCGTTTCCACCCTGACCGGTGTGCCGGTGCGGGCGGATACGGCGATGACGGGTGAAGTCACCTTGCGTGGCAGAGTGCTGGCAATCGGGGGGTTGAAGGAAAAGCTGCTTGCGGCGCTGCGCGGCGGCATCAAGACGGTGCTGATCCCCGAAGAGAACCGCAAGGACCTCGTCGAGATCCCCGCCAACATCGTCGAGGCGCTGGAGATCATCCCGGTCAGCCACGTTGATGAAGTGCTGGCCCGCGCCTTGGCAGAGTCGCTGGCGCCGATCGAATGGAGCGAAGAGGACGATCTTGCCAGCCAGCCCGGACCCGTCGCCGGCAGCGGGGAGGTTTCGCGCACCGCGCACTGACGGCCCGTGCGATTCGCATGACAAGGACGTTACAGCGGCAACAAGTTTGATGCTGCAGGACGGAAACGAAGGCGCGTCGGCAAGTCCGGCGCGCCTTCGCCTCATTTCGAGACACGCTTCGTCCGAAAAATGGCGGAAATCGCCCGTTTCGGCGGCAATTTGGCTTTGACAGGCGCAGGAAAAACGGCTCCATTCCCGCCACTCGCCCAGCGCGATGGCGTGTCCGGTCAAACCGGTCGTGCTTCCCGAAAACTTTCCATACCGAAGATCGATAACAAGGGGGTTTGCAATCCAATGAACAAGAACGAGCTGATCGGCACCGTGGCTGACACCAGCGGCCTTTCGCGCAACGACGCGACCAAGGCGGTCGAAGGTGTGTTCGATGCCATCTCTGCCGCGCTGGCCAAGGGCGACGAGGTTCGCCTGGTCGGTTTCGGAACGTTCTCGGTTGCCAAGCGCAAGGCTTCGACCGGTCGTAACCCGCGCACCGGCGAACCCATGACCATCAAGGCCTCGACCCAGCCGAAGTTCAAGGCGGGCAAGGGCCTGAAGGACGCCGTCAACTAAGACGCATCGTCTTCCCATTCACGAGGACACGAAAAGCCGCGCGAGAGAATTCTCGCGCGGCTTTTTTGATGCCTTGGCGACCAATCCCGTCGCGAACCTGTCGGTACAACCGGGTCAGAAGGCAACGAGCGCGGTGGGGGCGTCCCTTGTCGCGGCGTCGATGTCCCATCGCAGGACCTGCCCGGCCGCGCTTTCCTGCGGTCCCTCGGCCGTGTTGTTGGCCAGAATGCGGCCGTCGGTGACGATCGTGAACGTGCCGCGCGGCGCGGGCGGGGGATGGGCGACGGATGTCCCCGTTCCGCCAGAACGCAGACTCGCCGCGCCCATCGCCATGGGCATGGAAGATCGCCGAAAGCGGGCGCGCCGCCGAAGCCCGGTGCCTCGACCCGCACGCTGCCGTCGGCGCGCGGGATCGCGACGACAAAGGGCGTCACCGTGGGCATGCGTTCAACCAGCGGGAAAACGAAGCCGTGGCTGAGCCGGCCTTCGGCTCGATAGTTTACCGCATAGACCCCGTCGCCCTTGTGGACGACGCTGCGAAAGCCCGCCTGCTTCGAAAGGATGGCGGCGAGCTTGCGCGCGGCATCGGGATCGGCCGGGTCGATGCCGCCGATCGCGCGGACCATCTGTTGCCTGTCCTTCGCCTCCCGTTCGCGCTGCCGTTCCCATTCCGCCTTCTGCTCCGCGGCCTCGGCGGCGGTGCATTCCCGCTTTTCGCCGTCGTCGTCGGAGCAGGCAGGCTCGAAAGGCGCAGTGCCGCCCATGCTGGCGAGCTGCGACAGGCCCACTGCCGCTATCTCTCCGTCATAGGCAAAGGCATACGCGCCGCCGCCGGTCAGCGTCAGTTCGGCCTTGAACGCCCCCGGCGTCAGCAGACAACCCGAAAGCAGCAGGCACGAAGCCGCCAGCGCCGCATGCGCCACGCCGCGTGGCCAGAGCGGAAATCCCATGTCGACGCCCCCGATCGTGATAAACCCTTATTCGCTCCGCGTGGCGCAGGCGTAAAGGGCGATCGCCGCCGCGTTGGACACGTTGAGGCTCTCGACCGCGGTTGCGATCGGCAGCCGGGCGATCTGGTCGCAGTGCTGGCCCACCTGATAGCGCAGGCCGTCGCCCTCCGCCCCCAGCACCAGCGCGACGGCACCTTTCGGCAGCGCCTCGGCCAGCGTCGCCTCGCCGTCGCCGTCCAGCCCTATGCGCCAGTAGCCGAGCTCGGCCAGTTCCTCGAGCGCGCGGGACAGGTTGACGACCCGGACCCAGGGCAGCGTTTCCAGCGCGCCGGACGCGGACTTGGCCAGCGTGCCCGATTCGGGCGGGGCGTGGCGGTCCTGCGTGACGATGCAGGCGGCGCCGAATGCGGCGGCCGAGCGCATGATGGCCCCGACGTTGTGCGGGTCGGTGACATGGTCCAGCACCACGATCGGCGCATCGGCCTCGCCGGTGGCGACGTCGGCGAGGAAGGCATCGGCCAGCGGCTCGCATTCGATGACGATGTTCTGGTGCGGCGCGTCGCGCGACACCAGCCGGGCCAGGTCCAGCCCGTCGGCGTATTCGACCCGCACGCCTTCGGGGATCTCGAACTCGCCGTCGTTGACCATCTCCTCCAGCGTTTCGCGAACCGCCCAGATCCGGTTGATGTCGCGATCCGGGTTGTTCAGCGCGGAGACCACCGCGTGCCGGCCCCACAGCCGCACTGCCCCCTTGCTGGCACGCCCGCTGCCGCGCCCGCCCTGCATCCGGCCTGCCCGGCCCCTCAGTGCCCGCTTCTCGCCCTTCTTGACCATTGCCTTGTTCGCCTTTCGAAATCTTTGCGCGCCTCTAGCGACTGTCCCCATTGACAGGCAAGCGCAGCTTCGCCAAAGGGGCGCCTCTCGGCCGGGCGGGACCTTCTGGTTCCGTCGTTTCAGAGCGGGGTTTACCCCGATTTGCGGCACCGGTGTGGACAGGTGGCCGAGTGGTTAAAGGCAGCAGACTGTAAATCTGCCCGCGCAAGCGTACGCTAGTTCGAATCTAGCCCTGTCCACCACCGCCGCCATTTTCCCACGAGCGAATGACGGATGCCGCCGGCAGTGCGGTCGGCCAGCGGCAACACCGTCCTGATCACCCGTTCGTCGCCCGGCAATTGGTGCGGTGACGGCGGCAGGCCGACGAGGCGGGAGCTTCTGCCTCCCCCTCCCAACACACACGACAATTTCGCGACAACATCATCGGCCGCGTCATGGCTCTGCCGCCGGAGTGTCACCGAGCCATCACCGGTCGCGTGGCAAAGGCTCCTTGCACCCGCCTGGCCGACGAATCGTCGCAAGCGGAGCAGCCTTGGACCTTTTGGGGATGACATGATGCAGAATGCAGAATTAGATCGCCGCGGCCTCCTTCGCGGAGCGGCGAAGATCAGTGCGGTGACCATGCTCGGCAGCACGCTGGGCGGGCTTATGTCGCGCCAGGCGCTGGCCGGCGACACGATGGGCCAGCTCACTCCGGCGGCCAGCCCCTATGGCGCGCTGTTCCCGGCAAAGGACCAGGCCACCGGCCTCGAACTGCTCAAGTTGCCGCGCGGTTTCACCTATTCCTCGATGAGCTGGACCGGCGACCTGATGAGCGACGGCAGCCGCGTCACCGGCGTGCACGACGGCATGGGGGTCGTGTCGATGGGCGGCATGGGCGGACAGGACACGTTCCTCATCCGCAACCACGAAGTCCGCGGCGCTGCTCCGCTGATCCAGACTTCGGGCCAGTATGACACGGCGCTGCAGAACGGTGGCTACATGGGCGGCGGTTGCGACGTGCTGCGCGTTCGCAACGGCAAGCTCGTCGGGCACTATCCCACGCTGGGGGGCACCAGCACCAACTGCGCGGGTGGCGTAACCCCATGGGGCACCTGTATCACGTCGGAGGAAACGACCTACGACGGGACGTCTCAGGGCGGCAAGAAGCACGGTTACAACTTCGAATGCTCGATCGATCCGTCCAAGACGACCGGCGAACCGCTCGTCGGCATGGGCCGTTTCGCGCATGAAGCGGTGGCGATCGATCCGGTGACCGGATACGTCTACCAGACCGAAGACAACCGCAACCTTTCCGCACTGTACCGTTACAAGCCCACCAACACGGCAAAGGTCTATGGCGCCCTGGCCCATGGTGGCCAGCTTCAGGCGGCGAAGATCGTCGGCGTGAACGGCGGCAAGCTCCTGGCGCTCGGCGGCAGCAATGCGGTCAACGCGGTGGGCGACGTGCTTCAGATCGAGTGGGTCGATTTGAACGAGCCCGATGCGGCGCCCTCCGGTTCGGCGTCCGGTCCCTATCTCGAGGCGGTGTCGAAGGGGTGCCTGACGATGAGCCGCGGCGAGGGCATCTGGCACCATGGCGACACCATTGCCATCGTCGACACCTCGTTCGGTCGCAGCAGCACCGGTGCCGACGGTCGTGGCCTGGGCGCGGTGTGGATCTACGCGCCGGATGCATCGAACCCGGAACGGGGCACGATAACGCTGCTCTATGCCGCCGCCGCCCGCGTTGCCGGCAACAACCCGGACAACCTCACGATCTCGCCGCGCGGCGGACTGGTCACCTGCGACGACGGGTCCGACGTTGATGACGGGTTCGGCGCCGGTCAGCGGGTCATGGGCTATACCGCGGCGGGCGAGGCCTATATCCTCGTCAAGAGCAACGTGGTCCTCACCGACGGCGACATCGCCGGCATGAAGCGGACCGGCCAGTTCGCGGCCGACGACTATCGCGGCAGCGAGTTCTGCGGCGCCTGTTTCGACGCGACGGGCCAGACGCTGTTCGTCAACGTGCAGTCGCCCGGCATCACCTTTGCCATCCGCGGCCCCTGGGCCCTGGGCAACCTCTGACGATGAGCCGCACCCTTGCCGGAGCAGCGATCGTCGGCGCAGCCGCGCTCGTCGTGTGGTTCGTCGCGCTGCCCGGCATGGGTGCGAACACGGGTAATACAGACTGGGGGCAAGCGCTCCTGTCCCGAAATGGCGCGACGGCGCTCCCCGGATCGGTTTCCACGATCGATCCGACGGGCAGCGCCGGGGCGACCATGGGTCGCGAGTTTACCGAAAGCGTCGACCTGGCAACGAACCCGAGCCCGATGGGACCGGCCTTCGTGATCACCGAAGCCAGCGATGCCGGCTTTCTCGAGCGGTACAAGCTGCGCAAGGGCGACATCCTGATGGACATGGACGGTCGCCCTCTCGACAGCGCGCGGATCGCGGCCTTGCCGCGCGAACTCGCGACGCTCGATGCGGTCGAGTTGACGTTCATGCGCGATGGCCAGATGCGCAAGCGACTGATCACCTTTGCGCAATAGGCGGTTTCGCTGGCCGCGATAGTTTCGCTTGCGACAAGTTGCTCGTCGGACCGGATCGACTCCCGGTCGAGCGAGAGTGGTTTCCCCGGCCCGCCTGTTGTCTGCCCGCATGCATGACATCAGGGCGCGCCGGTCGGGAGCCGGTGCGTCGCCAGACGGGGACAGATCGCCATTCGCATGCAACCACCACCGGGCGCGCGTTTTCGCGCGCTGACGAGCCGCGCCGTGCTGGCCGGCGCACTGGCCATGGCCGTCGCCTCGGCCCCCGCCCATGCCGGCAACAGCGAAGCCGCGATCGCGGGGCGCGTCGAAGGCGACCGCCAGGTTTATGAGGCGGCCGCCTTCGAACGGTTCGGTCCGCGCACTGCGCTCGACATGCTGGAACAGGTGCCCGGTTTCTCGATTCGCCAGGCCGACAACGAACGCGGACTGGGCCAGGCGTCGGAAAACGTGCTGATCGACGGCGCGCGCATCGCCAACAAGACCGGCGGCGCGCTGACCGAGCTGGAGCGTATTCCCGCCAGCCAGGTCGCCCGCATCGAGATCGTCGACGCCGCCTCGCTCGGCATCGCGGGCCTGTCGGGGCAGGTCGCCAATGTCGTGCTGGCAGAGCGCAAGGGTGCTGCCGGGCAGTTCGAATGGAACCCGCAATGGCGCGCCCATTACGCGCGCCCGTTCTGGGGGCGCGGGCAGGTCAGCTGGTCGGACAAGGTCGGCAAGATCGACTATAACCTGATGGTCAAGGACGACGGCAGCCGCGGGGCGGCGGGCGGCACCTTCGTCACCCGCGACGGCAGCGGCGCGCTGCGCGAGGAGCGGTTCGAGGTCTTCTCGACGGGGATCGACTTCCTCAAGTTCCAGGGCCAGTTCAATCTCGACGGGCCGGGCAGTTCGACCGCCAGCCTCACCGCCGCGGTCACGCCCTACTGGTACAAGCTCACCGTCGACCAGGACCGCGTGCCGGTAAACGGCGTGCCCTATTCACGCGATCTGGTGTCCACCAACAACGGGTACCAGTTCGACATGAACGGCCATGTCGAATTTGCACTCGGCAAGGGTCGGCTCAAGCTGATCGGCGTCCGGCATTTCGACGACGAACCGATCGACACGTACGTCACCAGCCGCTTTTCCGACGGATCGCCCGACACCGGCGTGCTTTTCGTGCGCGACAGCCTGATCGGCGAGACGGTGCTGCGCGCCGAATACGGGTGGAAGGGCAAGCGCAACACCTGGCAGGTTTCGCTGGAGCGGGCGTACAATTCGCTAGACCAGCAGGGCTCGCTTTTTGAACTGGCCGAAGACGGCCGCTATGACCCAATCGATTTCCCCGGCGGCAGCGGTCAGGTCAGCGAAGTCCGCTACGAAGGTGTCGCCAGCCTCAGCCGCGCGCTTTCGCCGAAGCTCGACCTGCAGGTCGATCTGGGCGCCGAGTATTCGGAACTGACGCGGCAGGCAGGCGATTCGGTCACGCGCCGCTTCGTCCGGCCCAAGGGCAGCGTCACGCTCGGCTGGCGGCCCGACAAGGTCTGGGACTTCAGCCTCAAGATCAGGCGCAGGGTCGGCCAGATCAGCTTCTACGACTTCCTCGCGCAGCAGGACCTGCAGATCGACCGGCCCGACAGCGGCAATCCCGATCTCGTTCCGCCGCAGAGCTGGGAACTGAACGTCGAGGCGGGTCGATCGCTGGGCAAGTGGGGCAAGATGCGGCTGGAGACCTGGGTTCGGCAGATCGACGACATCATCGACATCGTGCCGATCGGCGACGATGGCGAATCCGTCGGCAACCTGCCGCGCGCCTGGCAATACGGCGGGCAATGGACGGGCACGCTGGAGCTTGCCGCGCTCGGCGTGCCGGGTGCCAAGCTTGATATTGAGGCCGGGTACGAGGACAGCTCGGTCCGCGACCCGCTTTCGGGCCTGAAGCGGCCGATCTCTGGGAACGACTGGTACTGGGCGGAGGCCAATCTGCGCCACGACATTCCGAAGACCGACCTTGCCTGGGGCTTCGGGGCATCGACCTACCAGCAGCGCGACCGCTACTACCTCGGCGAGACGCAGCACGACTACGAAGGCCCGGTCTTCGCGCGCCTTTTCGCCGAGCACAAGGACGTGCTCGGCATGACCGTCCGCGGCGAAGTCGGCAACGTCATCGGCGCGCGCAACACGCCGCGGCGCACGGTCTATGCCGGACGGCGGTCCGACGGCACGGTGCTTTTCACCGAACGGGGCGACCGCGCGATCGGTCCGATCTTCACCTTGCTGGTCAAGGGCTCATTCTAGCCGTCGCCAGGCCTTGCCGCGATCCATTGACGTCTGGCCGGCGGGCGTGAAGGGTCGGCCCGGCAATGGGAGAGAAGAGATGGAAGACCGGGTCGCGGCGCTGGAGGCACGTTTGCAGCAGGTGGAGGACGAGCAGGCGATAGCCCGCGTCCTTGCCGATTATTCGCTGGCGCTGGACTGGCTGGACGATGCAACGCTCGACACCGTGTTCTGGGACGACGCCGATATCGACTACGGCTTCTTCAAGGGCAGCGGGGCCGAGTTCAAGCCGGTCCTGATGGCCTATGTCAGGAGCACGGGCCGCCGTTGGCATTTCACCAGCCAGCTGCGCTCCAGGATCGAGGGCGCGACCGCGCGCTGCACCGGCTACAACCTCGCGATGGAAGCGCGATCGCCGGACAGCGAGGGGTCGGAAGGGCTGACCGCCTTCTTCGGGTTCTACAACGACACGCTGGAAAAGCGCGGAGGGCGCTGGGCGATTGCGCGGCGCAAGCACATCCTGGTGGCAGGGACGCAGCTGGCCGATATCGCGATAACCGGCGACCTCGCGGCGCTCAACACCATCGGCGCGGCCGGGCGCGATCATCCCGATTTCGCCAGCCTGCCGATCGCCCGCTGAAAACGAGCCGCATGGGCCGCCGCGATGCGCGAGGCGTCAAACCTTGCCCGCGGCGGCCCACCTGCCTAGAGAGCTTGGATGGCAGGTGAAATTCTCGACAACCGGGGGCGCGGCGAAGCGGGCTGGAGCTGGCCGCCAATCCACCCGGAAGGGCGCAAGTTCGGACTGATCGCCGCCGCCGCCAGCCTGTTCTTCGGGTTCATGGCGTGGGAAACGATCGCCTGGCCGCTGGCCTTTCTCACGATCGGCATCTTCGCCTTCTTCCGCGATCCGCAGCGCGTCGTGCCGCAGGGCGAAAACCTCGTCGTCGCGCCCGCCGACGGGATGGTGACCCTGATTGCGCGCGTACCGCCGCCGGCTGAACTGCAACTCGACGATGGCGCGGATTCGCCGGGCATGGGTTCGGAACCAGTCACCCGCGTATCCATTTTTATGAGCGTGTTCGACGTTCACATCAACCGATCGCCCATCGCGGGCACCGTGCGCCGCGTGGTCTACATCCCCGGCAAGTTCCTGAACGCCGACCTCGACAAGGCGAGCGAGGACAACGAGCGTCAGCACTTCATGGTCGAGCGGCAGGACGGGGTGCGGATCGGCTTCACCCAGATCGCCGGCCTTATTGCGCGGCGGATCGTCCCGTTCGTGAAGCCTGGCGACATCGTCGGCGCAGGGCAGCGGGTCGGCCTGATCCGTTTCGGCAGCCGCGTCGACATCTACTTGCCCGCCGGCACGGAGCCGCGGGTTTTGAAGGGGCAGAAGACCGTGGCGGGCGAAACCATCATTGCTGAAATCGGCGCCGCGCCGGTGCTGGAGGGCGTGCGCCTGTGAACGAACCGCTTGACGACCGCATGGCGGAGCCCGGCGACGTGGGTCCGCGTGTGACCCATGGAGAGCGGGCCGTGCCCGGTCGCCGGTCGCGCGGGCTGACGATGCGGGCCGTTGTGCCCAATGCGATCACCGCGGCGGCGCTGTGCATCGGTCTGACCGGCATCCGCTTTGCCATCGGCGGCGATTTCGACCGGGCCATCCTTGCGGTGATCGTCGCCGGTTGCCTCGACGGGATCGACGGGCGAATCGCCCGCCTGCTAAAGGCGCAGAGCCGTTTCGGGGCAGAGCTCGACAGCCTCGCCGACTCGCTCTCGTTCGGCGTCGCCCCGGCGCTGATCCTGTTCCTCTGGTCGCTGCAGGACCTGCCCCGGCTGGGCTGGTTCGCGGCCCTGGCTCTGGCGCTGTGCTGCATGCTGCGTCTCGCACGGTTCAACGCGCAGATCGATGTCGAGGACCAGCCGCACAAGTCGGCGGGCTTCCTCACCGGCATTCCCGCGCCGGTCGGTGCCGGCGTCGCTTTCCTGCCGCTCTATCTCTACATGGCGACGGGCGAGGTGATCTTCCGCGATCCGCTGCTGGTCGGGCCGTGGGTCGTCCTCATCGCGTTCCTGATGATCTCGAACCTTGCCACGATGAGCTGGACCTCGCTCAAGCCCTCGCGGTCGATCCGGATCGAGGTGATCGCGCTTGTCGGCCTGCTGGCGGCGTTCCTGTTCCTCGAGCCTTGGTGGACCTTGGCCGTCATCACCATCGGCTACCTGGCGCTGCTGCCGGTGGGCTGGGTGCGATACGCCCGCGTCAAGCGGCAGCGCGCAACGAGCGCGGTAGCCGTCTCGGAGCAGGCATACTGAGGCGATGAACGTCGGCGGTTGCAGGGGTGCGAACGCCCTCCCGCCCGGCGACCTGCGGAAAGACCAGCGGACGGCGCAGGCGCTCGTCACCGTTCCGGAGCACCGGCATCAGATCGAACAGCAGGCTGCCGAGCAGCGCGCAGGCGAGCATGGCGATGGCCACGAAGAAGAACAGCGCGGCGACGGACATCAGGCTCGACAGCATGGCAATGGCCCCCTTTTGTTCCCAAGCCTCTTCCGCTAAGGTTGGCGGGAAGGGCCGGACCGCAACGGCCATGAAGGTCCGAAACGGCGTGATCTCGTGATTCGCTTTGTTCTATATTTGTTCCGTTATTTCGTCCGGCGTGTCAAGATGGAACCGGAACGGAGCCAAAACCTTGCGAGGCGCGCTCCGGCGATGTCGGGGCTTCCCTTTCCGCCGCTTGGTCGCTAAGGGGCCCACGTCTCGTCGGGGATTCGGCATTCGGCCGCGTCGTCCGACAGGGCAAATCCACATGGAAGGCACACATACCGGTGCCGTGCGGCAGGTCCGCCCGGTCATCCGTCTTCCAGAGGCTGAACCGGAAAGGAAATACCTATGGCGTCCACTGGCGTCACCATGCAGCAATTGATCGAGGCCGGCGCTCACTTCGGCCACCAGACGCACCGCTGGAACCCGCGGATGAAGCCGTACATCTTCGGCTCGCGCAACGGCGTGCACATCATCGACCTGTCGCAGACCGTGCCGCTGTTCCAGCGCGCGCTCGACTTCGTGTCGGCCACCGTCCAGGCGGGCGGCAAGGTGCTGTTCGTCGGCACCAAGCGCCAGGCGCAGGACCCGATCCGCGAAGCCGCGCTGTCGTGCGGCCAGCACTACGTCAACCACCGCTGGCTGGGCGGCATGCTCACCAACTGGAAGACGGTGTCGCAGTCGATCAAGAAGCTGAAGATGATCGAGGAAAAGCTTTCGGGCGAAATCTCGGGCATGACCAAGAAGGAAATCCTCGACCTGACCCGCAAGCGGGACAAGCTCGAGCTGTCGCTGGGCGGCATCCGTGACATGGGCGGCATTCCGGACGTGATGTTCGTGATCGACGCCAACATGGAAGACCTCGCCATCAAGGAAGCGAACGTGCTGGGCATTCCGGTCGTCGCGATCCTCGACACCAACGTCGATCCCTCGGGCATCGCCTTCCCGGTTCCGGCCAACGACGACGCTTCGCGCGCCGTTCGCCTGTACTGCGACGCGATCGCCGATGCGGCCCGTTCGGGCAACAAGAAGGGCATCGTCGATTCGGGTGCCGACATCGGCGCGATGGACGAACCGGTCGCCGAAGAGGCCACCGCCTGAGATCGTGATGGCCCGGGGCGGGGTGCGCGATAGCCGCGCCCTGTCTCGGGACTGTCATGAAACGATGTTCAGTGCGCCGGGCCGCGCCTCCGCCTTTGGGCGGCATCGCGCAACCAGACTGCCGCCCGGCAGCACGACCGACCAGGGGCTGCACGCGGCAGCCCGGACCATTTGAAAAGGAACGACGCGATGGCTTACACCGCCGCTGACGTGAAGAACCTGCGCGAAAAGACCGGCGCGGGCATGATGGATTGCAAGAAGGCGCTGACCGAAACCGACGGCGACATGGAAGCCGCCGTCGACTTCCTGCGCGCCAAGGGCCTGGCTGCCGCCGCCAAGAAGTCCAGCCGCACTGCGGCCGAGGGGCTTGTCGGCGTCGCCGTTTCGGGCACCCGTGGCGTCGCCGTCGAAGTCAATTCCGAAACGGACTTCGTCGCCAAGAACGAACAGTTCCAGGACTTCGTGCGCAAGACGACCGAAGTCGCGCTCGGTGTCGAGGGCGATGACGTCGAGGCGCTGAAGGCGGCGGCCTATCCGGGCGGCGGCACGGTTGCCGAAAAGCTGACCAACAACGTCGCCACCATCGGCGAGAACCAGCAGGTCCGTCGTCTCAAGACGGTCGAGGTCGCCAACGGCGTCGTCGTCCCCTACGTGCACAACGCCGCGGCGCCGAGCCTGGGCAAGATCGGCGTGCTTGTCGCGCTCGAATCCGAAGCCCCGGCCGACGTTCTCGAAACGCTCGGCAAGCAGCTGGCCATGCACATCGCCGCCGCGTTCCCGCAGGCGCTGACCGCCGACGGCCTCGATGCCGACGTGATCGAGCGCGAGCGCGCCATCGCCCGTGAAAAGGCGGCCGAGAGCGGCAAGCCCGAAGCGGTGCAGGACAAGATGGTCGAAGGCGCCGTCGCCAAGTACGCCAAGGAAAACGCCCTGCTGTCGCAGGTCTTCGTCATGGACAACAAGACCCCGATCCAGCAGGTCGTCGACCAGGCCGGCAAGGACGCCGGTGCCAGGATCGTGCTGAAGGACTACGTCCGCTTCCAACTCGGCGAAGGCATCGAGAAGGAAGTTTCCGACTTCGCGGCCGAAGTGGCGGCTGCCGTCGCCGGTTGATAGGCCTCGCCGAAAGCGAATTGGGGTCGGGAGGCATCGCTTCCCGGCCCTTTTTCGTGGGCGATGCCCGTCTGGCCGCCGCGATTCGCCATGCGGCGCGCCAGCGTGCCTGCCTGTCGCGATAAAAAACATACATGATTGACTTGAATTGGACTCGGTGTAGCCTGTCTCGCCATGCAAGGCCGCGCATCAACGCGCTGCCTCGAAAAAGGCTGGCCTTCCGCGCTTCCGGCACTGGCTCCTTCCGGCAGGGCGGCGGCGCGGCCGCGTGACGGAGAGAGACTATGCGCGTCGAACTTGCACCCCAGCCCCACAATGCGCTGCCCAACATCGCGGAACAGTACGCCCCCGATCTGGTCAACGCGGCCAATGCCTTTGCCATGGCTCCCTATCGGTTTTCCACCCTTCCGCTCCGCCTGTTCGAGGCGTGCCGCATCGCGACCGCGGTGATCAACGGCTGCATCGTCTGCAAGAACTGGCGTTCGCAGCGCGACCTTCCGCTGCTCGGCGTCAACGAACAGCAGCTCGACAAGAGCGAGATCCCGGACGAGGCGATGTACCAGGCCGTGCTGTCGGGCGACCTATCCTCGCTCAGCCCGAAGGAGCGTGTCGCGGTGCAGTATTCGCAGCGTATGGGCAACGACCCGCACGGCCTTGCCGAGGACGAGGCCTTCTGGGCCGAGCTCAAGTCGCATCTGACCGACAACGAGATCGTCGAGCTGACCTATTCGACCGCCGCGTGGATGGGCATGGGCCGCGTCGCCCACGTGCTGGGCGCGGACCTTGCGTGCAGCGTCGGGGGGCCGCTGGCCGAAGCGGCCTGATCCGACCGAGCCGCGGCCATTCGATCGGCCTCGCGCGTTTCGGCGTGCGGGGCCGATTGCGTTTGCGGGGCAAATCGGTGATGTTGCGAGGATAGTCTAGGGTCGCGGAAAAACAGGGTCGCGCCGCCCGGTGACGGGCCATGCCGGGGGGCATGGGCATGGTTTGGATATTCCGCTTGTTCGCCGCCTTCTACCTGGGCGTGCTCGGCTATTACCTGGCCGAAGCGATGGGCTGGGTGGGGCAAGGCGGCGAAGGCGTCGCGAAATCGGTGCTGCACTATATCGGCCTGCCCTGGACCCTGCTGTTCGGCAGCGGGGAATCCTGGGTCAAGGTCCTGGTCGAACTCCTGTCGCCGGCGATCAATCTCGGCATCGTGTGGGTTCTGGCAGACATCATCCAGGGGCGTGACGACTAGACCGCGTCCTGCGCGGGGGCACCGGCGCGAACGGTCCGGGACCAGCGCCTTTCCCCTTTCCTGCGCGCGCGGGTCGCGCTAGGGACGCGGGCTCAGTCGCAACAGAAACCGGATCCTGCCCTCTCCATGCTTCTCGCCAACACCAAACGCATCCTGCTGAAGCTTTCGGGCGAGGTGCTGATGGGCGACCAGCAGTTCGGCATCGACACGGACTTCGTGTCGAAACTGGCCGAAGAGGTGAAGGCGGCGAAGGAGACGGGTCTCGAGATCTGCCTCGTCATCGGCGGCGGCAACATCTTTCGCGGCATGGCCGGCGCGGCCAAGGGCATGGACCGGGCGCAGGCCGACTACATGGGCATGCTGGCGACGGTGATGAACGCGCTCGCGATGCAGTCTGCGCTGGAAAAGATCGGTGTCGAAACGCGGGTGCAGTCGGCGGTGCAGATGGACCAAGTCTGCGAACCGGTCATCCGCCGCCGCGCCGAACGCCACCTCGAAAAGGGGCGGGTCGTGATTTTTGCCGCCGGTGTCGGCGCGCCCTATTTCACGACGGATTCGGGCGCCGCGCTGCGCGCCGCCGAGATGCGCTGCGACGCCCTGTTCAAGGGGACCAGCGTCGACGGGGTTTATAGCGCCGATCCCAAGAAGGACGCGACCGCGACGCGGTTCGAGACGATCGATTACGACACGGTGCTCGCCGAAAACCTCAAGGTGATGGACGCCAGCGCCGTCGCCTTGTGCCGTGACAACGACATACCCATCGTGGTCTTTTCCATCCGGGAGCGTGGCAATCTCGCCCGCGTCCTGGCCGGCGAAGGCACGCAGACTATCGTGCGGGCCTCTGCCCGCTGAACAAATGATTTGCGGGCCTCTGCCCGCTGAATTGAACGGTGCGGGCCCCGGTCTGCCGCCGAAGACAGAGAGGACCAGTCCATGGCCAAGTACGACAAGGCCGATATCGAGCGCCGGATGAACGGCGCGGTTGAATCGCTGAAGAGCGACCTTTCGGGCCTGCGCACCGGCCGCGCCAACACCTCGCTGCTCGATCCGGTGGTGGTGGAAGTCTACGGAGCGATGATGCCGCTCAACCAGGTCGCCACCGTCTCGGCCCCCGAACCGCGCATGCTGTCGGTGCAGGTGTGGGACAAGAAGAACGTCAACGCGGTGGAAAAGGGCATCGCCTACGCCAATCTCGGCCTCAACCCGATGGTCGACGGCCAGACCCTGCGCCTGCCGCTGCCCGACCTCACGGCGGAGCGGCGCAAGGAACTGGCCAAGCTCGCCGGCAAGTATTCCGAAGCGGCCAAGATCGCGATCCGCAACGTGCGCCGCGACGGCATGGAAGCGCTGAAGGAAGACGAGAAAAAGAAGGAAATCTCCGAGGACGAGCGCAAGCGGGCCGAGGATGACGTCCAGAAGCTGACCGACCGTTTCGTCGCCGAGGCCGACAAGGCCGCCGAGGCGAAGGAAAAGGAAATTCTCAGCCAGTGAACCCAAAGCGCGTCTTTGGCGCCGCGCCGCAAGAGGCGCAGCCGGGCGCGAAGGGGCGTGGCGGGGTTCCTCGCCACGTCGCCATCATCATGGACGGCAACGGCCGCTGGGCGAAGAAGCGCCTGCTGCCGCGCGCGATGGGGCACAAGAAGGGCGTCGAAGCCGTCCGCAACCTCGTCCGCTCGCTGCGCGGCACGGGGATCGAGGCGCTGACGCTCTACGCTTTCAGCACCGAGAACTGGGGGCGCCCGGCCGACGAGATCGCCGACCTGACCGCGCTGATGAAGCACTTCATCCGCAGCGATCTCGACGAGATCGCCGAGGCCGGGGTGCGGCTCAACATCATCGGCGATCATTCGGCCTTCGACGAAGAGGCGGTCGCCCTGATCGAGGGCGCGATCGCGCGCACCGCCGACAACCGCGAAGTCGTGCTGACGATTGCCCTCAACTACGGTTCGCAAGCCGAGATCGTGCGCGCTGCCCGCGCGGCGGCGGCCGAGGGGGAGGTGACCGAGGAGGCGATCGCCCGCCACCTCGATACCGCCGACCTGCCGCCGCTCGACTTGCTGATCCGCACCAGCGGCGAGCTGCGGCTGTCGAATTTTCTCCTCTGGCAGGCGGCCTACGCTGAGCTCTATTTCACCGACGTATTGTGGCCCGATTTCAAGCCGGAGCATCTGCGGCAGGCGATCGAGCATTTTTCGGGGCGGGAGCGTCGCTATGGCGGACGCTGAGCTGTCCGGCCCTGTCGAGCCGGGTCATGTCCGCCCCGAAGGTCCGCGCAGGACCGATCTCGGCGTGCGGGTCGTTTCCGCGATCGTCATGGTGGCGGTGGCGGCGTTGTGCCTGTGGCTGGGCGGCTGGCTTCTCGACCTGCTCATCGTGCTCGTCGCCGGCACCGCCTATTTCGAATGGCAGCGCATCGTGCGGCGGATGGCGGCGGAATCGGGCATGGGCGGGGGCAAGGTGCTGGCCTGGATGCTGGCCGGCGCGCTTTACATGGGCGTCGCGGCCTGGCTGATGGTGCGGATGGATTCGCAGCTGGTCGTCTTCGCGATCCTGGTCACCGCCTTCATTGATACCTTCGCCTATTTTGCAGGCCGCACCATCGGCGGGCCGAAGATCGCGCCCGCGATCAGTCCGTCGAAGACCTGGGCCGGGCTGGGCGGCGGCGTGGTCGGCGCGGCGCTGGCGCTGGTGCTGTTCATGGTGCTTTCGCATGCCTGGACGCTGGGCATGCGGGACGGGCAGACGAGCGCGGCGGACACCTGGTTTGTCGTCATGGGCGGGCCGACGCTGATCGTCTCGGCGCTGGCCGCGGGCGCGGTCCTCGCGGTTCTGGCGCAGGCGGGCGATTTCTTCGAAAGCTGGATGAAGCGGCGGGCGAAGCTGAAGGACAGCTCGCAGCTGATCCCCGGCCATGGCGGCGTGTTCGACCGGATCGATGGCCTGCTGCCGGTCTCGATCCTGATCGGGCTGCTCGCCCTTGTGGCGCAGTGAGGGCGTGATGCGCACCATTTCCGTCCTTGGCGCGACCGGCTCCATCGGCACTTCGACGCTGGATCTCGTCCGCCGCCACCGCGACGAGTGGCGCGTCGCGGCGCTAACCGCGCATGGCAATGCCCGCGAACTGGCGCGGCTGGCGCGCGAGTTCGGGGCCGAAGTGGCGGTCGTCGGCGACGAGGCGTGCCTGCCGGATTTGCGCGAGGCCTTGTCGGGCAGCGGGATCGAGGCAGCGGGCGGCGCGCAGGCGCTGGTCGAGGCGGCGGCGCGCGGCGCCGACGTGACCGTGGCCGCGATCGTCGGCTGCGCGGGGCTTGCGCCCACGATGGCCGCGATCGAGCAGGGCGGCACGATCGCGCTCGCCAACAAGGAAGCGCTCGTTTCCGCGGGCGAGGTCATGACCGCCGCCGTCGCGAAACACGGCGCGACGCTGCTGCCGGTCGATTCCGAACACAACGCGATCTTTCAGTGCCTGCACGGGCAGGACATGGCCGACGTACGGTGGATCACCCTGACAGCCAGCGGCGGACCGTTCCGCGATGCCAGCCGCGCGGAGATCGAGGCGGCAACCCCGTCGCAGGCGGTCGCCCATCCCAACTGGTCGATGGGCGCGAAGATCAGCGTCGATTCGGCGACGATGATGAACAAGGGGCTGGAGTTCATCGAGGCCTTTCACCTGTTCCCGGTCGGGCTCGACAGGTTGCGCATCATCGTCCACCCGCAATCGGTGGTGCATTCCATGGTCGAATACCGCGACGGCTCAACCCTGGCGCAGCTTGGTCCTAGCGACATGCGCGTGCCGATCGCGAGCGCGCTGGCCTGGCCGCGCCGGATGGACACGCCGTGCGAACCGCTGGACCTGGCGAAGATCGGCACACTCACCTTCCGCGCGCCGGACGAGGAGCTGTTTCCCGCCACCCGCGTCGCGCGGGAATGTGCGCAGGCGGGCGGGGCGGCACCGGCGGTGCTCAACGCCGCGAACGAAGTGGCCGTTGCCGCGTTCCTTGCCGGCAAGATTGGGTTCACCCGGATCGTGCCACAGTGCGAGGATGTGCTGGCCCGCGGCATCCCGCCCGTGCCTGCCACGCTCGAGGACGTGATCGCCGCCGACGCCGAAGCGCGCCGCCGCGCGACCGAACGGCTCGAGCGGGCCTGAAGGACGTTTCGCGACCGCCATGTTCGAAAACCCCGGCATCCTCACCGCCATCATCGGCTTCATCATCGTGCTGGCGCCGCTGGTCGTCGTGCACGAACTGGGCCATTATCTCGTCGGCCGCTGGTTCGGGGTAAAGGCGGAGGCGTTTTCGGTCGGCTTCGGCAAGGAGCTGATCGGCTTCACCGACAAGCGGGGGACGCGCTGGAAGCTCTCTGCCCTGCCGCTGGGCGGCTACGTCCAGTTCGCGGGCGACATGAACCCCGCCAGCCAGCCGACCGACGAATGGCTCTCCCTGCCCGAGAAGGGGCGCGCGCAGACCTTCCAGGCCAAGAGCCTTGGCGCCAGGGCCGCGATCGTCGCCGCGGGGCCGGTCACCAACCTGCTAGTCGCCATCCTCATCATCGCCGGCTTCGTCATGGCCTTCGGCAAGGTCGTCGCCGATCCGGTGATCAGCGAGATCCTCGTCGAATCCCCCGCTGCCCGCGCCGGGCTCGAACTGGGCGACCGGGTCGTTTCCGTCGACGGGCAGAGGATCGACAGCTTCGAGGACTTGCGCGAACATGTCATCCCCTATCCGGGCGAGACGATCCGCATCGCCTGGGAACGCGACGGCCAGCCGATGCAGGCCGACGTGACGCTGCAAACCCATGTGGAGCGGGACCGCTTCGGCAACGAATTCCGGATGGGCCGGATCGGCATATCCACCGACCGGGTCCGCATCGACGAGGTCGGGCCGCTGGAAGCCGTGGCCGAAGGCACGCGCCAGACGGTGGCGATCATGAAGATGTCGGCGGTGGGGCTGTGGCAGATCGTCACCGGCCGCCGGTCGGTCGAGGAACTGGGCGGGCCGGTCAAGATCGCCAAGTATTCGGGCGAGCAGCTGGTGCAGGGCTGGTACGCCTACATCGGCTTCGTCGCCATGATCTCAATTAACTTGGCATTCATTAACCTCCTGCCAATCCCGGTCCTCGACGGCGGACACCTCGCGTTCTACGCGATCGAGGCGATCCGCCGGCGGCCGGTATCGGCGCGGGGGAAGGACATGGCCTTTCGCACCGGGCTGGCACTCGTTCTGGGCCTGATGGTATTCGTGACGTTTCTGGACATCGCATCCCTCGACATCTTCGGTAGCTGAGGGCGCTGGCCCGTGCCTGGGGTTGCGCCGCAGGCCCGGCCCGCACCGGGTGCCAATCGCGGATAATCGACGGGTTCGCCTTGATACCGGAGCGTCCATCGGGCAGAGGGCACGACACGCTTGGGGCGGTCCTTTCGGGGCCGCGGGGCGGGACTATTTGCCGGGCCGGCGCGGGCGCGCGGGGCCTGAAGTACGGGAAGGCACGTTGATGGCCGCAAAGGCATTGGGATCGCACCGCTTCACGGGCCGCAAGGCGGGTCTGTTCGGCGCCCTTCTTGCGGGCACCGCACTGGTCCCTGCACCGGTGCTGGCGCAGGACGTGGTCGCGGTCGACGACAGTGCGCCGGCGGTGCCGGAGCAGACCGTGATCCGCCAGATCGCCGTCGCCGGCGCGCAGCGGCTCGAACCGCAGACGATCCTGTCGTACATCAAGATGCGTCCGGGCGACCTCTACACCGCCGCCGCCGCCGACGCCGCGCTCAAGGAGCTTTACGCGACCGAGCTGTTCGCAGACGTCAAGATCCGCGAACAGGGCGGCAACGTCGTGATCCAGGTGACGGAGAACCCGATCATCAACCGCATCATTCTTGAGGGCAACAAGAAGCTCAAGGACGACAAGATCCTTCCCGAGATCAAGCTGGCCCCGCGCCAGATCTACACCCGGTCGAAGGTGCGCGCCGACGTCAACCGCATCATCGAGCTGTACAAGCGGCAGGGCCGCTTCGCCGCGACGGTGGAGCCCAAGTCGGTCACGCTCGACCAGAACCGCGTCGACATCGTGTTCGAGATCAAGGAGGGGCCCAAGTCCAAGGTCCGTCAGATCAACATCATCGGCAACGACAATTTCTCCGACGGCGACCTTCGCGGCGAGATGCTGACCAAGCAGACCAGCACCTTCTCGTTCCTCAAGGGCGGCACGAGCTACGACCCCGACAAGCTGGCCTTCGACCAGCAGAAGCTGCGCCAGTTCTACCTGACGCAGGGCTACGCCGATTTCCGCGTCGTGTCCGCCGTGGCCGAGCTGACGCCGGACAAGAAGGACTTCATCATCACGTACGTGGTGGAGGAAGGTGAACGCTACAAGTTCGGCGACGTGAAGGTCGATTCCGAGATTCGCGACTTCGATTCCGAGCGCCTGACCAAGAGCCTCGTGATGAAGCAGGGCGACTGGTACAACGCCGAGCAGGTCGAGAATACGATCGAGGGCCTGTCCGAAACCATCGGCGCCTTCGGCTACGCCTTCGCCGAGGTCGAGCCGCAGTATTCGCGCAACAAGGAAGACCTGACGATGGGCGTCACCTTTCGCATCGCGAACGCGCCGCGCGTCTATGTCGAATCGATCGACATCAACGGCAACACCCTGACCCAGGACAAGGTGATCCGCCGCGAATTCCGCCTGACCGAGGGCGACGCCTTCAACTCGCTGCAGGTAAAACGGTCGACCAACCGCATCAAGTCGCTGGGCTACTTCCAGGAAAACTTCGAGGTCGAGCAGCAGCAGGGCGCGACGCCCGATCGCGTCAAGCTGGTCGCCAACGTCGAGGAGAAGGCCACCGGCGAACTGCAGCTCTCGGCCGGCTTCTCCAGCCTCGAAAGCTTCATCCTGCAAGGGTCGATCCAGCAGCGCAACTTCCGCGGCCGTGGCCAGACGATCGGCCTGTCGCTGAACTATTCGCGCTATTCGAAGGCGGCGCAGGTCAGCTTTACCGAACCTTACATGTTCGATTCGAACATCTCGTTCGGCGCGGACGTTTACCGCCGCGATTACAACAGCTTCAACTACTTCAACCGCAACCGCAACAACACCTACGAGAACACGACGACCGGTTTCTCGCTCCGCGCAGGAACGCCGCTCAGCGAGTACATGACGGTCATCGGCCGCTACACTCTGAACTTTGAGGACGTGTCGCTGGGCAACCAGTATTTCCGCGACACCGACGGCAACGGCACGCTCGAATGTGATCCGCTGGTCGCGGGTCGCTACCTGTGCGACGCGCTTGGCAAGCGGACCAGCTCGATCGTCGGCGGCAGCCTTATCTACGACACGCTGAACAACCGCATCCGTCCCAGCAAGGGCGAGCGCGCGTTGCTTAATCTCGACTTCGCGGGGCTTGGCGGCGACGTGCACTACGCCCGCGTCCGCGCCAACGCCGCCAAGTACTTCGAGATCATGGACGGCTTCGTCTTCTCGCTCGCGGCGGAGGGCGGCTACATCAAGGCGCTGAAGGATCGCGGCATCGCCGGAACCGACGACGTTCGCCTGACCGACCGCTTCTTCCTCGGCGAGCCGGAAATGCGCGGCTTCGACATCCGCGGCATCGGCCCGCGCGTGGTTCGCACCCGCCTGACGCAGGACGAGGACGGCAACTTCACGGTCGCCTCGAAGGACAACCAGACCGACGACGCGCTCGGCGGCCGGATGTATTACAAGGGCCGCGCCGAACTGGAGATCCCGCTCGGTTCGGGGGCACGCGAAATGGGCCTTCGCCCCTCGATCTTCGCCGATGTCGGCGCAGTCTGGGGTCTGAAGAACCCGACCGTCACGTCCATCCTGACGCCGGTCTACCTGCAGACGGTCGGCGCCGACGGCCAGCCGCTCGAAACGCCGGTCTACACCGACCAGGCGCTCGCCCCCGACGGCAAGACGAGTAATACTCTATACATCTCGCCTTTTACAGAAGAGTTCCTCGGAGACAGCCCCAAGCCGCGCGTCGCGGTGGGTGTGGGCGTCAGCTGGAACTCGCCGTTCGGCCCGCTCCGGCTCGATTTCTCCAAGGTCCTGCTGAAGGAGGAAGGGGATGATCCCAAGTCCTTCAGCTTCAACGTAGGAACGCAATTCTGATGAAGACCACCCACAAGCTCCTTGCCGCCGCGCTGGTCGCCGCCACCCCGGTGGCGCTGCCCGTCGTCGCGTCGGCGCAGGTCGCCCCCGGTATCGGCGTCGCCAATCCCGATGCGATCGTCGCCAATTCCGCCGCCTTCAAGGCCGCCGAACAGCAGCGTCCGGTCACTTACAAGGCGCAGATCGACGCTGCCGAAGCGCGCGGCAAGGCGCTGCAGGCGCAGATCGATCCGCTGATCAAGAAGTACCAGGCCGATGCCGCCGCCGCCTCGCCGAACCAGGCCTCGCTGGCGCAGCAGGCGCAGGCCATCCAGCGCATCCAGCAGTCGGGCGAGGCCGAGCTGAACCGGATGATGCAGCCGGTCGCGCTGTCGCGCGCCTACGTGCTCGAACAGATCAGCGAGAAGCTGCCGGCGGCGATGGATGCCGCGCAGAAGAAGCGCAAGATCACGCTGGTGCTCAATCCGGGCGCGATCGTTGCGGCGGACCAGGCCTACAACATCAACCAGGACGTACTGAACGAGCTCAACCGGCTGATCCCGTCGGCGCAGCTTGTGCCGCCGGCCAACTGGAAGCCCGCGGCGCAGCGCGAGGCGGAAGCGGCCCAGGCCGCCCAGCCGGGCAACGCGGCGGCGACTGGCGGTCGCTGATCGCGACAGTCTGACGAACAGGGGGCTGATTCGATGAACGAGACGGGTTTCGACCTGCCAACGATCCTTGAACTCCTGCCGCATCGCTATCCGATGCTGCTGGTCGACAGGGTGGTCTCGCTGGATCCCGAAAAGGAAATCCACGCGGTCAAGGCCGTCTCGTTCAACGAGGATTTCTTCCAGGGCCACTTCCCCGGCCGCCCCATCATGCCGGGCGTGCTGCAGGTGGAGGCGCTCGCGCAGGCCGCGGGCCTGCTCGCGATCAAGGCGCTGGGCCTCGAGGGATCGGGCAAGCTGGTCTACTTCCTCGCCATCGACAACGCGAAGTTCCGCGCGCCGGTGACGCCGGGCCACCTGCTCGACCTCAAGGTCAGCTTCGTTCACAAGCGGGCGCGGATCTGCAAGTTCGCGGGCACCGCCTCGATCGACGGCAACGTCACCTGCGAGGCGGAATTCACCGCGATGATCGAGAAGTAGGGGCGAGCGCCCGCTCGCAGCCACGCCCCGCTTGCATTCGGAACGCGTCGCGGCTATGCGCGCGCCTTTCACGAACAACCCCCGTGCCGCCGGTCGGAACCGGCGCATCGAACGGAGACTACCGCCATGAAGGCCGATACCCACCCCGACTACCACATGATCAAGGTGCAGATGACCGACGGCACCGTGTTCGAGACGCGCTCCACCTGGGGCAGCGAAGGCGACACGCTGGCGCTCGAAATCGATCCCACCAGCCACCCGGCCTGGACCGGCGGCAACCGCGTGGTCAACGAGGGTGGCCGCGTCGCGCGCTTCAACCAGCGTTTCGGCGGGCTCAAGCTCAAGAAGTAAGCCTTTTTCGGCTTTTTCACGAACGGGGCGGTCCTGCGGGGCCGCCCTTTTCGTTTGCGCGCGCCGCGCCGGCCCTGCCATTGGGGAACCAACAGGCCGGGCGAACCGTCTCGCCTTCGATTTTTTGGACGAAAGGATCAGCCTTGCCCTCCGGTCTTGTTGCGCTGCTCGACGACATCTCTCTCATTGCCAAGGCCGCGGCCGCCAGTGCCGACGATGTCGCCGCGGGCGCCGCCAAGGCCGGATCGAAGGCCGCCGGCGTGGTGATCGACGACGCTGCGGTCACGCCGTCCTACGTCACCGGCTTCACGCCGCAGCGCGAACTGCCCATCATCTGGAAGATCGCGAAGGGAAGTCTTCGCAACAAGCTGTTGATCCTGCTTCCCGCCGCGCTGCTCCTCAGCGAGTTCCTGCCTTGGGCAATCACGCCCATCCTGATGCTGGGCGGGCTTTTCCTCTGTTACGAAGGCGCGGAAAAGGTGCTGGAGAAACTGGGCGGAGACAAGCACGGCAAAACTCTCGAGGACGAGATCACCGACGTTGCCGAGTTCGAGAAGCAGCGCGTGTCGGGCGCGATCCGCACCGACCTGATCCTGTCGGCGGAAATCATGGCGATTTCGCTGAGCGAAGTGGCCGACGCTTCGCTCGCCACTCGCGCGATGGCGCTGGCGGCGGTCGGCCTCGCGATCACCGTGCTCGTCTACGGTGTCGTCGCCTTGATCGTGAAGATGGATGACATCGGCATGCACATGTGCAAGCGGACCCCACCGGCGTCGCGGGCCATCGGCGCGTTCCTGCTCCGCCTCATGCCGCGCCTGCTGGCCGTTCTTTCGGTAGTGGGTACGGCGGCGATGCTCTGGGTCGGCGGAGGCATCGTCCTCCACGGTCTGGAAGAACTCGGCTTCCACGGGCCGGCCGATGTCGTCCACGCGGTGCAGCACGCGGTGGAGGTCGCGACGGGCGCGCTGGCGGGCGTGCTGGGATGGCTGACTTATGCGGTGATCTCGGCGCTCGTCGGCATGGTGCTCGGCGCGATCATCGCTCTTGGCCTGCACAAGGGCTTGAAACTGCTGGGCAAGGGCGCGCACTGATCGTCGCAGTCCCATCCTGTGGGGGACGCAGGCATCATGGCCATTGACGTGGCCGCATAAAAAACAATCATGACTGACTTAGCGGGCTGACCGGACTCGCGTCCGGGCTGCCGACGCGAGTGGGCGGAGGCCCAAACGCATGGGGCCGGCGGGCGTTGGGCCCGACACAGGGAGCCGATGGTGGCAACGAGTGCGAAGCGCAAGACGAACGGCGATCAGGGGCCGACGCGCCAGTCCATCAAGAGCGCCCAGACGCGCGCCCGGCTGATCGACGCCACGATCCGGTGCCTCGTCAAGGTCGGCTTTGCGCGCACGACCACTCCGCTCGTCGCGGCGGAGGCGGGACTGTCGCGCGGTGCCATGCTGCATCATTTCGAAAACAGCGCGACGCTGATCCAGGCGACGATCATGGAACTCCACGAACGGCGGCTGAGGGCGTTTCGCCGTTCGTCCGAAACCAGCCGACATGACCCGACGACGATGATCGACGCCTACTGGAAGCAGTTGCAGAAGCCGGCCTTCGCCGCGTTCCAGGAACTGGCCATGGCGGCGCGCACGCACGACGATCTCGCGGCAATCATGAAGCCGCTGCAGATCGAATTTCGCGAACGCTTCAATTCGGAGGCGATCGCCCTTTACCCCGAATGGCATTCGGCCCCCGATGATTTTGCAAGGGCCATGGCCCTGTCGCAGACCCTGATGGAGGGGATGGCGAGCGCGCTGATGACTGGCGCGCTCGACGAGGCGATGGTGCCGGGACTGCTCAAGATGCTGGAAGAGAAGATCCGCGAGATGCGCCCGGACGCGAAGCGGGCGGCTGTCGGCGGTTGACGCCACCGTCAGCGGTGGTCTTTGAGGCCGAATAAAAAGGCAGACATGCATGTCTTTTTTTCCGGTGTAAGGCTTGCTAAGGCGGTTGTACGGAAGACGAAAGCCGGATTGGGAGAAGACCTGTGAGCGGACGCGGCAAGGGGCCTCTGGCCGGGGTCAGGGTGCTCGACCTGACGAGCGTGCTGATGGGGCCTTATGCGACCCAGATCTTCGCCGACCTGGGCGCGGAGGTGATCAAGGTCGAAAGCCCGCAGGGCGATACCACCCGCTTCATTCCGCCGGGCCCGGACCATTCGCGCGGCGCGATGTTCCTCAACGTCAATCGCGGCAAGCGTTCGATCGTCATGGATCTGAAGCAGCCGGCCGCGCGCGAAGCCTTGCTGCGGCTGGCGAAGGATGCGGACGTGTTCATCCATTCGATGCGCTCGGCTGCGATCGGGCGGCTGGGGCTCGATTACGCGGCGCTTGCGGCGGCCAACCCGCGCATCGTCTATGCCAACCTCTACGGTTTTTCGCGCAACGGTCCCTATCGCGACTATCCCGCCTACGACGACATCGTTCAGGCCGCTTCGGGCATTGTCGATCTTCAGGCCAAGCTGTCGGGTGGCCAGCCGACTTACGCGGCGACCGTCATCGCCGACAAGGTCGCGGGCCTGACCGGCGCCTATTCGGTCATCGCCGCGCTCTACGCCCGTGAAAAGACGGGCCGCGGGCAGGAGATCGAGGTCCCGATGTTCGAGACACTGGTCTCCTTCGCCATGGTCGAGCACTTGTGCGGCTCGCTCTTCGTGCCGCCGCAGGGCCCGCCCGAGTATCCGCGCGCCACGTCGGAAGCGCGCCGCCCGTACAAGACCAGCGACGGGCAGATCGGGGTGATGATCTACAACGACCGGCACTGGCAGAACTTCTTCGACGCGCTGGGCAATCCCGAATGGTCGCGCGATCCGATGTTCGAGAACATGCGTTCCCGGTCGCAGAACATCGGCACCGTGCTGGCCAAGGTCGCCGAGGTGATGGAAACCCGCACGACCGCCGAGTGGGTCGAACTGTTCCGCAAGGCGCAGATCCCGGCGACGCCGATCGCGACGTTGACCGACCTGCTGCACGATCCGCACCTGGAGGAGATCGGCTTCTGGGACCAGCGCGAAACCGCGATGGGCACGATCCGCTTCCCCGGCATCCCGACGGCCTTTTCCGATACGCCGGGCGCGATCGGCGATCCGGGCCCGGCACTGGCGGGCGACAGCGTGGCGGTGCTGCGCGATGCCGGCTTCGCCGAAGACGAGATCCGCACCCTGCTCGACACCGGGGCGGTGCAGCAGGACGAGGGCGTCGAAGGTTGAGCGGACCCGAAGCACAGTGGCGCGCGGCGCTGGCCGAAGGGCGCTTGCTGATTCAGCGCACCGCGGACGGTAAGGCTGTCTTCCCGCCGCGCGTGATGGCGCCGGGCGAGGGCGGTGCGCTCGAATGGGTCGAGGCGTCTGGCGGCGGGACGGTCCATTCGTTTTCGTGGATACAGCAGCGCCCGCCCGAACCGACCTTCAACGTCGCCGTCGTCGAACTGGACGAAGGCGCGCGGCTGATGAGCCGTGTCGTCGGCGTCGTCGAGGGCGAGCTGGCCATCGGGCAAAGGGTCGCGGCCTTCATCGACACCGACGGTGCCGAACCGCTGGTCCTTTTCCGAAGGGAGGACGCGGCATGAGCGATGCCTTTCCCCGCGGGCGCAGCGCCATTGCCGGGCTGGCCACGTACGGCGTCGGCGAGACGCCGGGCCAGACCTCGATGGAGATGACCGCAAGAGCGGGCCTGCTGGCGCTGGCCGACGCGGGGCTGGGGCTGGGCGATGTCGATGCGCTCTACATCTGCCAGCCGGACGATTTCTTCGCCGGGCTGTCATTTGCTGAATATCTCGGCATCCGCCCGCGCTACACCGACAACAACCGCACCGGCGGTTCGGCCTTCATGAGCCACGTCGCCAGTGCCGCGCTGGCGCTGGACGCGGGCTATATCGATTGCGCGCTGATCGCCTACGGGTCGAACCAGCGGTCGAGAGGGGGCAAGCTGGCGACCAAGATCACCAGCAACCAGTGGGACGCCCCCTACCGTCCCATCTTTCCGGTGACCAGCTATGCGCTGGCGGCGCAGCGGCACATGCACCTTTACGGCACCACCCGCGAACACCTCGCTCATGTCGCGCTGTCGGCGCGGGCCTGGGCCGTGACCAATCCGGAGGCCTTCGCCCGCGCTCCGCTGACGCTGGAAGAATGCCTGTCGGCGCGGATGATCTCCACCCCGATCAGCCGGGCCGACTGCTGCCTCGTCACCGACGGTGCCGCTGCCATCGTCATGACGCGGACCGACCGCGCCCGCAATCTTGCCAGGCCGCCGGTCCCGGTGCTGGGCGCGGCGGCGGCGGCATGGTGGAATTCCATCGTCCAGGCCGAGGACATGACCGTGACCGGCGCGCAGGAATCCGGCGCGCGGGCGATGGCGATGGCGGGCGTCACCCATGCCGACATCGCCACCGTGCAGCTCTACGATGCCTTCACCATCAACACGATCCTGTTCCTCGAAGACCTGGGCTTCTGCGCCAAGGGCGAGGGCGGGCCTTTCGTGGCGAGCGGCGCGATCGCGCCGGGTGGCAGCCTGCCGGTCAATACCAACGGCGGCGGCCTGTCATACTGCCACCCCGGCATGTACGGCCTTTTCGCCATCATCGAGGCGGCGCGGCAGATCCGGGGCGAGGCGGCGAACCCGTTGGGCGGTGTCGATGTCGCGCTGGCCCACGGCAACGGCGGCACCCTGTCGAGCCAGGCGACCGTGATCCTCGGCAGCGCGGCGACGCTGTGACCGGGGCGGCGTTACTCGGTCGCGGCAATCCACTCCTCGATCATCGGGCGAATCGCCTCGCCGACCAGTTCCAGCACCGGACCGCCGTCCTTCGAAAGATAGGCCATCTGGCCGTGGCGGTGCTTCGGCGAGGCGCCGGCCATGATCAGGGTCCAGCCATCGGCCACCAGCGCCTCGACCGCGTCGCCGACATCGGGCACCCAGGCGCCGACGTGGTCGTGCGATACCGCGCGCAAAACATCGTAGGCGCCGGGCGCCAGAACCTCGATCAGCTCGAAGTGGATCGGGCCTTGCCGCGAATAGGTGACGGCGATCTGCGCCTCGCTCCATTCGCCGTCACCGCCCGTTCCTTCGGGCAGCCAGACCCGGATCGGCTCGAAGCGGCGCACCGGCGCCCAGCGAACGCCGAGGTCACGCTCCATGGCGGCCATGGCGACGGCAAGGTCGTCGACGATGCGACCGTGGTGATAGAGGCTGGCAAAGGCTTTCACGACAAGGTCTCCGACGGGATGGGATGGGGAGTGGCAGGATGAGCGGGCTGGCGATCGAGACTCACGGAGCCATCCGCGTGCTGCGGATCGACAGGCCCGAGAAGGGCAACTCGCTCGACGCGGCGACCTCCTACGCGATGGACGCCGCGATCACCGCGGCAGAAGCCGATCCCGCCATCGGCGCGATGATCGTGACCGGCACCGGGGACCGGATCTTCTGCGCCGGCATGGACCTTAAGGAGGCGGCGGAACGCGGTGCAGGGCACGGCCTTGTCCCCGGGCGCGGTTTCGGCGGGATTACCGAGCGCAAGCGGATGAAGCCGCTGGTCGCCGCGATCAACGGCACGGCGGTCGCCGGCGGGTTCGAGATCATGATGGCCTGCGACATGGTCTTTGCCGCGGACCATGCCCTGATGGGCGTGAGCGAGGTCAAGCGCGGCCTTTTCGCCTTTGCCGGCGGGGTGCAGCGGCTGGCCCGGCAGCTGCCGCGCGCGACGGCGCTGGCGCTGATCATGACTGGCGAACTGGTGCCTGCGCAGCGCATGTACGAACTGGGCGTGATCACCGAGGTCGTGCCCGGCGAGCGGCTGATGGGACGGACGCTGGATGTCGTTTCCCGGATGCTGGACAACAGCTGGGCCGCGATCAACAACGGGCGCGAGCTTTACGAGATGTCGACCGGGATGAGCATCGAGCAGGCCCTTGCCGTCGGCAATGCCTGGGGCAAAGCAACGCTCGACAGCGCCGACAGCCGCGAGGGCGTGGCCGCCTATGCCGAAAAGCGCGACGCGGGGTTCGACAACGGCTGACATCAGCGGCTGCGAAGCCCGTCGATACCGATGGCGATGGCATGGTCGCAGATGCGCCGCACCGACAATCGCCGCGCCGGGCTGACCCAGTCGTGCAGCGAATTGAGAAACCCCAGCAGGCACAGCGCCGCGACCTTGGGATCGAGGTCCGCGCGCAACGACCCTTCGGCCTGCCCCCGCGCGATCAGCCCCTCGACGGCAAGGCGATAGGCGCGTTCGGCGGCGACGAACTCCTGCGCGCGGGCCGGGGCGAGGTGGCGATGCGCCTCGAGGAAGCTCGCGGTGAAGACCGTCTCGGTGCAGACGTAGCGGGCATGCGCGCCGACCAGCGCCTCCAGCCGCTCGATCGCCGGGCCATCGCCCGCCGCGATCGCGGAGAGCGACTTCACCCCCCGCTCGTGCGCTTCCCGCAGGACATGGACGAGCAGGTCGCTCTTGGCGTTGATGTAGTGGTAGAGGCTGCCCTTCAGCATGCCCATCCGTTCCGCGACATCGCGCAGCGACGTGCCCTCGTATCCCTTCTCGGCGAAGAGTTCGGCCGCGGCGGTCACCAGTTCGGGCCAGCGATCGGGCCCGCCGCGCCGGGGGCTCGGCGAAGCGCTGGGCGCGGCAAGGGCGGCACTGGCTGGCATGGCGAACTCTCCGACTTTCGACCAAACGCGCGTTTGGCCCGAAACCTAACCATATCGCCAGCAAAAAAACAATCATTGTTGACTGTTTGCCGATCGCGCGCGTAGCATCGGCGCAAGCGACAGGGCCGAATCGAAGAGCAATCCTGTCGATTTCGCGAGAAGCCATGCCGCCGCCCCGTCGCGAGCGGCCCCGCACAGGAGAGAACCTCGATGCTCGACCAGGTACTGGACCAGCGTCCCGAGAACGATTTCGCCCGGATGGAGTACGAGGGTTCGCGCAAGGGACCGCCGGAGGGCTTTCCCAAGCTGCCCGACATCCCCGGCAGCCGCTATACCGATGCCGAGTTCCTGCAGCTCGAAAAGGAGATGATGTGGGACCGGGCCTGGCTTTATGCCGGGCACATCGACCAGCTGCCCGAAAAGGGTTCGTGGTTCCTGTGGCGCAATGCGGGCGTGCCGATCATCGTCGTGCGCACCCTGAACGACGAGTTCAAGGCCTTCTACAACACCTGCCAGCACCGCGGTGCGCCGCTGGTCACCGAAGAGAGCGGCACCGACCGCGGCTTCGTCTGCGGCTATCACGGATGGAGCTACACGCTCGACGGCAAGTTGACGGCGGTGCGCGACAAGCGCGATTTCGTCGATCTCGACTTCTCGTGCCGCAGCCTGGTGCAGGTTCGCTGCGAATTGCTCGGCTCGCTGATCTTCGTGAACAAGGATGTCGAGGCGCAGCCGCTGATGGAGCACATCGGCCCGATGGCGGCGCAGCTCGAACAGTTCGATCTCGCCAACCTGCGCCTAGTTGACAGCCGGGAATACGAAGTCGACTGCAACGTCAAGGTGCTCCTTGACGCGTTCCTGGAGGTCTATCACCTGAAGTCGATCCACGTCGACACGGTCGACCGTTTCCTCGATCACCGGTCGATGATCGTGACGCTCTGGCCCAACGGGCACAGCCGGATGGCGACCCCGAACCGGCGGCCGGACTGGGTCGATCCCGGTACCGTCGGCATGCCGGAGATCGAGACGATCACCGAGTTTCCGGCGAAGAACAACGTCAGCTACCAGATCTATCCCAACTTCGTGATGCCGCCGGCGCCGACCGGGATCCCGATCCTGCAGTTCTGGCCGCTGGGCCCGCGCCGGGCGCGCGTGGTGTCGAGCTGGCTGGCCCCCAAGCACGATCCCGAAAATCCCCACCCGCTGTGGCCGACCCGCCTCGGCAACTGGGAGCGGATCCTTTACGAGGACCTGCAATATGCCCCGCAGATCCAGGCGTCGCTGGAAAGCCCCGGCTTCAAGGGCATGCCGCTGAATTACCAGGAGCGCCGCATCTACCACTGGCACGAGGAACTGGACCGCCGCATCGGCCTCAACCGTGTTCCCGAACACGCCCGCGTGGAGCAGGTGCTGAAGGACTGGGTGCAGCACGACTGACGGCCCCGCCGGGCCAGGCGACAAGAATAATACCGGAGAAGGAGAGGCAATGGGTCACCTGGACGGAAAGGTCGCCGTCGTCGTCGGCGCGGCCAATCGCGACAACATGGCGCAGGTCATCGCGCGGCGGCTGGCGGCAGACGGGGCGAAAGTCGTCGTCGCCGGGCGCAAGGCGGAGGAGCTGGAGCGGCTTGCCGACGAGATCGGCGGGCTCGCGGTGCCAGGTACCGACCTGACCAGCGAGGAAGCCCTGGCCAGGCTGGCCGACGCGGCGGTCGACCGGTTCGGCGGCGTCGACATCGCGGTGAACGCGACCGGCTGGGGCCTGTTGAAGCCCTTTCTCAAGACCACGAAGGAAGAGATCGAGAAGATCGCGGCGCTGCAGTTCACCGGCGCGATCCTGTTCTACCAGGCGATGCTGCGGGTGATGCGCGACGGCGGATCGCTGATCCAGATCTCGTCCGCCACCGCCTCTATCATGCTGGAAGACCACGCCGCCTACATGGGCACCAAGGCCGGGGCCGATCACGTCATCCGCTGCATCGCCAACGAGTTTGGCCATCGCGGCATTCGCGCCAATTCGGTCGCGCCGGGCTTCACCGTCACCCCGATGACCGAGGATGCCGCGCAGAACCCGGCCATCGTCGAGACTTTCCGCAAGGAATACCCGCTGGGCCGGGTCGGCACGAGCGAGGACATCGCCGAGGCGGTATCGTGGCTGGCCAGCGACGCCTGTTTCATGAGCGGGCAGGTCCTGCAGGTGAACGGCGGGCTGACGCTGCGCCGCAATCCCACCAACCGCGAGATCATCAGCGCGGTGAAGGCGGCCCGCGCGCAGGAAGGCGCGGCATGATCCGCGGGGTCCATCACCTCGCGATCTCGACGCCCGACCTCGAACGCTTTGTCGATCACTACCAGCGCTGGTTCGGCTTCGAACGCGTCGGCGGCGGCGGCTGGGAGGTCGGCAACGATCGCATCGACACGATGGTCGGGCTGAAGGACAGCACCGCGACATACGCCTTCATCCGGCTCGGCAACCTGCACATCGAGGTGTTCGAATACGCCAGCAACGATCCGGTCGAGGTGCGCCCGCGCATGTGCGACCGGGGGATCACCCACCTGTGCCTCTATTGCGACGACGTCGTCGCGGAATACGAGCGGCTCTCGGCGCTCGGCATGCATTTCCACGGCCCGCCGGGCGAGGGGACGCTGCGCGCGACTTATGGCCGCGATTGCGACGGCAACGTCGTCGAACTGCTGCAGATCGCGGGGCCGGAGTGCACTTTCCAGTTCCATGACCTCGCCGTCGCCTGAGCGGGTGCCGCCACGCGGCGAGGATGGCCCGCGCGGGCAGGCCAACCCGTTTCCTGACGATCCCCTTGTCGAGCGAGAGGCGCTCTATGCCTTTCGCGAGACCGGCGCCGACCGGTTCCGGGTCGATCCGATCGAGACCGGCCTGCTGCGCCAGTACGGCGGAGCGATCACCTCGCAATGCTTCGCCGCGGCCTGCGCGACGGTGGGCACCGACAAGGTGGCTCACAGCCTCCACGCCTATTTCGCCCGGCCCGGACGGATCGACCAGCCAAACGACTTCGCCGTCAGCCGTGAAACCGACGGGCGCTCCTTCGCGACGCGGCTGGTTCGCATGACGCAGGGGCCGGAGTTGCTGATGAACGGCATGGTGTCGTTCAAGGCGCCCGAGGACGCGCCCCGCGCCCAGATCGCGATGCCCGACGTTCCCGCGCCCGAAACCCTCGTGCCGCTCGTCGAAACGATCGACGCGATGAAGGCGGACCTTCCAACGCGCCACCACGCATACTGGACCCGGCGGCAGCAAATCGATTGGCGCCCCGTCGAGCCCTTCACCTTCTTCGACGGCCCGCCCCGACCTGCGCGCCGGCATTTCTGGTTCCGCTTCGACGGGCCGGTGGGCACCGGGCGCGACGGCGACACCCTCGCGGTGCACCAGCGGCTGCTGGTCTATGCCTCCGACCTCCACATCTTCCAGACCGGTCTCGGCCCGCTGGGGCAGGGCTGGGCGAGCGATTACATGCAGATGTCGAGCCTTGACCACGCGGTCTGGTTCCACGAGGCCTTCCGGGTCGACGACTGGCTGCTCTATGCGCTGCACGGCCCGGCGGCGGGCAATGCCATGGCGCTGGGCCAAGGCCATGTCTTCCGCCGCGACGGCACGCTGGTCGCCACCGTCACGCAGCAGGGACTGGCACGGGTGCTGAGCGAAAAGAGAGAGGGCAAGCTGTGAGCGAGGACAAGTGGCAGGCGCGCGAACCGTACCGCACGTTCGAAGATCTGCTCGTCGGCGAGTTCCGGACATCCAGCCCGCGCACCGTCACGCAGGAGGAGATCCTCGCCTTCGCGCGGCAATACGATCCGCAATGGTTTCACACCGACCCTGACGCCGCCACCGAATCCGTGTTCGGTGAAGTCGTTGCCAGCGGCATCCACGTACTCGCGATGTGGCGGCAGATGGATCACGAAATCAACTGGGACATCGACTGGGTCTGCGGCGTGGGCTGGGACGAGCTGCGCCTGAAACGCGCCGTTCGCGCCGGCGACACCATTCATGTCACCAGCGAGATCGTCAGCCTCGAGCCTTCCAGGACCCGCACCGATCGCGGCACGGCAATGACACGCTACAAGGTGCTGCTGGACGACGGGACGGAGTGCGTCACCTTCACCAGCATCAACCTTGTCTATACGCGGGAAGGACGCGCGCGGGCCAGGGGGACGGCCCGCCGGTAGCGCCTAAAGGTCGTCGGCCGTCTTCTGGCCGGGGCCGTAGATGTAATCGTCGAGCACCTTGTGGAAGTGCCGGATCCGCAGTTCCTGGTCGCCGATCCACAGGCCGGGGAAGAAGTCCGACTTCATGCCGGTCTGCACTGTCGGCAGGTTGAAAGCGTCCTGGTCGAGCACCTGGCCGATCGTCTTGTCGCCGTGCCTGAAGCGCTTGTGCTTAACGCGTTCGGGCCATTCCTCGCCTTCGGGGACCAGCTCGAACATCCAGATGTCGTAATACATCTTGTTCGGGTCGGTCGCGTGCGGGCGCTGGCGAAACAGCATGATGTCGTCGGCATGGACGTTGACCGACACGTTCGGAAAGATCGTGTAGTGATAGTCGTCGGTCAGCTGTTCGTCGTTGAGCTCGGAATAGTCCTTGCCCTGCGCCGCGCCGTGCTTGCGCTTGAACAGCTGAACGTCGCGGCGGATGTCGCTGGTGCGTCCTTCGTATTCGGCCGGGTCCATGCCGGCGTTGACCATGATCTCGTAAATCGCGGGCGGAATCTGGCTGGGCAGCTGGACTCGCGGGCTGATCGCGGCGAACGGGATGAGGTAGCGGTTGTGCTTGCCGTAGCAGTCGATCTGCACGTTGACGTCGTCGAGATACCACTTCAGCTGCGGATGGATGCCCTGCACATGGTAGGTCTCGGAAAAGGCGTCGACCGACGTCTTCCAGTTGCAGTCCCACTCCACCGTGATGTCGCGGGTCCAGGCCATGCGTTCGGGGTGATAGGGTTCCAAGTGCTGCTTCAGCGGATCGATGAAGTCGTCGAACGGCTCGACATCCGGGTTCAGCGAATACCAGACGAAGCTGTTCCATTCGGTGCAGGGCAGGGCGGTCAGCGCCATGCCGTCGGGTCCGCCCTGCAGGAAGGTGCACAGGTCCGGGATATGGTCCAGCTTGCCGTCGAGGCCGTAGGTCCAGTGGTGGTACATGCAGCGGAACTGTTCGGCATTGCCGCGTCCCTCGGGGCGGAGCCGGTTGCCGCGGTGCAGGCACACGTTGGGAAAGGCGCGGATCGACCCGTCGGCCTGGCGCACGATGAGCACCGATTCCTTGCCGATGTCGGTGCAGATGTAGTCGCCCGGCTCCTTCAGGTCGTCCGACCGTCCGCCCAGAAGCCAGGTCTTGGTCCAGACCCGGTCCCATTCGAGCTGCATGAATTCGGGCGAGTAGTAGCGCGCCGCCGGAATGATTGCGGTGCCCAGCTCCGGATCGGGCGCGCGTTCGACCGGGGTGCCGTTGCCGGTGGTCGCGGGATCGACGCGCCAGGCATCGACATCGCGGACGATGTCCATGTTGGCCCGGTCCCAACCCATGACGTGCTCTTTCATCAGAAGTGCGTCCGGTTGGTGTAGCCCCCGTCGACGACGAGGTGCGAACCGTTGCACCAGCTGGCCGCGTCGCTGGCGAGGAAGACGATGGCGCGGGCCACTTCCTCGGGCTTGCCGAGCCGGCCGGTCGGCTGCTGGCGAAGCTGGGCGTTGTAGAACTTCTCCATCGTGCCCTTGATCATGTCCCAGTTGCCGCCCTCGAACTCGATCGGGCCGGGGGACACGACGTTGACCCGCACGTTGTGCTTGCCGTGGTGCAGCGCGAGCTGCTTGCCGTAAGTGACGATGGAAGCCTTGAGCGCGTTGTAGGCCTGCGGGCCGCCCATCGCTTCCAGGACCGAGGTCGTGCCGATCAGCACCACCGAGCCGCGGCCCTGTTCCTCCATCTTCGGCATGACCGCCTCGATCGCGCGGACCGCGCCCATGAGGTCGACCTCGAAGGCGTTGTGCCAGTATTTCTCGCTGCCCATGCCGCCGCCCGCCGAGGTGAACGGGATCATGATGTCGACACCGTCGAGCTCGTCGATGGCCCACTCGAACCAGGCCTTGTACTCGTCGGCCTTCTTGGCATTGACGGGCTTGCCGACCACCTTGGTGCCGTACTTCGACAGTTCGGCGACCGCGTCTTTCACGCTGTCCTCGCTCCGCGCGGTGAGCGCGATGTCGCAGCCTTCGCGGGCGAGGATCTCGGCCACCGAATAGCCGATGCCGCGCGCCGCGCCGACGAGAATGGCTTTCTTGCCCTGAAGTCCGAGATCCATGCGTGCTTTCCCTGTCCTGTCCGCGAGGCGCGGTGCGCGCGTGCGCCGGCGCCTTGCCTTGATGTCCGTTCTGGCCTGCGGGGCTAGCTCACCCCGGCCCCCTTATTCAACAAAAAACATTCACACCTGACTTTTTTATGATCGCGATCGAACGATCACGCGTCCTGCAATTCGCGGATCAGGTCGTCGCGCAGCTTGAACTTCTGGATCTTCGACGTGGACATCGGCCAGCTGTCGACGAAGCGGATGTGGCGCGGCACCTTGAAGCCCGCGATCTGCTCCTTGCAATGCGCGATCAGCTCCTGTTCGGTCGCGCTCGCGCCGTCGGCGAGTTCGACGAACGCGGCGGGCACCTCGACATAGCGATCGTCGGGCAGGCCCACGACTTGCGCCAGCTTCACCGCCGGATGCGTCTGCAGCATCGATTCGATCTCGGCCGCGGCGACGTTCTCGCCGCCGACCTTCAGCATGTCCTTCAGCCGCCCGTGGAACATGACGTCGCCGTTTTCGTCGATGGATCCGATGTCGCCGGTGTGGAACCAGCCGTCGCGGATCGCCTCGGCCGTTTTTTCCGGGTCGTTGTAGTAGCCTTGCAGCCGGTTCGGCCCGCCAAGCACGATCTCGCCGCGTTCGCCCGGCGCGCAGTCCTGGCCGGTCGCGGCATCGACGATGCGCACCTGCCATTCGTCGAGCGGGGTGCCGCAGCGACCCGTGCGCACTTCGTAACTGTCGGTCAGGCGGCTGGTCGAAACGGTGCCCGCGCCTTCGGTGAGGCCGTAGGTGCCGACCTGGATCGTGTGCGGCATGGCCTTGGCCACCGCCAGCTTGATCCATTCGGGCTGCACCGCGAAGTTTGAGTTCATCACTCTCAGCTTCGACAGGTCGGTGGCGGGAAAGTCCGGGTGGGTGATCAGGTCCTGCATGATCGTCACGAAGCTGGGATAGGCGATCGTGCCGCCTTCGCGGCCCAGCATGGCGAGGCCCACGCCCGCGTCGAAATGGGGGATGGTCATGTACGCGCCGCCGAGGTCGAGGATCATCGTCATCGGCAGGATGCCCGCGATGTGGAAGATCGGCAGCGGCGACCAGACCTTGTCCTGGCTGGTGCATTCGTAGCGCACGCCGAGATTGCGGCTGTTGGCGACCTGCGCCCGGTGCGCGATCATCGCGCCCTTGGGATGCGCGGTGGTGCCCGACGTGTAAAGGATCATCGCCGTGTCGTCCGGCCGGACCGCATCGATCCGCGCGTCGACGTCTGCGTCGCTCACCGCCGCGCCCGCCGCGATCGCCGCCTTCGCCGACAGCAGGTAGGGCGCGCAATCGTCGTCGAGGCAGACGATGCTGCGCAGGGCTGGCGCTTCCGCCAGTTTGAGCGCGCGCGGATCGGCCTGCTCCCGGATCGAGGGCAGGGCGGCAACGAGGCGTTCGCCGAAATCGAGGTTGTCCGCGACCTTGCCGGTGGTGATAACCGCGACGAGATCGGCATTCTCGGTCACGTAGCCCAGTTCGCTGGCGCGATAGCGGGCGTTGACCGGCACGGCGACCGCGCCTGCCATGGTGATGCCGTAGAAGGCGGTGATGAAATCGATGCAGGTGGGCAGCAGGATGCCGACATGCTCGCCCGGCTTGACGCCCATTGCGATCAGCGCCCTGGCCCAGTCGCGCGCGGCCCGGTTTAGCTCGTCGTAGGTCAGCCGGTCATCGGGAAAGATGATCGCGTCCGACGGCCCGTGCGCCGCCGCAGAGGCGCGAATCATCGCGCCCATGGTAAGAACCGGCGCCGACGGGTTGGCTGGCGTGGAATCGCCCAAGTCTTCTCTCCCACTCTTCTTGTGACGCGCGCGGACGATGCCGGCTTCGCGACTGGTGATGGATGGGGAGATTATCAGCGCCCGGGAAAAATACAATCATGCTTGACTGTTTTGTGCGTCGGTCGAGGCGTGGCTGCGACGGACCGCATCATCGCGTGACTTGCGTTTTGCGCAGGCTTGGTTTCTAGCTCCGCAGAGCAGCGCGTCGGACTGACGGACGGGGCGGCGCGAGCGACGACAGAGCAGACAAAGCAGTTATGACCAGCACCACGGCGCGCGCCCGAAACACGGATCGCAACGGCCCGGCCCGGTCGCCGGCGCGTGCGGCGTCGCGTGGCGGGGGCGGAACCATCCAGGCGGCCAAGGCGGCGCAGACCCGCAAGCGCCTGATCGACGCGACGGTGCGCTGTCTCGTCAAGTACGGCTATGCCAGGACGACCACGCCGCGCGTCGCGGCGGAGGCCGGCCTTTCGCGCGGCGCGATGATGCACCACTACGAAAACGGCCCCGCGCTCATCAAGGCGACGATCATCGAGCTGCACGACCGGCGCATCCGCGCGTTTCGCCGCGCCGCGGACAAACCCGAGCACGACGTGGTCAAGCTGGTCGAGACATACTGGGAACAGGTCCAGAAGCCCGCGTTCATCGCCTTCCACGAACTGGCCATCGCGGCGCGGACCGATCCCGGCCTTGCCGCTATCATGGACCCGCTTCAGGTCGAGTTCCGCGAACGATTCGACAACGAGGCGGAGACCCTGTTTCCCGAGTGGCGTGTGCTTCCGGCTGAGTTCAAGCTGGCGATGACACTGTCGCAGACGATCCTCGAGGGCATGGCGATCGGCATCCACACCGGCGCCATGACCGCCGAACAGGTGCCGCCGATGCTTCAGCACCTGGAGCGGCAGATCGAGCAGCTCTATCGCCCGTCCGAGACCTGATCCGGCCGCCAGCGCAATAAAACAATCTTGTTTGTCTTTTTGATCGCGCCGCGTTAGCGTGCCGGTCGGAGAAGGATGGAGCTGCACTGCGGCTTCGCGAAGCAGAGACCGGCAAGGAACCGCGCATTGAACGCCACCCCCAAGCATGAACCGAAGATATTCCGGCCCGAGGACGTCGATTACGAACGCCCGAAGCGCGGCCTCGACGAAGACGACCTGCGCGTCCAGACCACGATCTACCGCGGCGACATGCTGGCCGGAAAGACGCTGCTGGTCAGCGGCGGCGGCAGCGGCATGGGCAAGGCGACGGCGCTGCTCGCCGCCCGGCTCGGTGCGAACGTGGCGATCTGCGGGCGCGACGAGGCGAAGCTCGACACCACGGTCAGGCTGGTGAAGGAGGAAACCGGAAAGTCGGTCCTCGCGCTCGGCACCAACATCCGCGACGCCGAGGCGGTCGAGGCTACGATCAACCGTGTCAGCGACGAATTCGGCACGATCGACACCTTGGTCAACAATGCCGGCGGGCAGTTTCCGCAGGACGCCATCGACTTTTCCCGCAAGGGCTGGCTGGCGGTGATCGACACCAATCTCAACGGCACGTGGTGGATGATGCAGGAGGTGGCGAAGCGCTGGCGCGCCGACGGCAAGCCGGGCAACATCGTCAACATCGTTGCCAACGTCGAACGCGGCATGCCGCAGGCGGCGCACACCTGCGCGGCGCGGGCGGGCGTGATCTACCTCTCGAAGACCCTGGCGACCGAGTGGGCGCAGTGGAACATCCGCGTCAACTGCATCGGCCCCGGCGTTATCGAGACCGAGGGCTTCCGCATGTATCCCGAAGAGGCGCTGGCGCGCTTCCACAAGGCGAACCCGATGAAGCAGCGCGGCAACGCGTGGGACGTAGCCGAGATGATCGCCTATCTCGCCTCGCCGGCGGCGCGTTTCGTCAACGGCGACCTGATCATCCTCGACGGTGGCCAGGCACAATGGGGCGTGGTGTGGCCGGCGGGCATGCCGGATTATTTCAGCGAGGATGGGGCCGCCTGAGCCCTTCTCGCGTTACCGCATAACGACACTTCCAGGAGAGAGATATGGGCCGGGTTCAAGGCAAGGTTGCGCTCGTGACGGGCGGCGGTTCGGGGCTGGGCGCCGCAGATTGCGAGATCCTCGCGAAAGAGGGCGCAACCGTGGTGGTCACCGACGTGAAGCAGGAAACCGCGCAGGCGGTGGCCGACCGCATCGGCAACGGCGCGATCGGAATGGCGCTGGACGTGGCGGACGAACAGCAGTGGATCGCCGCGATCGACGCCATCCGCGAAAAGTTCGGCCGGCTCGACGTGCTGGTCAACAACGCCGGCGTGGTCCTGAACGCCGATGTCGAGGACACGACCCTCGAACAGTTCCGCTGGGTCAACTCGATCATGATCGACGGCGTCTTTCTGGGCATGAAATACGCGATTCCGCTGATGAACGAGAACGATGGCGGATCGATCATCAACATGAGCTCGACCGGCGCGTTGCTCGGCTATCCGATCTTCTTCGCCTATTCGGGGGCGAAGGGCGCGGTGCGCTCGATGACCAAGTCGGTCGCGGTGATGTGCCAGGAAAAGGGCTACAAGATCCGCTGCAATTCGGTGCACCCCGGATCGATCGAAACCCCGATGGTGCAGAAGGCGGAAGGCCGCCCGGACCAGCCCAGGGACATCCCCGACGGCGTCCTGCCGCCCGGCACGCCCGGCGCGCCCAAGGACGTTGGCAACCTCGTCCTGTTCCTTGCCAGCGACGAATCGCGTTTCATCAACGGGGCGGAACTGGTGATCGACAACGCCATCACCATCCGGCCATTCTGACTTCGCGAGAGGAGGCAGGTATGCAGCCCAGCCGCTTCGAGATCGCCATCCCGCAAGAGCGGCTGGCAGACCTGAAGGAGCGGCTGGCGCGGACCCGCCTGCCGCATGACTATGCCAACGATGACTGGTCGTACGGCACGCCGGTCAGCATCATGGCGCCGCTGATCGAGCAGTGGCGCGACAGTTACGACTGGCGCGAGCACGAAGCGGCGATGAACGCTTTCGAGCATTGGCGCGTCGAGATCGAAGGACTGCCGGTCCACTACATGCGGGTGCCGGGGAAGGGGCCAAAGCCAGCGCCGCTGATCCTGTCGCATGGTTGGCCGTGGACCTTCTGGGACATGCACCGGGTCGTCGGCCCGCTCGCCGATCCGGCGGCGCACGGCGGCGATCCGGCGGATGCCTTCGACGTGATCGTCCCGTCGATGCCGGGTTTCGGATTCTCGACCCCGCTGGCCAGGACCGGCGTCAATTTCTGGACGACCGCCGACCTGTGGCACACCCTGATGCGCGACATCCTGGGCCACGACCGCTATTTCGCCGCGGGCGGCGACTGGGGATCGCTGACGACGGCGCAACTGGGCCACAAGTACGCCGACGCGGTCGATGCGATCCACCTCTCGACCCTCGCGCCGCTCTACCTCTTCGGTCACGAACGGCCGTGGGACGTCACCGGCGGCATGCTCGCCCCAAAGGAGCTGGAGGGGCAGGCGCGGGACGATTTCCTCGCGTGGCAACGGCGTATCGCATCACACGTCTGCGTCCAGGTGCTCGATCCGCAGACGCTGTCCTACGGGATGCACGATTCGCCCGCCGCGTTGCTCGCCTGGCTGGTCGAACGGCGCAAGAGCTGGGGCGATTGCCGCGACGGGCTGTTCGACGCGTTCGACCCCGACTTCCTGCTGACGACTGCCTCGATCTACTGGTTCACAGACAGCTTCGTCACTTCGGCCCGCTTCTATGCCGAAGCGGCGCGCCATCCGTGGCGGCCCTCGCATGACGGCACGCCGATCGTCCGGGTGCCGACCGGGGTCAGCCGCTTTCCGTTCGACGGAACGGCGGGTCTCGGCAGCGGTCTGGACGGCGATTTCAACATGACTTTCGATGTGACGCATGCACGCGGCGGACACTTCGCGCATGTCGAAAACCCGGACGCGATCGCCGCCGACATTCGCGCCACCATGCGACCCTATCGCTGATAAAAAAGGGGCGGGGCTGCACGCAGCGGCCCCGCCCTTGGCAGTCGGCTCCCGCACGAAGGGCGCGGAAACCCAGGGAAGATCATTTCGCCAGCCAGCGATCCAGTTCGACGTGGAAATGGCGCAGGCGGGCTTCCTGTTCGCACCACAGCGGCCCGCGAAAGCCGCGTGACCGGGCGCCGGCCTGGACGAAGGGCAGCAGGTCCGAATCCTGATCAAGCACCTCGCCCATCCCCGGCGGTTCGCCGAGCCCGGTGTGCACCACCTCCGGCCGCGTCGCGCCGGTCACATCGACTTCGGGGCCAAGGCCCATCCACCCGGGCGCGCCGTAGCCCGGTGCATCGACGTGGCGATACATGATCGTCGTTTCGTAAGTGAACTTCTCCGGATCGCTGGCATGCGGATTGAAACGGTGCAGGAACACGGCTTCGGGGTGACAGCCGATCTGGATGTTGGGAAATATCCCGAAGATCGTGGCGTCGGTCAGCTGCGCGTCGGAAAAGTGGGTGTAGTCGAGCCCGATCGCCGCCGCCCGGTCCCGCTTTGCCTGAGCGACCGCGGCGCGGCTTTCCATCGCGGTGCCGGTGAAGCTGGCGGGATCGACGCCCGCGTCGGCGAGCAGCATGGCGATGCCGGGGTTGATGCCTTCCTGGTCGGGGAAGTGCGAATTGGGCTGCGCCATCGGCACGAACTGGCGCGACAGTCCGCCGGGGTAGAGATCGATATGGGTGCGGTCGTCGATCACGCCCATTGTCTGCGGGTGGATGGCGTGGAGGTGATAGCTTTCATAGAAAGCGTCGATGCCGCCCTTCCAGTTGGCCGCCCAGTCCGAACGGCGATGCTGCACCACGTGCATCAGGTCGATGCGGTAGGTTTCCAGCATCGGCAGGATCGGGCCGAGGAATTCGGCCAGCGGCGGCACATCGTCGCTCATCGAAATGAAGACGAGGCCCGCGGCCTCTTCGGCGCGGACCGAGGTGAGATCGGTGCCGTGACACAGCACTTCGGGGCGGAAGGTCTCCCGGTCGGTCACCGCGACGTTGTGACCCTCGAGATCGAACTTCCACGAGTGGAACGGGCAGGTGAAGCTGTCCTGGCTGCCCATCTCGGTCGTGACCAGCCGCGAACCGCGGTGCGGGCAGACGTTGTAGTGGGCGCGGACCTTGCCGTCCTTGCCTCGAACAACAATGAAGCTCTCCCGGCCGATGTCGTGCTTTACCCAGTCGCCCGCCTCCTGCAGGTCGCTCGACGGGCAGGCGAGAAGCCAGGTTTTCGTGAAGACCTTCTCCCACTCGTCCTCGAAGAACGCCTTGCTGGTGTAGCGGCGCGGATCGGGCCGTTCGGCACCGTTGTCGATGGCGGGGGCGGGCTGGTCGAACGGGTGGTCCGAACCCTTGTGCACCGCCCAGCTGCGGGGATCGTACCCCATCAGCCTTCGGCCATCCGGCGATCGAGTTCGGCGTGGAAATGGCGCAGGCGGCCTTCCTGCTCGCACCACAGCGGTCCCTTGAAGCCGCGCGACTTGGCGCCCGCCTGCACGATCGGCAGCAGGTCCGAATCCTGGTCGAGCACTTCGCCAAGGCCCGGCGGTTCGCCAAGGCCGGTGTGCACGATCTCGGGGCGCGTCCGGCCCGACAGGTCGACTTCCGGCCCCATCCCCATCCACGCCGGCGCCGAGTAGCCCGGCGCGTCGACATGGCGGTAGAGGATGCACGTGTCGTAGGTGAACTGGTCGGGATCGGTCGGGTGCGGGATGAAGCGATGGAGGAAGACCGCTTCCGGGTGGCAGCCCAGCTGCGCGTTGGGGAACAGCGAATAGACGACCGAATCCGAAAGCTGGCTGTCGCTGAACCGCTCGTAGCGAAGGCCCAGTTCGTCGGACCGCTTGCGCTTGGCCTGCTGCACGGCGGCGCGGGTTTCGGCGGCGGTGCCGTCAAAGGTATCGGGATCGATCCCGGCATCGCGCAGCATCAGCTGGATGCCCGGGTTCACCGTTTCCTGATCGGGATAGCGTTCGGCGGGCTTTGCAAAGGGTACGAACTGGCGCGACAGGCCGCCCGGCCAGAGGTCGATCTGGGTCCGGTCGTCCATCAGGCACTGGGTTTGAGGGTGCACGGCGTGGAGATGGTAGATCTCGGCAAAGGCGTCGACACCGCCCTTCCAGTTCGAACCCCAGTCCGACCGGCGGTGCTGGACGACGTACATCTTGTCGATCTCGTAGAGCTCGAGATGCGCGAGGATCGGCGCCAGCCATTCCTTCACCGGCTCGATATCCGGGTCCATCGACACGAAGACGAGGCCTGCGGCGACTTCGCAGCGCACCGAGGTGAGGTCGTGGCCGTGGCACAGGACTTCGGGGCGGAACGTCTCCCTGTCGGTGACTGCGACGTTGTGGCCTTCCAGGTCGAATTTCCACGAATGGAACGGGCACGTGAACTGCGCCAGGGAGCCGAAATCGGTGGTGACCAGCCGGCTGCCGCGGTGGGGGCAGGCGTTGTAGTGGGCGTGCACCTCGCCATCGTCGCCGCGCACGACGATGATCGATTCGGGGCCGATGTCGAACTTGTAGAAGTCGCCCGGTTCCGCCACGTCGGAGACCGAACACGCGATCAGCCACGACTTGCAGAAGACCTTCTCCCACTCCTCCCGCATGAACTCGCGGTCGTAATAGCGGCGCGGATCGGGGCGGTCGGTGCCGTTGTCGATCCGGGGCGCGCGCTCGTTGAACGCGTGCGGCGTGCCGACGTGAATGTTCCAGTCTTCGAAATCGAGTTTCATGATGCAGGCATCCCTCTCCACCGGGATTGGACCCGGTCGTTTTACCGGGATCTTCGGGCGGGTTGACGGATTATCGACTCACGCCCCTTGGTTGCCAATTAAAAACATGCATGATTGTTTTGCAAGCGATAGCTCCGCCAATTCCGGCAGGCAGCACCTTGGGAGAGACCGGATGAGTTCGTTGTATGGCAAGATCTTCCAGATGGCCTACGTCGTGCCCGACGCGATGGCGGCGGTGGACCTGTGGACCAGCAAGATGGGTGTGGGGCCGTTCTTCACATTTCCCCTGCCGTTGCAGTTCGAGGGGCTGAAGGTGCGGGGCGAACCGATCCCCGGCGACGCCGACATCTTCGGCGCGGTCGCGGTCGGCTATTCGGGCGACATGATGATCGAGTTCATCCAGCCGGGCAGCGTCCGCACGACCTACACCGAGTTCCTGGAATCCGGACAGAAAGGGCTGCACCACATCGGCACTTTCGTCGACGACTATGACGCGGTCATGGCCGATGCGGAGCGGCGCGGGGTCGATGTGCTGCTTCAGGGCGAATTGCCGATGTCGAAGTTCGCTTATCTCGACACCGCGAGCGAGAACGCGCTGACCCCGATCGTCGAGATCGTGCAGCCGTTCCAGCCGATGCTCGACACCTTCGCGATGATCAAGCAGGCCGCCGCCGACTGGGACGGGGTGACAAAGACCATCTCGCTCTGAGAGGGGGAGGGGCGCGGCGATCCGCGCCCCTTCTAATTCGCGGGCAAGGCAAAGGCGACGACATGGTCGCCCTTGGTCGTGCCCATGTACATGTGGCCGCCCGCCGCGATCACCACGTACTGCCGCCCGGTCTTGCGCGAAGTGTAGGTCATCGGCGTCGCCTGCGGCCCGGCGGGCAGGCGGCCCTGCCACAGGAGGCGGCCCGTCGCGGTGTCGAACGCGCGCAGGTGATGGTCCATTGCCGCGCCGATGAAGGTGAGGCCGGTCGCCGTCGTCACCGACCCGCCCAGGTTGAACACGCCGGGAATGGCGATGCCGAGCGGAGCGGTATCCTCGGTCGTGCCCAGGGTCCGCTGCCAGACCTTCTTGCCGGTATCGAGGCTGACCGCCGCGATGTGACCCCAGGGCGGCGCGATGCAGGGCAGGCCCAGCGGCGACAGCATCGGGTTGAGGCTGACGCCGTAGTTGGTGCCCTCCTGCGGCAAGTAGCCGGGGGCGTGCGAATCCTTGGCCAGCGCGGGCGTGTCGGCATTGGCGCCGTGCTTGAACAGGATCGCCTCCTGCGGAATGGCAGAGGCATTCACGATCATCAGCCGTCGCGCCTGATCGACGCTGACGCTGCCCCAGTTGAGCATGCCGAAGGTGCCCGGATACTGCAGCGTGCCGCGCACCGAGGGCGGGGTGTAGACCCCCTTGTAGTCGAGCGAGCGGAAGCGGATGCGGCACCACAACTGGTCCAGCGGGGTCGCGCCCCACATTCCCGCCTCGGTCAGGTCGTCCGGCGCGAACGAGGCGAACCCGGTCGAGCGCGGCTGCGTCGGCGAATAGCGTTCGCCCGGCAGGTTGCCCGCCGGGACCGCCATCTCGGTAACCTGCGTCAGCGGCTTGCCGGTGCGGCGATCGAGGATGAAGATGTCGCCCAGCTTGGTCGGCGCGGCGAGCGCGGGCACCTTGCCCTGCCAGTCGAACAGCACCGGCTGAGCCGGCACGTCGTAGTCCCAGATGTCGTGATGCACGACCTGGTACGACCAGCGCACCTTGCCGGTCGCGGCGTCGAGCGCGACGATCGAGCTGGCGTAGCGTTCCATGTCCGGGGTGCGGTGCGTGCCGACATGGTCGGGCGTGGCGTTGCCGGTCGGCAGGTAGACGAGGCCGAGCGCGGGATCGGCGCTGAACACGCTCCACGCATTGGCCGATCCCGGTGTCCAGGTCCCGTCGGGACCGGGATCGGGTGCCTCGGGCGGACGGGCCGAATCCCATCCCCACAGCAGCTTGCCGGTCGTCACGTCGTATCCGCGCACCACGCCCGACGGATCGAACGCGCTGAAGTTGTCGCGGATGTAGGAGCCGACCACCGCGACGTTGCCGACGATGGTCGGGGGCGAGGTGGTGTAGCTGCGCAACTGGTCGACCTTGCCCATCTCGGCGCGAAGGTCGATCGCGCCGTCGGTGCCGAAACCGGGGCAGGGCTGGCCGGTCGCGGCATCGCTGGCGAGCAGCCGGCCGTCGACCGTCATCGAGATGATGCGTTTGGCGCACAGGCCGGTGGCCGCAGAGTCGGCATGATAGGAAACCCCCCGGCAGTTCAGCATCTGCGCATTGCCGAGATCGGCCTTGGGATCGCGCAGCCAGACCTGCCTGCCGCTGTCGGCATCGAGCGCGAAGACCTTGCCGGTTGGCGAACAGAGATAGACGAGATCGTCGACCATCAGCGGCGTTGCCATGAACGAGATCGACGTGATCTCGGGCCGCTTCTCCATCGTGTCGCCGGTCTCGAAGTGCCAGGCTTGCTCCAGCTTTGTCACGTTGGCGGCGGTAATCTGGTTAGACGCCGAATGGCGCGTGCCGGCAAGACTGCCGCCATAGGCAGTCCAGTCGGTCTGCCCGCCGGATGCCGCCGCGACTGCGACCGGCGCGCCGGTGGGCGCGACGTCGAACGGGCGGACCTGGAAGAAGGCGACGGCAAGCGCCGCGATGCACAGGATCGTCGCCACCGGCGCGGCCATGATCGTCCCGGTGTCGCGGGCACGGCTGACGCTGCGCCGCATGGCCGGGATGCACAGGATGGCGCCGAGCACGGTCGGCCCGGCCAGACGGGGCAGGAGCTGCCAGAAATCGAGCCCCACTTCCCACAGCGCCCAGCCCAGCGTTCCCGCCAGCATTGCGGCATAGAGCCACAGGCCCCGCCGGTTGCGCCTGAGGATGAACCAGCCCGAGCCGAGGCAGGCAAGGCCGGTCAGGAGGTAGTAGGGTGAGCCGCCGAGCGACAGGAGCCAGCCGCCGCCTGCGGCCAGCACCCCGCCGATGACGATGAGCAGGATGCCGAAGATCCATCGCATCCACGCGCCGCCATGGCCCCTGTCATCCTCGCGCACAGCCCGGCGCGCCAACTTGCCCCCGGACATGGATCAGGCGGTTTCCAGGATCGCGATCGGCGCGCGGACGTCGATGGTCTCTCCCGGTTCCGCGACGATCCGCACTAGTGTGCCCGCGACCGGAGAGGGGACCTCCACGGTGGTCTTGGCGGCTTCCACCTCGACGAGGGTTTCGCCCTCGGCCACGGTGTCGCCGGGCTGTTTAAGCCAGCGCACGATCTCGCCGTCCTGCATCCCCATTCCGTATTGTGGCAGGACCACGGTAAATTCAGCCATTTGCAATTTCTCCTGTAGGCCTGATCAGGCCATTGCCGCGCGCTTCGCGCCCATCACCTTGCGCGCCGCATCGACGATCCGCTCCGCCGAGGGGTAGAGCGGTTTTTCCATGTGCGGGCTGAAGGGCAGGTGGGTGTCGGGCGTGGTGACGCGCACGACCGGGCCCTTCAGCGCGTCGAAGGCATGTTCCACGATGGTCGCGGCGATCTCGCTCGCCGCGCTGCAGGTCAGGTGCGCGGGATCGACGCAGATCGCGCGTCCGGTCTTGCGGACCGAGGCGAGGATCAGCTCGCGGTCGAGCGGCACGAGCGTGCGCGGATCGATCACTTCGGCCGAAATTCCTTCGCCTTCCAGCAACTTGGCCGCCTTCAGCGCGACGTTGACGCCGCCGGCAATGCCGATGATGGTCACGTCGCTGCCTTCGCGCTTCACGTCGCCCTTGCCGAGCGGGACGACGTGGTCGATGTCGTCGGGCACTTCGCCCTTGGCCATCCAGCAGGTCGAATCCTCGAAGCTCAACACCGGGTCGTTGCTGCGGATCGCGGCCTTCAGCAGGCCCTTCATGTCCGCCGCGTTCGACGGGGCGATGATCTTCAGGCCCGGCATGTTCATGAACATCGAATAGGGCCGGTCGGAGTGCTGCGCCGCGTTGGAATTGCCGTAGAAAAGGCACGAGCGGATGACGAGCGGCAGTGTTGCCTGCCCGCCATAGATGTAGCGCGACTTCGCGATGATGGAGCAGATCTGGTCCATCGCCGGAAACAGGAACGACGAGATCGTGGTATCGACGATCGGGCGCATGCCGACCATCGCCGCGCCGCCCGCCGCCCCGATGAAGCCGTTTTCCGAGATCGGCGTGTCGCGCACCCGTTCCTCGCCGAACAGGTCGACGAACCCGGTGGTGGTGCCGAAGACGTTGCAGCGCACGTCCTCGCCCATCAGGAACACGGATTGATCGCGTTCCATTTCTTCCTTCTGTGCCTGGTAGATGGCTTCGAGGTAGGTGATCCTGGCCATGTTCGCGTCCCTCCTCAGGCGTACTTGCCGACGTCTTCGGGGATCGGCAGGCGATCGACGAAGACATGGTCGAAGGCCTCTTCGAAGGCCGGGTATGCGCTGTCGCGCGCGAATTGCAGCGCATCGGTCACTTCGTCGCTGACGGCGGCGTCGATGGCGTCGAGCACGTCGGCGCCCACGCGGCTGTCGATCAGGCGCGCGCGGTAAAGCATGATCGGATCGCGCGCGACCCAGTCCTCGTGCTCCGGCCCGCGCGGGGTGAGTTCGCGGCCCATGTTCACCGCGTGGTCGCCGTAGCGATAGGTCTTGGTCTCGATCAGGGTCGGCCCCTTGCCGGCCCGCGCGCGGTCCACCGCTTCACGCACCGCGTCCTCCACCGCGTCGACGTCCTGTCCGTCGACGATGACGCCGGGGATGCCATAGCCGTGCGCGCGGTCGGCGACATTCTTGCCGGCCACGGCCTTGTCGGTCGGGGTCGACATGCCGAACCGGTTGTTTTCGCACACGAAGATCGCGGGCAGGGACCAGACCGCGGCCAGATTCATGCCTTCGTGGATCGCGCCCTCGCTGCTGGCCCCGTCGCCGAAGAAGCACAGCGCCACCCGGTCCAGCCCTTGCAGCTTCGCGCCCAGCGCCGCCCCGGCGGCGACCGGGCCGCCCGAACCGACGATGCTGGTTTCGCCCAGCGACCCGACCGAGAAGTCGGACAGGTGCATGGACCCGCCCTTGCCCTGGCAGATGCCGGTCTTCTTGCCGAGCAGTTCGGCCATCAGCGGGCGCAGCGCCGCGCCCTTGGCAATGGGGTGGCCGTGGCTGCGGTGGGTGCCGACCATGTAATCGTCGTCGCGCAGCGCCATGCAGCAGCCGACTCCCGACGCCTCCATGCCCGCGTAAGTGTGCAGCGCGCCCGGAATCTCGCCCTGCGCGTGGATGGCCTCGGCCTTGGCCTCGAACTGGCGGATGCGCTGCATCCGGCGGTATTTCTCGAGGCGGGGATCGTTTTCGCCCGTGGGCATATCGCGGGTTTCCTTATTCGGCAGGTTCGGTTTCAGCGGCAAGCGGCGCGACGATGAGTTCGAGCGGGGTGTGGTACATCGGTTCGGGCGCGCCGCTGGTGATCGCGTAGACGTTCTCCATGTGGCACGGCCCGATCCTGGCGCCGAAGTAGAGGCTGTCGAGCGAGAGCAGCATGCCCTCTTCGAGCACGAAGCCCTGCTTCACCCCGGCAAGACCCGCGGAAGGATAGGCGCGCGGGATCTCGAGCGGCATCAGGCCGATGCCGTGCGCCACGACGAGCAGCTTTTCCGGCGTCGCGACGCCGGCGGCCTTCACGTGTTCGTAAGCGATGGCGGGCAGGTCGGCGGTCGACATCCCGGGGCGCAGCGTCTCGACCATTTTCAGGAAGGCATCGCGCAGGATGTCGTGCTGGCGCTGGTAGGCCTCGCTCGGCGGGCCGATGTGGGCGGTGCGGTTGATGTCGACCCAGAAGCCGTCGTGCACGCCTTGCGTTTCGAGGATCACGATGTCGTTCCGGCGCAGCGCGCGGTTGCCGCTGGTCCGGAACAGGTCGGGGATGAACTCGTCCGCCTCGTACGAACCGCCGAACAGCATGCCGCCGTCGTCGACGGGGATCGTGTCGTTCCTCACCATGAAGTCGCAGATGCGCGCCTGAACGTCGTTCCAGTCCGCCCCTTCGTGCAGCAGGCTGCCGGCGTGCTGGACGATGCGATCGGCCAGCTTGCCGACCTTGCGGTAACGGTCCAGCTCCTCCGCCGTCTTGACGACGCGAACGCGCATCATGAAATCGAGCACGTCGACGAAATCGTGCGGCACGCTTTCGGCAACGCGGGCCGACATGCGGTGTTCGTCGAAGCCGATGCGCTTGCCCGCCATGCCGTGATCGGCCAGCGCCGAGGTGACGGCGGCGCAGACGTCGGCCTGGCATTCGCCGGCGATGCGCCCGGCCAGCGCCATCGCGTCCTCGCCCAGCTGGCCGGTCTTGCGGTCGGGGTCGATGAAGCGGCTGACCTCGCAGAAGTTCAGCATCTCGAAGGTGCGGATCTCGCCGAAAGTGCAGGCGTCGCCGTCCTTGTTGAGCACCGCGACGAGGCCGAGGTTCGCTTCCGGGATGACAAGCGTGAGGGGCCGGGCCGGATCGGCATAGACGATCGCCGCGGCCATCGCCTCCATCTGGCCCCAGCGTTCGAGGATGGAATGGTAGCCGACCGCGTAGCGCACGTCATGCGGGTGGGACAGGACGACCGCGTCGAGCCCCTCTGCGCCCATCATCGCGCGCAGGCGCTCGGCGCGCGGGTTGGAGGCTGCGGTCACGCCGCTTCCTCCAGCCCTTCGTTGGCGACGTTGGAGACGACGGTGCCGCGCGCCACGTCGCGGAGGAACTCATGGTTGAGGATGAAGCGGATCTCGCCGTCCTCGCCAGTGAAGGCGACCGCGCCGTGGCCCATGAACAGGTATTCCGTCACCTCGTCGCAGCGCGCCTCGCTGTGCCGCGAACCGATCGGTTCGTAACCGTAGGTTCCCACAGGGGCCGAGCCGACGTCGTAGATGAGCTCGCCCTTGGTGACGAAATACTGGCCGTGGCCGAGGTGCCAGTGCGGCGCAAAGGTCGCGCCCGGTTCCATGTGCACCCACAGCACCCAGTCGCCGGTCTCCTCGCTGTAGCGCAGCAGGCGGATGGTCGTGCCGGTGCCCAGTTCGACTTCGTGGCAGTCGTCGACATTGACGATGAGATCGCCCAGTTTGCCGGGATCGTGTGCCATGGTCTCTCTCCTCTCGTGTTCGGTTTCGTTCGATGTTACGCGGTGCGCGTGGTCTTGCACCCTATGGCAAAGGCTGGTTCCCGCGGCTCATGTGTCCAGGCAGTCGAGAACGCGGATGTCGGGCTCGCCGTCGAGACAGGCCCAGCCTTCTTCCGACATCGCGACGTGATAGGGCTGCAGCGCGTGGGCTTCCTTGGCGGCCATGTCGCGGAACACCTCGCTGAAGGTAAAGGCGTGCGCGTCCTGCGGATCGCGCATGATCTGGAAATGCAGGGTGTCCGGTTCGTTGGCGCGGACGTCCTTCTGCAATTGCGTGACCAGTTCCACGAAGCGGGCGGTCTTGTCCGGCCTGGTGCGGAGATGCATGATGACGCCAATCACGGGAGGGGCCTTTAAGAATGAGAGATGATCTGCTGGTCGAGGCGGCGCGCCTTGCCCAAGGGCCGAGCCCCGAGACGGCGGCGCCGCTGGTCGACCGGTTGCTGCGCGAGACGCCCGGCGATGCCGACGCGCTGACGCTGGCGGGGCTGGTGGCGCAGCGCACCGGGCGGGGCGACGAAGCGATCGTGCGTTTCACGGCAGCGCGCGATGCCGAACCCGGCCATCCCGCGCGCCACCAGAATCTCGCCGTCGCGCTGAAGGGCGCCGGGCGTTTCGACGACGCGCTGGCCGCGTTCGAGGAGGCGCTGCGGCTGCGGCCCGGCCACGCGGCGACGCTGGCCAACATGGCGTCGTGCCTGCTCGCCGCCGACCGCCCGGCCGAGGCGCTGGCCCTGATCGAGGGCGCGGCCGACCATCCCGACCTGTGCAACAATCGCGGCGTGGCGCTGGCGCGCCTGGGCCGCCGGGACGAAGCGGCGCAGGCCTATGCCCGCGCGCTGGCGCTGCGCCCCGGTCATGTTGAGACGCGGCTCAACCTCGCCGATGTCGCGGGCGAGGCGGAGGCCGAACGGCTGGCGGCCGCCGTTCTTGCCGAAATTCCCGGCCATCCGCGCGCGGCGAACCAGCTTGGCCTGCTGCGCGAAAGGGCCGGCGACCATGCCGGCGCCGCCCGCGCGCTGGCGCAGGGGTTCGACGCTGCGCGCCCCCATCATGCGCTCGGCATCAACCTGGCGCGCAACCTGATCCGTGCGGGCGAGGCGGAACGGGCCTTGCGCGTCTGCGAGCAGATGCTCGCGGTCTCGCCGTCGGTCACCACGCCTCTCGCGCTGGCGAGCGTGGCTCTCGACCGGATGGGCCAGGGCGCGGCCCGCGACACGCTGATGGGCATCGACCGCTTCGTCACCGTCCACGACATCGAGGCGGTGGAGGGCTTTACCGACCTCGCGACCTTCAACGCTGCGCTGGTCGGCGAACTCGCCGCACACCCCTCGCTGGTCGAGGAGCCGGAAGGGCTGGTCACCCGGCAGGGTCGCCAGAGCGACGAACTGGCCGATGACAGAACGCCCGCCATTGCCGCCCTTGGCGATCTTGCCCGCACGAAGGTGGCGCGCGAACAGGCGCGGCTGGCGGCCATGGACAGGAACCATCCCTTCCTGCGCGCCATGCCCGGGGACTGGAGCCTTACCCTGTGGGGCACGATCCTGCGCGCCGGAGGCGAAGTCGGGGCCCACATCCATGCGCCGAACTGGTTGTCGGGCGTCTACTACCCCGATTTCGCCGATGGCGAGGATGGCGCGTTCGCCATCGGCGTGCTGCCGGACGAACTGGGCGGGCTTGACCTGCCGCACCGGGTGTTTCGCCCGAAGACGGGGCGGATGATCCTGTTCCCGTCGTACCTGTGGCACGGCACTCTGCCCTTCGGCGGAAAAGACCGGGTCAGCTTCGCGTTCGACCTCGTGCCCGCAGGCATCGGCAATCCGCATCGGCTGGCCAGACGAGGATGAGTGTGATGCGGTCGCCTGCCGGCTGGACAGGCGACCGCATCGGACGCGGACCCGGGAGGAGGGACCGGGGCCGCCGGCGACGCGGGGAATGCGCGTCGCCATCAGGTCAGTACCGCGCCGAGACTTCGACACCGATCGAGCGCGGCGGGGCGTAGTTGGTGAAATTGAAAAGACCCGCCACCGAGTTCGCACTGACGCGGTAGACCTTGTCGAGCAGGTTGCGGCCGTAGACCGTGACGCGGTAGGTTTCCGTCGGATCGTTCCAGGAGAGGCTGGCGCCGACCAGCGTGCGCGCCTCGCCTTGCGAGAACGGGGCGTTCAGCGTGCCCGACTCGTACTCCGACTGGTAGTTCACGTCGGTCTGGACGGCGAACTGGCCGATATCTGTCGGCTCGAATTCATAACGGATATTGCCGTTGAGCGTCCATTCGGGCGTGTTGCGCAGCTTCAGGAACGAGGCGTCGTCGTTGACGCCGTCGCCGTTCACGTCGGTGATGAACTCGTCGTACTTCGCCTTCTGCCAGCCGAGGCCGGCGCCGATCGTCAGCCCCGCCGTGGGCGCGGCCGAGAGTTCGACCTCGAGACCGTAGACGTGCGCCTTGCCGGCGTTGGTGGTTTTCGTTTCCTGACCCGGCAGGCCGGTGTTGGGGTCGATGAACGGCACCACCGCGTCACGCTGCAGGTCGTTGTATTTGACGTAGAAGCCCGCGACGTTGACGCGCAGGCGCCTGTCGTCGGTCTCGGTCTTCAGGCCCAGTTCGAAGCTGTCGGCGGTTTCTTCATCGAAGGGCAGGGCCGAAGTGGCCGACATGGCCTGTTCGTTGTAGCCGCCCGACTTGTAGCCCTGGCTGTAGGTGAAGTAGTTGTTGATGCCTGGCGCGACGTCCCAGCGATAGCCGGCCCGGATCGTGGGGCGGCTGAACTTCTTGCTGTCGCTGTATTCGGGCCAGTTGCCCGCCTCCACCAGCGAACGCGGCACCTGCGGACGGACCGCGAAGTCCTTTTTCTCGGCGGTGTAGCGTGCCCCGAAGAAGACCGCGAACGGATCGGCGACCTGGTATTCCGCTTCACCGAAGGCTGCGTAGGAATCGACCTTGTAAAAGGCGGTCGACAGGTTCGGATCGGTCAACGAGCCCGGGCTGCCGAGGAAGCGCAGGAAGCCGAGGAAGCTGGTCGCGTTCGCGTCCATCTTCTGGCCCCAGTACATCGCGCCGGCGGTAAACTTGAACACGTCGGAGAAGTCCGAGGAGAAGCGCGCCTCGAGGCTGTACTGCTTGCGCACGTCGTCACGCGTGGAAACGAACAGGTAGGCATTCTCGCCGGTGTAGTCCGAAGGAAGCTGCGACTCCACCCGGCGATAGCCACCGACAAGCGTGACCGTGCCGGTCCCGTCCATCGTATGTTCGCCGCGCGCGTAGAAACCGTCGACGTCGATGCGGTGGCCGCTGAGCGTGCCGGGGCAGGTGCCCGATGTCGCCGAACCCTCGCACAGCGTGGTACCGGTTTCCAGCGGATCGCCGCCGGTCACCTGGATGCCGGGGAAACCGATGACCGAGAACAGGAAATCGGCCGGGGATTCGTTCGTCGATGCCGGGGAATCGCCGCGATCGCGCAGCAGTTCGTAGGTCAGCATCAGGTTGGTGTCGGCGCTCGGTTCGAACAGCAGCTTGCTGCGCGCGCTGATGTAGTGGGTGCCGTTCCAGCGCTGGCCGCTTCCGGGCACACCCTGGATGCCGTCGACGTCGTTGTTCTTGGTCAGGCGGATGTAGCCGTCGCTGTCTTGGAACGATGCGGCGGTGCGGAAGAAGATCTTGTCGGACAGCGGGATGTTGATCGCCGCCTTCACGTCCTTGGTGTTGAAGCTGGAATAGCCGAGGCGGATTTCTCCGCCGAAGTCGGCGGTCGGACGCTTGGTGATCACGTTGACCACGCCGCCGACGGTGTTCTTGCCGAACAGCGTGCCCTGCGGCCCGCGCAGAACCTCAAGCCGATCGATGTCGAAGAGGTCGAACAGCTGGGTCTGCACGTGGGCCAGCACGAAGTCGTCGATGACGACGCCCACCGCCGGTTCGAACGTCAGGATGATGTCGCCGGTCGACTGGCCGCGAATGCCGATAGAGGCGGCGTTGAAGCCGGGCACGTTGGTGATGACGACGTTGGGCACGTCGCCGGCTAGGCCGCGGATGTCGGTGGCGAACTTGTTCTCGATGGCGGCGGAGGTGAAGGCGGTCACCGCGACCGGCGTATCCTGCAGCGATTCCGACACGCGGCGGGCGGTGACGACGATCTCTTCGAGACCGGCATTGCGGTCGGGCGTCGTCGCCTGCGTCGTGGCGGCATCGGTGTCGTCGGTGGCCGATTGGGCCAATGCATGCGAACTCGTCGTCGCCATGAGACCCGCGGCGAGGGTCTTCAGGGCGCAATTCAGCGTTTTCTTGCCGGTCATTTTTCCCACTCTCCCCATTCGTCCGCCCGTTCCATGCGAGGCGGTTCGAATCACTCGGCACAGCTGCCGACGCAGCAAATGAACGCATGTGCTCTTTTTTGTGAAGCGAAAAACACAATCATGTTTGTTTTTTTAGTTCGCGGTTGCGAAAGGGCTTGTGCACCCGTGCCTGTCGCGCGATCCCTGAACGGCTCGCCTCATTGCGACGCCAGGGGAGTCATCAGGGGTGCCGATCATCGAGACAGCGCTGCCACAGGCCGGGCAAGTCCCAGAGCGTCCCCGGCGTCGCTATACCTCGCCCGCGATGCGCGAACGTCGCCGTCGCATCGTCGAGATGGCGCACCGGCTGCTGGGCGAGGGGGTGGGCGCGCTGACCATCCGTCGCCTTTCCGAAGAAGCGCACGTGGCGCAGCGCACGATCTACCGCCTGTTCGGCGACAAGGAGGGCGTGATCAGTGCCACCGTCGTCGACCGCATGATCGAAGTGCGCGAGGCGATTGCCGCGCGTGGGCTGATTTATACCCTGCCGGTCGTCTTCGACGAACTGGACTGGATGGTCAGCGAGATGGAGCGGGACACGCTCTACGCGAGGGTCGTCGTCGGCTTCGTGTTCGAGGCGGAAACGCGCGCGCTGGCCGTGCGTGAACTGACCAGCGTGGCGCGCAATCGCTTTCTCGGCTGGCACGCGGTGCAGGAGCGCGCGGGCGCGGTGCGCGGCGATCTCGATATCCAGCAGGTGGTGCGCGATCACGTGATGCACGAGTTCCTCGTCTATCGCCGCTGGACCCTGCAGATCTCGACCAGCGAGCAGTGCCGGCTGGAGCTGCGCGCCTGTTTCCTGCGCAGCGCATCGCTGCTGCTGAAGGATCCCGCACGAGAGGAATACCTGACCGGGCTGGCCCGCATCCAGGCGCGGCTGGCGCAGATCGAACAGGGGCTTCAAGACCCCGCAGATGGAGAGAGCGATGACGATTGACGAATTGCTGGCGCGGGAGGAGATCCGCGAACTGCGCGTCGCCTATTCGACCGGGTACGACGAGATGGACGAGGCGAAAGTGCGCGCCAATTTCATCGACGAGGTGGTCTGCGACTATCCCGAGGCCTTTGGCGGCCAGTATCGCGGCGTCGACTCCGTGGTGCAGCTCTTCCGCGACAACTGGGTCCACGCCGAGCACCCCTACGACACCGTCCATTTCATCGGCAACCACACGATCGAGATGACCGGCCCGGACACCGCGCGCGGGCAGTGCATGCTGCTCGACTGGGTCATGCGGCACGAGGCGGGTTCTCCCAGCCGGCCGCGCGGCGGCGATGACAACCCGCTGCTGCTGATCGGCCGATACGAGGACGAATATGTCCGGCACGACGGCAAGTGGAAATTCGCGCGCATCAAGCTGACCACGACCTGGCCCTACCGGGTCGTCTGACCCGGCAAGGCAGGTGCGCGGCGCGACCGGCTCACTTGTTGGTGGAGCCGGCCGCGCTCTCGTTCCTGCCGCTGCGCAGTTCGGCGGCGCGGGCGCGGATGTACTGGCGCAGCGCGCCCAGTTGCTCTTCGCCGAATTCGCCGAACTGGGGCATCCCCGCAGGCACCAGGACGCCGTCGCGCACCACCGAGGCGAAGGCTTGTGCATCGGCGGCAGCGCCCGGCGTGCGCAAATCGGGGGCGGTGCCGCCGCCGATCGCACCGGTGCCGTGGCAGACCGCGCAGCGCCCGTTGAACAGCGCCTCGCCCTTGGCGGCCAGCGCGGGATTCGCCTTGTAGTCTGGGTCGTCGAAGGCGACCGGCTTGTACGGTTCCTGCTTCGGCAGCGTGGCCTTGCCGCCCAGCATGAACGTCAGCACCCGGCGCTTCTGATGGCGGTAGTCGATGCCGTATTTGGTGAACATCGGGCCGAACAGCCCGGCGCTGGTGCCGATGCCTGCGACGACGGTGACGTATTGCCTGCCGTTGTGGCGGTAGGAGATCGGCGGCGCGACGACGCCGGCGCCCGCGTCGAAGTTCCAAAGCCGCTTGCCGTCGCGCGCGTCATAGGCCGAGAAGCCGCTGTCCGGGCGGCCCTGGAAGATCAGGTTGCCGCCGGTTGCCATGATGCCGCCGTTGAGATGGGCTTCCATCGGCAACTTCCATCGTGCTTCCTGCTTCACCGGATCCCAGGCGACCAGCCAGCCGGTCTGCTCTCTCCCGCCGTTGCCGATCGAATAGCCGACCCCCGGGGTCAGCCCCATCTTGGGGTTCCACTTGAAGTTTTCAGGCGTGATGCCGCTGTCGTCGAACGTGACCTCGAGGTCGATGGCGGGAATATAGGCAAGCCCCGTCTGCGGGCTGTAGGCCATCGGCATCCAGCTGTGCGCGCCGAGCGGTGTCGGGCGGAAGGTGGTCGGCCCGTCTTCGTAGCGCACGTTCTCCGCCTCGATCGGGCGGCTCGTGGCAAGGTCGATCCCCGTCGCCCAGGTCACGTCGACGAAGGGCTTTGCGCTGATCAGCTTTCCGGTCTTGCGGTCGATGACGTAGTAGAACCCGTTCTTCGGGGCGGTCATCACCACCTGCCGCGGCTGGCCTTCGATGGTGAGGTCGGCCAGTTCCATATCCATCGAGGCGTTGAAGTCCCAGCTTTCGCCGGGGTTGATCTGGTAGTGCCACTTGTAGGCGCCGGTCTTCGCGTCGAGCGCGACGATCGAGCACAGGAAAAGGTTGTCGCCCTTGCCTGCAGAGCGGATCTTGTGGTTCCAAGGCGCGCCGTTGCCGGTGCCCAGCAGGATCTGGTCGTTGGCCGCGTCGTAGGTCATCGCGTTCCAGACGCTGCCGCCGCCGCCGTACTTCCACCATTCCCCGGCCCAGGTCTTGGCCGCCATGGCCATGGCCTCGTTCTCGAAACCGTCGGCGGGGTTGCCGGGAACGGTGTAGAATTCCCAAAGCATCTTGCCGGTGTCGGCATCATAGGTCCGCACCAGGCCGCGCACGGGCCCCGAATCCGAACCGCCGCTGCCGATCATGACCTTGCCGTCGAACACGCGGGGCGGGCCGGAGATGAAGCGCAGCTCGTCCTTGCCGAAAGTCTGCGCGGTCCACACCGGCTGGCCGCTCTTCTCGTCCAGCGCGATCAGCCGACCGTCCTGCGTGGCGGTGATGACCTTGTGGTTCCAGTAGGCAATGCCGCGGCTGCCCCAGCCCTGCCGCAGCTTGATGCCCGATGCTTCGGGCGCCTTGGGATCGTAGGTCCATTTCTCCTTGCCGGTCTCGACATCGATGGCGCGGATCACCGAATAGCCGGTGGCGAGGTAGATGGTCCCGTCCACCTCGATCGGCCCCGTCGCCGGATTTCCCGCGGGCAGGTCGACATACCAGGCGAGGCCGAGCTGGTCGACGTTGTCGGCGTTGATCTTGGTCAGCGGGCTGAAGTGCTGCTCGCCGTAAGTGCGACCGAACGCGGGCCAGTCGTCGCCGTCGCTGTCGTCGGACAGCTGCGCCAGCCATGTCGCGTTGCCGATGGCCGGCGCGTCGGCGCTCTGCGTGCCGCATCCGGCAAGAGCAATCGGGCCGAGGGCAAGGGCCACCCGGGAAAAAGGTCGGATCATCGAAGGAAGTCCTTGCGTTGCGATGCGATCAGGAGCGCAGGCCCAGATAGCGCTCGAGTTCGGCGTGGAAGTGGCCGATGCGCTGCTCCTGTTCCGACAGGATCGCGCCCTCGTAGCTTTCGCTTTCCATGCCAAGCTGCACATCGGCGAAGAGCGAGGCGTCCTGGTCGAACAGTTCGCCGAGCCCGCCCTCGCGCCAGTCAACCCGCTCGATCTCGGCCGGCTTGCGACCGGTAATGTCCCACCCTTCGGGCAGGCCCATGTAGGCTGGGGCCTTGATCGCGCCGCTTTCCTGCGGGTGCATCATGACGATCACGTCGAAGACGAACTTGCGCGGGTCGGTCTTGTGCGGCCGGAAGTAGAGCATCGAGATGCCCTCCGGATGCATGCCCAGCTGGATGTTGGGGAAGATGTCGTAGTTCCAGTCGTCGGTCAGCTGGTTGTCGGTGAAGCCCGACCAGTCGACACCCAGCCGCTCGGCCATTGCGCGCTTGGCCTTCTGGATCGCGGGGCGGACCTCCTCCATCCGCCCGGCGAAGCTGTCGGGGTCGAGCCCGACTTCCTCCATCAGCCAGCGCAGGCCGGGGTTCAGACCGTCCTGATTCATGCGCGGCGACTGGTGCGCGAACTTGGTGGTCATCCGGCTCATCCCGTTGGGGAAGAGGTCGATCTGCGCGTGATAGTCGTTGAAGATCGGCAGGATCTGCGGATGGATCGAATGGACGTGATAGGCCTCGTTGAAGCCGTCGACGCCGATCTTCCAGTTCGATTCCCACACCGCCTGCACCCGGCGCATGATGCGCATCTCGGAGATGCGATAAGGTTTCGCATGTTCGACTAGCGGGCCGAGGTGTTCGAGGAGCGAGGGCGCGCCCTTGTCCATGTTGATGAACACGAAGCCTTCCCACGTCTCGCACCGTGCCTGCCGCAGGTCGGCGTTGCGGCACAGCGCCTCCGGCCGGAAAGTCTCGCGGTCCTTGATCTCGATATTGTTGCCGGCAAGGTCGAAGCGCCAGTTGTGGAAGCGGCAGGCAAAGCCGGCGGGCCGCGCCCCGTCCTCATCGGTGACCAGCCGATTACCGCGGTGGGGGCAGACATTGTAGAAGGCGCGGATGCGCATGTCGTCGCCGCGCGCGATGATGAAGCTTTCGCGGGCGATCTCGAAGGTGACGTAGTCGCCCGGTTCGGGAATGTCCTCCTCGCGGCAGGCCCAGCTCCAGACCCGGTTCCACAGGCGGGTGCGTTCCAGCTCGGCCCATTCCTCGCTGAAATAGCGTTCGGGCGAGATCGGGCCGCAGCCGTTGTCGACGTTCTCGATCTTCGCGCCGTGGTCGTCTTGCGGCAGGGCGGGATCGATGACGCAGTCGCGCCGGTACTGGTCGAGTGTCAGTTCGGTCATGGCATCCTCTCGGCAAGAGCGGCCTTTCGGCCCAGATCGCTCTCGAGATTCCTGCCCGTCAGCCCCTCAGGCCGGCCCCCTGTTGTCGTTCTTGGGCCGGGACGCGGGCAATCATCGGTGTGCAGCGTTGAAGGCGAAACGCCCCGGCCGCTGCAGGCCGGGGCACCCCGTCGGGCTGGTTGGCCCTTACATGTCCTTGCCGAAGCGGAAGCCGACCTCGACGCCGAAGTAGCGCGGCGGGCCGTACTGCGCGTTCTGCCACAGGCCAGCGACGTTCTGCACCGCGACCTTGTAGCGCTTGTCGGTCAGGTTCTGGCCGACAAGGCGGACGTAGTAGTCGTCGTCGGCCTGCGTCAGGGTGATCGACCCGTTCACCAGTGTCCGCGATTCGAGGTAGGTGTTGCCGTCCGGATCGGTGATCGCCTGCGTGTTCAGGTTGCGACCGACATGGGCGACACTGCCGTTGAGGCGGACCAGGTGATCGGCCGTGACCGGCAGCTCGTAAGTGCCGTCGATCGTCCACTGCCACTTGGGCGCACGGTCGAGCGGGGCGGTCGACAGGTCGTAACCGGCATCGCCCTGTTCGTAGGTGCCGTACTTCGCATCCTGATAACCCAGCACCCCGCGCAGGGTCAGCCCTTCGAACGGGGTGGCCGACGTCTCGACTTCCAGCCCCTTCACCGTGGCGCTGGCGGCGTTGACGAAGCGGGTCGCCTGGTTCGGCTGGCCGTTGACGATGATCGGCACGTTGAGCTGCTTCTGCAGGTCCTTGTACTTCACGTAGAAGGCGGTGAGGTTGAAGCGCAGGCGATTGTCAAGGAATTCGGACTTGAAGCCCGCCTCCCAGCTGTCGGCCTGTTCGGGTTCGGTGGCCTGCGCCGCTTCGCGGAAGGCGTCGAGGTCGTTGCCGAACGGGGCGAAAGTACCCGACTGGTCGTTGAAGCCGCCGCCCTTGAAGCCATGCGAATATGTCGCATAGGTGAAGAGGTCGTCGGTCGCCTGATAGCTGATGCTGGCGCGGTAGGTCGGCTCGCGCCACTTGTCGTCGATGCGGATGACGCCCGCGGGATAATCGAAGACGTTGGCGTCAAGCGGTTCCTTGATCAGGTCGACGATCGACGGATCGAAGCCGCCGTTCAGCGTGGCGTAGAACGCCTGCTGGCGGCCCCACCAGGTCTTGTCTTCCCAAGTGTAGCGGCCGCCGGCGGTGATCGACAGCTTGTCGGTCGCCTTCAGCGTGCCTTCGAAGAACAGCGCCTTCGACGTCGACTTCTGCGCGTTGCACAGGGTGTAGATCGTGTCGTTCCAGTTGCCGAAAGGCAGCGGGCCGCTGGTGATGTCGAGGAAGCCGAGCAGCTGCGGCACGCAGAAGTTCGCCTTGTCGCGCTGGTAGAAGCCGCCCGCCACGAAGTCGAACGGCCCGCCGAAGTCGGAGGCGAAGCGCAGTTCCTGCTGGTAGGTCTTGCGGTCGTCGTCGCGGCTGGCGTCGAAGAACGACAAATAGGTGCCGTCGGCGCTGACAGCCGTCGCGCCGGCATACGAGTTGGGGATGCGCGAACGCTGGAAGCGATAGCCCGAGACCGAGGTCAGCGTGCCGATGTCCAGATCGTAGTCGATATTGGCGTAGACGCCGTCGACGTAGATCCGCTGCCCCTTGTCGAGGCCCAGCAGGGTGCGCCCGGTATAGGCCGCGTTGTCGAGCGGGTCGCTGCTGTCGGGATTGCGCCCGGTCAGGTTCAGCAGGTCGGTCAGGAACGGCACGCTGCCGGTGTATTCGTTGTTGACGTTGACCGAGGGGACCACGTCGGAATCGTCGCGGAACCATTCGTACTGGAACAGCGCCGAAAGCCGGTCGGTCGGCTGCAGCAGCAGCTTCGCGCGGGCCGACCAGACCGAGGTGCCGCCCAACGTCTCGCCACCGAGGCAGCCCGAGACGCCCGACCACGGCGAGACGATCGGATTGCCGTCGGCGTCGTTGAAGGTCGGCACCGGACCGTAGCAGGCACCGTTCTTGTAATAACCGTCCGACGATTCGTAGCCGCCGACGAGGCGGATCGCGCCCCAGTCACCCAGCGGCACGTTGGCCGCGCCCTTCATCGAGAACGTCCCGAAGTCGCCGTATTCGGCCTTGCCCTCGACCCCGATGTAGTTGAGCTCGGGCCGCTTGGTGCGGACCGTGACCGCGCCGCCGGTGGTGTTCTTGCCGAACAGCGTGCCCTGCGGCCCGCGCAGCACTTCGACCTGTTCCACGTCGAACGTGTCGAGCAGCTGCGTCTGGACCGACGGCATGACGAAGTCGTCGACGAGCACCGCAACCGGCGGTTCGTAGTAGATGATGATCGAAGTCTGGCCCACGCCGCGCATCGCGAACGAGGCGGCGTTGAAGTTGGCGATCGTCGCAGCCGAGAAGTTCGGCACGAAGGCGGCAAGGTCGCCGATGTCGCGCGGGCTCGCCTGCTGGATCAGCTTGCTGTCGACGGCCGAGACCGCGACCGGGGTGGTCTGCAGGTCGGTGGCACGACGGGTCGCGGTGACGACGATCTCGCCGAGACCGCTGGTATTGCGGGCGTTGTCGCCCTGTCCCTCGTCCACCGGTCCGGCGGGGGCGGTTTCGGGGCCGACGTCCGGCTTGTCCTGGGCGAGAGCGGGGCTGGACAGGCTGGCAGCGACAAGCGCGGCCGCACACGTCGAGCGGTACAAAGACTTGGTAATCATCCCCTGGCTCCTCTCCTCGTTCCCGACCATCTTGCGGGTAACGGAAGCGGACCAAAGCACGCCGCAAAGTTACAATCAACCATGTTTGTTTTTTTTCGCATTTTTCCCACAAGTGTTGTCGCAAAGCCTCAGGCCGTGCCGATAATACGGTCAAACATGATTGTTTTTTTAACCGCCGGCCCTATCCTCTCCCGATCGACGATTCCGGCCAACGGGACGAGACAATGGAGAAGAGGATGGCCAGCACCGCAGCACCCGCCACCGACCTGACCGACGATGCCGGCATTTCCGACGCCGACATCGCGGACCTCGTCGCGCGACGCGACATCTATGCCGTGCTCACCCGCTACAGCCGGGCGCTCGACCGGTGCGATGTCGAACTGATGAAGTCGGTCTACTGGCCCGACGGGACCGACGCGCACGGCGTCTTCGACGGCAACGCCGCCGAGTTCGCCGAATTCATCGTCCGCGAGATCCAGGAATGGTTCGAGGTGACGATGCACGGGCTCATGAACGTGCACATGGAGATAACGGGCGACCGCGCCGCGACCGAGACCTACCTTTTCGCATACCACAAGGTGCGCGAGGACAAGGCCGAGGAAATCTTCGGATCGCGCTACATGCAGCGTTTTGCCGGCAAGGGGCTGGACCCGAAGCATCATCACTTCTTCTTCGGCGGCCGCTATCTCGACCAGTTCGAGCGTCGCGAGGGCGAATGGCGCATCTTCCGGCGGCAGGTGGTGATGGACTGGAACGAGAACCGCCCGTCGAACGAGATCATGGACCAGGGAATGTTCGCCACCTTGCGCCCTCTGGGCGAACGCGGGCCGGGCGACCTTGTCTGGAGCAACCGCCCGTGAGCACCGGCGCAAGTCCGGCGGCAGGCGCAAGGGCGCGGCTCAACGAATTGAAGGCGGTGCGTGACATCGAGGACGTGCTGACCCGGTACTGCCGCGCGCTCGACCGTGCCGACCTGGCGATGATGGAAACCGTCTACTGGCCCGACGGAGAGGACATTCACGGCATCTACGTCGGCCGGGCCAGCGAATTCGTGCCCTTCATCATCTCCGAGATCACCCGGTACTTCACGATGGGCACGCACTGCCTGCTCAACATCCACATCGACGTAGAAGGCGATTTCGCGGCCAGCGAATCCACGCTCTATTCCGCCTGCCGCATCCGCAACGGCATGGCCGAGGTGATGCTGGGTTCCCACTATTTCGGCCAGCTGGCCGGCAGCGGGCTGGATCCCGAACACGAGATGTTCGTCATGGCGGGCCGTTATCTCGACCGGTTCGAGCGGCGCGACGGCGAGTGGCGCATCCTGCGCCGGCAAGTCGTGACCGACTGGAACGCCAGCCATCCGTCCAACCAGATACTCGACCAGGGCATGCACCAGACCCTTCGCCCGATCGGCGAATGGGGCCATGGCGATCCCGTCTATGCCAATTCCCGCTTTCTCGAAGGAGCAGCACCATGAGCGACCTTGAATCCCGCATCGCGCGGCTGGAGGCCGAATCCCAGATCCGCCAGCTGATCGCGCACTACAGCTTCGACATCGACGACCGCATCATCGAATCGGTGCGCGACCTGTTCACCGACGACGGCGTGATCCGATCGAAGGACGGGGTCATGTTCGCGCAAGGGCCCGACGCGATCATCGAGCAGTACCATGGCCGCTTCGACGTGCTCGGTCCCGGGCACCATTTCATGCACGACGTGCAGATCGATTTCGTCGGCGACGGCACGAAGGAAGCGACAGGCCGCGTGTCGGGTCATGCCGAGCTGCAGCGCAAGGGCAAGATGATGGTCGCTGCAATCCGCTACGACGACAGGTACCGCAATACCGAGCGGGGTTGGAAGTTCGCGGAGCGGGTGATCCAGTTCCTCTATTACGTGCCGGTGTCTGAATACCCCGACATCCTGCTCAGCGAAAACCGCAACCATGCCTACGATACGCCCAGGCGGGCCGACTTCCCCGAGGCGTTGCCGAGCTGGATCGCCTACCACAAGCAGCGCGAAACCGCGTAAGGAGCGCATGATAATGGCCTATACCTTCCTGTCCCGCTTTCGCATCAAGGACGAGATGGAAGACACCTTCATCGACCTGGCGCGGAAGATGGAAAAGCAGGCCCCGGACGAGCCGGGCACGCTGCACTTCCAGTTCTTTCGCCTCGACGAACCGGGCATGTTCGCGGTGCTCGAAAGCTTTGTCGACGAGGATGCGGACAAGGCGCACATGGCCTATCCGCAGAACAAGGCGCTGATCGAAGGGATGATCGGGTGCATGGACGGGCACTACGTGCGCGAACTGCTCCACGACCTGGCCCCGCACCCGAAAGGCTGACGCAGATGACCCACAAGAGCTTCATCGCGGTGCTCCGCACCAGGCCCGAAAAGCGGGACGAGATGATCGCGCTGCAAAGGGAGCTGAAGGGCCTGGTGTTCGAGCATGAGCCCGACGCCCTCGTCTACGAGCTGTTCCAGTCGGACGACGATCCCGACCTGTTCCACGTCATCGCCACCTTCCGCGACGATGCCGCCTTCGAAAAGCACATGCACATCGATTTCCACGACCGGCTGGTCCCGCCGATCATCGACTGCCTGGCGGAGGACATGGCGCTGACCTTCCATCGCTCGCACCCGGCCGATTGAGTCCCCCGACAGGGCGGGGCGGGGCGGGCAGCGATGCAGGACCGCCCCGTGTCGCCTTGATGGCGCTGAGCACGCCACGGCGCGCTCAGCGCCACTCGCGTTCGCGATACCACTGCGTGATGACGTACTTGGTGCCCTTGCGCACCTTCATGCCGTGGTGGATCGTGGCGGGGTTGGGTGAGCCGTCGGGCCGGCGATTGTTCCAGCAGACTAGCCGGCCCGCCTCGGGCTTGAAGATCTTCTCCGCTGCCTTGAACCGCGTCGCGCCGCCCGCATCGGGCTCGTTCAGATAGACCATGAAGGTCCAGGTGCGCTGGCCCGCGACCGCGCAATACTTCTCGAAGTCCGCGCCCTGCGGCTCGAAATAGTCGGTGTGCGCCTTGAACTCCTGCCCCACTTCGTAGCGCTGGCCCTGCGACGGTTCGGCAAAGCGCGGGTCGATGCCCGAAATTTCGGTGAACAGGTCGCGCAGCCGCTGCACCACCGGCTCGCCCAGCGGCAGGTCGCAGGTCTCGCTCGTGCGGAAGTAATGGTCGCCGTTCGCGTCGGCGATGGTCGACGGGCGGCGGTTCGCATCGATCATGGCAACCAGTTCGGCGCGCATGTCCGACGGCACGAAACCGCGCAGGGTGAACAGCTCCAGCTTGGGCGAGGGGACGCGCTGCATCCCGGGCCAGGTGCGAAGACGCGATGCCACCGATTCGCCGAAATCCTGCATGGACAGGGCGATAGGGGCATCGCCGCGCCGCGCCAAGGGCGGGTCATCGGCGCCGCGCAGACGGCCCGCGTAATAAAATTGCGCAGCCGAGGATTTGATACGTTTTTTGCTTCCCTTTGGAGGCGGCTTGTGCAACAGGCGCAGCCCGCCGCCGATAGCGCTTGACGCATCCGCGCGGCAGTGAAAACAGGCCGTTCCCACCCGCGTCCGCGGGCGGTCAAATGGCTTTGTGGCGACCGTAGCTCAGTTGGTTAGAGCGCCGGTTTGTGGTACCGGAGGTCGTGGGTTCGAACCCCATCGGTCGCCCCAGCTTTCACTGCCGGATCGGGGGCGAAATCCACGCCCCGCGACCCGACCGGAGAGGCGGCGTCAGCTCGCATGTGGAACAATCCCGCGTTCGACGATCACGAAAAGATCACCCTTGTCCATGATCGCGGGAGCGGGCTTCGCGCCATCATCGCGATTCACTCCACGCACCTCGGCCCCTCGGCCGGCGGCACCCGTTTCTGGCATTATGCGGACAGCGCCGCAGCCCTGACCGACGCGCTGCGCCTGTCGCAAGGGATGAGCTACAAGAACGCACTGGCCGGCCTGCCGATGGGCGGCGGCAAGGCGGTGATCCTCGCCGACGCGGACCGTACCAAGACCGAGGACATGATGCTCGCGTTCGGCGACGCGATCGAGAAGCTGGGCGGCGATTACGTCACCGCCGAAGACGTCGGCATCACCGAGGCGGACATGGACATCGTCCACCGCCGCACCCGTCACGTGACCGGCCTTTCGGCCAAGGGCGACGAGCCGACCGTGGGTTCGGACCCCGGTCCCTTCACCTCGTACGGCATCTATCTCGGCGTGAAGCAGGCGGTGAAGCACAAGCTGGGCAAAGACAGCGTTGCGGGCGTCCATGTCGCGCTGCAGGGAACCGGCAGCGTCGGGTCGGGTCTGGCCCGTCACCTGGCGAAGGATGGCGCGACCCTGACTCTCGCCGATGTCGACGCGGCGCGCGCGGCAAACCTCGCTGACGAACTGGGCGCAAAAGCGGTGCCCGCCGACGCGATCCTGACGACGCCGTGCGATGTGTTCAGCCCCAATGCGCTGGGCGCCATCCTCACCGCCGATTCGATCGCCGCGCTCGACTGCGCGGTCGTCGCGGGCGGGGCGAACAACCAGCTCGCCACTGTCGCGGACGGCGACAGGCTGCACGCGCGCGGCATCCTTTGGGCGCCGGATTACGTCATCAACGCGGGCGGCATTATCTCGGTCGCGGTCGAGTACCTGTCGCGCGACGGCAGCGTTCCCGCTACGTTCGAGGAAGTCGACCGCCGCATCGCGCAGATCCCCGGCCGTCTCCAGTCGATCTGGCAGGAATCGGAAGCCGAAGGGCTTGCCGCCAACCGCGTCGCCGACGCGATGGCGCGCGCCGCCATCGGTCGCTGACGTCGCGCACCCGGCACGAACGGCGGCAAATCCCCGGCGAATCTCGTTCTTTGGCCAGTCGCGCGCCGCTTTGACTTGAAGCGGCGCGCGGCGCCTGCCAAAGCGGTGCGCGAAAGCAACATGCACGGTTTCGCCAATCCCGCCCGGTTCCTGCGCCTCGCCCGCTGGCTGACCCCGCTCCTGTTCGTGTCGGGGCTGGTCCTGATGGCGGCATCGCTGATCTATGGCCTGCTCTTCGCCCCCGCCGATCGGCTGATGGGCGATACGGTCCGCATCCTCTATATCCACGTGCCCAGCGCATGGCTCGGCATGGGCGGGTGGACGACCATTGCCGTCGCCTCGCTGGTCGAACTGGTCTGGCGCCATCCGCTGGCGACGATCGCCGCGCGCGCGGCGGCGGTGCCGGGCGCGGTGTTCACCGCGATCTGCCTTGCCACAGGCTCGATCTGGGGCCGCCCGACCTGGGGCACCTGGTGGGTGTGGGACGGGCGACTGACCTCGATGCTGGTGCTCCTGTTCCTCTATTTCGGCTACATGGCGCTGGCCAACGCGGCGCAGAAGGACGGGGTCGCCGGGAGCAGCCGCATCGTCGCCATCTTCGGCATTGTCGGCGCCGTGAACGTGCCGGTGATCAACCGCTCCGTCGTGTGGTGGAATTCGCTGCACCAGCCCGCCAGCATCACGATGGGCAAGTCGGCGATCGATCCGGCGTTCTTATGGCCGCTGCTGGTCGCGACGATCGGTTTTTCGCTGCTGTTCGGCGGCGTGGTGCTGGCGCGGATGCGCACGATCCTGGCCGACTACCAGGCAGAGGCGCGCCTGCGCCGCCGCGCGATGCAGAGCGAGGCGCTGGGCGCTCATGACGCGCAGGGCGCCTACGAAACGAAGGGCGGGGAGACGGCGTGAGCGAAAATCTCGACCACTGGCCATTCGTCATCGCGGCCTATGCGATCGGCGTTATCGGCACGCTGGCGATGGCCGGATGGAGCTGGTTGGCGATGCGCCGGGCCGAGGCGCGGCGCGATGCCACGCGCGAAGGGGGCCGGTCGCGATGAGCGCCGCGCTCAAGCCCAAGCATCAGCGGCTGGCGCTGGTCCTGCTCGCCGTCGTTGTGCTGATCGGCGCGGCGCTGCTGGCGATCTGGGGCCTGCGCGGGCAGGCGAGCTATTTCTACGTGCCGAGCGACATGGTGGCCGATCCGCCCGAAACCGGTCGCGCCGTGCGGCTCGGCGGCATGGTCGAGGTTGGCTCGATCGAGACGCTGCCCGACGGCGTGACCAAGGCCTTCGTGGTCGGCGACGGCAAGGCGCGGGTCAACGTCCGCTATACCGGCATCACGCCGGACCTGTTCGTCGAGGGATCGGGCGTCGTCGCCGATGGGCGCCTGGCGGCGGACGGCACGTTCGTTGCCGACACGCTGCTCGCCAAGCACGACGAGAATTACATGCCGCGCGAGCTGGAGGACATGTCCGACGCGCAGGCCAAGGCAGTGGTGGCCGAAACCCAATGATCGCAGAAGCCGGACTTGCCCTCCTCTGGTTCGCCGCCGCGCTGGCGGTGCTGCAGCTCTTCGCATCGGCCATGGCGCTGAAGGGCGGCGACGGCAGCGCCGAGATGACCGGGCTGGTGCGCCCCGCCGCGATCATGCAGGGTCCGCTGGTCGCGCTGTCGTTCGCGATGCTGATCTGGCTTTTCATCCGCACCGACCTGTCGGTGCTGCTGGTCGCCACCAACTCGCACAGCGCCAAGCCGTTCATCTACAAGCTGGCCGGAACATGGGGCAACCACGAAGGCTCGATGCTGCTGTGGGTCACGGTCATGGCGCTGTCGGGCTCGTTCGTCGGACTGTTCGAGCGTCGCCTTCCCGAACGTACGATGATCGCGACGCTGGCGGCGCAGGCATTCGTCAGCCTCGGCTTCTACGCCTTTCTGCTGTTTTCCTCCAACCCGTTCGAGCGGCTCGATCCGCCGGTCGCCGAAGGGAACGGCCTCAACCCGCTGCTGCAGGACATCGGCCTCGCCTTCCACCCGCCCACGCTCTACGTCGGCTATGTCGGGCTGTCGGTGGCGTTTTCCTTCGCGGTCGGCGCGCTGCTGACGCGCGAGGTCGGGCCGGCCTTTGCCCGCGCCATGCGGCCATGGGTGCTGGGCAGCTGGATCTTCCTCACGGTCGGCATCACCGCCGGATCCTACTGGGCCTATTACGAGCTGGGCTGGGGCGGCTGGTGGTTCTGGGACCCGGTCGAAAACGCCTCGCTGATGCCGTGGCTGGCGGCGACCGCGCTGCTCCATTCGGCCTCCGTCCTCGCCTCGCGCGATGCGCTGCGGATCTGGACGCTGATGCTCGGCGTCGTCGCGTTCTCGATGTCGATGGTCGGCACTTTCCTGGTGCGTTCGGGCATTCTCACCTCGGTCCATGCCTTTGCCGTCGATCCGGAACGCGGCTCGTTCATCCTCGTCCTGCTGGCGATCTACATCGGCGGCGCGCTGGCCCTGTTCGGCGCACGCGCCTCGACAGTGAGCGAAGGCAAGCAGTTCAGCCTGGTGAGCCGGGAGGCGGGGCTGGTGTTCAACAACATCGCGCTCACCGCGATCCTCGGCATCGTCCTGCTCGGCACGCTCTACCCGCTGCTGACGGAAGCGTTCGACACCAAGGTTTCGGTGGGTCCGCCCTATTTCAACCCGGTCTCGGCGATCTTCGCGTTCCCGATGATCGTCGTCATGATGGTCGGCCCGCTGCTTCGCTGGCGCGGCGACAGTCTGGCCCGCATCGGCAAGCGCCTGATCGCGCCCGTCGTCCTGACGCTCGCGGTCCTGGCGGGCACGGCGGTGCTGGCCCCGGGGATCGGCGTCATGGCAACCCTGGGCCTGTGCCTTTCCGTCGGCCTCGCCATCGCCAGCGTGCTGCCGCTACTGGGCCGCGACTTGCGCCGCACGCCGCTGGCCACGTGGGGCATGGTCTTGGGCCACTTCGGCCTTGCCGTCGCGCTGTTCGGCATGGCCAGCGAGAGCGCCTTTTCGACCGAGCGGCTGGTCGCGGCCCGGCCCGGCGACGCGGTCGAGGTAGGGCCCTGGCAGATGCGGCTCCGCTCGATCGAGCCGGTGGCCGGCCCGAACTGGACCGCGCTCGAAGCGACGATCGAGGCGCGTTACCAGGGTGGCCGGCTCGTGACCCTGCACCCGCAGTCGCGAACGTTTACCCAGCCGCCGCAGACCACCAACGAATCGGCGCTTTCGACCCGCTGGAACGGGCAGCTCTATGCCGTCGTGGGCGAAAAGGGCGAGGACGGGCGCTGGCAACTGCGCCTGTGGTGGAAGCCGTTCGTGCCGCTGATCTGGATCGGCGGGCTGATCGTCGCGCTCGGCGGCGCGCTGGCGCTGGTCGGCCGCGTGCTGGGTGACATCCGCCGCGCGCTGCAACGCCGCCGCATCGCCATGCGGCGCGAGGACAATCCCCTGCCCAGGCCGCTTTCGGGGCCCGCAGCGTGAGCCGGTCCGACAGTCCCGCGCCCAAGGGCCGCCCCTGGGCCATCTGGCTGCCGCTGGTGCTTTTCGGCGCGCTTGTCGCCCTGTTCCTCGGCGGGCTGCTGCGCCCGGCGCAGACCGAAGTGGCCAGCGCGATGATCGGCCAGCCGCTGCCCGAATTCACGCTGCCGCCCGCGACCCAGGACCGCCCGGGGCTCGCCACCGCGGATTTCCGCAAGGGGGAGCCGCGCCTGCTAAACGTCTTTGCCAGCTGGTGCGTGCCCTGCGCTGCCGAAGCGCCGCAGCTCGACGAGATGAAGCGCGCGGGCGTGCCGATCGACGGCGTCGCCATCCGCGACCGCAAGGAGGACATCGCCAAGTTCCTCGCCCGGTACGGCAACCCCTTCGCCACCATCGGCAAGGACGACATCAGCGAAGTGCAACTGGGCATCGGCTCGTCCGGGGTGCCGGAAACCTTCGTCATCGATGGCAACGGGGTGATCCGCTACCAGCATATCGGCCCGATCATGGAGCGCGACATCGGCACGATCCTGGTGGAACTGGACAACGCGAGGCAGCCGCTGTGACGCGCGTCCTCGTCCTGTTCGCGGTCTTCGCAGCGCTCTTCGCCCAGCCGGTGCTGGCCCAGGACACGATGCCGCCCGCGCCCTACGCCTATCGCCAGCTCGAGGATCCGGCGCAGGAGGCCGAGGCACAGGCGCTCATGGAAACGCTGCGCTGCCTCAAGTGTCAGAGCCAGTCGATCGCCGATTCCGACGCCAGCATGGCCGGCGACATGCGCAACCAGGTCCGTCTGCGCATCAAGGCGGGCGAGGACCCCGAGGCGATCCGCACCTGGCTGGTCGATCGCTACGGCGAATACGTCAGCTACAAGCCCGAGCTGACCGCGCTGACCTGGCCGCTGTTTGCCGCGCCGCTGGCGCTTCTGGTCATCGCTCTGCTGCTGGTGCGGCGGCGGTTCCGGCGGGCGCGCACTTTGCCGGGGGGTGAAGGCTGATGGGCTGGTTCGTCGTCATCGGTCTCGCCGCGGTCGCCTTCGCGATCATGGCATTCGCGATCCGGCTGCCGCGTGGCGGGCGGGAATTCGCTGCCGCCGCCTTCATGCTCGGGCTGGCCGGCTATGCCCTGCAAGGCAGCCCGTGGGAGGCTGGCTCGCCCACCGAACCGCGCGAAACCGAGGAGCAGGGCCAGGCCGCGATGATCGAGGCGCGCAAGGCGATGGGCAACCAGTACGGCGCAGGGGTCAGCGACCTGATCACCGCCGATGCCTTCATGCGCGCCGGGCAATTCGGCGCGGCGGCCACGCTGCTGCGCGGGGCGACGCATCGCAATCCCAACGATCCCGATGTCTGGGTCGCGCTCGGCAATGCGCTGGTCGCCCATTCCAGCGGGATCATCACGCCCGCCGCGACCTTCGCCTTCGACCGTGCCGCGGCGATCGCGCCCGATCATCCCGGTCCGCCGTTCTTCAAGGGGCTGGCGCTGGCCCAGTCGGGCGAGTTCGAGGAAGGCCGCGCGATCTGGCAAGGCTTGCTCGACCGCCCCGGCGATCCGCAGGAGCCGTGGCGGCAGGATCTGGTGATCCGCCTCCAACGGCTCGATCAGATCATCGCCATGACTCGCGGCGCCGCCCCCGGCCCGAACTCCGGAGCGAACCCCGGCCCCAACCTCGGCGCGGCGATGCCGTCCGGCCCGGTGCCGGTGGAACAGGACGCGCCCGCTGCGTCGCCGGTCGCATCGCCATCTGCCTCCGCTTCGCCCGAAACGTCCTCTCCGACGACGGATCGTGCCGTCCCGTGACGCCCGCGCGGCTTTTCTTGCAGGTGCGAAAAGAGGCTGCTAATCGCACCCCCCTTATGGCCGGCGTCATCGATGCGGGCTTCGCAAGGGGCAGTTTCCGGCGATGAGTCAGGCAGCAAACGGCGACGACTCGCGAACAAGCGCCAAGGTGAAGCTGGCCGCGGGCGCGATCGGTATCGTCTTCGGCGACATCGGCACCAGCCCGCTTTACGCGTTTCGCGAAACCTTCGTCGGGCCGCATCCGCTGGCGCTGGACCGGCTGCACATCCTCGGCGTGGTCAGCCTGATCTTCTGGTCGATGACGCTGGTCGTCGCGATCCAGTACGTCACCATCCTGATGCGCGCCGACAACAAGGGGCAGGGCGGCAGCCTGGCTCTGCTGGCGCTGATCTCGCGCCACATCGGCCGGTCGCGGTATGGCTGGATAACGGTCATGCTGGGCGTACTGGCGACCTCGTTGTTCTATGGCGATTCGATGATCACGCCGGCGATCTCGGTGCTTTCGGCGGTCGAAGGCCTGACCGTCGTCGAACAGCGGTTCGAGGTCTGGGTCATCCCCATCGCGCTGGCGCTGCTGATCTTCCTGTTCCTGTTGCAACGGCGCGGCACGGCCAAGGTCGGCGCGCTGTTCGCACCGGTGATGATCACCTACTTCATCGTGCTCGCGGTGCTCGGCACGATCCAGATCTTCTACAACCCGGGCGTGCTGGTGGCGCTGAACCCGTGGTACGCGCTGCAGTTCTTCATGGTCGACAGGTGGCTGGCGTTCCTCGCGCTCGGTTCGGTCGTGCTGGCGGTCACGGGGGCCGAAGCGCTTTATGCCGACATGGGCCACTTCGGGCGCGGGCCGCTGCGCCTTTCATGGTTCAGCTTCGTCATGCCCGCCCTGCTGCTCAACTATTTCGGGCAGGCCGCGATGGTCACCAGCCTGACCGGGGCCGAGGCGGCGGAAGCGATCAAGAACCCGTTCTTCATCATGGCGCCCGACATGTTCCGCCTGCCGCTCGTCATCCTTGCCATGGCGGCGACCTTCATCGCCAGCCAGGCCGTGATCTCGGGCGCGTTCTCGGTCACCCACCAGGCGATGCAGCTGGGGTTCCTGCCGCGCCTGTCGATCCTTCACACCAGCGAGACAGAGGCGGGGCAGATCTACATCCCGTTCATCAACTGGGCGCTGCTGGTTTCGGTCGTCCTGCTGGTCCTCACGTTCGAGAACTCGTCGAACCTTGCCAGCGCCTACGGCATCGCGGTGACCGGCGCGATGCTGATCGACACCTGCCTCATGGCGGTGTTGCTCTTGGCGGTGTGGAAGTGGAAGTGGTTCTTCGCGGTGCCGGTGATCGCGCTCTTCGCCATCGTCGACGGCGCCTACTTCTTCGCCAACGCGACCAAGATTCCCGACGGCGGCTGGTTCCCGCTGCTGGTCGGCGCGGTCGCCTTCACGCTGCTGACCACCTGGGCCAAGGGCCGACGCCTGATGCGCGAGCGGATGACCGAGATCGCGCTGCCGATCGAGATCTTCGCCAAGAGCGCGGCCAATTCGGCGACCCGCGTCCCCGGCACGGCGATCTTCATGGCATCGAGCACGGCGGGCGTCCCCTCGGCGCTGCTCCACAACATCAAGCACAACAAGGTGCTTCACGAACGCGTCGTGGTGCTGACGGTGGCGATCGCCGAAGTCCCCTATGTCGACCAGAGCCAGCGCGTCGAGATCGAGGACCTGGGTGACGGGTTCTACCGCATGGTGCTGAACTACGGCTTCATGCAGGAAACCGACGTGCCAGCCGCGCTGAAAGCGGTGGACCACTGCGGTGGCATGTTCGACATGATGCAGACCAGCTTCTTCCTGTCGCGCCAGACGCTGCTGCCCAGCGAAAAGCCGGCGATGATGCTGTGGCGCGAAAAGATCTTCAGCTGGATGCTGCGCAACGCGGCCACGGCGATGGAATTCTTCCGCCTGCCCACCAACCGCGTCGTCGAACTGGGCTCGCAGGTCAGGATCTGAGCGGAGGCCGCGGCGCGGTCAGACCAGAACCAGCAACCCCGCGGCGAGGCCGACCTGAACCGCGGCGATCAGTTGCAGCAGGGTCGAGAACGGCTCCTTGCGCGTCTTGTGGCGAAACGCGTGGCGGCCCGCGAAAGCGCCCGGACTGCCGCCGATTGCGGCCAGCAACAGCAGGTCACGCTCGGCAATCCGACGATGCCCGGCCACCGCCTGCCGCTTGTCATGGCGAAAGGCGGCAAGCGTCCAGAGGTTCACCGCAACGAGATAGAGCGCGACAGGCATCAGCATCGCCCCGCCCATCCCATGCCGCGGGTTAAGATGGGATTTTCGCCGAATGCGAAAAGGGGCGCGCCCGCCGGGCACGCCCCTGTCGCCGATTGCGGAAACGTCAGCCCAGGTTCGCGCTGACCATCGCCCACATCATCGGCAGCGACAGCAGCGTGTTGGTGCGGCTTGCGATCAGCGCGCGGTGCCCGGCGGCGGCCTTCGCCTCGTCGCTGGCGGGCACGATGCCGAGGATCTTCTTCTGCGATGGCCAGATGATGAACCAGACGTTGAACGCCATGATCAGCGCGATCCACATGCCGATGCCGATCAGCGCCACCGCGCCTTCGCCCGTAAAGGTCAGCGCCTCTATCATGTAGCCGTTGACCATCGCGATGAAGAGCCCGGTCAGCACCGTCAGCAAGGCGCCATAGCGGAAAAAGAACAGAACCTTGGGCGCGATGTGCCCGGTGATCGCCCCCTTCTGTTCGGCGGGGATGGCCGGCATCGTCGGCACCTGCACGAAGTTCAGGTAGTAGAGCAGGCCGATCCAGACCACGCCGAAGAACAGGTGCAGCCAGCGCATCACGGTGTTGAGGTCGATCGGCGCCGCCGGTGCGAAAGCCACCATCAGCGCCACCGCCAGAACGAGGCCGATGACCAGCACGAGATGCAGGTTGCCGAAAAGTTTTGCCATGAGTCGTTCCCCCTGACGGCACTTCCACCGTCCCGGCGCGACCCTGGGCCGATAGCTTCACCAAATTTGCCGCCTTGTCACGATCCCGTCATGGATAATCCCCGGCCGGTCATGGTCAATCCAAGGCGCCGCGGCGCGGGCCGTCAGGCGGGCGGATGCTCGGTGACGGCCTCGTCCTTCTCGTCCTTGCCCAGTCCTTCGCGCAGCATCATCGGCAACTGGGTAAAGGTGAACAGGAACGAGAGCGGAAGGAAGACCCAGAGCTTGGCGGCCAGCCACGATTCGAAGCTCAGCACCTGGCGCAGCACTTCGTTGAGCCCGGCCAGCGCCACGAAATAGAAGCCCCAGTTGCGCGACAGGACCAGCCAGCCGCGATCGGACAGCCCTTCGAACGCGGCGTCGAGCAGGTATTTGAGCAGCGCCTTGCCCCGCCAGTATCCGGCCAGCAGCGCCACCGCGAAGACGACGTAGATAATCGTCGGTTTGACCTGCACGAAGACCGGGTCTTGAAACAAAATGGTGAGGCCGCCGAAGAACACGATCAGCGCGGTCGAGAGCATGAGCATCGGGGTGACGTGCCCCAGCTTCCACTTCGATACCGCCACCGCCACCAGCGCGGCAACGATGAAAGCGCCGGTGCCTTTCACCATGGCCAGAACCTGGCCGACGGCATCGCCGTCCACCGCCGGGCTGTAAGCCTTGTAGACGCCGAAGAAGACCAGCAGCGGTCCGTAGTCGATGGCGATGTTGAGCCAGCCGCTCTTCTTCTTCGCGGGGCTTTGTGCGTCGGGTCCGGTCGGTTCGGTCATCAGGCCACTCCCGCGATCACGCGCGCCACAAGGTCGGGGTCGAAGGGGCGCAGGTCGTCTATCTTCTCGCCCACGCCGATGGCATGGATGGGAAGACCGTACTGCTCCGCCGCCGCCACCAGCACGCCGCCGCGCGCCGTGCCGTCGAGCTTGGTCATGACCAGCCCGGTGACGCCCGCGACTTCCTTGAACACGTCTATCTGCTGCAAGGCGTTCTGCCCGTTGGTAGCGTCGAGCACCAGCACCACGTCGTGCGGCGCTTCGGGATTGAGGCGGCCCAGCACCTTCCGGATCTTGGTCAGCTCGTCCATCAGTTCGCGCTTGTTCTGCAGGCGGCCCGCGGTGTCGACAATCAGCGCATCGATGCCCGTGGCGGTCGCGGCCTTGACCCCGTCGAACACCACGCTCGCCGGATCGCCGCCTTCGGGCCCGGTGACGATCGGCACGCCCAGCCGGTCGGCCCAGACCTTGAGCTGGCCGATCGCGGCGGCGCGGAAGGTGTCGCCGGCGGCGAGCATCACGGCGTAGTCGTCCTCCTGGAACAGGTGGGCGAGCTTGGCGATCGTCGTCGTCTTGCCGCTGCCGTTGACGCCGATGACCAGCACGACGTGCGGGCGGGGGAAGGCGGTAACTTCGAGCGGTTTGGCCACGGGGCGCAGGATCTCGGCGATCTCCTCGGCCACGGCTTCCTGCACGGCGCGCTCGTCCGCTCCGCTGGCGAAGCGGCGCTGGGCCAGCGCATCGCGGATGCGCATCGCCGCCCGCGGGCCGAGGTCCGACATGATGAGCGCGTCTTCCAGCTCGTCGAGCTGGTCTTCGGTCAGTTTCGTCGACCCGCCCCCCAGGGAGACGATGCCGCCGGAAAGGTTGCCGGTCAGCTTCTCGCTCGTCTTGCGGAATCCGCCGAAAAGCCGGTCCGACCAGCTTTCGCTCATGCCTGTTCTCCGATGATGAGGCCGTCCTCGACGCGCGCGGCGCGAAGGGGGACGATGGCGCCGCCGCGCATGCCGGGGGGCAGACGGACGGGCGCGAAGTGGGGGGCGTGGCCGGTGCCGTCGTTTTCGGCCAGGACGTCGAGGGGCTGGCCAATGAGCGAGCCGAGCCAACGGGCGCGGGTATCGGCGACGGCGGCGCGAAGTTCGGCGGCGCGCCGCATGATGGTGGCGTGATCCAGCTGCGGCATCCGCGCGGCGGGGGTGCCGGGACGGGGGCTGAACGGAAAGACGTGGCCGTGCACCACCGCGCAGTCGCGCACGATGGCGAAGTTGGCGCGGTGCATCGCCTCGTCCTCGGTCGGGAAACCGGCGATGAGATCGGCGCCGACCGCGATGTCGGCACGGCGCGCCTTCAGCCGCGCGACGAGCGCGATCGCCTGCGCGGCGGTGTGGCGGCGCTTCATCCGCTTGAGGATCAAGTCGTGGCCGTGCTGCAGCGAGAGGTGGACGTGCGGCATGACCCGCGCCTCGCCCGCCAACAGATCCTCCAGCAGCGGATCGATCTCCGCCCCGTCGATCGAGGAAAGCCGCAGCCGGGGCAGGGCGGGAAAGGCGCGCAGCACCTCGGCGACGAGCGTGCCCAGCGCGGGCGCGCCCGGCAGGTCGTGGCCCCAGCTGGTCACGTCGACGCCGGTCAGCACCACTTCGCGGCAGCCTTCGGCCAGGTGCAGTTCGATTTCGCCGAGCACTTGTGGCACGGTCAGCGAGCGGCTTTGCCCGCGCCCCTGCGGGATGACGCAGAACGTGCAGGCATGGTCGCAGCCGTTCTGCACCGCGACGAAACCGCGGGTGCGGGGCGTGGCGGCGGTGCTGCTGCCCTGGTGCATCTTCAAAGGAGGCAGGGCGGCGGCATTGTGTCCCGCGCCCCAGCTTGCCGGGGCCAGCTTGTCGGCGTTCGCGACGATCGTGTCGACTTCGGGCATCGCGGCCAGCGCCTCGCGCTCGATGTCGGCGGCACAGCCGGTCACCAGCAGGCGCGCGTCGGGCCGGCGGCGGCGCAGGCGGCGGATGGTGCGCCGCGTCTGGCGCACCGCCTCCTCGGTCACTGCGCAGGAGTTGACGACGACCATGTCGCCGCGCCCGTCCAGCATGGCGCGGATGCGGTCGCTTTCCGCCGCGTTGAGGCGGCAACCCAGGGTAATGACTTCGGGTGCGTTCGTCGCGGGCGAGGGGGCGTCAGGCGCGGCAGCGAGGCTCAAGCGTAATCGTCCCACTCGAACTCGCCGGTGAAGCTTACCGTTGCGGGGCCGGTCATGACGATGCGGTCGTCGCCCCTCCACGCGATCACCAGCGGCCCGCCGGGCAGGGTGACGGTGACTTCGCGGTCGACCAGCCCGCAGCGCATCGCGGCGATGGCGGTGGCACAAGCGCCGGTGCCGCAGGCCCGCGTCAGCCCCGCGCCGCGTTCCCAGACGCGCAGGTCGATCGCGCCGCGCCCGGTTACGGTCGCGACATTGACGTTGACGCGTTCGGGAAACAGCGGGTCGTGTTCGATCTGCGGGCCGATTTCGGCTAGCGGGATGGCGTGGGTGTCGGGCACGAAGAACACCGCATGCGGGTTGCCGACATTCACCGCCACGGGATTTTCGAGCGTCAGCTCGCTTCCGTCCGCCAGGATTACCGGGTAGCCGACCGGCATGGCGAGCGTGTCGACCGGATAGGCCAGCGGGATCCGGTCCCACTCGAAGCGGGGCACGCCCATGTCCACGGCCACGCCGCGCGGATCGGGCCGCGCGACGATGGTGCCGCCCAGCGTTTCCAGCGCGACCTCGCCGCCGATCAGCAGGCCGACCGCGCGGGTGGCGTTGCCGCAGGCCTCGACCTCTCCGCCATCGGCGTTGAAGATGCGCATGCGCCAGTCGGCGGCGGTGCTCGGCTCGATCGCGATCAGCTGGTCGCAGCCGATGCCGGTATGCCGATCGGCCAGCGCGGCGACCGCGGCGCGCGTCAGCGGCGGCAGCGCCTGCGCACGCGCGTCCAGCACGACGAAGTCGTTGCCCAGGCCATGCATCTTGGTGAAAGCGATGCGCATGGCAGCGCATCTATGCACCCGCCGCCTCCGCGTCCAGTGTCGCTTGGGTTCCGGCGCGGATCAGACGCCCGCGACGCGCACTTCCTCCAGCGTGGAGAGTGCTACCGCATTGCGCCGGTCGGCCGCCAGCCTGGCCTCACTGCGCAGGCGCGCGCGCACCTGTTCGGCGGTCTCGGGCCTGCCGTAAAAATAGCCCTGCCCCTTGAACGAACCGATGCGCAGCAGCGAATCGCGCAGGGTCTCGTTCTCGATCCCTTCCGCCGTGACCGGAAGGTTCATGCCTTCGCCGATCGCGGCGATGGTCGAGATGACCGAGGCGGTATCCTCGCTGCGGGCGAGGCGGGAGACGAAGGCGCGGTCGATCTTGATCCGGTCGAACGGCAGGGCGCGCAGCTGCGCCAGCGTGGCGATGCCGACGCCGAAATCGTCGAGACTGACCGTGACGCCCTGGTTCTTCAGGCTGATGACGAGCGAACGGACGAGGCCGATGTTCTCGTTGAGGCACATCTCGGTGATCTCGATCTCCAGCCGCTCGGGCGGGAAGTTGGCCTCCGCCATCAGCTTGAGCAGGCGCTGGGCGAACCACGGGTCGCGCATCTGGACGGGCGAGATGTTGACCGCCAGGGTCAACCGCGGATCCCAGTCGCGCGCATCGCGCAGGGCCTGGGCGATGACGCATTCCGAAAGATCGGAAATGACGCCGAGCTCCTCCGCCACCGGAATGAAACGGTCCGGGCCGACAAGACCGAACTGCGGGCTCTGCCAGCGGGCCAGCATTTCGAACCCGGTCAGCTCGCCGGTTTCGACGTCGACCTGCTGCTCGTAGAAGGGGACGAATTCGCCGCGCGCGATGCCGGCCAGGATCCCGTTCTCCAGCTCGGCGCGAGAGCGCAGCTCCTGCTCCATCCTGGGTTCGAACCAGTCGTAGCGGTTCCGCCCGTTCTTCTTGGCATGGTACATCGCCATGTCGGCCATGTGCAACAGGTCCTCGGACGGCTTGGCGCTGTCTTCGGCAAGCCCGCTGGAGCAGGCGATGCCGACGGAAATGCTGATCGCCAGCTGCCCGCCCGCGACGTCGAAGGGCTGGCGCGCCTTGGCGATGATGTCGCGGGCGATGCGGTCGATGGTCGATACGTCGCGCCGGTCGTAGGGAATGGCGCAGGCGAATTCGTCGCCGCCCAGCCGCGCCAGCTGTGACCGCGCCGGCAGGACGGAGCGCACCCGTTCCGCCAGCGTCGTGAGCAGCAAGTCGCCGGCGCGGTGGCCGTTGAGGTCGTTGATCTGCTTGAAATGGTCGAGATCGAGCATGACGAAGGCGACCGCCGCATGGCCGCTCGCGTCCTTGCGCACTTCGGCGACCAGCGCGTCGACCTCCGGCCCGATCGAGCGGCGATTGAGTGAGCCGGTCAGCGGATCGGTAAAGGCGAGGCGGCGCGCCTCCACTTCTGCGGCGCGGCGCGACCGGACTTCGCGCATCAGTTCGCTGTGGCGACGCCAGCCGAACAGGATCAGCGCGATGTTCAGCAGCAGGGCGCTGGCGAGATAGGTCGCCGGGCCTTCGCCGTGGCCTTCGAGATAGGCCATGACCCCCGGCATCGCCGCGGCGGCATGGCCGACGAACATGATCAGCGCGGCCGCGATGATGCCGATGGCGACGATGTCCCGTTCCGCCGGAAGGTTGTCCGAGACGTGCTCGGCCCCTTCGTCGAATTCGGCAACGGGCTCGGTCATCGAGGGGCGGCGTCCTTTCGTGCGACTCTCTTGTCCCGGCACACCGTGGGCCGGAACGAAGGACTGGAGTATCGCCAATGCTCTAAAGATCGGGTTAAGCGCCGGCTGCGGAACGTCCTGCGCGAAGGGCGCTTCGTCGTCCGGGGCATGCCTCGGCCGAGTGGCGAAGGCCGACGCCTTGCCTTCGCGCGCCGCGGTTGGTAAGGGCGCGTCACGGAAAAGCGGTGCCACGTGTGCCGAAGGTCCGTGCATTCACAGGTCCGTGCGGGATTGGCACGCGCTGGTCGGCGAGGTTTCGCCCACCGGCGTTTTTCGCTTTTCCCGTTCGGTATCAGGGTTTTGGCGTCGATCCGTTGGCGCGCAAGAGGAGACAACGATGTTCGCCAGGACACGCCATGTTTGACTCGCTGTCGGACCGGCTCGGCAACGTCTTCGATTCGCTGCGCGGTCGCGGGGCGCTGAAGGAAGACGACGTTCGCGCCGCGATGCGCGAAGTGCGGATCGCGCTGCTCGAGGCCGATGTCGCGCTGCCGGTCGTGCGCCGCTTCATCGACCGGGTGACCGAGGCCGCCGTCGGCCAGGAAGTGCTGCGTTCGGTGACGCCGGGCCAGCAGGTCGTCAAGATCGTCAACGACGCGCTGGTCGAGATGCTGGGCGGCGAGGACGGGGTCGCACAGGCGAAGCTCGACCTCGACGCAAAGCCGCCGGTCGTGGTGATGATGGTCGGCCTGCAGGGTTCGGGCAAGACGACGACGACCGCCAAGCTGGCCAAGCGTCTGAAGGAGACCGAGGGGCGGAAGGTCATGATGGCCTCGCTCGACGTCAACCGCCCCGCGGCGCAGGAACAGCTCGCCGTGCTGGGCGAACAGGCGGGCGTCGCCACTCTGCCGATCGTTGCGGGCCAGCAGCCGGTCGACATCGCCAACCGCGCGATCCAGGCCGCGAAGCTGCAGAGCTTCGACGTGCTGATGCTCGACACCGCGGGCCGGCTGCACGTCGACGAGGCGCTGATGGCCGAGATGAAGGCGGTGGCCGCCGTCTCGGCGCCCAAGGAAGTGCTGCTGGTCGTCGATTCGCTGACCGGCCAGGACGCGGTCAACGTCGCGCAGAGCTTTACCGGCGAAGTGCCGCTGACCGGCGTGGTGCTGACCCGCATGGACGGCGATGCGCGCGGCGGTGCGGCGCTGTCGATGCGCGCCGTCACCGGCAAGCCGATCAAGTTTGCCGGCACCGGCGAAAAGCTCGACGCGATCGAGCCCTTCGTGCCCAGCCGCGTCGCCAACCGCATCCTCGGCATGGGCGACATCGTCTCGATGGTCGAGAAGGCGGCGCAGACGGTCAAGGAAGAGGACGCCGAACGCCTCGCCAAGCGCATGGCGGCGGGCAAGTTCGACCTCGACGACCTGCGCATGCAGTTGCAGCAGATGACCAAGATGGGCGGACTTGGCGCCATCGCGGGCATGATGCCGGGCATGAAGAAGGCGAAGGCCGCGATGGCCGCGTCGGGCATGGACGACCGGGTGCTGCTGCGCATGGACGCGATCATCTCTTCGATGACGCCCAAGGAACGCGCGCACCCCGAACTGCTCAACGCCAAGCGCAAGAAGCGCGTCGCGGCGGGCAGTGGCACGCAGGTCCAGGACGTCAACAAGGTGCTGAAGATGCACCAGGAAATGGCCAAGGCCATGAAGCAGATCAAGAAGATGGGCGGGCTGAAGGGCCTGGGCGCCCTGTTTGGCAAGGGCGGACTCGATGCCGCCATGCCGGGGCTGGGCGGCATGGGTGGCGGCATGCCCGGATTGGGCGGCGGTCAGGGCGGGCTTCCGCCGGATCTCGCCAACCTGCTCAACAAGAAGTGATTTTTTGAAGTATCCGTAACGATTTCTGGTTCAAGAAGAAGGTAACAGGAAAATGGCAGTTTCGATCCGTCTGTCGCGCGGTGGCGCTAAGAAGCGTCCCTATTATCGCATCGTCGTCGCCGATGCGCGCAGCCCGCGCGACGGCAACTATCTCGAGCAGATCGGCACCTACAACCCGCTGCTCGCCAAGGGTGACGAGAACCGCGTCAAGCTGACCGAGGACCGCGCCCGCTACTGGCTGGGCGTCGGCGCGCAGCCGACCGATCGCGTCGCCCGCTTCCTCGATGCCGCCGGCATCAAGGAGCGCGCCGTTCGCAACAACCCCAAGAAGGCCGAGCCGGGCGACAAGGCCAAGGAGCGCGCCGAGGAGAAGGCCGAGAAGCTGCGCGAAGCCGAGGAAGCCAAGAAGGCTGCCGAGGCCGAGGCCAACGCCCCCGCCGTCGAAGAAGCGACCGAGGAAGCCGCTGCCGAGGAAGCTCCGGCCGAAGCCACCACCGAAGAACAGGCCGAGGGCTGATTCTTCGTGGCTGACCGCACCGTCACGCTCGCCGCCATCACCGGCGCGCACGGCGTGACGGGCGAGGTCCGCCTCAAACTGTTCGGCGAAGGCGTGGCGTCCCTCAAGGGATTCCGCGCCTTCCTCGTTCCGGGGTGGGACGGTCCGCTGACCCTGCAGTCGATCCGCGACGACGGCAAGGGCGGCGCGATCGCCCGCTTTGCCGAAGTGGCGGACCGCAACGGGGCAGAGGCCTTGCGAGGTTCCCTGCTCACTGTCCCGCGCGGCGAACTGCCTCCGCTGGAAGAGGGCGAATACTACCACGCCGATCTCATCGGCCTCGCCGCCGTCAGCGAGGACGGCATCCCGCTCGGCACGGTCATCGGGGTCGAGAATTTCGGCGCGGGCGACGTGATCGAGATCGAGCGGCCAGAGGGTAGCAAGCCGCGCACGTTCATGGTGCCGATGCACGAAAACGCGGTCACCGGCTGGGACGCGGAGCGCCTCACCGTCACTGCGGATTTCGCCAACCCCGAAGCCTGACTGCCGCTCAGCGGCGCAGAGGGCGCTTTTCCGCCAGAAGGTTGCGGATCTTCGTACTGGCGACGCCTGCCTGGCCCATCGCGTGGCTGATCTGATCCAGCCCGACCACCACGTCGCCCGCCGCGAACAGGCCCGGCACGCTGGTCTGCAAGTGATCGTCGACCTTGATGCAGCCCTCGTCGCTCACTTCGGCCCCGGCCATCACCGCAAGATCCGAACGCACCCGGCTGCCCAGCGCGGGATAGACGCTGTCGAATGCCATTCGCCCCTCCGCCGTGTCGAACGCCAGCCGGTCGCCTTCGATTGCAAAGCCGCCGCACGGGCCGGCGACGCGCCGTACTCCCGCCTCGTCCAGCTTGGCCCGGCATTGCGGGTCGAGATCGTGCCCTCCATCGGGCGCAACCAGCGTCAGGTCGGCGGTGAAGCCGCGCAGGAACAGCGCCTCTGCCGTGCCGTGCGTGCCGGTGCCGATGATCGCGACCCGCCTGTCGGTGACTTCGTAGCCGTCGCAGACCGGGCAATAGCGCAGCAGGCCGCGGGCCAGCGCCTCGTCGTGCGTGACGTCGTCCAGAGCCTTTGGCCGGTGATTGATGACGCCGGTCGCCATCAGCACGGTGCGCGCGCGATAGGTGCCCGTATCCGTGCGAACGACGAAGCAGTCGTCCTCCTTCGCCAGACGATCGACACGCTTCTCCTCACGCAGCGCACCGTATCGCGCCGCCTGTTCGCGCATTCGGCGAAGCAGTTCGGTGCCGGCGATGCCTTCGGGATAGCCGGCATGGTTGTGAGTGCACGGGATCATCGCCGCGCGGCTCGACCCGCAATCGAACAGGCGAATGGCGAGGTGATAGCGGGCGAGATAGATCGCGGCGGTAAGCCCGGCGGGCCCGGCGCCGATGATGATGGTGTCGTCGATGGCGTCGCTCATGCGGGGCGTAACGCACGGGATGGAATTTCGGTGCCCGTCACGCTAACGCGCCCCCGATGATCTTTGCCGCAACCGTCCTGACTCTATACCCGGAGATGTTTCCCGGGCCGCTCGGCGTCAGCCTCGCCGGTCGGGCGCTGGAGGCGGGGACCTGGCGGCTCGATACCGTGCAGATCCGCGATTTCGCCACCGACCGGCATCGCACCGTCGACGACACGCCGGCGGGCGGCGGGGCGGGGATGGTGCTGAAGCCCGACGTGCTGGCCGCCGCAATCGACCACGCCCGCGCCGCGAAGCCCGACGCGCCGGTGCTGGCGATGACCCCGCGCGGACGTCCACTGACGCAGGCGCGGGTGCGCGAGCTGGCGGCGGGACCGGGGTTGACCATCCTGTGCGGCCGGTTCGAAGGGTTCGACGAGCGGATCTTCGCAGGGCGCGACGTGGAGGAGGTCTGTGTTGGCGACGTCGTCCTGTCGGGCGGCGAGGTCGGCGCGCTCCTTGTTCTGGATGCTTGCATTCGCCTGCTTCCCGGCGTAATGGGCGCGGCTTCCAGCGGGGTCGAGGAGTCGTTCGAAAGCGGCCTTCTCGAATATCCGCACTATACCCGACCCGTCGAATGGGAAGGGCGCACGATCCCTGAAGTGCTGCGATCGGGGGATCATGCGAAAATCGCCGCCTGGCGCAAGGCCAGGAGCGAGGAAGACACACGGTTACGCAGGCCGGACCTTTGGGAGCGTCACGAGGGCGCTCGGGTTCAGCCTGCCTCTGGCGCGCGGCGAAAGAAGAAGGACTTGGACCAGTGAACCTGATCCAGCAGCTCGAAGCCGAAGCGATCCAGACGCTCGGCAAGGATATCCCGGAATTCCGCGCGGGCGACACCGTCCGCGTCGGCGTGCGCGTCGTCGAAGGCACGCGCGAGCGTGTGCAGAACTACGAAGGCGTGGTCATCGCCCGCTCCAACCGCGGCATGGGTTCGAACTTTACCGTTCGCAAGATCAGCTTCGGCGAAGGCGTCGAGCGCGTTTTCCCGCTCTACTCGCCCAACATCGACAATATCACCGTGGTCCGCCGCGGCGTGGTGCGTCGCGCCAAGCTCTATTACCTGCGCGGCCGCACCGGCAAGTCGGCCCGTATCGCCGAGCGCAAGACGGTCCGCGAGCAGGCCTGAGCGCCGACACGCAGGCTAACCTGACAAGAAGGGCGGTTCCTGCGGGAGCCGCCCTTTTCGTTGGTGGCCGACACTTGCTGTCGGCGCTGGGGCCGGTGGCGGTCGGTTGCGGCTGCAACCGCCTTGCCGCGATCCGCTGTGGCAACGGCTATCGCGCCGCGACGACAAGGCTTGCACCGCTGCCAGCCACGGCCTAACCGGCTTGCCTCAAAGTTACCAAGCACAGGACCTGCCGCCATGGCGAACGCCGCCGAGACCATCGAATTCCGCGAGATCGCGCACCCCGCACCGGCTTCGGACGAGGTTCGGTCGGCGGTACTCGCCAATCCGGGTTTCGGCACGCAGTTCACCGATCACATGGTCTCGATCGAGTGGGCCGAGAGCGAGGGCTGGCACAACGCCACCGTCGGCCCGCTCCAGCCGATCCCGCTGCATCCGGCGAGCGCGGTGCTCCACTACGCCCAGGAAATCTTCGAAGGGCTGAAGGCCTATCGCCACCCCGACGGGTCGACCGCGCTGTTCCGGCCCGAGGCGAATGCCCGCCGCTTCAACGATTCGGCCGACCGGCTGGCCATGCCCAACCTTCCCGAAAACCTGTTCATCGCCGCGATCGAGGCGCTGCTGGCCAAAGACGGCGCGTGGATTCCCGAAGGGGCAGGGGCCTCTCTCTATCTGCGGCCCTTCATGTTCGCGGACGAGGTGTTCCTAGGCGTCCGCCCGGCCAAGCGCTACCGCTTCGTCGTGATCGCCTCGCCCGCGGGCAACTACTTCAAGTCCGGCGCCCCGGCGGTCTCGATCTGGGTTTCGAGCGACTACACCCGCGCCGCGCCCGGCGGCACCGGGGCAGCCAAGTGCGGCGGCAACTATGCCTCCAGCCTCGTGCCCCAGGCCGAGGCGATCGAGCGCGGCTTCGACCAGGTCGTCTTCCTCGACGCGGTCGAGAAGAAGTGGGTCGAGGAACTGGGCGGCATGAACATCTTCTTCGTCTTCGACGACGGCAAGGTGATCACCCCTGAACTGACCGGCACGATCCTGCCCGGCATCACCCGCAACAGCCTGATCGCGCTGCTGCGCGAGGAGGGGCTCGACGTCGTCGAGGGCCGCTATTCGATAGAGCAGTGGGAGGCGGACGCGAAGAGCGGAAAGCTCGTCGAATGCTTCGCCTGCGGCACCGCGGCGGTCGTCACACCGGTCGGCCGGGTGGCCGGTCGCGATCTCGACTTTACCATCGGCAGCGGCGGACCGGGACAGATCACCGGCAAGGTCAAGGCGACGCTCACCGCGATCCAGCGCGGCGAGATGGCCGACACCCACGGCTGGGTCCGCAGGCTCGGCTGAACCCCCTTCGCCAGCTCGCGTCGCGAAACGGCGGGCGCTGGCGGGCCTACTTCGCTTCGAGCGACACGAACTTGAAGTTGCCCGCCCCGTCCTTGCCCCAGTTCTTGACCCGGGTGTCGACGAGCGTCGTCTGCGCCCCGGTGTAGAGCGGCAGGATCGGCAGCTCGCTGGCCAGGATCTGCTCCGCCTGCCGGAACAGCGCGTTGCGCTGCGCGGTGTCGCCGGTGGCGAGCGCCTTGGCGACGAGGGCATCGTAATGCGGGTTGGCCCAGCCGGTGTCGTTGTTGGGGCTGTTGCCGGTCATCAGGGTCAGGTAGGCGCCGGGCCCGGGGTAGAAGCCGTACCAGCCCGACCGCGCGATATCGAAGTTTCGGGCGGTGCGGGTGTCGAGGAAGACCTTCCACTCCTGGTTGTAGATGCCGACGTCGATGCCCAGCTCGCGCTTCCACATCGCCTGGATCGCCTCGGCCAGCTTGCGGTTCGATTCCTTCGTGTTGATCAGGATTTCGGTCTTGGGAAAGCCCCTGCCGCGCGGATAGCCCGCTTCGGCGAGCAGCCTGCGGGCTTCCTCCGCGTTCGGCGGAACGGCGGGCATCGCCTCGTATCCGGGAAGCCCGCCCGGCACCAGGCCGCCGGTCGGCGTCTCGCCGCCCAGCATGACCCGGTCGGTCAGGAGCTTGCGATCCAGCGCCAGCGACAGCGCACGGCGAACCCGCGGGTCGTTGTAGGGAGGCCGGGTGACGTTGAATTCGTAGTAGTTGGCGTTGGGCTGCCGGTCGGTCCGCACCTCGTCGGGAATGCTCTTCTTCAGGCTGGCGATGCGTTCGACCGGCACCGAGCCGACGTTGGTCATGTGCAATTGGCCTGACAGAAAGGCGTTCAATTCGCTCTTCTGGTTCTCGATCGCGAAAAAGCGGATGCCGTTGAGCTTCACATTCGCCGCGTCCCAGTAATTGGGGTTCTTGGCGACTTCGATGTACTGGTTGGTCTTCCACTCCTTCAGCACGAAGGGCCCGTTGCCGACGTACTTGCCCATCTCGAACCAGGCGTTGTCGCGGTCCAGCATCTTGCCGTTCGATTCGACCGCCGCCTTCTGCACCGGGTAGAAGGTGTAGGTCGCCAGCATGTTGAGCAGGTAGGGCATCGGCGCATCGGCGGTGATGACCAGCGTCTGCGGATCGGGCGCGGAGAAGCCGACCTCGCCGAAATCGTCGATCCGGCCCTTGTTGAACGCCTCGGCGTTGCGGATGCCGTAGAACAGCTCGGCCGGTTCCGCGCCGAAGGCGGGCGACAGGATGCGTTCGTAGCTGTAGAGGAAGTCGTTGGCGGTCAGCGGCGTGCCGTCGCTCCACTTCGCCTCGGGCCGGATCCTGAAAGTCCACTGCGTGGAATCGGCGTTGTGCTCCCAGCTCGAGGCCACGCCCGGGCGCACGCCGAAGGGATCGACCGGGTCCTGCGTCACCAGCCCCTCGCTCAGCGCGCTGATGATGCGCCCGTCGGGCGAGCCGGTGTTGAGCTGGGGATCGAGCGTCTTGGGCTCTACCCCGTTGCCGGTCAGCAGGATGCCTTCGCGCGCCCCCCGGTCGGCGTCGGTCTCGCTCTTGCCGCAGGCAGCCAGCGAAAGGGGCAGGGACAGCGCCACGGCGGCGACCAGCACAATCCTGCGCCGCGCCGGCATCCTCGTCATCATGGTCATAGGGAAATCCCCGTCAGGTCAGTTCGATGCGAACGACATGAACTTGTACACGCGATTTCCGTCAATGCTACGCCCCCATCCCTTCACGCGGGGGTCGAGCAGGTAGGTCGTGGAATAGTTGCTGAGCGGGATGACCGGCTGCTGCGCCAGCATCAGATCCTCGGCGCGGCGCATCGTCGCCATCCGCTGCGCCCGGTCGGTCATCCCGCGCGCCATCTCGATCGTCGCATCATAAGCCGGATCGACCCAGCCGGTCTCGCGGCGGAAGCCGTTGGACTTGAGGATGTCGAGAAAGGCGCCCGGATCGAGATACCCGGCCAGCCAGCCGGTCCGCGCGATCTGGAACTGGCGGTCGGCGGTGGCCTGCAGGTAATTCTTCCAGCTCATCGCCTGCACATCGACGGTGATGCCGAGGTTGCGCTGCCACATCGCGCTGACCCGGGCGGCCATGTCGCGATGCGGTTCGAAATCGTTGACGAGGATCGTGGTCCCAGGAAAGCCCTTGCCGCCCGGATAGCCCGCTTCGGCCAGAAGGCGGCGGGCGCCCGCCACGTCGGGCGCGGGCACGGGCACCGTCGCATAGCCCGGAATGCCCGGCGGCACGAAACCGGCCACCGCCTTGCGGTCGTCACCGGTCTCGCGCACCAGCGCCTCGCGGTCGAGCGCCATGGCCAAGGCGCGACGCACGCGCACGTCGTCGAAAGGGCGCTGGCGCGTGTTGAACTCGTACATGTCGACGCCGAGCATCTCTTCGTTGACGATCGCCTCGGGGCGCTTCTGGCGGGCTTCGGCCAGCCCGGCGGCGGGGATCGAGGTGGTGGCGTGAACCTTCCCGTCTAGAAAGGCTTGCAACTCCTCTTCCTGCTTCACCAGCGGCAGGAAGCGCACGGCATTGAGCGCGACATTCGCCGCGTCCCAATATTGCGGATTGCGTTCGAGCAGGACGAACTGGTTGGCCCGCCATTCGCTGAGGAGGAAGGGGCCGTTGCCGACATAGGTGCCGACGCTGGCCCAGCGATTGGCGGCATCGTCGTATGCGCCGCCCGCCTCGACCGCCGCGCGGTTGACCGGGAAGAACGCGCTGCCCGCCAGCATGCTGAGGAGATAGGGCGCCGGGTACTCGAGTGTGATTTCGAGCCGGTGCGGACCGGGCGCGGCGATGCCGACTTGCTCGAAATCGGCAATGCGCCCCTCGCTGTAATCGGCCGCGCCGCTGATGACGTGGAGCAGGTCGGCCGCTTCCGATTCCAGGTTCGGCGAGAGCATGCGGCGGAAGCTGTAGACGAAGTCGTCGGCGGTCAGCGGTTGCCCGTTGCTCCATCGCGCGTCCTTGCGCAGCTCGAACGTCCAGTGGCGGAAATCATCGCTGTGACGCCAGGATTTCGCCACGCCCGGCCGGACGGCGCCGTAATCGTCCGGGTCCTGCACGACCAAGCCTTCGGAAAGGGCGCTCATGATATTGGCTTCGGGCTGGCCGACGGTGAGGTGCGGATCGAGCGTCGTCGGCTCCGCCCCGTTGGCGATGATCAGCACCCCGTTTTCCAGCGCCCTGTCGACGGGTGCGCTGCTGTCACCACACGCCCAAGTCAGCAAAGCGCACAAAACGATCGCCAATTTGCGAATGTCGACAGCCCCCATAAGCATCGGATATGGACGCGCCCAATCCGGTGCAAGTCGTAATTTAGTAACAACCGATCCGTTTCGGATCGATTAAGCCGCGACAGAAGCGTCCTTGCCACGGCATCTTTCCAGAAGGTCGATCAGCCCGCGTTCGGCCCGTGTCAGCCAACGGGTCTTGCGCGGAAGCGCGACCGTCGGGCGCCAATCCTCCTGCACGTCGACCAGTTCGAGCACGGCGGGATGGATGTAGCTGCGCCGCGCGACGGCGGGCGTGTTGCCGAGGCGGCTGGACACTTCGGCGAGCACCGCCTTCAGCGGAACACGCACTCTCGCCGCGACCAGCGTGGCAAAGCCGAGGGCGCTGCCGTGGAACGTGCGGAAATCCTTCGCGCTGAAATCGCCGCCCATCGTTTCGCGCAAGTATTCGTTGACGTCGCCGGACGTGACGGGCCGCGCCTCGCCGTCGTCGTCGATGTACTGGAACAGGTGCTGGCCGGGCAGGTCCTGCACCTGCTTCACGAAGCGAAGCAGGCTGCGGTCGGTCAGGGTGACTTCGCGCTGTTGGCCCGACTTGCCCTTGAAACGGAGCGACAGCCGCTTGCCGCCAAGCTTCAGGTGGCGGCGGCGCAACGTCGTCGCGCCGAAACTGGAATTGGCCTTGGCATAGGCCTCGTTGCCGACGCGAAGGCGGCCCAGGTCGAGCAGGCGAACGACCGAGGCGAGTGCCCGTTCGCGCGTCAGGCCGCGGCGCGAGAGGTCGTCTTCCACCCGCCGGCGCAGCAAGGGCAGGGCCTTGGCAAAGGCGACGGTGCGGTCGAACTTCTTGCTTTCGCGCTCGGCGCGAAACTGGGGGTGGTAGCGATACTGCTTGCGCCCCTTGGCATCGATGCCGGTGGCCAGGATGTGGCCGTTGTCGGCCGGGCAGAACCACGCATCGACATAGGCGGGCGGCAGGGCGATGGCGTTGAGCCTGCGGATCTCCGCGCGGTCGGTGATCCTGCGCCCCTGCGCATCGGTATAGGACCATCCCTTGCCGCAGCGCCGACGGCTGATGCCGGGAAGCGAATCGTCGACGAAGATCAATCCGTTGCCGGAGGTGTCCGAGGCGGGAGCAGAAGCGCCGGAGGCGGGGGAGGGGCGAGCGGTCATGGTGAATCCGCAAACGGAGGATAAGGCGCGCAAGTTCCTGCCCATCGCCTCTTTTCATCCGCGCCAGCCCCGCTATATGCGGGCGCTCGTCGGCGAAAACGCCGATCGCTGGGGCGTCGCCAAGTGGTAAGGCACCGGTTTTTGGTACCGGCATTCGCAGGTTCGAATCCTGCCGCCCCAGCCAGGTTTCCGCGCGTCGGGAAGGCCTGACGTCGGCACGTGCTGCCCCTTCGATGCTGCCCCAGATTGGGTCATTGGGCGCGGGACGAGATCGCGATTATGGTTTTGGCAACGAATTTGGGCCATTTACCATACGCGTTAGACCATGTCGTTTGCACGCATCTTGAGCCTTTGCGGCGCTGCGTGGGCGTTAATGCCCGCGATCGCCTGTGCCCAAAGCGCCTCGACCGTCATGCCGGTAACCGCCACCGTCCGCGACGGGTGCACGATCTCCGCGCCGACGATGGCCTTCGGCATCACCACCCCGGCGGCCAGCGGCAAGGTGACGGCGACTTCGGTGCTGGTGCTCGCCTGCACGCCGAGCGTGACCTACACGATCGGGATGGACCGGGGCATGCACGTCCAGGGCAATACCCGGCAGATGTTCGACCCGGTGCTCAACCGCTATTTGCCCTACGAAGTCTATCGCGATGCGAAAATGACGTCGGAGTGGGGGAACCAGAAGACCAACATGGTCAGCGGCAACACCGGCCCGACCGGGCGGGCGACGCACACTGCATACGGCAAGATCAAGTCGACGACACAGACCGTGCGGTCCGGCTCCTATTTCGACTATATCGTCGTCACCGTAAACTTCTGACCGTCGTCGGCGAACCCGTGACGCGTCGCGCGGGCCGGCGGCGCGCGGCCGCTGGCTGGGCGACAAGGCGGGAAAATACAGAAGGTTAACGCGGTTCTAAACCGCGATTAGGCATTTCTACATAAGATGCCGCTAATTCCCGAACTGCTCAGGAACGGACGGACACGTCACAGCAGTTGGGGATCAATTGAACATGCGCAAAATCATCGCAATCGGGGCCGCATCGGCTGCGCTCATCGCCGCGCCGGCCTTTGCGGGCACGTCGAGCACGCAGATGCCGGTCACCGCGACCGTTATCGATGCCTGCACCGTCGCCGCCTCGCCGATGGCGTTCGGCACCCTGCCGGTGCTCGGCGCCAGCAACATCGACACCACCGCCACCGTCTCGCTGGCCTGCACCATCGGCACGAGCTATTCGGTCGGCATGGACTTCGGCACGCATGCCGCGGGCGGCACGCAGCGCTTCCTGCAGAGCAGCACCGACGCGACGCAGACCATTCCTTACGAGGTCTATCTCGATTCGGCCCGCACCCAGGTGTGGAATTCGTCTGCGGGTAACGTCGCCATCGGCGTTGCCACCAGCGGCACCGGATCGCATACCGCCTACGGACGCATTCCGACGAGTGCGGGATCGGTGAAGGCCGGCTCCTATTCGGACTCGGTGACCGTTACCGTCACGTTCTGATCGGAAGCGCGCCTGACGAGAGTGCGGGGGCGGAGCAGATGAGACCGATTGCGGCGTTTCTGGCCCCGGTTGCCCTTCTGGCGACCGGCAACGGGGACGAAGGTGCGGGCGGGGCGGCAGCGCCAGCCCCTGCCGCCTTGCCCGACATGGGCGCAACGGTCGCGGTCGCTCCGCTCCGCCTCGAGATCGGCAGCGGCCAGACCGCTGCCACCTTGCGGCTGCGCAATCCCTCCACCACCAGGATCGGCGTCCAGGTGCGCGCCTTCGCGTGGAGCCAGGCCGGCGGGGAGGACGAATACGCGGCAACGACCGACATCGTCATCACGCCCGCGATCATCACCATCGAACCGGGCGAGGAACAGTTCTTCCGCGTCCTGCGCACCGGCGGCGGCGGCGGTGGGGGCACCGGCGAAGGGCGCTATCGCGTCGCCATCGACCAGTTGCCCGATCCTTCGCAGACCCGCCACGGTTCGGCCACCGCGCGGCTGCGCTTCACCATCCCGCTGTTCGTCGATCGCGACATCGCCAGCGCGCCGCAGCTCGACTGGGCTTTCGGCCCGGATGGCCTGACCGCCCGCAACATGGGCGGGCAGACGGTGAAGATCGTCAACCTTTCCGCCCGCGACGCCAGCGGTCAGGCGGTCAACGTCGATCGCAACGGCCTTCGCTACCTTCTGGGCGGAAGCGCCATCAACTGGCCGCTGGCAGGGGCCTGCCCCGCGGGGCCGGTGGCGGTTTCGGTGCTGATCGATGGCGAGCCGGTCGATGTCCAGGCCGCTTCGCGCTGCGGCTAGCCTTCTTCGCGCGGTCGCCTGCTGCCTGCTGCTGACCGCCTCGGCGACGACCGCGCGGGCGCAGGTCGAGGATCCGTTCGCGCTCCCCGATATCGTCTCGCTCGATGACGCGACCGACCTTTCGGGGCCGGGCCTCGTCGCGGTCGAGCTCGACGGGGTCCTTCTCGACCGGTTCATCGCCCTGGCGTGGCAGGACGGGGTGCTCACCATCGATGCCGAAGCCGCGCGCGCCGCCGCCATTCCGGTGCCGGAGGGCCGGTCCGGGTACGTGGCGGTCGCCGACCTCGCGGTGGCAAGCTGGAACTTCGACCGCCAGACGCAGACGCTGGCCATCAAGCGGTTCCGCCGCGGCGACGGCCCCAACGACATCGACTTCGCCCGGCGAGAGGCAGCACCCGGCGACTTCGTGCCGATGTTCGCGGGGCTGATGGACTACGACCTGACCGCGACGTTTGGCGCAGGCACGGTGGCGGCGGGCTTCTTCAGCCCGCGCGCGGTCTATGGCGAGTACGAGCTGGGCACCTCGCTGCAATGGGTGTCGAAGCCCTCGACCGGGATCGACGGCCTGATCCGGCTCGACACCGCGCTGCGCCATGTCTCGGTGCGCCGGGGCATCAACGCTACCTTGGGCGACTATGTCAGCGCGGGCAGCCGCAGCCAGCGCCCGCTGCGCATGGCGGGCGTGCAAGTGGCGACCGACATGGCGCTGCGGCCCGATCTCGTCACTTATCCGCTGCCGGGCTTCGCCGGCCAGGTGGCGGTGCCCACCGCCATCGACCTCATCGTCAACGACCGGCGTTTTTCCGGCGGCGAGCTGGAGGCGGGCGAGTTCCAGATCAGCAACATCCCGGTCAATCCGGGACGCGGCGAAGTCTCGGTCGTGGTGCAGGACGCGCTGGGGCGCGAGGTGGTGCAGACCGCCCGGATCTACGTCTCGCGCGAACTGGTGCCGGTGGGGCGCTGGCAGGCGGGGGTGAACGCCGGTTTCATCCGTCGCAACTTCGGGCGGGAGAGCAGCGACTATCGCGATCTCGCGCTGACCTGGTTCGGCCGGCGCGGCATGAGCCGGGCGCTCTCGCTCGGCTTTTCGGGCGAAGTCGGGGCCGGCATCGCGAACATCGGGCTACAGGCGGAACAGACGATCGGCGGCGCGGCCATGGTCTTTGCCGAGGCGCGGCTGAGCACGGGCAGGGGCAGCGGCTCGCTGATCCGGGCGGGAGTCGAATCGATCGGGCGCGGCATTTCCGGGCGGGTCGAGGCGATCGTGCCGACGGGCCGCTATGCCGACCTTGCCGCCGCGTCGGGCGACGACCTTCCGCCGCGCCAGTACAACGCTTCGCTGGCGTTCGACGTGAGCCGCGCCTCGCAGCTGCAATTCGCCGCCAGCCGCATCGAACGGCGCGGCGACGATCCGCGCTTCACCTTGCAGGAACGGCGGATCGATCTCCTGCGCTCTACGTTCCGCATGCCGCTGTCGAAGAGCCTGGACGTCTTTGCCGACGTGTCGCGGCGGCGCGGCGACAGGACCAGCTACGGCGCGATGGTCGGCCTTTCGCTGCAACTGTCGCGCGGGCGCCACGCGCAGGCTAGTGCTGCGCGCGAATCGGGCCAGACGACCGCGCAGGCCAGCTTCTTCCGGCCCGATGTCGTCCCCGGCGAGATCGGCTACGGCATCGAGGCGACGAAGAGCATCGTCGAGCGGTTCGCGGCGCGCGGATCGTATCGCAGCGAATATGGCCGTGCGGAAATTCAGGCCGAAACGGTGGCGGGGCGCAGCGCGGCGCGGCTGAACGCGCGGGGCACGGTGATCGCGACCGGCGGCACCGTCTTTGCCCGCAACCAGACCGGCGGATCGTTTGCCTTCGTCAAGACCGGGAGCGTCGCGGGCGTCACGGTCACGCGGGAGCACCGGCTCGCCGGGGTCACCGACAGGAAGGGCCGCCTGCTGGTCGAGGAAGTGACGCCGATGGTGCCGATCCAGTTCGACATCGATCCCGAAAAGCTGCCGGACGAGGCGGTCGCCCGCTCGACCTACAAGCGGGTCGCGATCGTGCCGGGCGCGGTGGGTCGCGTCGATATCGACGTGCGGGCCTGGCGCTCGGTTCCGTTGCTGGTGGCCGAAGCCGACGGCACCGTCCTGCCGCTGGGCACGAAGCTGACCGCCGCGTCGGGCGACAGCTACATGGTCGCCTACGACGGGCTGATGGACTTCAACCGGCTGTCGGCAGACCGCAAGCTGGAGGCGAAGCTGGCCGACGGGCGCCAGTGCGAAATCGCAGTGCCGCCACTATCGGACACGCCGGGCATCGCCCAGGCGCTCGCCACCTGTCGCTGAGGGTCAGCCCTCTCGCGAAGGCGTCGTCTCGGCGGCGACGCTCGGTTCGGACACGGCCTGGTCGGGTCGGGGCAGCTTCGGCTGATCGCGCTCGGGCTCGTTCATGCCCTTCTTGAATTCGCGCAGGCCCTTGCCGAAATCGCCCATCGTCTCGGAAAGCTTGCCGCGTCCGAACAGCACCAGCACGACGATGGCCACGATGATCCAGTGCGTCAGTGAAAACGAACCCAAGTGCGTCACTCCGATAAAGCGGGCACGATGACCCGCCAGCCGCGCGCTCATACCCCCGAAATGGGCGGTCCGCCATCGGAATCTGCCTTGGCGGAGGCCGGCTTGCGGCAGGCCGCAGGGGCGGCCCGTCCGGTCAGATCACCGCGGCGATCCGCGCGACCAGCCAGGCCGCGGGCAGGAACAGCGCCTGCGCCGCCAGCGATCCGACCAGCCGGCTGATCGAGATCCACACGATGACCTGGCGGAACTCGCCTTCGCCCATCTTGCCGTCGATGACGTCGTCGGTCAGCACCGACAGGTGCGGGTCGATGAAGGCGAAGAGCAGGATCGTCGCCACCCCGTTGATCACTGCCGAAAGCTGCGACGCGGTGACCCGGTAGGTCGGATCGAGATACCCGGCATAGAGCGAGGCGAAGACGCCGACGATCAGCAGCGATTGCGCCACCACGTTCGCCGCCAGCATCGGCCAGAGGTGCCGCTTGGGCCGGGCGACGGATTGCAGGTGATCGGCAGCCGGCATGACCGCCGCGTCGCGCAGCAGGCGCAGGCCCGCCGGCGATATGCCGCGCAGCAAGATCCGCGCCACCGACGGGCGGGTCTTCATCGAGCCGATCGCGGCGGAAAAGACCCGCTGCGCCGTCGGCACCAGCAGGATGCCGATGAGGATCGCCACGCTGGCCGAGGCCATCAGCCAGTGGAAGTCGCCGGCGATGTCGTGCCCGTGCCCCGCCGCGATGCCGTTCTCCACCCGCTTGGCGAGGATCGGCGCCAGAAACCCGTTCGACAGCCGCGACACGAGGACGAGGATGTTGAACACCGCGAAGCTCATCGCGATGCGTCGGGTGCGCACCCCCGCGATCCTTGCACCATAGGCCAGCGCACCGATCAGGTTGATCACCCCGGTAAGGATGCACAGGAGCGCGAGATTGCCGTCCATCTGCCGCTTTCGAAAAAAGCCGCGAAGGATGCGGCCCTGGCGCTATTACCGGGACTCGCGGCGGCTGGCGACGGGGGAAAGCGCGGGGTGGAAAAACCCTCGCTTCGGCTCAGGCGGCGGGATCGACCCCAGCGAACCAGTCGGCATAGGGCGTGTTGCGCGCCAGCCTGCGGTTGAGATCGGGCGCGCCGTCGTGCCACCACACCGGGCCGCGTTCGCCCAGCGCGATCTTGGCGGTGTCGACCTGCGCACGCGCAGCCTTCAGGGCCGCTGCGTCCCCGGCGCGCAGGGCATGGCCGACCGCACCGCGCGCCCGCATAAGCTCGCGGACCAGTTCGGCGCGGCGGCGTTCCGGCAGGCGAGGGTCGGAGCAGCGCCACAGCCGTCCGCGCACGACGAAGTAGCGACCGTCCGGCGTGACCGGGTGCTTCGGGATTGCGGGTTGCGGGTCGCCGGGCATGATCCCTGCAACGCGCATAGGCGCTGCCGCGATCCCGGCGTCCGTCAGGTCACGCGGTCGCGCTGGTGGAAGCGGGGCTGGTCCCACTCTCCGCTGTCGAGGATCTGGCCCAGGATCTCCACCGCGTCCCATACCTCGACAAGGCGCAGGTAGAGGGGCGCGAAGCCGAGGCGCAGGATGTCCGGCGCGCGGAAATCGCCGACGACGCCGCGCGCGATCAGCGCCTGGCACAGGGCATGGGCGTGCGGGTGGGCGAAGGCGACATGGCTGCCGCGCGATGCCCCGTCGCGGGGCGAGGCGAGAATGAAACCGTGCCCGGCGCAGCGATCCTCGACCAGCCAGATGGCGAGGTCGCCGAGCGCGCGGCCCTTGGCAAAGAGGGCGGGCAAAGGAACACCCTCGAACTGCATCAGCCCGTGTTCCAGCGCCGCCATCGCCAGCACCGGGGGCGTGCCGCAGAGCATCCGGGAAAGGCCGGGCGCGGGGCGATAGTCCTGCGTGAAGGCGAACGGCGCGGCATGCCCCAGCCAGCCGGGGATCGGCGTGGCCAGAGCATCCTGGAGCTCGCGGCGGACATAGAGCCACGCCGGGGCGCCCGGCCCGCCGTTCAGGTACTTGTAGCCGCAGCCGACCGCCATGTCGGCCCGCGCCCTGGCCAGGTCCACCGCGACCGCGCCCGCGCTGTGGCTGAGATCCCAGAGCACCAGGGCGCCGGCTGCGTGGGCCGCGGCGGTGATCGCGGCGATGTCGGCGATGCCGCCGCCGCGATAATCGACATGGGTCAGCAGGACCAGCGCGGTGCGCTCGTCGATGGCAGAGGCGAGGTCCGCGCGGGGCACGGCGCGCAAGCTGCGTCCGGCGCGGGCGGCGACTTCGGCGGCGATGTAGCGGTCGGTCGGGAAGCCCGCGTCCTCGATGACCAGATCGCTGCTGTCGGCGCGTAGCGGCAAGGCGGCGCTCAGCAGCTTGAACAGGTTCACCGAAGTCGAATCGCAGGCGATGACCTCGTCCTCGCCCGCGCCGACCAGACCGGCAATGCGCGCGCCGACGCGCTGGGGCAGGCCGATCCAGTCGTGCCGGTTCCAGCTGGCGATGAGGTCGCGGCCCCACTGTTCCTCGACCACCCGTGCGACGTGGCCCGGCGTTCCCGCAGGCAGCGCGCCGAGCGAGTTGCCGTCGAGGTAGATCGTGCCATCCGGCAGCGCGAAGCGCTCGCGCGCAAAGGCCAGCGAGTCCGCGGCGTCGAGGGCCAGCACCTCTTCGCGAGTCACGGTTTGCGGCCCAGCAGGTCGACCGCGGCATCGATCGCCGCATCACCGGCAGGCGTGCCGGGGACGATCAGTTCGAAATGCCCCTGCGCCGGGATGGTGCGCGACACGACCCTCTCGCCCTTGGCCAGGGCCTTGGCGGCATAGGCTTCGGCAAAGCGCGGCGGGGCGATCCCGTCGTCCTCGCCCGAGATCTGCACTTGCGGCACCCCGATCGGCAGCAGCGCGACAGGCGAAGTGTCGGCGTAGGGATCGGGATGGGCCGGCGTGACCGGCCCGACCAGCCGGTCGACGGTATCGACGCCGCAGGCTTCGGCCGCCTCGGTCCTCGCCGCGGCGAGATCGGGCAGACCACCGAGGCTCACCACGCCCGTGATCTTCAGCGGTGCCGATCCATGCAACGCGCTGGTCGGCGCGATGCGAGGCCGGGCTGCGAGCCAGAGCGCGAGATGACCGCCCGCCGAATGGCCCATGGCGACGACGCGGGACGTGTCGAGGTCATGCTCCGCCCCCGTCCGCGCCAGAAGGTCGGCCGCCGCGGCGACATCGGCGAACGTGCCGGGATAGCCGCCGCCGGGCATGTCGACGCCGCGGTATTCGACGCTCCACACCGCGACGCCCTTTGCAACCAGCGCGGCGGCCTGGCGGTGCATGATGTCGGCCCTTGCCACCCCGCTCTGCCAGCAGCCGCCGTGGAGCAGCAGCACCACCGGGAACGGCCCCTTGCCGTCCGGCTTCCACAGTTCGACGACCTGCAGCGGATCGTCGCCATAGGCCAGCGTCGCGGGCGCGGGCGGCTGGGACAATTGCTGGAAATCGGCGTAGGTCATCACCGATGGCGCGGCGGCCTTGGTTGACGGCTCGGTCGCAGATTTCGGGGCCGGATCGCAGGCGGCCAGCGCGATCGGCGTCAGGGTCGGGGCGGTCAGCATCATGGCGCACCTGGCGAAGGGGGAGGGGGCACGGTGGGGCACGCCCCCTGATCCCATGCCTTGGCCGCGCGATCCAGCCCCGGTGCGCGACAAATCAACCGGTTGGCGACAGGCGCCGCGTCCTTTGCCGTCACGCGCCTCACTCGTCAAAGTCACAGGGCAGGGCCGGTCGCATCGGCGGACGCGAGACGCTAGGCTGGGGCAAACAGACGAGAGAGGGTTCGCACATGCTAGACCTGTTGATCCGTGGCGGCCAGGTGGCCGACGGAACCGGAGCCGCCATCCGCACCGCCGACGTCGGCGTGAAGGACGGCCGGATCGTCGAAGTCGGTCGCATCGGCGATACGGCGCATCGCACCGTCGATGCCGACGGGCTGCTGGTTACGCCGGGCTGGGTCGACATCCACACCCATTACGACGGGCAGGCGACCTGGGACCCGGTGCTCGATCCTTCTTTCAGCTCTGGGGTGACGACCGCCATCCTTGGCAACTGCGGGGTCGGCTTCGCGCCCGTCCATCGCGGCGACGAGGCGCGGCTGATCGACCTGATGGACGGGGTCGAGGAAATCCCCGGCAGCGCGCTCCACGCCGGGCTCAAGTGGAACTGGTCCAGCTTTCCCGAATACCTCGACGTGCTCGACGCGCAGGCGCGCAGCTTCGACATCGGTGCCTACCTGCCGCACGGGCCGCTCCGGCTGTTCGTGCTGGGCGACAAGGTCGGCACCGAGCAGCCGGCGAGCGACGAGGAGATCGCCGCAATGGCGCGCATCACCGATGCGGCGATGCAGGCCGGCGCGTTCGGCCTCTCCAGCTCGCGCACATCGGTCCACCGCACCGTGCGCGGCGACATGACCCCGGACTTCGGCGCGGACCAGAAGGAATTGATGGCGCTGGCCCGCGAAGTGGCGCGGCATGGCGGGGTGATGGAATTCGCGCCCGCCGGCGTGGTCGGCGAAGACCCTTCGGCCATCCGCGACGAGATGGCGATGTTCGACCGGATCGTGCGCGAAACCGGGGTCGACGTGCACATGCTGATGCTCCAGCCCAATCTCGATCCCGATTACTGGCAGAGCCAGCTCGAATGGGCGGGGCGGATCAACGCCGGTGGCCGCAGCCGGGCATTCGGCCAGGTCAGCGGACGGTCGATCGGCGCCTTGCTCAGTTTCTTTGGCACCCACCCGTTCATGGAGCGTCCCTCGTTCCGGGCGATCAAGGCGCAGTTCCCGCGCGAGGCATGGCTGGAAAAGCTGGCCGACCCGGAGGTCAAGGCGCGCATCCTGGCCGAAACCGACCCCGAAGGCAGCTTCGGCCAGTTCCTCAACAGCCACTGGGAACGCTGCTACGACCTGGGCGAGCAGGCCGATTACGAACCGGACGAGGCGATGAACGTCGTCGGGCTGGCCCGCGCGTCGGGACGGACGGTGCAGTCCTATGCCTACGACACGATGCTGACCACGAGCCGCCATCCCCGCCTGCTCCTGGCCATCAACAACTACGTCGACGGCGGGCTGGAGCGGATGCGACCGATGCTGGAGCACCCGGCATCGGTGCTCGGCGCGTCCGACGCCGGCGCGCACGTGATGACCATCTGCGACGGTTCGATGAACAGCTTCATGCTCACCCACTGGGCGCGCGACCGGCGGCGCGGGCCGACGATGCCGGTGGAGCAGGTGGTGCGGATGATGTCGCGCGATACCGCCCGCTCGATGGGCATCCGCGATCGCGGCACGCTCGAACCCGGCATGCGGGCCGACATCAACCTGATCGATTTCGCCAACCTCACGCTGGGCAAGCCGACCATCGTCGACGACCTGCCCGAAGGGGCGAGCCGGTTGCTGCAGGACGTGCGCGGATTCCAGATGACCGTCGTCGGCGGCACGGTCACGCGCGAGGACGATAGCGCTACCGGCGCGCTGCCGGGACGGGTGCTGCGCCACCGGGGGCGGGGCTGACCCAGACTTTCGCGCCGATGGCCACCTGACAAAAGGGCTTGTAGCCGCCGCGCCGGTCAGCGACCATCCGTGGCATGATGCCGCACCGCAACGAAATCGTCAGCCCGCTGCCCGTCCTCACCATGGTCGAGGGGCTTCGCTGCCTTGCCGAGTGGGCGACTCTGGTCGCGACCTATCCGCTCATGGCCTATGCCCCGCGCGGCGACGGGCACCCGGTGATGGTCCTGCCCGGCTTTGCCACCAACGACCAGATGACGGGGCTGCTGCGCCTGTTCCTGTCGCGGCTGGGCTATTCGGTCCACGCCTGGGATCTCGGCTGGAACCTCGACCAGCACACCACCGGCGAAAACGGCGAGCATATCGCCCGCCGCATCGCCGAGATTCGCGCCGAAACGGGCCGCAAGGTGTCGCTCGTGGGGTGGAGCCTGGGCGGCGTCATCGCGCGCGAGGCGACCCGCCGCGATCCCGAAGACGTGCGCCAGGTCGTGACGCTGGGCAGCCCGTTCACCGGCAACCCTTCGGCGACCAACCTCAATTCGCTGTACGAACTGCTGACCGGCAACCGCATCGCCGACATGCGCCACCACGCCCGCTATGCCGACGGGCACAAGGTCCTGCCGGTTCCGTCGAGCGCGGTCTATTCGCGCACCGACGGCATCACCGCCTGGCAGAACTGCATCAGCGAGACCGACGAGAGGACCGAGAACATCGAGGTGGTGTCGAGCCATTTCGGCTTCGTCACCAACCCGGCGGTGTTCTACATCGTCGCCGACCGGCTGTCCCAGCCCGAACAGAACTGGCTGCCGTTCGACCAGGCCGGGCCGTTCAGCGCCTTCTATCGCGGATCGCCCCGCGCCTGAGCCGCATGGAGTGATCGGGGGGGGGGCCTGATCGGGGCGGCCTGATCGGGCCGGCCTGAGCGCAGGAGGCCTGAGCGCAGGCGGCCCGCTTCAGTTGAGGCCGTAGACGCCCAGCCGCGATGCGTGGCTACGCACCGCCAGCGCCATGATCAGGATGTCGCTCGCCACCCCGTCGGCGTCGCGAACATGGTCGCGCAGCAGCGCCTCGGGACGGAAGCCCATCTCCTCGAACATCGTGCGCGCGGCGGGCTGGTCGGTGGTCATGCGCACCAGCAGCTTCTCGATCCCGTTCTGCGACGCGATGTCGAGGCAGTGCATCGCCAGCAACCGGCCAAGCCCCATGCCGCGGCTTTCGAGGTCGACCAGCACGCGCACGTCGGCGACATGCGGCGACCAGCTCAGTTCGTCGCGGACCAGCGCGCAGCAGCCGTGGATCTCTCCGCCATGGACGGCGACGAGGCTGCGGATGGTGCCGGCCTCGATCTGTTCGATCCACGCGTCGAATACGCGCGGCTTCCTGATGTCGCGCTGCAGGAACAGCAGTTCGCGCACCGGCAGGCCATTGGCAAAGGCGAGCATGGCATCGCGATCCGCCGCGGTGAGCGGGCGCAGCTCGACCTTGCGACCGTCGAGGTCCAGCGTGGTCGGCGCGAGATCCGTGGTGGGCATCGGGTGGTTCTCCTGAAAATTCAGACCGAGCGGGGGGCCAGCCACTGGTCGATCAGCGGCCAGAGGCGCTTGAGCGCGGGCGGCCCGGCGACGAGGCTGACGTGGCCGCCCTTGGCGACGATTTCGTCGCGGTCGCTCGATGCGGTCATCGTCATCAGCGGGGCGGTCGCCTCGTGCGCGACGACGTGGTCGTGTCTGGCGACGATGTTGAGGATGGAGGCGTCGATCCGGCCGAGGTCGGCGGTCTCGCCGCAGACCTCCAGCGTGCCGGCGACCAGCGCGTTTTCCCACATCAGCTTCTTGACCAGCGTGCCGAAATAGGCCCCCGGGATCGGCAGCGTTTCGGCGGCCCAGCGGTCGAACATGCGGTAGGACTTGACGAAATCGTCGTTCCACATGTTGTTCCATAGCGTCGCCCGCCCCGCCGGGCGGTTCGCGGGCCGTGCCAGGTCGAAGGCGCCGAGCATGATCTCGGGCGGGATCAGTTCCAGCTCGCGGACCAGCAGGTCGACATCGAAATAGCGTCGGTCGGCCCAGGTCTGGAACAGCGGCATGTGGTTGAAATCGACCGGCGTTGCCAGCAGGATCAGGTTGCGGATGGGCCGGGCGAAGCTCGTCGCGGCGTACGTCGTCGCCAGCGTGCCGCCCGCGCAATAGCCGGCAAGGCTCACTTCGCTTTCGCCCGTCTGCGCCTCGATCACCTCCAGCGCTTTGGGAATGAAGCGCCCGACGTAATCGTCGAAATCCAGTCCGGCCTCGTCGCGGCGCGGCGGGTTCCAGTCGAGGTTGTAAACGTCGTAGCCTTGCTGCAGCAGGTATTCGAAGAAGCTCTGCCCCTTGGCGAGATCGAAGATGTACCCCCGGTTCGACGGCGGCGAGACGACGAGCAGCGGCACGCGGTAGATCTCGTCCTGCAGCGGGCGATAGCCGTAAAGCACCGCCGTGCCTTCGCGGTAGAGCACGTCCTTGGGCATGTGGCCCACCGGCGCCGCTTCGGCGACGAGGAAGTCGAGCCCCTTGATGTTGCGCTTCAGCGCGCGGTCGACCTCTTCGCGGACCTGCCGCGAAATCAGCTCCGGGTCGAGTATCTCCAGCCCGTTCGGCGCGGCCGCGTCAGGCATCGCGCTTGGCGGCCTTCCCGGCTGCGGGGGCGGGGGCGGGGGCGGCGGCAGGGGGCTTGCGGGTGCGGCGCGGTTCGGGCGCGGCGGGCGTGGGCGCGGCGCTGCTGTCGAACCGGGCCAGTTGCAGGCGCATCTGGGCAAGGTGATCCTCGATCACCGCCAGCCTTTCCGAGACCTCCTCGATCTGGCTCTTGCTCGGCAGGTTCAGCGAGCGAAGCACCGCCTCGGTCTGCTCGGCCATCGCCTTTTGCGCGATGACGGTTGCCTTGGTCGCCTGCCCGATCAGGGCGCCGAATTCCTCGCTGCTGGTAAACTGGCCCGACCAGGCGTTGAGCTCGTGCTCCCACTTCTGGATCGCCTCCTGCCACGCGGCCAGCGGATTGAAGGGGGCGGATTTGGGTTTGTCAGCCATCGTTCACCACCAAAGACGAAAAGGGACGATCCCAAAACTATGATTAGGGATGGGCCGCCACCATGCGCGGCAACATGCCCGCTCGCAATGGCCTGATGCAGCGCCTGCCCGGCCAGCGGCTATTCGTCCCTCGCTAGCCTGCCCTTCGCTCAGCCCCGTGGCCGGCCATGTTCGTCCTGCCACGGGTAGAACGACGGCATGTCGGACGCGCGCGACGAGAAGGCGGCGGGGCGCTTCTCCCGGAAGGCCCGCACGCCCTCAGCGCCGTCGGCCAGCGCGGTGTAGAAGACGGCGAGGCTGTCGATGTCGTGGGCGTGGCGCGGGTGCGGCTGGGCCGAATTGCGCCAGGTCATCTGGCGGATCAGCGCGACGCTGACCGGCGAGCGGTCGGTGACCAGCGTGCGGGCGAAGGCGACCGCGTCCTCAACCAGCGCGTCCGGCTCGCAAACGCGGCGCACCAGCCCCTTGTCCAGCGCGATCTGCGCGTCGAAGATGTCTGCCGAATAGAACCATTCGAGCGCCTGTTCGATGCCGACGATGCGCGGCAGGAACCAGGTCGAGGCGGCCTCCGGCACGATACCGAGCCGTCCGAAGACGAAGCCGAACCGCGCGGCGGTGGAGGCGAAGCGGAAGTCCATCGGCAGGGTCATCGTCGCGCCGATGCCGACCGCCGCGCCGTTGATCGAACCGACGATCGGCTTGCGGCAGTCGTACATCGCCAGCGTGACCTTGCCGCCGGTGTCGCGAACGCCGCGCTCGACGGCCGGGTCCACCTCGGCGGCGGCAAGGTCGGCCAGCACCGGTCGGCGGCTCTCGTCGAGGCCGAAGACATTGCCCTCGACCCCCAGGTCCATGCCTGCGCAGAACGCCTTGCCGGATCCGGTGACGACGATCGCCCGCACCGCGTCGTCGTCGCTGGCGCGGGCGTAGGCGTCCTGCAGTTCCTCGCACATGGAAAGGGTGAACGCGTTCATCCGGTCGGGCCGGTCCAGCACCAGCCGCAGGATGCCGTCGTCCACATCGTACCGGATCGTGTCGTAATCGCGCATCGAGGGGCTCCTTCTCCGCCAGTCTAGGGCATCGGCCAGTCTAGGACATCGGGGGGCCGGGGCGAGCCTGATCTTCTGGCTAAGTCGGCCTACTGGATCGGGATGACGAGCCTTCGCACGAGCGCGTCGCCGGCCCGCTCCGAAGTAACCCACCCGTCGACGCGCGAGAGGATGCGACCGGCAAGCCCCGATTCGCCAGCGATCTCGCCATCGGGCGCAGGGCCGGTCCAGGTCAGTTCGAGCACGTCGCTGGTCCGGGCCGCAAGGCTCGACCCGCCTGTCCCGGGGTCGCTTTCGTGCCAGTCGCTGAGGACCAGCGCGACTGCCTTGGCCTGTTCGTTGAGAAGAGGGTGGTCGGCCGAACCGGTCAGGACGATATTGCCGGCACCCGACGCGGTGACCACTTCGCCCAGCGGTAGCCGCCCGTCGCCGCGCCGATGCCGCAGGCGGGCGAGCGCAAGCAGCACGTCGATCCGGCGGCATAGCGAAAAGGCGAGGTCGTCGAGCCGCGCCGCACCGCGCTGCGAGACGAGCGAGACCGCCCGCATTTCCGCCACGACGTTGCCGACCTCGTGTTCGAGCCCCTCTTCGGGGGCGCCCACGATCATCAGCATGTAGCCGTTGTCGTCGCCGTCGTTCAGCACGATCGGCAGGAAATGGACGTCGACCGACTGGCCCGAACCGGTGCTGGTGCGAAGGCGGCTCTCTTCCCCGCCGGCTAGGCGCTCCACCGCCAGCGCCGCGTAGAAACCTTCGTTGAACTCGGTTTCCGTGCCGTCGAGGAAGCGTCCCGGCTCGACCGGCCAGTGGGCGAATCCGGGCGGGCGGGTCGCGGTGCAGCACCGGATTTTCGAGCGCCGATCGATAACGATCGCGCCCACGCCCCAGCCTTCGGCTTCCCTTTCCGTCAACGCGACACACCCATGCGGGCGACGTAACGGAAAAGCATCTGCGAAATCAAGCATGTTGACCTGGGGTTAAGCTGGTTAGGTTCGGTCAACAGCGATAAATCAAGCAATTGCCTTAAGTTTTCGTCCCGCCTACAACCGTTCCGATAATGAGGAGAGGGTCATGGCCACCAACCGCAAACCGCTGCGCGCATTCTGTGCGGTCAAGGGCCATGCCTTCGACCGCAACGCGTTCGAGGACATGCTGCGCGCCTGCGGGGCCGAGCCGACCCTTGTCGACCAGCCCGCCGCCGCCGCGATGATCGAGGCGGACCTGCTGTGCGATTATGACGTGGTGGTGCTACACGACATGTGGGGCCTCGATTTTCGTGCGCCGCGGGAAGAACGGCCCGCTCCGGTCGACCCGGGGGCGGCGCTGAAGGCAGGCTGGGCCCGGATCCTGGGGCGCGGGACCGGTGTTCTCGCCCTTCATCACGCCATCGCGAGCTGGCCGGCCTGGGACGATTACGCCCGGATGCTGGGGGGCCGGTTCCTCTATCGCGAAGGCGCGCTGGACGGATCGCCACGGCAGGACAGCGGCTATTGCCCCGACGTCCGCTACACCGCCGCGACCGCGCCGCATCCGGTGACCGAGGGCGTGGCGGGGCGTTTCGAGCTGGACGACGAACTTTACGCGATGGAAATCCTGGAAAGCGAAGGCCTGCAACCGCTGCTGACACGGGTCAGCGACATCGCGCCCGAGCGTTTCCTCTCCGCGCGCAACGCAGTGCGGCGGATCGAGGACGAACCATGGTCGCCGCCCAACGACCAGCGCCTGATCGGCTGGGCCAAGACGGCCGACGCCTCGCGCGTGGTCTATCTCCAGCCCGGCGACGGACCGCAGACCTTCGCGCATCCCGAGTATCGCAGGCTCGTTACCAACGCGCTGGCCTGGATCGCCGCGCCGCGCGGGTGACGGCCAGACCGGCAGGCGGCGGCGTCAGCCCCGCGGGGTGAACGCGAGCGGCAGTTCGCGCAGCGGCAGGGTCAGGAAATTGGGGTGGTGGATCGGCTGTTCCAGCGGGCGGGCCAGCCGGATGTCGTCCAGTCGTTCGAGCATGGCGAGAATGCCGCTCGCGATTTCCGCCCGCGCCAGCGGCGCGCCGACGCAGAAGTGCACGCCCGCCCCGAAGCCGAGGTGCTGGCCCACGTTCCTGCGCTCCATGTCGAAAGCATGCGGACACTCGAACTTCGCCCCGTCCCGGTTTGCCGCGCCATAGCGCACGATCACGACCGAGCCTTCGGGAATCAGCGTTCCGGCCAGTTCGACGTCGCGCGTGGTGCGGCGGCGAAGGCCCTGCGTCGGGGTATCGTAGCGGACCACTTCCTCGACGAAGTTGCGGGCGAGCGACGGGTCGGCGCGCAGCTTCGCCATCTGATCAGGTTGCTGGACCAGCCGCAGCATCGCATGGCCAAGCGCGTTGGTCGTCGATTCGAAGCCGCCCGCGATCAGCTGCGCCATCATCGACAGCAGTTCGTTGACCGTCATCGGCTGCTCGGTGTCCTGGTGCCCCATGACGAGCGCGGAGACGAGGTCTTCCTGCGGGTTGGCGCGGCGTTCCTCGAACAGGCGGGCGAGGTGGTGCTGCGCCTCGAGCTCGATGTCGGCGTTGGCTATCAGTTCCTCGGGCGTCATCACGCGCGAGGCCGGGGCGAGCAGCGCATCGGCCCAGCGGCGGAAGGTATCCAGTTCGCTCGCATCGAGTCCGATCTGTTCGGCGAGGATCGTGCCGGGCAGCATCACGGCGTAATCGGCCATGAACTCGCATTCGCCGCGAGACGCAAAGCGGTCGATCAAGCGGTGGGCGATGTCCTCGATATGCGGCATCAGGTTGCGCACGCGCCCGACGGTGAAGGCCCGGTCGACCAGCTTGCGGTAGCGCGCGTGGATCGGCGCGTCGGTGCGCTGCAGGGTCTGGACGTGCGACCAGCCGTGTTCGTTGAGATAGTCCTGCATGATCTTCGAATTCGCCTCGCCCTGCAGCGAGGCGCGGTCGACGTTGTTCGAAAACGTCGCCGGATCGGTCAGCACCTGTCGCAGGTCGTCGTAGCGCGTGACGATGTAGAACCCGGTTTCGGGCATCCGGTAGATGCCAGGCATCGCGCGGATGCGGTCGTAGGCGTCGAAGGGATCGTCCTGAACCGCGGGGTCCAGCAGGCTCAGGTCGGCGAGCGAATCGGCCGTCTCGGTCATCAGGCAATCCTCCTGTCTGTTGTTTTATAACACAACTGAGGAACCCTGACTTTACCGAAATCGGCCGGTCGGGTCTCTCTTGTGCTCCAGGTTTGCGCAGAATCATTAGCAAATCTCGCGGCGATTTCACTAAAATAATTCGCTTGCCTTAATTTTATATCGCTGTATCCCTATCGCCGCGACCGTGATAGACCCGGCGTTATTGAAGCATCCTCATTAGGTGCGCGAAGGGAGAGATTTGATGGCACACACCGCGTCCCCGGCCCTGCGTGGGCATGTCGTTCGTCGCAACGCCACCTGGCTTCTGGCCGGCAGCGCGCTTGCCGTGCTGGCCCAGCCCGCGCTGGCCCAGTCGAACCAGGACACGGTGCCCGGCAGCGGTGTCGAGCCGACCTACGCCGGCACCACGTCGGAGGCGGCGGAAGTCCAGCCCGCCGGCGGCGGTCTCCAGGAAATCGTCGTGACCGCCCGCAAGCGCGTCGAATCGGCGCAGGACGTGCCGGTTTCGGTTACCGCCATCTCGGCCCAGGAAATCGCCGACCGCGATCTCACCAGCCTCGAACGCATCGCCGCCGCCACGCCGCAGCTGGCGATCGGCCGCAACGCCACCGGTTCGGGCGCGCAGCTGACCTTGCGCGGCATCGGGTCGAACTCGCTGTCGATCGGGACCGAACAGTCGATCGCGGTGATCGTCGACGGCGTCTATTACGGGCAGGGCCGCACCATCAACGAAGGCTTCTTCGATCTTGGCGGGGTGGAAATCCTGAAGGGTCCGCAGTCGCTGTTCTTCGGCAAGAACGCCACCGCCGGCGTGATCTCGATCACCACCGCCGACCCGACCGACGAGTTCACCGCATCGTCCAAGACGAGCTACGAGTTCAACGCCGGCAAGCTGCGCGAGGAACTGATCCTCTCCGGCCCGCTCGGCGACAATCTCGGCTTCCGTCTGGCCGGGCGCGTCGGCAAGGATTTCGGGTACCTGTTTGACAACAAGGCCGGGCCGGTCACCTACATCACCACCGACCGCCCGTCGCTGACCGTCAACAACGGCCCCACTTCGCACACCGCCACCGCCTACAAGGACAACGGACCGCGCGAGAGGGAAGTGCTGCTGCGCGGCACGCTGGAGTGGGAGGCGAGCGACAAGCTGACCGCGCGCCTGACCGCCAACTACGGCTACAACCGCACCATCGGCACCTGGAACTACGTGGTCTTCGCCTGCGAGGGCGGCTTCAGCCACCTGTCGCCCGGGGTGCCGTGCGAACGCGATTTCTCGATCTACACCAACAACATGCCGGCCTCGATCGGCGCGGAGACCCAGTTCGCCCGCGACGACGGCAAGAACTTCAACCGCTACACCTCGTGGGGGGTGACCGGCACCATCGACTACGAGATGGGCGACCTGATGCTCACCTCGGTCACCAACTACCAGTGGAACCGCAACGTCTGGTCGCTCGACCTCGACTACCAGTCGGTGTCCTCGCCCGGCCTCAACATCTTCGGCACGGAAAACTCGGAGTACGACGCCTTTTCCGAGGAACTGCGCCTGCTGTCGGACTACGAAGGCCCGATCAACTTCCTTCTCGGCGGCTATTACCAGACCTCGACCCGCGGATTCGTCCAGAACGTCGTTTTCGCCGGGGTCGAGAACAGCGCGGCGCCCGAAGGCAAGCGCTACGTGGCCTATGCCAAGGACAGCGGCACCGACGGCAAGACGCTGTCCGCCTACGGCCAGTTCATGTGGGAATTGGTGCCCGAAACGCTCGAGGCGACGGCGGGCGTGCGCTACATTCACGAAACCAAGGACAGCTACTTCGTCCAGCCCTACGCCCACCCGCTCTTTGCGGGCTCGCGCTATGCGGTGAACGACCCGCTGACCGCCGACCAGAGCTTCGACAACTGGTCGCCCGAAGCGACGCTGACCTGGACGCCGACGCGCGACATCACGCTCTATGCCGCCTACAAGACCGCCTACAAGTCGGGCGGCTTCTCCAACTCCTCGATCCAGTCGCCGGTCACGCCGCTCGACTTCTTCCTGTTCGAACCGGAAAAGGCCAAGGGTTTCGAGGTCGGCCTGAAAACCGAGCTGATGAACCGCCAGCTTCGTTTCAACGTCGCCGCATACAACTACGAATTCACCAACCTGCAGGTGACCTACCTCGATTCGGCGGCGCTGTCGTATAACTCGATCAACGCGGGTACAGCGCGGACCAAGGGCGTGGAGATGGAATTCGCCTTCGCCCCCGACGCGCTGCGCGGGTTCCAGCTGAACGGATCGGCCAACTACAACCGCGCCCGCTACGGCGATGCGCTGTCGCCCTGCTATGGCGGGCAGAGCCTGGACGACGGCTGCATTCCCAACCTGCTCAGCCCCGGCACGCCGGGCCAGAACCTGAAGGGCCTGCCGACGTCCGACGCGCCGGACTGGACTGCGACGCTGGGCGCCCGTTACGAAGGGCCGCTCGGCAACGGGCTGAAGATCGGCCTGTCGGCGGATGCGCGCTACAGTTCGGATTACCTGACGTCGGCCTTCGGCAGCCCGCTGTCGGAGCAGGGCGACTATGTCATGCTCGACGCGGGCCTGCGCGTCGGTGCGGAGAACGAGCGGTGGGAACTGGCGTTGCTGGGCAAGAACCTGACCAACCACTTCATCGTCACCGGCGTCACCGACGGCAGCGGCACCGGCACGGGCACCGGCACCAACACCGCGGTCAGCGCCGACCAGGTCGGCTTCGTCTCGATGCCGCGGACCGTCACCGTGCAGCTGACGCTGCGCATCCCCTGATCGCCCAGACCGGAAAGCACCCTTCAGCCTCGTGAACGCCAACCCCGCCGTGCCGCACCCCCCGTTCCTCCTGCCCGATCCACTGACGGTGGGGGGAACGCTGTTCGCCATCGCCAACCGGTTTCCCGACCGGCCCGCGCTGGTCTACGGCGACAGCCGGGCGAACTGGCGCGAGCTGGCCGAACTGTCGATCGCGATGGCCCGGCGGCTGGCGGGGCTGGGCGTCCGGCCCGGCGATCACGTCGGCGTGCTGATGCCCAACTGCTTCGAATACGTGACGCTCTATCTCGGCACCCAGCTTGCCGGGGCGACCGCGGTGCTGCTCAACGCACGCTACCGTCCGGACGACCTTGCCTACGTCATTCCCAAGGCGGACATCGATTACCTGTTCGTCGGCGGTCAGGCGGCGCGGCACTGCGACTATCGCCCGATGCTGGAAGAGGCGTTTCCCGGCCTCATGGGGGACCATGCGGGGGAAGGGGGCCGGGTAAGCCATCCCGACCTGCCGCGCCTGAAACGCGTGGTCGAACTGGGCGAGGCGCGACTCGGCGCGTGGATGACGCCCGCCGCGTTCGAGGCGCTGGAGGATGAAGCGACGCGCGAGGATATCCTCGATCGCACGCTGGCGGTCTCACCCGACGACATCGGCCTGATGATCTTCTCCTCCGGAACGACCAGCCGGCCCAAGGCCTGCATGATCGCGCACCGTTCGTTGTGCGTGACCGGCAAGGGCATGGCGGGACGCTTCCGCCTGACCGAGAACGACATCGTCTGGGATCCGCTGCCGCTGTTCCACATGTCGACCATCCTGCCGCTGGCCGGGTGCCGCCACACCGGCGCCTGCTTCATGGGGATGGACCATTTCGACGAGGACGTAGCGATGGCGCTGCTCATCCGCGAGCGGCCCACCGTCCACTACGCCGGGTTCCCGACGATCGTCGGAGCGCTGGTCAACCATCCCGATTTCGCGAAGTACGACCAGTCGCGCCTGCGCATAAACCACGTCGTCGGCCCGCCCGACCTGCTGCGCCGCTACGCCGATGCCTTTCCCGGCGCGGTCCCGGTCAATTCCTATGGTTTGACCGAGGCGACCGGCGTGCCTTGCTATTCCGAACTCGACGATCCTCGCGACCTGCTCTTCACCACCAGCGGCCGGGTCTACGACGGGGTCGAGGCGATGATCGCCGCGCCGGACGGCGAAGAACGCCCCGATGGCGAGCCGGGCGAGATCTGGCTGCGCGGCAACGTCATCTTCGCTGGGTATTACAAGGACGCAGAGGCCACCGCCAAGGCGGTCGATGCCGAAGGCTGGCTGCACACCGGCGACCTGGGCCGCAAGGGTCCGGGCGGGCGTCTGGTCTACGAAGGGCGGCTGAAGGACATGCTCAAGATCGGCGGCGAGAACGTCGCCGCGGTCGAGCTGGAAAGCTTCCTGATGACCCACCCGGCGGTCAGGATGGCGCAGGTCATCGGCGTGCCCGACGACCGCCTGATGGAAGTCGCCGCCGCCTTCATCGAGCTTCAGCCCGGCGCGACCCTGACCCCCGAAGAGCTTGTCGCCCATTGCGACGGCCGCATCGCGAGTTACAAGATACCGCGATACATAAGATTTGTTGAGGATTGGCCGATGAGCGCGACGAAGGTGCAGAAGTTCGAACTTCTCAAGGGGTTCGAACCTCATTCCAAGATAGAGCCGCGCCGCAAGGCCGCCGGTTGATGAGGGGGCCTTCGCAAGCCGACGAGACGGTCGGCTGGGGCGCCTGGGGCGTCGTCGTCATCCTGACCATGGCCTACACGCTGAGCTTCATCGACCGGCAGGTGCTGAACCTGCTGGTCGAGCCGTTGAAGGCCGAGTTCGACCTGTCGGACACCCGGCTCAGCCTGTTGCAGGGGCTGGCCTTCACGGTCGCCTACGTCGCGTTCAGCCCGATCATGGGCCGCCTCGCCGATACCTCCAACCGGCGCAACGTGCTGATCGGCGGAGTGGTGATCTGGTCGCTGGCGACGGCGCTGTGCGGGCTGGCGCGCAATTACACGCAGCTGTTCCTCGCCCGTTGCGGCGTCGGCGCGGCGGAGGCGAGCCTGACGCCCGCCGCGTGGTCGATCATCGCCGATCGCTTTCCCGCCCGGCTCATGCCGCGGGCGATGTCGATCCTCCTGATGGGGCCATACCTCGGCGGCGGGATGGCGATGATCTTCGGCGGGCTCCTGCTGAAATATGCCGAAACGCACCAGTTCGGTTCGCTCGACCCGTGGCAGTTCGTGTTCATCGCGGTCGCGGTGCCGGGCGCGCTGGTCGCGGCGCTGCTGCTGTTCTTCGTGCGCGAACCGCTCCGCAAGGCGACGCTGGGCAACGAGCCCGACGAGACGATGCCGATCGCCGAGGTCGGCCGGCGCTTCCGCCACGACTGGCGCTTCTACTTCAACTTCTACGCCGGGATGAGCGGGCTGGTCATCACGCTCTATGCCTTCCCGGCCTGGCTGCCGGCGGTGCTGATGCGCCAGTTCGGGGCGGACGCGTCGGCGATCGGCTTGCAATACGGGGCCTTCGTGCTGATCGGCGGGTCGGCGGGCGTCTTGTGCGGGCCGCTGCTGGTCGGCTGGCTCGAACGGCGCGGGCGGCGCGACGGGCTGATGATGGTGCCGGTCTTCGCCGCCGCGATGGTCGCCGCGCTTGCCGCCGCGCTCGCCTTTGCGCCTTCCTACGAGGTGGCGCTGGGCATCGGCGGGGTGATCAGCTTCTTCTATTCGCTGCCGATGGCGGGCGCGTCGTCTGCGCTGCAGATCGTCTCCCCCAGCCGCATGCGCGGGATGGCGAGCGCGATCTACGTCTTCGTCGTATCGGTCATCGGGCTGGGCGCGGCGCCGACTCTCGTGGCGCTGATCACCGACCACGTCTTCCGCGACGAGAACATGGTCGGCACCTCGCTGGCGCTTACCTCGGCAATCTCGGCGCTGGTCGGGCTGGTCCTCCTGAACCAGGCGCGAAAGGCCTACCTCGCCCGCCTGGAGGCGGCCTGACCGGGCCCGGCGGGCAGCGGGATCAACGGCGGCGGCGGATCATGGCGATAGGGAGCGGTCAGCGCGGCGGTCATCAGGTCGAGCGTGTCCTCGACCAGCATGGCGAGCGGCATGGCCTCGTCGCTGCGCGGAAAGCCGCTGTCACGCCGCATCAGCATGTTGAGGAACATCAGCTTCACCAGCCCGACCCGCAGCCGCAGCACGTCGGAAGGGACATGCCCGCAGCGTTCCGCAATCAGCCGTCGCACCCGCCGCAGGGCGGGGACCGGCGCCTCGGGATTGTCGTAGGGATGCCTGATGCCTTCCGCCCTCGAGCGGGTCAGGTATTGCGCGAGGAAAGCCGAATAGGGATGCGCGCCGCTGTCGTCGCAGATCGTCAGGTGCGGCAGGACCAGCACTTGCAGCAGCACCCGAACGTCGTCGATCCGCCCGCTCTTCTCCGCCGTGTCCAGCATCTCGGCGCGCAGCGGTTCGAACAGGTTCGAGCGGTAGTCGAAGATATCGTAGACCAGCTGTTCCTTGCTGCCGAAATGGTACTGCACCGCGGTGTTGTTGCCCTGCCCGGCGGCGGCGGCGATCTCGCGCAGGGCGACGCCGTCGATGCCGCGGTCGGCGAACAGGATTTCCGCCGCTTCCATGATGCGGATGCGCGTCACCTCCGCCGCGCGCGAACGGCGGCGCTTCTTCGGCTCAGGTTCGAGTGTGGTCGCCATTATGCTCCGTGCTTTCCCTGGCCATCGACGCTAGCCGAGCCGCCACCCTGTCACAAGTTGCCCGCGCCCCTGTCAATGGAAGGATCGCCACCATGACGGATTTTCCGTCTTCCACTGCCCATCAGACCACGCCCAGGACCGCAATCGTGACCGGCGCCTCGCGCGGGATCGGCCGCGCCGTGGCGCTCGACCTCGCGGCGCTGGGACACCGCGTCGTCTCGCTCGACCGGGAGGAGGGCACGGACGAGCGGGTGACGAGCCTTGCCTGCGACGTTGCCGATGCCGACGCCGTCGCCGCCGCCGTCGCCGAGGTCGAACGGCGCTTCGGGCCGGTAGGGATCCTCGTCAACAATGCCGGGATCAGCCCCGCCTCTCCCGACGGGCGCGCGGTGATGGTGGAGGACATCGCGGTCGAGGATTGGCGCCGGGTTCTCTCGATCAATCTCGACGGCGTGTTCCATTGCTGCCGCGCGGTGCTGCCGGGGATGAAGCGCGCGGGCTGGGGCCGGATCGTCAACTTCTCCTCGCAAGGCGGGCGGACCCGCTCGATGCTGTCGGGCGCGCACTATGCGGCGTCGAAGGCGGCGCTGTTCGGCTTTACCCGCGTGCTGGCGGGGCAGGCGGGCGGCCATGGCATCACCGCCAACTGCATCGCGCCCGGCCGGATCGAGACCGACCAGTCGGAACAGTTCGCGCTCGACGACTACGTCGCGCAGATCCCCGCCGGAAGGCTGGGACGGCCCGGCGACATCGCCGCCGCGACCCGCTACCTCGTGTCGGAGGACGCCGCCTTCGTCATCGGAGCGATCCTCGACGTGAACGGCGGGTTCTTCATGCCGTGACCGGCTCAGATCTTTCCTTCGCGAACCCGGTCCAGCACGCGCACGAGCCCCTGCTGCGCGACATGGGCAAGCGGCGTGCCGTCGGCGCGGAACACGGTGCCGCGCGCGTAGAGCCGCGCGCCGCCCGCCGCCGGGGTTTCCTGCGCGTAGAGCATCCACTGGTTCATATCGACGTCGCCATGAAACCACATCGCGTGGTCGAGGCTGCTGGTTTGCAGGAAGTCGTTGTCGAAGCCGTGGCCGAGCGGCAGCAGACCGGTTTGGAACAGGTGGAAATCGCTGGCATAGGCCAGCCAGCAGCGCTGCCGCGCCTGGTCGGCCAGCAGCGGCTCCTTCATCCGGAACCAGAAACTGCGGCGCGGCGCTCGGACGCTGTCGTCGCCGAAGCCGAACGGTTCGCAGGGGCGCCATTCGACCTGCTGCCGCCGCAGCCAGAACGGCCGGTGCCGCAAGGGCAAGGTGTCGGCGTGGGCACGGAACAGGTCTTCGAGCACCGGCAAGGCATCGGGCGGCGGCACGTCGGGCATCGGCATGGCAAAGGCCGGTCCCGGCTCGTCGACCTGGAAGCTGGCCATCATCTCGACCACGGGGTTCGCATCCTGCGTCGCGGCGACATGGCGCGCGGCAAAGCTGCGCCCGTCGGTAAGCCGCCGCACCGCGAAATCGAGCGGCCTGTCGGTCAGCCCCGGTTTCAGAAAATAGGCGTGCAGGCTGTGCACCGGCTTGTCGGCCGGGACAGTGCGCTGCGCCGCGGCGAGCGCCTGCGCCACGACCATCCCGCCGTAAAGCCGCAGCAGCCCGCTCGGCACCACCGGCGCGGTAAAGCGGTCGCCCGCAGGTTCGGCAGGATGGGCCCTTTCGGCAAGATCGAAGGCCCGCTCTCGCTCCTGCGCCGGATCGTCGGGATAAGGATTGTCAGCCGGGGCCACGCGCATTCTCCGCCATCGCGGCACGCCGCGCCTGTTTTTTCGATCATCTGCCTCAAACACGCCGCCACGGCGAAATCAAGCCAAGAGGACCGCCCATGACCACCATCGACCACCGCCCGCTCGCCGACCTGCCCGCCATCGTCACCGGCGGCGCCAACGGCCTTGGCGCGGCGACCGCCTGCCTCTTCGCCGCATTGGGTGCAAAAGTGATCGTTGCCGACATCGACGACGCGCGTGGAGAGGCGCTGGCCGCACAGATCGGCGGCCACTATCGCCGCTGCGACGTAACCAGCGAGGCCGACTTCGAAGCGCTGGTCGGCACGTGCGTCGATCGGCACGGATGGCTCGGCTGCATGATCAACAATGCCGGGCAACTGGGCGCGCTGGGGGGCATTGCCGACATCACGCTCGATGCCTGGAACCGCACTGTCACGGTGCTGCTCACCTCGGTGTTTCTCGGCACCAAGCACGCGGCGCGGGTGATGGGGCGCAATGGGGAGCGGGGCGGGTCGATCCTCAACACCGCCAGCGTCGGCGGCATCGCGGCGCTTGCCCCCCATGCCTATACCGCGGCCAAGCATGGCGTCGTCGGCCTGACCCGTTCCGCGGCGAGCGAGCTGGCCGCGGACGGCATCCGGGTCAACGCCGTCGCGCCCGGAAGCGTGCCCTCGCGGCTGACCGAACTGGCCTATGGCGGGATGGAGGCGATGGAGGCGGCCCAGCGCGCGCGCAACCCGCTGGGCACTATCGTCAGCGCCGACGAGATCGCAGGCTGCTTCGCATGGCTCGCCGGCCCCGACGGGCGCAACGTGACGGGGCAGGTCATCGCCGTCGACAGCGGACTGACCGAGCTCAGGCTCAACGCCGACTACTATCGCAAGGACGCGACGTTCTTCGGGCGCGACGGGATCGAGTGAGGTTGGATCAGAGGTGGCGGACGGGCTGCGACCCGTCCCATCCTGCATGCGCCTGCGCCACCATGGCAAAGATGCCGACGATGGCATCGCTCGCGGCGATGATCTCCAGGCACGGTTCGGCAAGCGCGTCCGGGTTCTCGACATAGGCGAACTGCGTCGCCTGCGAGCGGCCCTCGGTGGCGACGACCAGCCCTGCATCTAGCGCGGCCTTGTACGACGCATCGAAATCGTCGGCGATGTAGCCCATGTGATGCAGGCCTCGCCCGCCTGCGCCCAGAAAGCGGTGATAGGTCGACGGCCCGCCGCCCGGCACGATGAGCTCGATCTGCAGGTCGTCCAGCTGGCCCAGCGCGACCGCCGCGATCATCGGTTCGCTGCACGCCTCGCCGCCGTGGTACAGCTCGACGAACTCGCGCCTGGGCAGGACGAAGAACGGGCCTGCGCCCAGCGTCTTCGTCCAGTGCGCCATAGCCGCGTCGAGATCGTCGACCAGGTATCCGGCCTGAACCATGCGCGCTCCGAACTTCTGCATCATTGCGCTCCGGCCTGCTTCGCCGCGCGGGCCCGGTCGTTGACGTAGGCGCGCACCGCCTCCGCATCGACCGGCGTCAGGTACTTGGCGAAACTCGCCATGCCGTTTTCGGCCAGCATTCCGTCGATCACGATCTGCTTCCACACGTCCTTGTGCGCCAGCGCGCCCGAACGGCGCAGGTCCGGCAGCACGCCGATGCTTTGCGCGCCCGCCCCATGGCAGGCCCCGCAGGTGAGGTTGAAGATCGTGTCGCCGCGCGCGATCTGCGCCGCGGTGAATACTTCGTCAGAGGGGGCGAAGGGCATGACGTCGGCCTTGGGCTTCGCGGCCAACTTGGCGGTGCCGCCGATGCGGAACGCCATGATGCGGCCCGGGATCTTCGGGTCTGGGCGGGCGAAACCGGGCATGGCAAGGTTGTAGGCACCGCCTTTGCCGGCCATGACCGCGATGTATTGCACGCCGTCCACCCCATAGCTGACCGGGCCGGGCATCACCGCCTGCTGTGCGTCGAAGCGCCAGAGCTCGGTGCCGTTGGTCGCGTCGTAAGCACGGAAGGTGCCGTCGGCGAGCCCTTCGAACACGAGGTTGCCTGCGGTCGCCAGCACGCCGCCGTTCCACGGGGACTCGCGCTTGACCCGCCAGACTTCCTTCTGTGCCACCGGGTCCCACGCGATCAGGTTGCCTTGCAGCGCCGATTGCAGGGCCGCGATGCCCGCCTTGTCCATCGGCAGGTTGGCGTCCATCTTGATGCCGAGGTTGAGCAGCCCCGGACGCATCTCGTAACTGCCGTCGGGGTTGTAGAGCATCGGCACCTGCATCGCCGGGATGTAGACGAGGCCGGTCTTCGGGCTGAACGCCATCGGGTGCCAGTTGTGCGCGCCCCAGCCGCCCGAAGTGGCCAGGTACGGCCCCGCCTTGTCATAACGGGCGGCGGGGTTCTCCACCGGACGGCCGGTGGCCAGATCGATGCGGTCCGCCCAATTGACCGGCACGAACTTCTCCGCCGAGATGGGTTTGCCGGTGCCGCGATCGATGACGTAGAAGAACCCGTTCTTGGGCGCGTGCATGATGACCTTGCGCGCCGTGCCGTCGATGGTGAGATCGGCGAGGATCATCTGCTGGGTGGATGTGAAGTCCCACTGGTCGCCCGGCGTTTCCTGATAGTGCCAGATGTATTCGCCGGTGTCGGGATCGAGCGCAAGGATCGAGCCGACGAACAGGTTGTCGCCTTCGCCGTTGGAGCGCAGGCCCCGGTTCCACGGTCCGCCGTTGCCGACGCCGACGTAAAGCCGATCCATCTCGTGATCGTAGACGATCGAATCCCAGACCGTGCCGCCGCCGCCGATCTTCCAGAAGGCGTCGCCCGACCATGTCGCGCGGGCCATCTTCTCCAGCGGCTCGTCGGAGATCTGCCCGTCCATCTTCCCCGGCTCTCCCGGCACGGTGTAGAAGCGCCAGGCCATCTTGCCGGTCTTCTGGTCGTAGGCGGAGATGTAGCCGCGCTGGCCATGGTCCGCCCCGCCGTTCCCGATGAACACCTTGCCCTTGGCCACCCGCGGCGCGCCCGAGATCGCCTGCGCCGCGTCCGGGTCGGTCGTCTGCACCGACCAGATAGGCTGGCCGGTTCGGGCATCGAGCGCGATGAGGCGCCCGTCGATGGTGCCGAAGAACAGCCGCCCGTCGGCATAGGCCGCGCCCCGGTTCACCACGTCGCAACAGGCGTGGAGCGCGGTGTCGCCGGGCACTTCAGAGTCGAATTGCCAGATCGGTTCGCCCGTCGCGGCATTGAGCGCGACGACCTTGCTCCACGCGGTGGTCGCGAACATCACCCCGTCGACGATGAGCGGCGTACCCTCCTGCCCGCGGAACGTGTCGAGATCGTGCGACCAGGCCAGGCCGAGTTTCGCGACATTGCCGGTGTCGATGTCGTCCAGCGGCGAGAAGCGCTGCTCGGAATAGGTGCGGCCGTGACTCAGCCAGTTATGCGGCTCGCTGTCGGCCGCGATGATCCGCGCATCGAAGGCGGCGTCCTCGCGTCCCGTATCCGTCCCCCCACCCGTGCTGCATGCCCCCATTGCAAGCGCGAGCAGGGCAAGGAGAGAAAAGCCGGCGCCGCGCAAACCAATCCGGTCGGTCAAAGTCGGGTCGGGAGACGTATGAGGCATGTCCAGGTCAGGCCCTGTCGTTTTCGTTGAGGGTGATAAAGACAGACTTGGTTTCCTGAAAGGCGGAGATACCTTCCAGTCCGTTCTCGCGGCCCCAGCCGGATTCTCGGAAACCCCCGAAGGGCATCGCTGCGTGCATGACGCCGTATCCGTTGATCCACACGTTGCCCGCGCGCAGCTTTTGCGCGACGAGGTGCGCCTTGTTGACGCTGGTGGTGTAGATGCCCGCACCCAGGCCGTAGCGGGTGTCGTTCGCCATGCGGACCAGGTCGTCCATGTCGTCGACCGGCGTCGCCACCAGCACCGGGCCGAAGATCTCTTCCTTCACGATGCGCATGGATGCATCGACGTTGGCAAAGACGGTGGGCTGCACGAAGAAGCCGTGGTCGCCGTGAGTCGAGCCACCTGTGACGATCTCGGCCCCTTCGCGTACGCCGGTTTCGAGGTAGCTGGCGACCTTGTCGCGCTGCCCCGCGCTGATCAGCGGGCCGATCTGGCTGGCCGGATCCATGCCCTTGCCGATGGTCAGCGATTTCGCGAAATCGCTGATCCCGGCAACCACCTTGTCGTAGGACTTCTTCTGCACGAACAGGCGCGATCCGGCGAAACAGACCTGCCCGGTGTTGGCGAAGATGCCCATGGCGGCGCCGGGAATGGCGATGTCGGGATCGGCATCGTCGAACACGATGACCGGCGACTTGCCGCCCAGTTCCAGCGTCACCCGCTTGAGATTGGCCGCGGCGGACCGGACGATGGCCTTCCCGGTCTCGGTCGATCCGGTGAAGCTGATCTTGTCGACATCGGCGTGGTCTACCAGTGACTGCCCCGCATCCTTGCCGAAGCCGGGCACGATGTTGACCACGCCCGGCGGCACGCCCGCCTCGTTCATCAGGTTCGCGGCGTACAGCGCCGACAGCGGCGTCAGTTCCGCCGGTTTCACCACCACGCAGCACCCGGCGGCAAGCGCGGGGGCGAGCTTGATGATGAGCGTGCCGATCGGGCCGTTCCACGGGATGATGATCCCCGCCACGCCCACCGGCTCCACGCTGGTATAGGCGTGCATGGGCACCGCATCGCTGGCGATGGACGGGCTGACGTTGCGGCCCGTCACCTTGGTGATCATGCCGGCATAGTATTTGAGCTGCGCGATGGTGGATCCGACCATCCATTCGGCAAAGGCGATCGGCATGCCGTTGTCGGCCACGTCGATCTCGGCCAGCGTGCGCGCTTCACGCTCGAACAGTTCGGCCAGCTTCCACAGGATGTCGGCGCGCCGTTCGGGCGGCAACCCGTGCCAGCGGCGTTCGTCGAAGGCGCGGCGTGCGGCGGCGACGGCGCGGTCGATGTCGGCGGCGCGGCCCTCGGCCACGCGGGCGATGCACCGGCCGGTCGCCGGGTCATGCACCTCGAAGGTCTCCCCGCTCGACGCATCCTGCCACGCGCCGTCGATGAACAGCTGGTGGGTGCCGGCCAGGTAATCGCTCACCTGCGGGTTGGGATCGTGCAGCGCCATGCGAAGCTCCGTGTCAGATAGAAAGGAGACCGACGCCGCACTTCTCCCAGGGAGTGAAAGCGAGGCGGCGCCGGTCGGTGCGGGATCAGAAGCGAACCGTTCCCTGCAGCAGGATTTCGCGCGGGCGGCCGATGTTGACCCAGACCGCGTCGGGCGTGCCGAACGGCTTTTCCGCGCCGGCGATGCCGTAGTACTTGTTGGTGAGGTTGCGCCCGATCAGCGCCAGTTCCCAGTTGTCGTCGAGCTGGTAGAGGCGCGCGGTGGCGTTGAGGCGGGCAAAGCCCTTCTGCCAGCCGACCGGGTTCTGGTTTTCCAGCAACCAGTAGCCGCTGGTGTAGTTGGCGTCGCCCGACAGGCCCAGGCCAAGGTCGCTGGTCAGTTCCCTGTCGTAGGTGATGCCGCCGGTCAGGTTCCACTTCGGCGCGCGCACGAGCGGCGTGCCAGACAGGTCCTGCGTGGTGCCGGTACAGCCCTCGTCCGCCGTCTGGCCCGCATAGCAGGGGGCGGCGGGGAAGCTCAGGTACTTCGCCTTGTTATAGCCCGCCGCCGCGCGCAGCGTGAATTCGGGCGTGACGTTGAAGGCGCCGTCCAGTTCCACGCCGGTCGTGCGAGCCGATGCCGCGTTGCGGATCGTGAACGACGGGGGCGAGGGGTTGAACGAGGTGAGTTGCAGCCCCTTGAACGTGTAGCGATAGACGGTCGCGTTCACCATGAGGCGACGATCGAGCAGCTCGCCCTTGAAGCCGACTTCGCCGCCGTCCGCCTTTTCGGGCGCGAAGCCGAGGTCCGCGATGGTCTGCCCCGCCGACAGGATCGAGGGGTTGGAGAAGCCGCCCGATTTGTAGCCGGTCTTGTACGCGGCGTAGATCGTCGTTTCGGGCGTCGCGCGCCAGGTGATCGTCGCTTCGGGCGAAATCTGTTCGTCGGAGAAGCGGCCGGTGGTGAATTCGCCCTCGTCCGCAGTGATGCCGAACGCGGCGAAGTTGTCGTTGACGTAGCTGTTGCCGACGGTGGTACGCTTGGTCTCCTTGGTCCAGCGCGCGCCGCCTGCCAGTTCGAGGGTGTCTGTCACGTCGAAAATGAGCTGGCCGAACGCCGAGTAGGTCTTGCCGGTGTTGTCCGACAGAAGTTGCCAGTTGTGGTAGGTATCATAGCGGCTGTCGGTGCCGACGTTGGCGATGAAGCCGTTGCCGCGCGTGTCGCGCTTGCCGTCTTCGTAGAACAGACCGGCGGCAAAGTTGAACATGCCGTCATAGTCGGAGTTCACGCGCAGTTCCTGCGTGAAAGCTTCGGAATGGTCCTTGTTCGCGCCCGCCACGGTCGGGGTGGAATCGAAGGCGAAGTTGTCGAACCCGTCGTTGGTGTAGCTCCAGAAGCCGCTCACCGAGGTGAAGTTCAGTGCGCCCGCACGGTAATTCATGGTCAGCGAGGTGAGCAGCGATTCGTACCGTGTTTCCGGCACGCCACCGTTCGAGCCGGGATATTTCGCGCCGATTTCCGGGTTGAACGCCCCCAGCGTCCGCTCGCCATTCAATTCGCAATCGCTGTAGGGGTCGGACACCAGCGTGCCCGACAGCAGATCGAGCGTGCGCGAGCCGCCGTCGCACAGCAGTTCGGTGCCCGAGGTTTCGCCGTTGTCGTGCAGCTTGTCGCCGAACACCTTGAGCGTCGCGTCGAACGCGCTCGACGGGTTCCATTCCAGCGTGAATCGACCGAGAACTTCCCTGGTCCCGGGATCGCGGTCATGCGCCGCACCGATGCTGGGGTGGGTGGGATCGCTGGGCAGGGTGATCGGTCCGGCATTGTTGTCGATGTAACCCGACATCTTCGAACCGCGAGCCGCGATGCGGAAGCCCAGCGTATCGGTTAGCGGGCCGGAGATAGCGCCTTCGACGAAGCGTTCGTCGGCCTTGAACTCGTAACCGGCACGGACATAGCCTTCCAGCTTGTCGGTCGCGCCCTTGGTCTTGACCGAGACGACGCCGCCGGGGCTGTTCTTGCCGAAGAACAGCGCCTGCGGACCCTTCAGCACTTCGACCTGCTGCACGTCGAAGAAGCTCTGCGCGACAAGCCGCCCGCGGCTGATCTGAAGGCCGTCGATGTTGAGCGAAACCGTCTGGTCGATACCGGCGTCGAGCGCCGATGAGCCGAGCCCGCGGATGGTGAAGGATGCGCCCGCGCCGCCACCGCCGGTCTTGGCGAGGATGACCTGCGGGACCAGCTGGCCGATCTTCTGCAAGTCGGTCGCAGCATAGCGTTCGAGCTGTTCTGCACCGACTGCGGCAATCGCCACCGGCACGTCGAGGAGTGTTTCCTCGCGGCGGCGGGCGGTTACGATGATCTCGTCGGCAGGAGCCGTAGCGCGGGTGTCGGTGGCGGTCTCGGCGTCCTGCGCCAGAACCGGCTGCGCGGCGAGCGATGCGGCAAGCGCGGTTGCGGACACGACTGTGCGAAGGCACGGACTCATGATTCTCTCCCTCAGGTCAGGCCGGTGGGCGGCCTTTTGTACCATTCGCCTTAATATGGCGGAGGCGATGAGGGGAGCAATTCCAAAATCAACCGCAGAACCCGTTTTGCATCTGCGAGAAAGTCCTTTACCCGATGCGTTATACAAAGACTACGAACATTTGAAATACAGTCTGCGTCACGCCAACCGAAATCGGTTGGTAAATCGGGAAAATATTTTTGTCTTAGTTCCGAAAGACGAGCGTCTTTTAGTTTTGCTTGTCTCGCCTGGCCGTCTCAGGTGGGAATACCGTTAAGCTCGAACTGTGCGCGCAGGTAGCTCTCCTGTCGCCGGGCGGACCAGCTCAGCGGTTCGAACATGGCCTGCACCGCGATACCGATGCACAGCGTAAACGCCACGCGAGAGGCGCGGCGGGCATTCGCCTGCGAAAACTCGTGCTCCCGATTGAGCAGCTCGGCGAAATCGCGCACGGCATAGCGGACCTGACGGCGATATTCGTCGGCGAAGATCGGGTTGGCCGCCGAAACGGTGTTCTGCGCCAGATAGACCGCCCAGTCTTCGCGTCCCTGCGCGGTCACCGGCATCTGCGCCAGGATGCAGGCGACAGGGCTGCCACCCGTCTTGACATAGGCCGCTCGGATCCGGGTCTGGGTCCGTAGCACAGTCATGCGATAGACCGCCATCCACAGGCCCTGCCGGTCGCCGAACAGCGAGGCGATGGTGGTGGTGCTGCAATCCTTCACCGCGGCGAGGCGGCGGAAGGTCAGTCCCTCAAACCCCTCCGACGCGACGAGCCGGATCGCCGCTTCGGCAAAGTCCTGCCGTCGCACGCTGTCGGTATCGTCGTCGTCGAAGCGCCCCATCCATGCGGGCACACTCGCATCCCAGTCCTGCAGTCTGTCCATCCGGCTCCCCGTTGCGGATCGGATACGCCGAACCGGACCGACCCGAAACGGTTGGAAGGAATAGGTCGGGTCATTTCCGCGCTCACACCCGTTCGACGTGGCGCGCACCGCGCACGTTCTCGATGCCGAGGCTCGCGATCAGCGCGAAGGGCAGGGCGACCGCCTTGGCCGCCCGGCGCCAGGCGGTGGCGGTGGAGATGCGGACCCGGTCGTGATGCAGCGCATTGCCGTGCGGGATCGCCGGGAATTCGACCGCCCGCTGCAAGCTGACGCACAGTTCGTCGAGCCGCATCGCATCGCGGGCAAGGGGATGGATCAGCAGGAAGCGGCCCTCGTCCCAGGTGCATCTTGGGAGCGCGATGGGGCAGGCGGTTAGCGAAGGCGCACCCGTTGCGGATCGCTCGGCCCGCCAAGCCGTGATTGCTCGCGCGCAAGATTTATTTTGGCGAACCGCCGCGCGCCTTTCGCTATGAACGCGCGCAATGTCGGGGCTGCGCATCCGCCGCGTTGCCTCCGATCCGTTTTCATCTTCGGCCCGCTTGCCTGGCGAGCGTGCCTGACGGGCGCGGCCGATGCGGTCGCCCGACCCTTGCGAAGGAGTATCGATGCCGCGCGCCCTGACGCACCTGGAACGGCTTGAGGCCGAGAGCATCCATATCATCCGCGAAGTCGTGGCCGAAACCGAAAAGCCGGTGATGCTCTATTCGGTGGGCAAGGACAGCGCGGTGATGCTGCACCTGGCGAAGAAGGCGTTCTATCCCAGCCCGCCGCCGTTCCCGCTGCTGCACGTCGACACCACCTGGAAGTTCCAGGACATGTACGCGCTGCGCGACAAGGCGGCGCGCGATGCGGGCATGGAACTACTGGTCTACCACAACCCCGATGCGGAAGAGCGCGGCATCAACCCGTTCGATCACGGCCCGCTCCACACCGACATGTGGAAGACCGAGGGGCTGAAGCAGGCGCTCGACCTCTACGGCTTCGACGCGGCCTTCGGCGGCGCGCGCCGCGACGAGGAGAAGAGCCGGGCGAAGGAGCGCGTGTTCAGCTTCCGCACCGCGAGCCATGGCTGGGATCCCAAGAACCAGCGCCCGGAGCTGTGGAACCTCTACAACGCGAAGAAGGCGCCGCGCACCCAGAACGGGGGCGAGAGCATCCGCGTCTTCCCGATCAGCAACTGGACCGAGCTCGACATCTGGCAGTATATCCAGCTGAACGCGATCGAGATCGTGCCGCTCTACTTCGCGGCGAAGCGCCCGACGTTCGAATGGCAGGGCCAGCTGCTGATGGCCGATGACATCGACCGGCTGGAACGCGTGCTGGGCCGCCGGCCCGAGATCACCGAGCGCTCGATCCGCTTCCGCACGCTGGGCTGCTTCCCGCTGACCGGCGCGGTGGAGAGCGAGGCGGCGAACCTGTCCGAGGTGATCCAGGAAACGCTGCTCACCACCACCAGCGAGCGGCAGGGCCGCACGATCGACAAGGATGCGGGCGGCGCCGGCATGGAGAAGAAGAAGCAGGAGGGGTACTTCTGATGACCGACACGAAAGACCCCGTCTACCAGACCGACGCGCTGATCGCCGAGGACATCGAGAAGTATCTCGAGACCCACCAGCACAAGACGATGCTGCGCTTCATCACCTGCGGCTCGGTCGACGACGGCAAGTCGACGCTGATCGGCCGGCTGCTTTACGATGCCAAGATGATCTTCGAGGACCAGCTCGAGGCGCTGGAAAGCGACAGCCGGCGCGTCGGCACGCAGGGGCAGGAGATCGACTTCGCGCTGCTGGTCGACGGCCTCGCGGCGGAGCGGGAGCAGGGCATCACCATCGACGTCGCCTACCGCTTCTTCACCACCGAAAAGCGCAAGTTCATCGTCGCCGACACCCCCGGCCACGAACAGTATACCCGCAACATGGTGACCGGCGCGTCGACCGCGGACCTTGCCGTCATCCTGATCGACGCGAGGAAGGGCGTGCTGGTGCAGACCCGGCGGCACAGTTATCTCGCGCATCTCGTCGGCATCAAGAACATCGTGCTGGCGGTGAACAAGATGGACCTCGTCGACTACGACCGGGCCACTTACGACGCGATCGTCGCCGAATACCGCGAGTTCGCGAGGCAGATCGGCATCGCCGACTTCACCGCCATCCCGATCTCTGGCTTCAAGGGCGACAACGTCACCGACCGTTCGGCCCATACCCCGTGGTACGACGGCCCGACGCTGATGGAACATCTCGAGACGGTGGAGGTGTCGGCCGACGACGACCTCGCCAAGCCGTTCCGCATGCCGGTGCAGTGGGTCAACCGGCCTAACCTCGACTTCCGGGGCTTCTCCGGCCTGGTCAGCGGCGGTGCGGTGAAGCCGGGCGATCCGGTGCGTATCGTGCCTTCGGGCAAGACCAGCACGGTCAAGTCCATCGTCACTTTCGACGGCGACGTTGCCGAGGCGCAGGCCGGCCAGTCGGTGACGATCACGCTGGCGGACGAGGTCGACTGTTCGCGCGGGAGCGTCATCGCCGCCGCCGACAGCCCGCCCCAGGTCGCCGACCAGTTCGAGACGACCGTGGTGTGGATGGCGGACGAGCCGCTGCTGCCGGGCCGGTCCTACTGGCTGAAGCTGGCGACGCAGACCGTGTCGGCCAGCCTGCAGCCGCCCAAGTACGCGGTCGACGTCAACACGATGGAGCACCTGGCGGCCAAGACGCTTGACCTCAACGCCATCGGCGTGACCGAACTGGTGACCGACAAGCCGCTGGTTTTCCTGCCCTATCGCGAGGAGGCCAATGAGGGGATGGGGGGAACCCTCAACAAGACGCTGGGCGGCTTCATCCTGATCGACAAGCTGACCAACCAGACGGTCGCGGCAGGGATGATCCACTTCGCGCTGCGCCGGTCGCAGAACGTCCACTGGCAGGCGCTCGACATCACGCGCGAAGCGCGGGCCGATCTCAAGAACCAGAAGCCCAAGGTGCTGTGGTTCACCGGCCTGTCGGGTTCGGGCAAGTCGACGATCGCCAACCTGGTCGAGAAGCGGCTGCACCGGATGAACCGGCATTCCTTCCTGCTCGACGGCGACAACGTGCGCCACGGGCTCAACAAGGACCTCGGCTTCACCGATGCCGACCGGATCGAGAACATCCGCCGCGTCGGCGAAGTGGCGCGGCTGATGACCGATGCCGGCCTCATCGTCGTCACCGCCTTCATCAGCCCATTCCGGGCCGAGCGCGAGATGGTGCGCAGCATGTGCGCCGAGGGCGAGTTCGTCGAGGTGTTCATCGACACGCCGCTGAGCGTGGCCGAGGAGCGCGACGTCAAGGGCCTCTACAAGAAGGCGCGCGAGGGCAACCTCAAGAACTTCACCGGGATCGACAGCCCTTACGAAGCGCCGGAGAACCCGGAGATCCGCATCGACACGACGAAGATGACCGCGGACGAGGCGGCCGACATGATCGTCGAATACGCGCTGGGCTGGTGAGCATGGCGGCAAGCATCATCGCGGACGACGCCGAACTGGCGGCCAGGCTCGCGGAGGCGGCGGGACGCATCGCGGTCGAAGTGCGCGACAGCGGCCTGATCGATGGCAAGGCGCTGGGCAAGGCGGGCGACGCAGTCGCCAACGCTTTCCTGATGCGCGCCATCGCCGAGCAGCGCCCCGAAGACGGGGTGTTGAGCGAGGAGAGCGCCGACACCGAGGAACGGCTGGGCAAGGAGCGGGTCTGGATCATCGATCCGGTCGACGGCACGCGCGAATACGGCGAGCGCCGCTGCGATTGGGCGGTTCACGTCGGGCTGGCCATCGGCGGCAGGCCGGTCATCGGCGCGGTGGCGCTGCCGGGCGTGCCGCAGGTCCTGCGCACCGATCGCGTGCAGCCGCTGCCGCCGGTTCCCGAACGGCTGCGCATGGTGGTCAGCCGCACCCGTCCCGGCGCCGACAGCCAGGCCGTGGCCGAGGCTTTGGGCGCCGAACTGGTGCCGATGGGCAGCGCCGGGGCCAAGGCGATGGCGGTCATCCGGGGGGAGGCGGACATCTACCTCCATTCGGGCGGCCAGTACGAATGGGACAACTGCGCGCCGGCCGCCGTCGCGCTGGCGCACGGCCTCCACGCCAGCCGCATCGACGGATCGCCGATGACCTACAACAACAAGGACGTCTCGCTGCCCGACCTTCTCATCTGCCGCAAGGAACACGCCGAGCGGGTCCTGGCGCTGGTCGCCCAAATCGGCTGAGGCCTCGGCTGAGGCCTCGGCCGAACGCTCGGCTGCGGGCTTTGCGGATTCCCGCTGGCCGGACGCGCGCCGCCACTTTAGGGTCGGCGCCATGCGGGATCATCATATCGGGGTGCTGGCGGTCGTTCTCGCCGGGCTGGCAGGCTTCGTCGACGCGGTGGGCTTTCTCGCCAGCGGCGGCTATTTCGTCTCGTTCATGAGCGGCAACTCCACCCGGCTGGGCGTCGGGTTGGGGGAGGCGCTGGCAGGCGGATCGTCCGCCACCCCCGCCTTGCTGGCCCTCGCGCTCATCGCCGCCTTCGTTTCGGGCACCGTCGTCGCCTCGCTGCTGCGCCGGCGGGTCGGCGAAGCGTCGAAGGAAAGCGCGGTGCTGGGCTTCGTCGCGGGCCTGATGGCGCTGTCCGCCCTGCTCGACGGCCCTGGCGGCGGCGCGTCGCCGCTGCTGCCGCTCGCCGCCGCGATGGGGGCGATGAACCTGGCCTTCGAAGTCGGCGGCGATGTCCGCGTCGGGCTGACCTACATGACCGGCACGCTGGTCAAGCTGGGCCTGCGCCTTGCCGACATGCTCGCGGGCGGGGCGCGGATGGCGTGGCTCCCTTATCTCGTGCTCTGGCTCGGGCTGGTCTGCGGCGGGGTGATCGGGGCCGCGCTGCAGATGCGGATCGGCGGCGGGGCGACGTGGCTGGCGGCGGGGCTGGCCGCGCTGGTCGCCATCGTCGTCGGGCTGGGCCGCAGGCGCAGGGCCGGTTAGCCGCGCTGCGCCGCCGCCCGCGCGGCAAAATCGCGGCGGGTGAGCGGGCGGGCGCGGGCCTCGTCCGCGCAGCTGTCCGGCACCGCGCGCAGGCAGGCGGTGCCCGCGCCGAGGACATGGCGCAGCTTTTCGAACCGGGTGGTGAAGGCGCGGTGGTCCCAGCCGTGGATGCCGGCATCCTCCACCTTGCGCGCGATGGCGCCGTAGATGCCGGTCGCGGCGAGGATCGCCCAGCGCGAGCGCAGCGGCAGCCGCGCCGCACCGATCCGCGCGCTGCTCTCGTAGGCGTGCGCCAATACGCAGGCGTCGTGGACCATGGCGACGAGCTCGGCGCGGTAAACGGGCTTCATGTGCTGGCCGGGCGGGATGTCGGCCTCGACCAGCCATTCGAGCGGCAGGTAGCAACGGCCCGCGGCATCGTCCTCCCACACGTCGCGCACGATGTTGGCAAGCTGGAACGCGATGCCGAGATCGCAGGCCCGGTCGAGCGTGTCGCCGGCAAGCGGGTCGGCATCCTCGTCCGGCACGCCCATCACCTTGGCCATCATCACCCCCACCGCGCCGGCGACGTGGTAGCAGTACTGCAGCATGTCGGCCTGGGTCCGGGGGCGCCAGTCGTCGGCGTCGAGCGCGAAGCCCGCGACGACATCGTCGCACATCGCCGCGGTCAGCCCGCATTCGCGCGCCACTACGCCCAGCCCGTCGAAGGAAAGGTCGCCGGTCGGCTCGCCCGCCAACGCAAGGGCGGTGCGTTCCCGGATAGTCGCCAGCCGCGCCGCGGCGTCGGCCTGGTCGCCGAGGCTGCCGCCCATGTCCTGCGCATCGGCAAGATCGTCCGCCGCGCGGCACCAGCCGTAGAGCAGCCAGACCCTCTCGCGCGTTGCCCGGTCGAACAGCAGGGATGCGGCGGCAAAGCTCTTCGACCCGCGGGCGATGACGCCGCGGGCGTGGGCGACCAGGTCCTGGCGGTCGGCCAGTGCGAGCCGCGTGCCGGGAAGAACGGTTCGGTCCGAAAGCGCCGCGCGGCTGTCAGCCACGCACGATGTCCTGCACCATGATCCGCGCCGTCGCCTTGGCCGAACCGACGACGCCGGGAATGCCCGCGCCCGGATGCGTCCCCGCGCCGACGAAGTAGAGGTTGCCGATCTCGTCGTCGCGGTTGTGCGCGCGGAAATAGGCGCTCTGCGTCAGGACCGGCTCGAGGCTGAAGGCCGAGCCCATGTGCGCCGAAAGGTCGGTGCCGAAATCGGCGGGTGTGTAGTGGAACTTGGTGACGATGCGGTCGTGGATGTCGGGGATCAGGCGGCGGCCCACCTCGTCCAGCACCCGCTTTTCGAGCAGCGGGCCGACCTGGTCCCAGTCCACCGCCAGCTTGCCCATGTGGGCGACCGGCACGAGCGCGTAGAACGTGCTCATCCCTTCGGGCGCCATGGCCGGGTCGCTGACGCTGGGATGGTGCAGGTAGATCGAGAAGTCCTTGGGCAGCACGCCCGACTTGTAGATGTCGTCGAGCAGTCCCTTGTAGCGGGGGCCGAACAGGATCATGTGGTGCGGGATGCCCGGCCAGGCACCCTCCACCCCGAAATGGACGACGAAGAGGCTGGGGCTCCACCGCTTTCTCGCCAGCGACTTCGCCATCGCCGGACCGCGCCGGTTGCCGGCGAGAAGGTCGCGGTAGGAATGCATCAAGTCGGCGTTGGTCGCGACCGCGTCGAACTTGCCCGACCAGCCCGACTGCGTCGTCACCCCGGTCGCCCGGTTGCCCACGGTGTCGATCCGCGCCACCGGATCGGCCAGCCGCACCGCGCCGCCCAGCCGTTCGAAATGGGTGACCATCGCGGCGATCAGCCGGTTGGTGCCGCCCTTGGCCCACCACACGCCGCCGTCCTTCTCCAGCTTGTGGATCAGGGCGTAGATCGAGCTCGTCGTCATCGGGTTGCCGCCGACCAGCAGGGTGTGGAACGACAGCGCCTCGCGCAGCTTGGGGTTCTTCACGTATTTCGACACGATCGAATAGACGCTGCGCCAGGCCTGGTACTTGGCCAGCGCCGGCGCGGCCTTGATCATCGAGGAGAAGCTGAGAAAGGGCACGTGACCCAGCTTGAGGTAGCCTTCCTCGTAGACCCCTTCCGAATAGCGCGAGAACTCCTCGTACCCGGCGACATCCTCCGGGTTCAGCTTGTGGATCTCGGCGGCGAGCTTGGCCATGTCGTTCGAATAGTCGAAGGTCGTGCCGTCGTCCCACTGCAGCCGGTAGAACGGCGTCACCGGAACCAGCTCGATGTCCTTCGCCATGTCGTGGCCCGACAGGTTCCACAACTCGCGCAGGCAGTCGGGGTCGGTCACCACCGTCGGCCCCGCGTCGAAGGTGAAGCCGTCCCTTTCCCAGACGTAGGCGCGGCCGCCCGGCTTGTCGCGCGCCTCGATCAGCGTGGTCTGGATGCCGGCGGACTGCAGGCGGATCGCCAGCGCCAGCCCGCCGAAGCCCGCGCCGATGACGGCGGCGGTGCGGCCGGTCGGTTCCACCGCCCGTTCGCCAGCCGGCGGGGCAACCGGAACGGGGACGGTCGGTTGGTCGGTCATGGCATTCCTTCGGTCGCTGGGGGTGCGGTGAGGGGGTGGGGCGGGGCAACGGGACGGGTCAGCCGGCCGGGCGCGCCGATGCCGGCGAGCACCAGCGCCGCGCGGCCCATCGGCACGGGCGGCTTGCCGGTCAATACCCGGGCCCAGTCAGCCAGCGTGCTGGCACCGGCATAGAAACGCTCGATGAGGATACCGTCCAGTCCGTAGAACCGTTGCAGTACGCGGTAGCGCTGGTCCGGTTCCGCGGCGCGGAACAGCATGCGCGCCAGCAGGCGATAGAACAGCCCCCGGCGCCAGTGCCGCCGCCCGTAGGCGCGCGACCAGGCGAGCACGCTGCGATGGTCGATCCGGGGGAGGGCAGCGAGCGCGGACGCGTAACGCACCGCGTCGGGGAGCGAATAGCTGGTCAGCGGCTGGAACAGGCCCGCGCGCACGCCCGCCTGCGCGACCTCGCCGCCCTCGGCCTGGAACGCGGCGAAGTTGGCGTCGGTGACGACCGGCAGCACGCCGCTCTCGAACCGGCCCAGCGTGCCGCGCCAGCCGCGCGCGGCGGCATAATCGGTGATCCGCGCGGTCAGCGCCGCGACGTCGAGATCGGGGGTGTCGCTGTAATAGGTGTCCTCGATGAAGACCTCTGTCGGCGAGAACGGCAGGCAGTAGACGAAGCGATAGCCGTCGATCTGGTCGACCGTCGCGTCCATGACGACGGGCCGTTCCAGCCCGTGCGGCGCCTCGCATTCCAGCATCGCGCCGACGAACTTCTGCCACCCGCCCGACAGCCGCGTCAGCCGCTCGCCATCCAGCCCGCGCGCGTCGATCACCGTGCCCGCCGCGATCCGCGCGCCGTCGGCCAGCGTCAGCCCCGCCGGATCGAGCGAGGCGACCGCGCGCCCGGTAAACAGGGCATCGGCCGGCAAGGCGGCGCGCACCGCGGCGTCGAGCCGCTCGCTCGTCACGCTGCGATAGGAGGTCGGCAGCGTGCGTTCGAGCGCGGGGAACAGAACGTCGTAGCCATTGTCCCAGCGCGCGATGCACAGCGGATCGACAAGGGCGCGGTCGGCATCGGCGATGTCGGTCGCGAAAAAGGACCAGACGTGGTTGCCGCCCACGCTCTCGCCCTTGTCGACAAGGGCGACGGAAAGGTCGGGGCGGCGGGCGCGAAGAGTCAGCGCGATCAGCGACCCGGCCAGCCCTGCGCCTGCTATCGCGATGTCGAAGCGGCCCTGCATCGCCGCCTGCTCGCACGGACAGCCGCGCCTTGCAAGCGGGGTCTGGTCCGCACCGGGGATCGGATCACGGTGCTGCGCTGCGGAACAGGCGCAGCGACGGCGCGTTCAGGGGGAAACGATTTCCAGGAATACGATTTTGAAGAACCTTGCTCACGCAGGTGCCTGCGCCGCACTCGCGCAGCCCTGGCCCTCCTCGCTCTCGCGCATCGCGGGCGCATTCGTTCTTGCCGTGGGTCTTTTCGTCGCGGCCCCGGCCATGGCCGAAACCGCCGCAGCCGCGGATTCCGGCCCGGCGCTGGCCAGCGCGGGGGGCAACGCGGGCCCGGTCCTGACCGGGGCCGCCGCCGCCTTCGACACCCGGCTCACCGAGTTTCCCGATATCCCGAGCGCGGAAATCGACAGCGTCTTCGAAGGCGATTACGTGATCGTCGCGCTGGGCGCGGGCTACCTGCCCGATTACGACGGGTCTGACGATTACGGCACCCAGTTCGGCGGGGTCGTGCGCGGATCGGTGGGCGGCATCGGCTTCGCCACTCGTGGGCTCGGCATAGAGCTCGACCTCATTCCCAATCTTCCGGGCAACATCGAACTCTCGTTCGGCCCCGACGTGCGCTATCGCACAACGCGCAGCGGATCGGTGGACGACGAGGTGGTGAACCTGCTTCCCCGGCTCGACAAGACTGTGGAGGCCGGCTTCGGCGCAGGGATCTCGTTCAAGAAGCTGCTGACCCCGGCGGATTCGCTCTCGTTCAACACCGGCACCCGCTGGGACGTATCGGGCAACGGTGCGGGGCGCACGACCTCGCTTTCCGTCTCCTATTTCACGGCGCTCTCGACCGGCATGGGCGGCGGCGTATCGGTCGGCACGACCTGGGTCGATGGCGACCATGCCGATTACTACTACGGCATCACGCCCGAAGGCAGCGCGGCGACGGGTGGGCTGCTCCCTGCCTACGACGCGCGCGGCGGGCGCAAGGACACCAATGCCAAGCTCTACTACGGCTTCGACCTCGACGGCGATTTCCGCAATGGCGGCTTCGGCATCGGCGCGGCGCTGACCTATGAACGCCTGCGCGGCAGCGCGGCGGAAACCCCGCTCACCGCGATGCGCGGCGACCGCAACCAGTACGGCGGCTTCGTCGCTGTGGGCTACGCGTTCTGAGGAGCGGTCGGACGGAGTGTGGCGACCGGGGGCCGTAATAGCGTTTGCCGTTTGCTGCCTGTCGCGGCTAGTCGGATGGCATGACGAAGCGCGACTGGATAGCTGCCGCACTGATCGCAGGTTTCGCTTTTCTTATCCGCAGCGCAACCTTTGGCAATCCGACGCTCGAGCCTGACGAGAGTTTCTACATGCTCGTCGGCATCAAGATGCATGACGGGCTACTGCCCTACATCGATATCTACGATCGAAAACCCTTCGGTCTTTTTCTGATCTACTATCTGATTGCGTTTATCAGTCACGATCCGGCCGCTTACCAAGTCGTTGCTACCCTTTTTGCCGCGACGACAGGTTTCGTGATCTATGCGTTCTCGCGAAGCGCTGGAGGCATCGCTGCGGGCTGCTTGTATCTTGCCGGTCTTGCTCTGTTGTTTGGCAATGGTGGTCAGGCACCCGTTTTCTACAACCTTTTGGTCGCGGCTGCAGGCTGGCTAATTTTCTTTAACCGCAAGGTCGGCTTGGCCATGATCTTGTGCGGTGCAGCTATAACCATAAAGCACAGCGCTGTTTTCGAAGCGATCTTTCTGGGCCTTTACGCCATGCGTAACAGGCCCTTACGCGATGCGGTGAAGTTCGTGGCTTTGGGCTGCTTTCCCTTTGCGCTCACCGCCCTACCTTTTCTGAGCCATTTCGATCGCTTCTGGGCATGCGTATTCCTCGCTCCGATAGACAATGAAGCGAAGTCGGCGGTGCTCATCGCGAAGCGGCTGATCGAAGCGTTTCCGGTTGTCTTTGCGGGCCTCGCCGGGCTTGCATTATCGCGTCACCGTCTTTTCTTGAGCGGCTGGTTGCTCGCGACAGCGCTCAGTTTCGTTGCGGTGCCGAATTTCTATCCACATTACCTTTTGCCGATGCTGGTTCCCCTAAGCATCGCTTCGGCAAGGCTTGGTTTTGGTACCATACCGTTTGTTCTGCTCGCCGTTTGGATGCATTGGCCCTTCGATTTCGAACGAACGAAGCAGGCGAGGGCGGAGTTTGCTCGGCTCGACAAAGCTCTTTCGAACTATCCGGGTCGCCTCGCCGTGAATACCGGACCAGTTCTGCTCTATCGCAACCGCTCCATGCCCTATGATGTCTGGCATCCCCAAGGTGATGTCATTGTCGATCGGTGCGACCGCGCCGATTTTCTTTACATGATGAGGCAAAGCGCGATCGGAGTCTGTATCTTCGCCAATGCGCCGCCTGCTGCGGATGCTGTTTCACCGTAACTCTCGGCTGGACGGTTTTCGCATACGTGCTAAGTGTAACCGCAACCCCGGGGAGCCTGCTTCAAGGCTGAGAGGGCTGGGTAGCGCCAGTCGACCCGTCGAACCTGAACCCGTTAATCCGGGCGGAGGGAAGGGAGGCGCGCCTGGCCGGATCACGCGCGCGGTCCCTCTCCCAAGGCTCCGATGCAGACCGAGAGAGACCTGTCATGGCCGATATCAATTCCAAGCTGGAAATCGGGGTCACCACCGGCCCGATCCGCGGATCGCGCAAGATCTACGTCGGCCCCCGCCGGGTCGCCATGCGCGAGATCAGCCTCGAACCGTCGAGCGGCGAGGCGCCGGTGCGGGTCTACGACACCAGCGGGCCCTATACCGACCCCGACGCGCAGATCGACATCGCCGCCGGCCTTCCCGCCGTGCGCCGCGACTGGATCGTAGACCGCGGCGATGTGGAGGAATACGACGCCCGCATGGTCCGCCCCGAGGATAACGGCCAGCTCGGCCCCGACCGCAGCGGCGGCGTGCCCGCATTCCCCAACGTCGTGAAGCGCCCGCTGCGCGCCAAGGCGGGGATGAACGTATCCCAGATGCACTACGCGCGCCGCGGCATCATCACCCCCGAAATGGAATACGTGGCCGAGCGGGAGAACCTGGGCCGCGAGATGGTCCGCGATCATGTCCGCGACGGGCAGTCGTGGGGCGCGGAGATCCCCGAATACGTCACCCCCGAATTCGTCCGCAGCGAAGTGGCGCGCGGCCGCGCCATCATCCCGTCGAACATCAACCACCCCGAATCCGAACCGATGGCCATCGGTCGCAACTTCCTGGTCAAGATCAACGCCAACATCGGCAACAGCGCCGTCGCGTCGGACGTGGCGAGCGAGGTCGACAAGATGGTCTGGTCGATCCGCTGGGGCGCGGACACCGTGATGGACCTGTCGACGGGCCGCAACATCCACGACACCCGCGAATGGATCCTGCGCAACAGCCCCGTGCCGATCGGCACCGTCCCCATCTACCAGGCGTTGGAAAAGGTCGGCGGCATCGCCGAGGAACTGACCTGGGAAGTCTTCCGCGACACGCTGATCGAACAGGCTGAGCAGGGCGTCGACTACTTCACCATCCACGCGGGCGTGCGCCTGCCCTACGTGCCGCTCGCCGCCAAGCGCGTCACCGGCATCGTGTCGCGCGGCGGGTCGATCATGGCGAAGTGGTGCCTTGCCCACCACAAGGAGAGCTTCCTTTACGAGCACTTCGACGAGATCACCGAGATCATGAAGGCCTACGACATCGCCTACTCGCTGGGCGATGGCCTGCGCCCCGGCTCGATCGCCGACGCGAACGACGAGGCGCAGTTTGCCGAGCTCTACACGCTGGGCGAACTCACCAAGCGCGCCTGGGAACAGGACGTTCAGGTCATGATCGAAGGCCCCGGCCACGTGCCGATGCACAAGATCAAGGAGAACATGGAAAAGCAGCTCGAGGCTTGCGGCGAAGCGCCGTTCTACACCCTCGGGCCGCTCGTCACCGACATCGCGCCGGGGTACGACCATATCACCAGCGGCATCGGCGCGGCGCAGATCGGCTGGTACGGCACGGCGATGCTCTGCTACGTCACGCCCAAGGAACACCTCGGCCTGCCCGACCGTGACGATGTGAAGGTCGGCGTGGTCACCTACAAGCTGGCCGCCCACGCGGCGGACCTGGCCAAGGGGCACCCGGCGGCGCAAGTGCGCGACGATGCCCTGTCGCGCGCGCGGTTCGAGTTCCGCTGGCGCGACCAGTTCAACCTCAGCCTCGATCCCGACACGGCGGAACAGTACCACGACCAGACCCTGCCCGCCGAAGGGGCGAAGACCGCCCACTTCTGCTCGATGTGCGGGCCTAAGTTCTGCTCGATGAAGATTAGCCAGGAAGTCCGCGAATTCGCCGCCAAGCAAAACCAGCCCAGCGACCAGTTCCTTGCGTCGGTTGGCGCCGCAGAGGACGCGGAAAAGGGGATGGAGGAGATGAGCCGGGTGTTCAAGGAAACCGGCTCAGAGCTGTACATGGGGGCTGGCGATCGCGAGCACGACTGATCGCTCGGCCTGAGAAATGACGGAACCGGGCGAGGGCGTGCGGGGTTGATCGGGCATGACCCGACACCCCGGCGCTCTAGCCCTTTTCGCAACCCTTGCGCTCCCCGCCTGCGGTGCGCCTGCGCCGGATAGCGACGACCCGATCACGCCTGATCCGCCTGTTGCCACGGCATCGGCCAACCCCGCCGCCAGCGCATCGCCCCCCTCGTCGGTGCCCGGCAAGTGGAACATGGTATCGAGCGGCGAAGGCGACGGCCTGTTTTTCGGCGTGGTCGAGGGGGAGCCGGCCAAGGTCCACCTGTTCTGTCCCAACGGCGCCGCTCCCAGAGAGGGGCTGCTAGTCAACGTCAACGCGTTCACGCCAGTGGGCAGCGAGGAACGCATGAGCTTCGGCTCGGGCGGCACCGTCGTCACGCTCGTCGCCGATCCCTCGGGCGATGCGCGGCGCGGCGGCGTCAGCGTCACCGGCCCGGTCCCCGCCGAACTCCGCTGTCACCCTGATCGCCCGATCGGCGGAAACCGCCGCGCCCTTCGCGGGTTGTTCGGCCCATGAAGACATTGCTGGCCGCAACGGCGCTCGCCCTGACCCTCTCCGCCTGTTCGGCCCCGACGCCGACGGACGAAGCCGCTCCCACTGCCGAGGCAAGCGAAACCGCCGCCCCGGCCGCCCCCGCCGCCACGGCGACGGAAGCGAGCCTCGACCGGACGATGACCCTCGAAGGCCTGGGCCCGCTGAAGATCGGCCAGCCGGTTCCCGCCGGCAGCGGCTGGACGAAGCCCGACATGCAGGCCTCCGACGCCTGCCTGATCTACAAGTCCGATGCCTATCCGGGCGTCTACGCCATAGTCGAAAACGGCGCGGTCCGCCGCATCACCGCCGGGCAGGGATCGGACGTGACATTCGTCGAAGGCATCGGCGTCGGCGCCACCCGCGCCCAGGTCGACGGCAGCTTCCCCGGCTTTCGCGAAACCCCGCACAAGTATGTCGAAGGCGGAGTGGACCTGACCGCGCCGAACGCCGCGAGCGGCGACGCTGCGGTGCGCTTCGAACTCGACGGCGCGGGCAAGGTGACCGACATGCACGTCGGCACCGCACCGGTGCTCGGCTACGTCGAAGGCTGCGCCTGATTGGGCGCGGTGCCGCCGCTAGGCCCGCGCATCCTCGCGCAGCATGGCGGCGGCCTTTTCGGCGATCATCATAGTCGGCGCATTGGTGTTGCCGCTGGTGATCGTGGGCATGACCGAGGCGTCGACGATCCGCAGGTACTGCGCGCCGTTCACTCGCAGCCGGGCATCGACCACCCGGCCCATCGCGGCGGTGCCGACGGGGTGGAATATGGTGGTGGCAATGTCGCCGATGGCCCGGTCCAGCGCGACATCGTCCTGCACGGCGATGCCGGGGCGGACTTCCTCGGGCCGGTAGCGGGCGAGCGCCGGCTGCGCGACGATGCGGCGGGTGAGCCGCACCGCACGGCGGGCCACCTCGCGGTCGTCCTCTGTCGCGAGATAGTTGGGGCGGATCGTCGGGTGATCGTCCAGCGTGGCGCTCTCGATGTGGGTCGATCCTCGGCTCGACGGGCGCAGATTGCAGACGCTGGCGGTAAAGGCGGGAAACCGGTCCAACCCCCCGCCGAATGCCTCGAGGCTGAGCGGCTGGACATGGTATTCGAGATCCGCCGTCGCGACATTGGGAGAGGACCTCGCGAAGAGGCCGAGCTGGCTGGGCGCCATTGCCATCGGACCGGAGCGGTTGAGGATGTATTCGAGGCCGATCAGCGCCTTGCCCCACAGGCTTCCTGCCCGGACATTGAGAGTGGAGACGCCCGTCACCGCCCAGGCGCATCGGATCTGGAGGTGGTCTTGCAGATTCTCGCCGACTTGCGGGTTGTGGACCACGCTCGCGATGCCGACCCCGGCGAGCCGCGCGGCATCGCCGATGCCGCTGCGCTCGAGGATGGCGGGCGATCCGATCGCGCCGGCGGTCAGCAGCACTTCGCCGTCTGCCCGCGCTTCGTGTGCCGTCCCGGCGGCGTGCCAGCGGACCCCGACGGCGCGTGTGCCGTCGAACGTCACGCGGTCGGCATGGGCGCCGGTCACGACCTTCAGGTTCGGTCTCCTGATTGCGGGGCGGAGGAAGGCGTCGACCGCGCTCCATCGCCTGCCCCGTTTCTGGGTGACGTCGAACAGAGCCGACCCGAAGTTGTCGCCGTCGTTGAAATCGCCAGTTGGTGGTATGCCCGCCTCGTTTGCCGCGCGCTGGAACGCGTCGAGGATGTCCCAGCGCAGCCTCTGTCTTTCGATGCGGATCTCCCCGCTGGTGCCGTGGAATTCGCTCTCGCCACCGTAATGATCCTCCGCCTTGCGGAAGAGGGGGAGGACATCGTCCCAGCCCCAGCCGGGCAGGCCCATCTGCCGCCAGCCGTCGTAGTCCGCCGCCTGCCCACGCATGTAGATCATGCCGTTGATCGAAGAACTGCCGCCCAGCACCTTGCCTCGCGGATAGCGCAGCGAACGACCGTTGAGGCCTGCTTCCTCCGCCGTCGCCATGCACCAGTCGGTGCGCGGGTTGCCGATGCAGTAGAGATAGCCGACCGGAATGCGGATCCAGTGGTAGTTGTCGCGGCCCCCCGCCTCCAGCAGCAGGACCCGGTTTCGCGGGTCCGCGCTCAGCCGGTTGGCCAGAACGCATCCTGCACTGCCGCCGCCCACGACGATGTAGTCGAAACTATCCATGCCCGACGGCAAGCACACCCTAACGCGCGGCGCAAGCTGGCGCACGGAACAGGGGGCGGCGCCCGCACGTTCATGGCGGGATGAAGAAATCAATCCTGCCGATCGCCTCGCTCGCCATTATGTCCGCCTGCAACCCCGCGCCGCAGGAGACCAACAACGGCACCGAAATGCCCGATGCGCCACAACAGCCGGTGACGCCGCCCCCGGTGGCCGATTCGCAGTCGCCTGAGATCGTCGAGGTCACGCCTCTTGCCATCGATTTGACGCGAAACGAATGGGCTACGGCGGCCAACAAGGATGAGTGCGCGCCGCTGGTTCTCACCACCGACGGGGGTGCGGGTGGCGAGGCGCGGCGTGCGAATTTTTCGGGTGGATGGGGCGTCGCGTTCGACACAGATGGTGTGAAGAGCGCCTATGGCGTGGCCGGTCCGGGCATCGTCGAGAGTGACAGGGCCGACGGGCAGGAGGCTCGACTGAAGGGCCAATGGCCCTACTTCATCAGGTTGGAGAGACTCGCCCAACCCGCCTTCGCCGGTTACGGGCTTGAAGGTGCGAAGCCCTACGGCGCGGAGAGACCGGATGGTGTCGGCGACAATTCGCTGGCTTACGTCCATGTTGCCGGACAGGGGTGCACCTACAACGTGTGGAGCCGGCTGGGCCGCGCTCACTTGGAGGTGCTGCTCGATTCGCTTCGGCTGCTTCCCAAGGATTGAGCGGGTGCCGATGCCGGACTGGCGCAGCGCCAGCCCGGCGCAAGCGCTTTAGCGAGCGGCTACCTTGATAGGCAGAACTTCGGCGCGATCGAACGATACGCGATTGCCGTTATACGTGCCGCGGACGCGATCCTTGCTGACGACCAGTCGAAACGGCGCGCCATTTTCCGTGGTCCCGTTGATCAGCTGGACGTCGCCGCGATCTTTGACGGTGTGGACGTAGGTGCGACCCTCGTGTTCGAACGAACCCTTGGTCGTGTCTGCATGGTTTTTCAAACGCCTGAGACGCTGGTTTCGTATGTACGGCCGACCGGTCAGATCCGTTCTATGATGATCCGGAGGGCACGTTGCATTGCGCTCACCGTCATCGCCCCGGCGGACTGCATGGCCAGAGGCGTTCCGGCAAGGGCCGGCAGATGAACGAACAGTCCGACCGGGCCGCCGGCTGCACATGGCCCGGAAAGGGCCGCGTGATAGAGGTGGTTGCAGACGTAGCCGCCCGCGTCGCTCGAAATCTCGCATGCCAGGCCCGCCCGGCGCAGATCGGAACGGATTGTCATCAAGTCTGCGCGCGTCTCGCATGTCTCCACCTGCTGTCCGGACGGGTTGGGGCAACGACCTTCCGCATCGGGCCGATCGGGCAGGACGTGGCCGGAAGACAGTCTCTCAAGGGTCGCGGATGTCGCGCGGCGACTGTACCCCAACATCAGGATCGCCCGGGGCGTAGGTTCGAGCGATGCCAGCAGGAGGGCGGGAGCGACGTTGTAAAGCGTGGGTAGAAGCAACCGACGTGCGCTGCGAAGCGCCGGATAGTCGCAGTTCGCGAGAGAGGCGAGCAGGCAACCGGTCGGATTGTGCGGAACGCCGGGAAAGGCATCGAATGCCGTAATCAGGATGCCGCCCGTCATCGACCCATTTGAGCGGCGCAGGCGATGCGGTCAACCATCCCCATCCTAGCCATGAACGCCAAGATAACAAGATCCGCGATTCGCTGAATGCCGGATGAATGCAAGTATTATCGAGCGTTCAGGTTGACCTGTGCTTTTAATAGCGAGCATCGTTTCATCCTCGATTTCCAATCGTCTTGCCCTGAAATCGCAAATTTGACTGGATCGAGTAATGACATTCGCTGTTATCATCTGCGCCATGATGAATACATCTATTCTAGCCCGCCCCGCCGGCCGCGCGATTGCAGCGGTCCTGGCACTCGCTACCACTCCCGCGCTGGCCCAGGATGGCGCTTCGGCAACCGATGCGTCGCCAACCGCCGCGGCACCAGACCCTATTCCGATCGTGGTCGCGTCGCAGCCAGCCGCCGTGGCAACGCCCGCCCCCACTCTAAGCGTCGTGGTTCCGGACGCGGTCGTCGACCAGGGCGCAGCCGATGCCCCCACCGCTGATGAAGCACCTGCCGCGCAAGCCCCGGCAACGCCCGCTGCTGCCCGTACGACGGCGGGGCCCCGAACCCCGCAGCCCAGCGCGTCCGCTGCGTCGCGAGCGGGCCCGGACCAAGGCGACACCGTGGTCGCGAACGAGATTCCGGCGACTGTCGCCGAGGTCGCCGACCCCGTCGCCGTGCCGTCGGCGGCGGAGGGCCCATCGGCTGCTCCGGTGTTTGCCGAAGCCGCGCCCGAAGAAAGCGGTTCCGAACTGGTTCTCGTCGGCGGCGGCATGGCAGTTGCCCTGGGTCTTGCAGGGCTTTTCATGGCGGGCGCCTCGCGTCGCAGGCGAGCTGCCCGCCCCGGGGCGGCGACGCCGGTGCGAAACGCGCCGATCGAGCCGCGAGCGCAACCCGTTCGCACGGCTCCTCCCGCGCCTGCGGCTCCCGCTGCCGCCCCGGCACTTCGCCCCGGACCCGGTTTCGTGGTTACGGCCAGCAACCCTGCTCCGACTTATGCGAGCAAGTGGCATAGCGACGGCTACGTCAACGCGACCCCCGCCGCGCCGGTCGCCGGACGTTCGGTTCCGAACACCCCGGAAGGTCGCAAGGCGCTGATCGATCGTCTGGTCCGGGCGAGGCCGGACGCGACCATTCCGTTCACCTCGTCGGCCGCGCGTCGCCGCCGGGCCCGGTTGATCGTGCAGAGCCTGCAACAGAGGCTGGCCGAGCAGCCCAATCTCGACTTCCGCCGCTTCTACGAATCGTTCGGCCGGCGCCAACCGGCGTCCGCCTGATTTCAGGGGTCAGCCGATTCGGAATTGTCTTCGGGGCCGTGCTCGTCAACCGAGCCGGCCCCGTTGCGCATCTAAACCGGGCAAAACGCCCTTCGCGCCTCTCCCCTCGGGCACGGTTTTCCCATATTCCCAAGGGCGAGACGCGCCGGCTCCGGCGTTGGTGATCCATTTCTGCAAAGAGTCCGCCCGATCGATGCCTGCCCTTGCTACCTGGCTGAACGATGCTCTTCCCGATGTGGGGGAGGGGGGCGGCGCGCTGGCCGTGGCGCGCCTGGGTAACGCAGGTCTGCTGAATGTGGGCGGGCTCAGCCTGACGAGCGCGGCGTTCGAGGATGGCGAAGCGCTCGATCCGTCCTTCACCGCGGACGAGGAAGACGCGGTCGCCCCGCCGCTGGAATGGACGCAGCCGCCGGCCGGCACCGCCGAAATGGCGCTGATCGTCGAGGATGCCGATGCCGGGGGCAAATGCCACTGGCTGGTCTTCGGCCTGGCCGGCCAGCGCGGCAAGCTGATGGAGGGGGAAACCCCGCCGCGCACCGGCAAGAATGCGGCCGGCAATTCGGACTGGCTGCTGCCCGCGCCGCCCGAGGATGACGCCCCCCACCGTTTCGTGTTCCAGCTCTATGCGCTGGACACCGCCCTGACCCTGTCGCCCGGCGCATCGCGCAAGGCGCTGGTGGAGGCGATGGAGGGACACGTCCTGTCCGTCGCGTTGCTGACGGGCACTTACGCCCGCGAAGAAGAGATTGAGGACTGGGACGACATCGAGGTGGAATGAGTCCGCCCGCGATCAATCCCGATAGTGAAGGGAGCCGAAAAATGGCCGCCAAGAACAATGCGATCAACAAGCCTGTCGCGGTCTCGCCGACGCTCGAGGAAATCGTCGGCAAGGGTCCGATGTCCCGCGGCGAGGTGACTTCGAAGGTGTGGGAATACATCAAGAAGCACGACCTCCAGGCGAAGGACGACAAGCGCATGATCGAACCCGACGCCAAGCTGGGCGCGGTGATCGGCAACGAAAAGATTTCGATGTTCAAGATGACTGCCGCGGTGTCCAAGCACCTCGGTTGATCGGGTTACCCGGTCCGGCGGTGCCATTTTCCTGGCGCCGCCGGACCGACGACCTCTCCGGTCCACAGGGCCAGCCAGATCAGGACCGGCTGCAACAGCATTCGGGGAACGTGATAGGCCAGGCCCCACCCTCCGTCCGGGTTCGCCAGGTCCATTGTCATGTGATGGATGTTGGCTGGCCAGACGCAGAGGGCATAGAGCGCGAGCCCGATGCCGGCTGCCTGGCGAAGTCGCCCGCTCCACGGCTGGATCAGGGCCATCGCCCCCAGCAATTCGGCAACCCCGGTCAAGGCGATGACCGCGTCCGGCGCGGGCACCCAGTCGGGCGTGATCCGCACGAACAGCGCGGGGTCTCGCAGATGCGCGATCCCGGCGATGATGTAGAGCGCGGCGAGAAGCCAGCGCATCACGCTGCGTAGGCGAGCGGAACCGGTGCGGCGGGCGATCATTGGCCCACCATGCATGCGTTGCGACCCGACGACAAATGACCATTCGCACCGGCATCGGCGGCTGGACTTTTCCCGAATGGCGCGGCGTGTTCTATCCGCCGGACCTGCGCCAGAAGGACGAGCTGGCCTACGCCGCCGCGCATCTCGGCGCTATCGAGGTCAACGCCACGTTTCGGCGCCTGCAGACCCCCGCCACCTTTGCCCGGTGGCGCGATGCCGTGCCCGAGGGCTTTCGCTTCGCGCTGAAGGGATCGCGCTACGTCGTCACGCGCCCGCGCCTTGCCGACGCCGGGGAGGCGGTCGCGCGGTTCTGCGGGCAGGGGATTGCCGAACTGGGCGACCGGCTCGGTCCGGTGCTTTGGCAGCTGTCTTCGCACCGCGTGTTCGATGCGGTGGAAATGGCGGCCTTTTTCGCGCTCTTGCCGCGAGCGATCGACGGGCTGCCGCTGCAACACGTCATCGAGGCGGGCCATCCAAGCTTTGCCTGCGAGGACTTCGCGAGCCTGGCGCGTGAGGCCGGTGTCGCCATCGCGGTCGTTGATGCGGCGGGCAGCGAAACGATCGATGTCGTCACCACCGATTTCGCCTATGCCCGGCTGAAAAATGCGAGCGAGCGGTTGAAGCGCGGCTATCCGCCCGCCGCGATCGAAGAATGGGCACGTTGGGCCTTGGCGCACGAAGCGGCGGGGCGCGACGCATGGATGTTCTGCATCAACGGGGCCAAGGTGCGCGCGCCCGCCGCGGCCATGACCCTGGCGCGCAAGATCAGGGCCGGGTGAAGTCGATGCGGCCCATATCTGCACGAAGTCGGCAGTGGACCAGCCGAGCAGCATGATGCCGCAGATGCCCGCACCACACGAGATGGCCGAAAAGTAGGTCGAGCCATCCAGCATCGGCAGCGCCCCGACCGCATGATAGAACAGCCCGAACATCCAGATTTGCGCGCCGTGCATTACGAAGAGCGCGTAAACGATGCCGAGCGTCGTCGTGATTCCCCGGACCGATACCGTGGCGGATGCGTATCCCGGCCCACACGCCGATCCGCAGAACGTGAGTGATCAGGGCGAGGCCGAGGCCGTGCACGGCAACGCAGGCCGTGATCATCACCGTCGTCCAGGCGGGCTAGGGCAGAAGAGTTTCGATGGTGGCGATCGTCTCGTCATTTAGGCCTGCTCCCGGCGGAGGAGCGCCAGCGTAGCTTCGTCGGGATGGCCGCCAAAGAAGATGGACAAGATCATTTCGAAGGGAGCGGGATTTTCGGCGACCTGCGCGAAGAGCGTCATGCTGCTTCTCAGTTTCATCGCGTCGACAGGCCCGAGAATGTTCTCGATAGTCCGGCGACCGGCCCATGGCATAAGGGCTGCGCAGCATTCGAGCAGCCTTGGACCCAGCACCGGATGAGCAAGGTAAGTTTCGGCCTCATCGGCATCTTGGATCGCATAGAATCGGGCCGTCTCGCTCCGACCCAATCCGGCGATTTGCGGAAAGATGAACCACATCCAGTGGCTGCGCTTCGCCCCGTCCTGCAATTCGGCGAGCGCGCGAGGGTAGATAGGCTTTTGGGCTTCGACGAAGCGGTTGAGTTGGGACAAGACTCAGTCCTTGTGGTCGGGCAAGTCCTTGCGCTTTGTCGAGGCCATTTCATCGAGTTCGCTTTCGCTCATGGATTTGTACATCGACCTCGACGCCCCCTTCAGTTCGCCGACCTTGGTCTCGCCGCGCTTGGCCGACAGAGCCGCGCCTGCCGCTTTTTGCTGAGCCTTGGATGTCGCGCGCATCAGCCTGCCGCCTCCAGCTCGGAGCCGCGCTTCAGAACCTTGTCGCCGTCTTCCTGCTCGATGAGATAGGCGGGATTGTCCTCGGTTCCGTTCTTGCGGACCTTGGTGCCCTTGAGCGTGCGCTGCACCTTGCGTTCGAAGCGCTCGGTCACTTTGCCCTTGGCCGTGCCCTTGCCCCACGACCATTGGACGTCCTGACCCTTGCGGAAGGAGTTCTTGGCCATCAGCAATCGCCTGTCGTGGGGAAAGACGTCACGGTGCTTATTCCTCCGCGCCGGCCTTGCCGCTGGTCAATTCCGCGCCGCTCGGCACCGGATCGTCCGCCGTCGCGGCGCCGGTGATCCAGACGATGGAAAGCGCCACGATCGCCAGCACGAGGCTGATGATCAGCACATAGCGCACCACGTGCGGGGTGCTGCCGCTGCGCGCTTCGGTGGTGGTGACTTCGACTTCGTCGCCGTGACGTTCCATGAATTGCTCCTGTCTGGTCCACATCAGGTCCGTTGCGGACCGCGATGTGGGCGCCCCTGCGGGCACCGAGTTCACATCGAAAACGCGGGTGCGGATGGTTTCGTTCCGTCCGCCCGACAGGCGCTGCAAAAGGGGGTGGACCGTTACGGCCGGAGGAGTTCGTTGATGCTGGTCTTCGACCGCGTCTGCGCGTCGACCGTCTTCACGATCACCGCGCAGTAGAGCGACGGGCCCATCGATCCGTCGGGCAGCGGCTTGCCCGGCATCGCACCGGGCACGACGACCGCATAGGGCGGTACCTTACCCATGTGCACTTCGCCGGTGGCGCGATCGACGATGCGGGTCGAGGCACCGAGGTAGACGCCCATCGAAAGCACCGCGCCTTCGCCGACGTGCACCCCTTCGGCCACTTCGGCGCGTGCGCCGATGAAGCAGTTGTCCTCGATGATGACCGGCCCGGCCTGCAGCGGTTCGAGCACGCCGCCGATGCCCGCGCCGCCCGACAGGTGGACGTTGCGCCCGATCTGCGCGCACGAGCCGACCGTGGCCCAGGTGTCGACCATCGTACCCTCGCCGACATAGGCGCCGATGTTGACGAAGCTGGGCATCAGCACCACGCCCTTGGCGATGAATGCCCCGCGGCGGGCGACCGCGCCGGGCACGACGCGGAAGCCGGCCTCGGCAAAGCGCGTGTCGCTCCACCCGGCGAACTTGGAGGGCACCTTGTCGTAGGCGGGCGCGCCGGCCGAACCGTCGGGCACGATCTCGTTGTCGTTAAGGCGGAAGGACAGCAGGACCGCCTTCTTCAGCCACTGGTTGACGATCCATTCGTCGCCCTGCTTCTCCGCGACCCGCGCCTCGCCCGCATCGAGCATGGCGAGTGCCTTCTCGACATGCTCGCGCACCTCGGTGCTGGCCGGGGTGACATTGGCGCGATCCTCGAAGGCGGCATCGATGGCGGCGATCAGGGCGGCATTGTCGGACATGGCGGTTCCTTCGGACATTTGTGGCCAGGGCAGATTGGCCGTGCAGGAGGTGTCGGTGCTCAGCCAGCCGCCTATCGCCCAAACGCGCGCTGGGCAACCACGCTTTGGGCGCGAAAGGCGAAAGCCAGGCACCCGACAGAGCAAACGATCGCGCGGAGCCACTTGGGCACGCGTTCACTCAATATCCATGGTTGCGACGTATAGAGGATCGCGTCGGAAAATTGCGTCCGACATCAACTTGATATGCGCAGGATCGGCGCGGCAAGGGACGGGACACATCGCAATGAACACCGGGACCAAGTCCGCAGGGGCACTTCGCCTCACCTTGATGGCTTTTTCGATGACCTCCGCGCTGGCGCTTGGCGCGTGCGGCGGCGGGGGCGGCGTGAATTCGACGCCGGCACCTGCACCCGCTCCTGCTCCGGCGCCCGCGCCATCTCCGAGCCCGACGCCCAGCCCCACGCCAACGCCCAGTCCGAGCCCGACCCCGACGCCAAGTCCGACGCCAACGTCGACATCCGCCTTCGATACGAAGGAATATCGCGATTCCGACGGACCGGCGCAGCACAATGCGCTGACCGCGTGGCAGGCGGGCGACACTGGCAAGGGCGTTGCCATCGCGGTGATCGACACCGGCATCGATGCCGACAGCCCGGAGTTCGCGGGACGGATCTCCTCCGCCTCGAAGGACGTGGCGGGTTCGCGCAGCTACGACGATACCGACGGTCACGGCACGCAAGTCGCGCTGGTGGCGGCGGGGGCGCGGAACAACAGCGGCATCATGGGCATCGCCTTCGACGCGACCGTCGTCGCGCTGCGCGCCGACGATCCGGGAAGCTGCGATACCCCCGACGGCAACTGCCAGTTCAACGACGTCGCCATTGCGCGGGGCATCGACGCGGCGATCGCTGCCGGCGCCAAGGTCGTCAACCTTTCGCTGGGCGGCGATGCGCCGACCCAGGACGTGATCGACGCGGTGGCGCGTGCCGGTACGGCGGGGCTGGTCGTCGTGGTCGCTGCCGGCAACAATGGCGACGGGTCGGATGCCAAGATCGATCCGAACAACCCCGATCCCTTTGGAGCCGGCATCCTCGCGGCTGCGCCCGAAAACGTCATCATCGTCGGCTCGGTCGATGCCAACAACGTCATCTCGGGCTTCAGCAACCGGGCGGGCACGGGAGCGCAGTCCTATCTCATGGCGCGGGGCGAGGATGTCTGCTGCCAGTATCGCGACGGCCAGATCTACCTCGAGACGACCGGCGGCGCGCAGTACTTCTACGTGATGAACGGAACCAGCTTCTCCGCGCCGCAGGTTTCCGGTGCGGTGGCCCTGCTGGCACAGGCCTTCCCGAACCTGACCGGGACCGAGATCGTCGACATCATCCTGAATAGCGCGCGCGATCTGGGCACGGCGGGCGTCGATGCGATTTACGGGCGCGGCGTGCTCGACATCAAGCGCGCCTTCGCACCGCAGGGCACGACTACCCTGGCTGGCACGATGACGCCGGTTGCGCTGGGCGAGGGGACCGGCGTCCTCAGTCCGGCGATGGGCGACGCGGCGCGAAGTGCCACGCTCGGCACCGTGCTGCTCGACGGGTATGACCGCGCCTATGGCTACGACATGGCTGCCAACCTCGGTTCGGCCCGGCTGGAGCCCCGATTGTATGGCGCGGTCGCAGGGCGCACCGCGGGGCTGACCATAGAGCAGGGTTCGACCTCGCTCGCCTTCACGGTCGCGCCCGGAATGGTCGAAGCGGGAGGACCGGTGCCGTTGCGGCTCGACAGGGTCGATGCCGAACGCTCGAAACTCCTCGCCGCGCGGATCGGCGCGACGATCGCGCCCGACACGCAATTCGCCTTCGCCCTGCGCGAGGGTGCGCGCGGGCTCGAAGCGGGCATGGCCGATCAGGCACGCCCCGCCTTCCTCGTCGCCGGAGAGGCGGCCGGTGAGCTGGGTTTCATGGCCCGGCGCGACGGCGCGCTGGCGGTCCGCCATGGTTTCGAAGGACCGGGCGGCGAAATGGGCCTCACCGGATCCGCCGAAATGGGCCAGGCGTGGAGCGATGCCTTCGAGGACGGCGTGCGCGGCGAGGGTCGGCGCGGCGCCTTCGCCCGCTATGGCGCGACGCTCGATTGGCAGCGCGGTGCGCTTGGCGGTTCCCTGGGCCTAAGCTGGCTGAGCGAGGACGCGACCATTCTCGGCGCGCGGTTCGGCGAATCGCTGGGTACGGGCGGGGCGAACACGCTGTTCCTCGGTGCCGCAAGCCGATGGCAGCCGGCGGCGGGCTGGACCATCTCCGCCGATTATCGCCGCGGCTTCACCCGGCCCGAGGCGAACGGCATGATCGCAGGCGACACCGCGTTCCAGACCAGCGCGTGGAGCCTTGATGTCGAGCGGCGCTCGGTTCTCGCGCGCGGCGATGGACTCGGCTTTCGCATGGCGCAGCCGTTGCGGGTCGAATCAGGCGCGATCGGGCTGAACCTGCCCGTTGGCTACAGCTATGCGAGCGGCGAGACCACCTTCGAGCGGCGCGATATCGCCCTCAGCCCGAGCGGCCGCGAAGTGGCGAGCGAATTGCGCTGGTACGGCCCGATGTTCGGCGGATCGCTGATGGCGAGCCTGTTCTATCGCGTCGATCCGGGACACGTCGCGGGCCTGCCCGACGACAAGGGCGCTGCGCTGCGCTGGTCGACGAGGTTCTAGGCGATCACGCTCCGGGCGGCGGCCCGGCCAGAAGTTCGCGCACGAAGCGGACGAGGCCGGTCTGCCGCTCGCGCCGCATGCGTTCGGCGTGAAGGATTTCGCGGACTTGCGCGAAACAGCGGTCGATGTCGTCGTTGACCACGACGTAGCGATATTCGGACCAATGGCTGATTTCGGCGCGCGCGCGTTCCATGCGGGCGTCGATGACCTTCGCGTCGTCTGTGCCCCTCGATTCGAGCCGGCGACGAAGCTCATCAATGCTGGGCGGGAGGATGAAGACGGGCACCACGTCCTCGTGCGCGCGCTGGTTGAGCTGCTGCGTGCCCTGCCAGTCGATGTCGAAGAGAAAGTCCTTCCCTTCCTTCATGCCCGTCCAGATCTGGGCCTTGGGCGTGCCGTAGCTGTGTCCGAAGACATGCGCCCATTCGAGAAACGCGTGCTCCTCGACCATGGCGTCGAACGTTGGCTGGGTGACGAAGTGGTAGTCCTTTCCGTCGACTTCGCCGGGCCGCATCGGCCGCGTTGTCGCGGACACCGAAAGCCGCAAGTCGGCATCGGATGCCAAGAGCTTGCGGGCGATCGTCGTCTTGCCTGCGCCCGATGGCGAGGAAAGGATGAACATCAGCCCGCGTCGTTGCAGCGAGGGCGCTTCGGGTGGAAAATCGTCGGCCATGCGCGCTGATGGCCGCGCGACCTTCTCCGGTCAAGCTCGGCGGAACTGCTGTGCATCAATCGCAGACTCGGCTGCGCCGTCAGGGTTCAGGCGGATTTCTCGGCCTTGTCCGCCTGGTTGATCCGTTCGCGAATCTGGCGCTGGCCCTCGGCGCGCGCCTCTCGCTTGCCCTTGCTCATGTCGTAAAGCGTCTTACCGAGGAGGCCCGCGCCGACCAGGAGAGCGCCCGGCACGGAACGGGTCGCGACGCGCGCGATCGCCACCGACGCTAAGGTCTGCGCCATCGACCGGCCCTCGACAACCCGGTCCGCGTCGTCCTTGGCATAGCGTGTCCGCAGCAAGCCCTTTTCCAGGAAGCGGCGTGTCAGGCGGCCGGCGCCCCGCAAGGCGATGTCGGTGATGATCAGGTTGGTCATCGGGTTGGGGCTGATGCCGGGAAGGCGGCGCTTGGGCATGGGAAACCTCGTCTTGTCCGGCACATGGCCCGGAGTGATCCGAGGGTTATGGCCGAAGCGTTACTTTTTCTTCCCGAAGTCGACCGTCACCACGTTCGAGCCGTCTTCGGCGCTTGCCGGAAGAACGCCGTTGTCGCCCGCCTGTTCCGAATCGTTTTCGGCGTCTTCGTGCGGTTCGGGAATGCCGTCAGCCTCGATTGCCTGGAATTGCAGGCCGAAATCGACCGCGGGATCGACGAACGCGGTGATCGCGCCGAACGGTATGACCAGCTTGGCCGGGATCGCGTTGAAGCTGAGCCCGACCGAGAAATGATCGTCCTGCACCGACAGGTCCCAGAACTTGTTCTGCAGCACGATGGTCATCTCGTCCGGAAAGCGGGCGCGCAGGTCCGCCGGGATCGACACTCCGGCGGCGCCGGTCTTGAACGTGATGTAGAAATGGTGCGCGCCGGGAAGCTCGCTGCCCGACGCTTCCACTTCGCGCAGCACACGGCCGACGACGGCGCGCAAGGCTTCCTGCACGATTTCGTCGTAGGGGATCAGGCTGTCGGGCGGGGCGTCGCTCATGCGGCCCGGATTGACCTCCTATACCGCCCGGGTCAAGCGGGAAAAGGCGATTTCCACGCCGTTGCGGCGCCTGGCCGCAGCAATGTTGCGCGCGGCAAGCCGCTGATGCGCTGCCGATTTCAACGTGACGGGCCGGTTGGCGTGCGGGCCGGGCCACGTGCCGACTTGCGCCGCATGACAACCGGCCTATAGCGGGCGCCATGCGCACCGGATCGATCTCGCGAAAGACCAAGGAAACCGCCATCGAGGTGGCCGTCGATCTCGACGGGGCCGGAGAATACGACATTGCCACCGGGATCGGGTTTCTCGATCACATGGTCGAGCAGTTCTCCCGCCATTCGCTGATCAACGTAACGCTCAGGGTCGATGGCGACCTGCATGTCGACCAGCACCACACGGTGGAAGACAGCGCCATCGCACTCGGCGAAGCGATCCTCCAGGCATTGGGCGAAAAGCGCGGGATTGCGCGCTATGGCGCGGCCTATTCGCCGATGGACGAGACGCTGGCCCGCGTGGCGCTGGACATTTCCGGTCGTCCCTGGCTGGTCTGGAAGGCCGGTTTCTCGCAGCCGCGGCTGGGCGAGATGGATACCGAGCTGTTCGAGCACTGGTTCCATTCCATTGCGCAGGCCGCCGGCATCACGCTGCACATCGAACTGCTCTACGGTCAGAACAACCATCACATCATCGAGGCGATATACAAGGGTTTCGCCCGTGCGATGCGGCAGGCGGTCGAGATCGATCCGCGCAAGGGCGATGCCATTCCCTCGACCAAGGGCCTGCTCGGCAAGGGTTCGATCGAGGCCTGATGCGATGTTCATCCTCGACATAACCTATGTCGCGCCGGTCGAACGCATCGACGAACTGATGGACGAGCATGTCGCGTGGCTGAAACAGGGTCACGCGGCGGGGAGCTTTGTCGCCTGGGGCCGCAAGGTGCCGCGCACGGGCGGGATCGTTCTGGCCATTGGCGGCCGGGCCGAAGTCGAGGCGGTGGCCGCTGCCGACCCGTTCGTGACCAGTGGCGCCGTGACCGTGAATGTCATCGAGATGGCGCCGAGCTTCGTGGCCGATGGGCTGGAGTTGCTGGGCCGATGAAGGATGGCATCGCCCTTATCGATTATGGCGCGGGCAACCTGCAGTCGGTGGCCAACGCGCTGAAGGCGGCGGGCGCGGACAACGTCAAGGTCAGCAGCGACCCGGAGATCGTGCGCCGCGCCGAACGCGTCGTCCTCCCCGGCGTCGGCGCCTTTGCCGCCTGTTCGAAGGCGCTGCACGCGGTTCCGGGCATGGTCGATGCGCTGCAGCGCAAGGTCCTCCAGGAAGGTGCGCCGTTCCTCGGCATCTGCGTTGGCATGCAGCTCATGGCGACGCGTGGGGTCGAGCACGGCGTGCACAAGGGGCTGGGCTGGATCCCCGGCGAAGTGCTGCCGATCGTGGTTACCGACCCGAAGATCAAGGTGCCGCATATGGGCTGGAACGACGTGGCGCCGATGAAGCATCGCGACGGCGCCGAACTGATCGACCGGGGGGAGGCCTATTTTCTTCACTCCTACCATTTCGTGCCCGAGGAAGGCCGCCACATCGCCGCGATCACCGATCACGGCGGCGCGATCACCGCGGCGGTGGCGCGCGACAATCTCCTCGGCCTCCAGTTTCATCCCGAAAAGAGCCAGCGCTACGGCATCGACCTGCTCGAACGCTGGCTGATGTGGAACCCGTAAGGACAGGCTTGCGATGATCGTATTTCCCGCAATCGACCTCAAGGGCGGACAGGTCGTTCGCCTGGCCGAAGGCGACATGGACCGTGCCACCGTCTACGGCGACGATCCGGCCGCGCAGGCCCGCATCTTCGCCGCGGCGGGGGCGATGCACCTGCACGTCGTCGACCTCGACGGGAGCTTCGCGGGCGAAGCGCGCAACCGCGAGGCGGTGGACGGCATCGTCGATGCCTTCGAAGGCTATGTGCAGTTGGGCGGAGGCATCCGCACGCGCGAAGCGGTGGAGGCGTGGTTCGACGCAGGCGTCGCGCGCATCGTCATGGGCACCGCCGCGCTCAAGGATCCACAGTTCGTCAAGGACATGGCCGCCGAATATCCCGGCGGCATCGTCGTGGCGGTCGATGCCAAGGACGGCATGGTCGCCACCGCAGGTTGGGCCGACGTGTCCGACGTGCCGGTCGTCGACATGGCCCGCCGGTTCGAGGACGCGGGCGTCGCCAGCCTGCTGTTCACCGACATCGGCCGGGACGGCATGCTGAAGGGCTGCAACATCGAGGCTACGGTCGATCTCGCCCGATCGGTCGACATCCCGGTGATCGCGAGCGGCGGGGTGAAGGGGCTGGACGACATCCGCATCCTGTCGCTTCATGCCGACGACGGGATCGAGGGCGTGATCACCGGCCGCGCGATCTATGACGGGCGGCTCGATCTGAAGACCGCCCTCGCGATGGCGAAAGGCTGACATCATGACCGTCCGCGTCCGCGTCATTCCCTGCCTCGACGTTCGCGACGGGCGCGTGGTGAAGGGCGTGAACTTCGTGGATTTGCGCGATGCGGGCGATCCGGTCGAACAGGCCCGCGCCTACGACGCGGCCGGCGCGGACGAGCTCTGCTTTCTCGACATCTCGGCCAGCCACGAAGGGCGCGGCACGTTGCTCGACGTCGTTCGCCGGACGGCGGAGGTCTGCTTCATGCCGCTCACCGTGGGCGGCGGCGTGCGCAGCGCCGAGGATGCGCGCGCGCTCCTGCTGGCGGGGGCCGACAAGGTCGCCGTCAATTCCGCAGCAGTCACTCGGCCCGCGGTCGTCGCCGACATCGCGCAACGCTTCGGCAGCCAGTGCATCGTTGCCAGCGTCGATGCGCGGCGCGTTTCAGGGCCGGGCACCGGTGGACATTCTGTGGATAACGCTGGGGGTAATGCTGCGGAAAATCGTGGGGAAATCCGGTGGAAAATCTTCACCCATGGCGGTCGCCGGGCCACCGGCATCGACGCCATCGAACATGCGCTGAAGCTGACCGAGATGGGGGCGGGCGAACTTCTCGTCACCTCGATGGACGGCGACGGCACGAAGCGGGGCTACGACCTCGAACTGACCCGTGCCATCGCCGATGCTGTCGGGGTGCCGGTGATCGCCAGCGGCGGGGTCGGGCATCTGGGTCATCTTGTCGCCGGTGTGACCGAGGGGCACGCCAGCGCGGTTCTCGCCGCCAGCATCTTCCATTTCGGACAGCACACCATTGCCGAGGCGCACGAGGCGTTGCGCCTGGCCGGATTGCCCGCGCGAAGCTGATCCGCCCCGAGCGGGATGCCCCTCGCCGCCTGGGTCTTGCCGCATAACCGACATTGTCACACTGAAAATTGAGGCGCCTGCCACAGGAAGTCTTGCATTCGCCGCGGGGGCAGTTACATGCGTAACCAAAGAGCTTCCCCCGAGGTCTGATTTCCATGCGTTTTGTCCCCGCCGCCGCGGCCGCCATGCTGCTGGCCTCCTGTTCGACGACTCTTCCCCAGGCACCTGCTTCGATTGCGACCGCGCCGGATGCGGCGTTCATTCGCGGCGACGTGGCCTATCTGGCCTCCGATGCGCTAGAAGGTCGGGAATCCGGCACGCGCGGCTATGTCGCCGCCTCGGATTATGTCGCGAGCCGCATGGATGCCATAGGGCTGAAGCCGGGCGGGGCGAGCGGATCGTGGTTTCAGCCGGTCGACCTGCGCATCAAGACGTTCGGCGATCGCACGAAGAACGTCATGGCGCTGAGCGGCCCCAACGCGCCGGTGGCACCGTTCGTGCGCGACAAGGATTACGTCGTCACCGGGATGGGCACGGACGCCGACGGTTCGATCTCTGGCCCGCTGGTCTTCGTCGGGCAGGCCTTTGCCGACCCGCGCATCGGTCGTGACGACTTCGCGGGCGTCGACCTGCGCGGCAAGATCGCGGTCGTCTTCTCCGGTTCTCCCGAATACATCGATCCGGAAGAGGCGGCCTACTTCAACAATACCCGTTCCAAACGGCTCGCCGATGCAGGGGCGATCGGCGTGATCACGATCCGCTCGCCCAAGGATACCGAGCGTACGACCTGGGAAAAGTATCTCGGCTATTTCAAGCACTACTCGCGCGCGACATGGATCGATGCCGCGGGCAAGGCCGAGGGTGATTACCCAGGCTATGTCGGTTCCGCCGTGCTCAGTGCCGAGGCCGGGGATCGGCTGCTTGCCAGGTCAGGCCTGACCGTCGCCGCGCTGGAAGCTCTCGCCAAGAATCCCAAGGGCCGCTTCAAGCCTTTCGACATGGGCATCGACGGCCGCATTGATTACGACATGACCTTCGAAAAGGTTACGAGCAGCAACGTCGTCGGCCTGATCGAAGGGACCGATCCGGAGCTCAGGGGCGAATACGTCGTCCTCACCGCGCACCTCGACCATGTCGGCATCGACGATCCGGACGAAAGCGGCGACGCGATCCACAACGGCGCGATGGACAACGCCGTCGGCGTGGCGACCATGCTCGATGTCGCGCGCCGGCTGGCGGTTGCGCCGCCGCGCCGCTCGGTGATCTTCATCGGCCTGACGGCAGAGGAAAAGGGCCTGATCGGCTCGTCCTACTTCGCGCAGCACCCGACCGTGGCGAAGGACGCGATCGTCGCCAACGTCAATCTCGACATGCCGACACTGACGTTCGCGTTCACCGACATCATCGCCTATGGCGCCGAACGCTCCACGCTGTTTCCGGTGCTGGAAACCGCGATGGGCCGGGCCGGGGTCACGCTGGCCAAGGATCCGCATCCCGAAGAGGGCATCTTCACCCGGTCCGACCACTATTCCTTCGTCGAGCAGGGCATCCCGTCTATCTACCTCGACACCGGTCCGGGCAATGGCGGCGAAGAGGCGTTCCAGGCTTTCATCAAGGAACACTATCACCAGCCTTCGGACGAGATCGAGCTGATCGATTTCACCCAGGCTGCGCGTTTTGCCGCCATCAACTACGACATCGCCCGCGGCATCGCGAACATGATCGAGCGACCGGTGTGGAAGAAGGGCGATTTCTTCGCCACCGTGTTCAACGGACCGATGGCGGACACGAACAGCGCCTTTGCCACCGCGCACAAGGAACGGGTGGAGAACTGATCCGACCCTTCGGATCGGTCTTCGTCCAGCGGCGGGGCGGGCTCCTTTGCCCCCCAGCATGACCCGCCTCGTCGCATCTCGTTTCCCGGCACCATAGCGGCTGACCGCTTCCGCGTCAGCCCCATGATCGCAGACGCTCGCATTCCCGGCATTGCAGCGCAGACCGGCAGCGCCTACCGGTCGGTTCGATCAGCCCCGCCGCTTCGGGGCCAAGGGGGCATCGCATGCACGAAACCGCGGGCGGCCACATGCTGCTGGAAGGGGTGATCCTTCTCGGCTTTGCGCTCTTCTTTGTCCTGACGTTTCGCCGGCTCGGGCTGGGCGCGACGCTGGGCTATCTCGTGGCCGGGGCGGTGGTCGGGCCGCACGTCCTCGGCTTGGTGGGCGGGGCCGAGGCCAAGCTCAACTTCGCGGAGCTCGGCATCACGGTGCTGCTGTTCATCGTCGGTCTCGAACTGGCGCCGCAACGCCTGTTCCGGATGCGCAAGGAGATATTCGGCGTAGGCCTGTTGCAGGTGGCGCTGTGCGGTATCGCGCTCAGCGCGCTGATCTACGTCACCACCGGCTTCAGCCTCCAGGCCTCGATCGCCATCGGCCTGCCGCTCGCCCTCTCCTCGACCGCGCAGGTCCTGCCCATGCTGCAAAGCGCCGGGCGGCTGCGCACTCCGTTCGGAGAGCGCGCCTTTGCCGTCCTGCTGTTCCAGGACCTTTCGCTGATCCCGCTGATCACCATCGTATCGGCGCTGAGCCGCAAGCCCGACGTGACTGAGGGGCCGCCGGGCTGGCAGGCCGCGCTGATCGCGGCGGTCGCCATCGTCGGGCTGATCGTCGCGGGCCGCTACCTGCTGCGCCCGCTGTTCCGGCTGATCGGCGTGATGGGCGAGCGCGAGATGTTCGTCGTCGCCGCGCTGTTCACCATCGTCGGCGCGGCCGCACTGATGGCCTCGCTCGGCTTGTCGACGGCGCTGGGCGCCTTTATCGCCGGCGTCATGCTGGCCAGCTCGCCCTATCGGCACGAGCTCGAAGCCGACGTGGAGCCGTTCCGTTCGATCCTGCTCGGCCTGTTCTTCCTGTCTATCGGCATGATGCTGGACCTGCCGGCGATCGCCGACCGGCCCCTGTTCGTCGGGCTGATGGCGCTCGGCCTCGTCGCCACCAAGGCGCTGGTGATCGGGTTCATCGGGCTGCTCATCAGGATGCCGTGGCGTCGCGCGCTCGCCTTGGGCCTCTTGCTGAGCCAGGGCGGCGAATTCGGGTTCGTGCTTTTTGCCCAGGCGCAGAACGGCCTCATCATCGCGCCGGAGGCGGCCAGCCTGTTCGGAGCGGTCGTCACCCTTTCCATGGCAACCACGCCGTTCCTGATGATGGCCACCCGCCGCATCCGAGCCGAAGCCGAAGGCCACGGCGGCGAGCGCGAGGGGCCGAAGGCGGACGGGGCCAGCGCGCTCGTCGTCGGCTACGGCCGTTTCGGCCAGACCGTGACCCAGATGCTCGTCGCCGCCGGCATCCGCGTCACCATCATCGATCGCAACGTCGACCTCATCGATCTGGCGGGCACTTACGGCGCTCAGGTCTATTTCGGCGACGGCACGCGCATCGACCTGCTGCGCCAGGCGGGGGCGGGAGAGGCGCGGGCTATCCTGTTCTGCCTCGACGGCGACCAGGCGAGCGCCGACCTGATGGCTTCGGTCAAGGAACAGTTTCCCGATGCCGCGATCCTGGTCCGCGCGTTCGACCGGCGGGCAGTCGTCGCGCTCAACGACGCACCCGTCGATTTCGTCGTGCGCGAATTGTTCGAATCGGCGATCAGCATGGCGCGCAATGCGCTCGAGAGCCTCGGCGAAAATCTCCAGGCGATCGACGAGGCCGAGAGCGCCTATCGCGACCGCGATTGCGAGCGGCTGGAACAGCAGTTCGCCAGCGGCGATTTCCTGGCGGGGCGTGATCGCATCTTCGTGCAGCGCGATTGATCGCGGCCGCGTCGCGGCATAAGGCACGCTCATGGCCGAACACACGAAACCACCGCTCGATGCCCTCACGCGCCTGGCCGCGACCATCGAGAGCCGCAAGGGCGGCAACCCGAACGAGAGCTATGTCGCCAAGCTGTTAGATCGCGGCCCCGACTATGCCGCGCGCAAGCTGGGCGAGGAGGCGGTGGAAACCGTCGTCGCGGCGCTGGCGGGTTCGGACGAGGAACTGGTCGGCGAGGCGGCGGACGTGATCTTTCACCTCGCGGTCCTGCTCGCGGCGCGCGATCTGTCGATCCACGACGCGCTTGCCGAACTGGACCGGCGCGATGGCGTTTCCGGCATCGCGGAAAAGGCGGCGAGGGCTCGGTCATGAGCCCGGTCGATCCCCGCGCCCCTTACGACGACGACAATATCTTCGCCCGCATCCTGCGCGGCGAACTGCCCTGCTCCAAGGTCTACGAGGACGAGTGGGTCCTTGCCTTCCACGACATCGCGCCGGTGGCCGACGTCCACGTCCTTGTCGTTCCCAAGGGCAAGTACGTGTCGTGGGACGATTTTTCGCAGCGCGCCGCCCCGGACGAGATCGCCGGGTTCGTCCGCGCGGTCGGCGCCATCGCCCGCGACATGGGGCTGGTCGATGGGGGTTATCGCCTGATCAACAACGTCGGGCCGCATGGCGGGCAGTTGGTGCCGCACCTGCACGTCCACCTCCTCGGCGGGCGAGTGATGGGCCCGATGCTGGACCGCAACTGGACGGCTGGTTGACCGGCATGCCGGTTTGCCGCCTCGCCAAGGTGAATTGCCGCTGAATCGACCATCCACAGCGGCAAAAATATGCCGCTTGTGCGACGAATCGAGCCACGGCTATGACCCTTGCCGATGGCGCAGGACCAGCATCCCTCACCGGCCACCGGATCGATCCGCGACGGCACGCATTGGTACGCCGTGCGCGCTTTTTTCGAGGATACCGACCTGTCCGGCGTCGTATATCACGCCAACTACATTCGCTGGTTCGAACGCGCGCGGTCCGACCTTCTCGATTGCATCGGCATCGACCAGCGCGCGGCGATCGAGGCGGGGGAGGGTTTCTACGCCGTTGCCGACCTCGCGATCCGCTATCGCGCCCCGGCAAGGCTGGGTGACACGGTGTTGATCGAGACCCGGGCCACCCGCCTGGCCCGCGCATCCTGCACGTTGTCGCAGCGCGCCTTGCGCGATGACACCCCGCTCGCCGAAATGGACGTCCGCGTCGGCTTCGTCGCACCCGATGGCCGCCCGCGTCGCCAGCCCGCAGACTGGCTTGTCGCTTTCCAGACCGTTGCTCCATCCAGCCCATCACAGAATCGATGATCCCGAACCGATGACCCTGACCGATATCCTTGCCGTCGCCGTTCCCGCCGCCACGCCTGCTCCGGCTGTGCCGATGCGGCTCGACCCGCTGCAGCTTTTCCTCGATGCCGACATCGTCGTGCAGTCGGTCATGGCGGGCCTGCTGATCGCCTCTGTCGTGGTCTGGGCGATCATCGTGTCCTTCTGGATCCGCATGGGCCGGGTCGACCGCCAGACCCGCGATTTCGAATCCCGCTTCTGGCAGGCGGACGACGTCGAACCGCTGGTGAAATCGAACGAGGATCTGCCCTCCCGCCGCGTCGCCGCCGCCGCCATTGCGGAATGGCAGACCTCGACCCGGCGGGGCCTGCGCGACAAGGCGGGCCTGCGCGAGCGGCTGTCAGGGGCGATGGATGCCGCAGTCACCGCGGAAAGCGACAGCTTGTCGGAGAAGCTTAACTTCCTCGCCACGGTCGGGTCGGTCGCGCCCTTCGTCGGCCTGTTCGGCACCGTCTGGGGCATCATGAACAGCTTTTTCCAGATCGGCGCGCAGGCGGACACTTCGCTCGCCGTCGTCGCCCCCGGCATTGCCGAGGCGCTGTTCGCCACCGCCATCGGCCTGTTCGCGGCGATTCCGGCGGTCATTGCCTATAACCGCTTTTCGCACCGGGTGAACGGGTTCGAAACGCGGCTCTATCGCTTCTCCGATCGGTTCCACGCCTCGCTCAGCCGCGAATTGGAGGCGATGTAAGTGGCGATGGGCATGGCATCGGGCGGCGGCGGTTGCCGTCGCCGACGGGGCCGGAGCGGCCGCGCGCCGATGGCCGAGATCAACGTGACGCCGATGGTCGACGTCATGCTGGTGCTGCTGATCATCTTCATGGTCGCCGCGCCGCTGATGGTCGCGGGCGTTCCGGTCGACCTGCCCGACAGCCAGGCGAGCGCGCTCGACAACCAGGACCGCCAGGTGTCGGTCAGCCTCGACGCGCAGGGGCAGATCTTCATTGATGAGGCGCAAGTGCCCGCTGGCGCGTTCTCCGAACGCCTCGCTCTCATCGCGCCGGGCGCGGGAGAGGCGCCGCCGGTGGTGCTGCGGGCCGACAGGGCGCTCGACTACGGCCGCGTGGTGGCGGTGATGGGCGCGCTGAACAAGGCCGGTTTCCGCCAGATCTCGCTGGTCACTCACGGTTCATCGGAAAGCCCATAGGCCAGGGTGACAATGTCTTTTGCCACACCCGTCCCGGCTGACGATGCGGACCGCGGCCTTCGCCGCGAGGACCGGCTGGGTCTCGTCATCGCGATCGGCCTCCATGCGCTTGTGCTCGTCGCGCTCGTCACCTGGGACAAGGCCGCGCCGCCCGCGCCGATCCCCGATCGCATCACCGTCACCGTGTCCGACGAGATCGCGCTGGAATCGGTATCGCCGAACCCGATGGCCGACCCCGCGCCTTCGGTGGCGCAGGAGATCGGCCCCGTCGAACCCGCCGCCGATGCCGCGGCGCCGGTGCCGATGCCCGTGACCGCCGCCGAAACGCCGCGTCCGCAACCGCGCCCCGCGCTGGTGCCGTCGCCCGCCAAGGCGCAGCCGACCCCGGCCAAGGCGCAACCGAAACCCGCGCCCAAGGCCCAGCCCAAGCCGGAGCCGAAGCGCGCGACCGGGAGCCGGCTCGGCAACGATTTCCTGTCCGGCACGGGCGGGAAGGCGGCCGACGCCGATCAGCCTGCCGCGAAGGCCGGACCGCTCACAGCCGCGTCGCTGTCCAGCGCGATCAGCCGCCAGTTGCGCCCGCACTGGACCGCGCCGCAAGGTGTCGACGCGGAAAAGCTGGTCACCGTGCTCAGCTGGCGAATGGACCGCAACGGCAATCTGATCGGCCGGCCCGAGGTCGTGTCGCAGAGCGGCGTGACCCCGGCAAACGAGGCACAGAAACAGCGCCATGCCGAACTGGCGATCCGCGCGGTGCAGCTTGCCGCGCCGTTCGACTTGCCCGACGACTATTACGACACGTGGAAGAACGTCAGCTCCTTCCGCTTCGACCGGAGACTGTGAGGATGAAGACCGCAACCCTGATCGCCGCCGCGCTGGTGGCCCTGGCCCCCGTCGCAGCTTTCGCGCAGGAAGGAGGCCTGACCGGCTCCGTTTCCGACGAGAGCGAGTGGCAGGATCTCGGCATCGCGATCCCCGCCTTTCCGGCACAGGCCGATGTCGCCACCACCGCCGCTCCCAAGACGACCGGCGCGCTTGGCGTCGCGCTGGCGCAGATCATCACCGACGATCTGAAGAACAACGGCCTGTTCAAGCCGGTCGGCCCCAATTCCCTGCCGCGCATCGCCTTTGGCGAGGCGACCAGTCCGCAGTTCGGCAAGTGGGCGGGAATGGGCAGCGAGATGCTGGTTCACGGGTTCGTCAAGGCGGCGCCGAACGGGCAGCTGACCGTGGGCTGCTACCTCTACGACGTGCAGCTTCAGTCCGAACTGGTGCGCGAAGGCTATGTCGTTTCCCCCGCCGACTGGCGCCGCGCCGCGCACAAGTGCGCTGATCTCGTCTATTCGCGGCTGTCGGGCGAAGACCCGTTCTTCGATTCGCGCATCGCCTACATCGCCGAGAGCGGACCCAAGGGTAACCGCCGCAAGCGGCTGGCGATCATGGACAGCGATGGCGCCAACCACACCTTCATCACCAGCGGATCGAGCACGGCACTGACGCCGCGCTATTCGCCCGACTATTCGAAGATCGCCTACCTGTCGTACACCGACGGCAATCCGCGCATCTACGTCTATGACGTCAACAGCAAGTCACAGACGCTGGTGGCGCAAAGCCGCAATCCGACCTTTGCGCCCCGCTGGTCACCTGACGGTAAGTGGATCCTCTATTCGATGGCGATTTCGGGCAACACCGACATCTACCGCGTTTCGGCGGCGGGTGGCGGCACGCCGGTCAAGCTGACCAGTAGCCCCGGCATCGACATCGGCGGTTCCTATTCGCCCGACGGCAGCAAGATCGTGTTCGAAAGCGACCGTTCGGGCAGCCAGCAGATCTACGTGATGAACGCCGACGGTTCGAACCAGAAGCGGATCAGCTTCTTCGGTGGGCGGGCAGCGACCCCGGAATGGAGCCCGCGCGGCGACCAGATCGCCTTTACCCATATTGCCGGCAATTTCCGCATCGCGACGATGAGCCCTTCGGGCAGCAACCTGCGCCACCTCACCGATGCCTGGCAGGACGAGGCCCCGACCTGGAGTCCCAATGGCCGCATAGTCCAGTTCTTCCGCACCGAGCGCGGTTCGGGCGCATCCAGCCTGTGGCAGGTCGACCTGACCGGTCGTCACTTGCGCAAGCTGCAGACGCAGGAGGACGCATCCGATCCTTCGTGGGGACCGGTTCGGCCCTGAATGCGTTAGTTGATCACACACGAGCGGACGGACCCGGTCGCACCGTTCGTCTCGCCAATTCCCCCGCCCGCGACACCCGGTCCGGGCAAGATCGTTAGGAGAACCCCCGCCATGTCTCATTCGCGCTCTCGCATGGTCGCGCCGCTTGCGCTGATCGTCGCCGGTTCGCTCGTTCTCGGCGCGTGCAAGACCACGCCCAAGGAACTGCCGCCCGAGCCAAGCACGCCGACGACCACGGCGCCCGACACCGGCAGCGGCGATTACGGCGCGGCAACCCCGGGCAGCCAAGCCGACTTCGTCGCGCGCGTCGCTTCGGACACGGTCTATTTCGACACCGACGAATACACCGTCGATTCCGCCGACATGGCCGTGTTGCAGAGCCAGGCGCAGTGGCTGCTCCAGTATCCGACCAAGCGCCTGACGATCGAAGGTCATGCCGACGAACGCGGCACGCGCGAATACAATCTCGCGCTCGGCGAACGTCGTGCCAATGCGGCGAAGAACTATCTCGTCGGCCTCGGCGTGTCGGAAAGCCGGATCACGACCGTCAGCTACGGCAAGGAGCGCCCCAAGGCGCTGGGATCGGACGAGGCATCGTGGGCGCAGAACCGCCGCGCGGTCACCGTCACCATCGATTGACCGCAGAGGTATCCCTTGGCCCGGTTTCGGGCTAGGGACCCGTCATGGCCCGATCGAAGCGATCCATTGACTGGGGTTTTCCCCGCTGGCGCGGCTACGAAGCCGGTCGCGAGGCGCAGAGTGTGCGCCTTTGCGACCGGGTCGGCTGCGAGGAGGTGGGCGACTGTCCGGCTCCAAAAAGCCCGAACAGTCCGGAGCGCTGGTATTTCTGCCAGAAGCACGCCGGCGAATACAATAAGGGGTGGGACTACTTCGCAGGGCTCGATGCCGAGGAGGCCGCCGCCCGCGCCGCGCAGGAACAGCGGGACAACGCGGGCTACCGCGAAAGCGCGCATTACGGATGGGCGGGTTCGGGCGACGGTTCGCGCAGCCGCGACGAACTGAATGCGCTCGATGCGCTCGGCCTCGACCCCGACGTCGACTTTGCCACCGTCAAGAAGACCTGGCGCAACAAGGCGAAGGAAGTCCATCCCGACGTGAAGCCGGGCGATGCGAACGCGGCGGCGGAATTCCACAAGCTGCAACTGGCCTACGAGGTTCTTCGCGCGGCGGAGGACCGGCGGCAGTGGGCCGGGCCGCAGGACTAAGTCCCGCTATCCTTTTCAGATCCGGTCGGAGCGGAGCTTCTCCACCGATTCCTCGATGATTGCCGCGAAAAGCAGCGGGGCGGTTTCGGGCAAAAAGTGATCCGCGCCCGCGATCTCGTCGAGTTCGCCATTGGGCAGGGCCGCGGCCAGCGCCCGGCTGGGGATCGCGAAGGCGGGGCGCGTTTCGGCGCCCATGGCGACCCGCACCGGCGCTTCGATCGTTGCAAGCTGTTCCGGCCCGATCTTCGTCGGCGGTTCGCCTCTTCCCATCAGCAGCGGCATCATTCTGTGGTTGGCGAGGTACATCGCCTGCCGTTCGGGCGCGAGCGCGGCAAAGGCCCTGCCGACAAGCTGGCGAACGGCGGCGACCGTGCCTTCCTTTTCCAGCACTGCCCCGACCGCGCCGAACAGACTGCCGGCATCCTTGCCGAATGCCTCGCGACCGGCATCGTCGGCGATATACTGGCCGAGCGCCGCTTCGTAGAGCAGGGCCGAGGCAAACAGGGCCGGGGCATCGAGCAGGGCCTGCAGCGCGACATGGACCGAATAGGACCATGCCACCAGATGCACGTCGCCCCCCATCGCTGCCGCTTTTTCGCAAACCTCGCGGGCGTGCAGACGGGTTCCGAAAGCAGCGCCGTCGTCGGGCCAGTCGCTCTCTCCGAAATAGGTGAGCGTGATGGCCTCGACCTGCCAGTCGGCGGGAAGCGCGGCAACGACGGGCTGCCACAACCGCGCGTCGGCCGCGGCGCCGTGGATCAGCAGAATGCGTGTCTCGATCATCGGCAGGTTGGTAACCTGTGAAACCGGGCTTGCCAACATGAGGCTGCCCGGATCACGATGCGGCGTGCGCCCGCTCATCGTCACCGCCGCCTTGCCGGCCGATCTCTTCGCCCTCGCCGATGGCCTGCGCCGCGCGCATTTCCCGCCGGAGCGCAACAAGATCGCGGCGCACCTCACCCTGTTCCATGCGTTGCCGCCTTCGTGCGAGGGGGAGGCGCGGCGCTGCCTTGCCGACCTTGCCGCCACGCATCCGCCGCCGGCCGCCGCGCTGACCGGGGTGATGTCCCTGGGGCGGGGGACGGCGCTGGCCATCGAAAGCCGCGCGCTGCTGGCCGTTCGTGCCGCGATCGCGGATCGTTTCGCAGGCTCGCTCACGGCGCAAGACAATCACCGACCCCGGCTGCACGTCACTGTCCAGAACAAGGTCGATCCCGCGGAGGCGAGGGCGCTGCAGGCCGAACTGGCGGCGCGCATCCCCCCGCGCGAATTCGCCATTCCCGCGCTCGAACTGCACTTCTACGAAGGGGGGCCGTGGAGTTTCGCCGCCCGCTACGCTTTTCGAGGCAGAGCATGAATCGAAGGTGTTGACCGGCGGGAACGACCCGCCTAAGAGGCGCGCCTGCCCGCCGCCAAGCGGCGCGGCACGGCCCATGGGGCGGAGTAGCTCAGCTGGTTAGAGCAGCGGAATCATAATCCGCGTGTCGGGGGTTCAAGTCCCTCCTCCGCTACCATAAACCCTTGCAAATCAGCGTTATTTTCAAAGACGATTTTCGGCCGATTGGGCAGGTTTACAGTGACCTGTAAACTTTTCAGTTCGACAGGCGGTCTACCAAGCTGACGACGACCCGCGCTTCATCGACGTAGCGCGCCCTGATTTCGGCGACCTTCTGTGCGGTCCATCCGACGATGCGGGCGATCTGTTCGTCGGTCAGGCCTTTCACAGCCAGATAGGTGACGAACGTCCCGCGGAGGTCGTGCAAGGTGCGGTCGAAGCCTTCGGGCTTGCGACGCTGCCAGACGGTCTCGAGGCCGCTGACTGTCCATCGCTTGCCGCGACTGTTCAACAGCACCGGGCCGGTCTTGCGGCCGATCTGTTTCAGGAACGCAGCCAGATCGGCGAAAATGGGGATCACGGCGCGACCGCCGCGCTTGCGGGTCTTTTCAATCGTGATCTGTTTTTCGAAAACCTGCGACCAGTCGAGCGCGACCAGGTCGCCCAGGCGAAGGCCAGTCAGGCTGGCGAGGCGGATCGCTTGCAGGACATGGGCCGGAAAATCGTCGATTGCGGCAACTGCCTGCCAGTGCCGTTCCTCCCAGATCTGTTCGGACTTGTCGGCTGAGTGCAGCGACTCGATTCCTTCGATCGCGTGAGATTTCGCGCGGCCGTTGCTGACTGCCCAATTCAGCAGAGTCGTCATCATCACGGCGGCCTTGTCGGCCGTGCGAGGCTGGGCGGCCCATTCGTTGCGCCAGTTAATGACGTCGCCTTTCGCGCGCCAATCGTTGAACGCTTCAACCGGCGCGGATCCGAACCTGGCCGAAATCCTGGTCAGCCAAAGGCGATAGTCTTTCAGGGTGCTGTCTTTCAGCCGCGCATATTCGGGACTGGCCTCATATTCTGCGATCAGCCAGTCGATCGTTTCCGCAGTTCGGCCGTGCGCGGACTGGCGGGCATGATACTGCGCGTCGAGTAGTTCGCGGGTGATGATCGGCCGCGGGCCTTCGACCTTCGCGATGCAAGGGCCGCCCCGCCAAGCATAGACATACCAGCGCGGGCCGACCTTCGTCGGTTTAGCGACTATGTGCAGGCCCGGCATTGCCCTGGTCTTTTGCTTTCCAGCGGTCATACGCCGACAATTCCCCCTGAGTCGCAGGCGGCCAAAAGGTCACGCCGTCCGACCGAATGTCAACGGCGGCAATTTCGAGGCCTTCCTGGCGCAGAAACTCCAGCGCCTCTTTCACTTCGGACAGGGGGACCAGGCGTCGTTTCGCGGTCATGTTCTATTCGTCCAGGTCGATTTCGCCGATCGCTTCGGCGTCGAGGATTTCGCGGGCCGGATCCGACGCGAAGGCCCAGGCGGTGCCTGTCCAGGTCGCGACGCGGCCGACGCGATCGGTGCCGACGACAAGTCGCCGGGCGCCGATCGTGCGGTCGCTGTCCAGGATCGGGCGCAGCTGCATCATGGTTCGGGGTTCAAGGTGAGGTCGTAACGACGCATGGGATGCCGCACAAAGCCGGCGTCGAAGTCGACCGGGAACCCGCAAACCCGATTATGGCGTTCCGGCGTCAATTCATCCCATGCCGCGCGCGCGACCTTTTCGTTGGTGTAGGTATTGATCAGGCGGAAGTCGCGTCGGTCGTGGCCGCCTTTCCATTCTGCGACGACAAGCCAGATCGTTTCGGGGAGCGGCGATTTTCCGCCTTTGCGGTCGAAGCCTATCACCGAATTTCCAAGCTGTTCTCTCATGCGGGATATTCCTTTGCTGGGCTTTTCAGAACGGGTGGCAGTCGCAGATCGCGAGGATCTTCGAACATTCGGGGCAGTTCGCTTGCGGCGCGGCCAGCCTGTTCAGGATCCCGCTGGCCGTCAGGCAGCGGCCGTTCACTTCGATCAGGTGATCAGAAACGCCCAGATGGTCGATGAGGCTTTCAATCACCTGAGCCGCGTCGCCGGCGAGGTCGGCGCCGATCGGCGTCGTCGCGGCTTCGCGGTGGCTGGCGAACAGGCCGGCCAGTTCGGGAAAATCGGCATGGCCGCGCGCCAGGAATAACGCCGCGCGATCTTCGTCGGTCGCCGTGATCGCGGCCAAGGTCTGTTCGTCGATCATGCCGGCAACCCATCGGCCAAGTGCCCAGGGCGGATCGTGAAGGCGGGCCAACGCATTGCCTGCAGATCTTCTATCAGCTGGTCGGCGGTTTCCGCTTCGATCATGGCGGCCTGGCCGGTCGGCAGGCATGCCGTGACCGACAGAGCGCGCAGGTGGCGTTCCAGGACGTCGCGCAGGCCTGGCTGTCCGACTTCGATTGGCGCTTGGACGACATGCAAGGCGCGCGGCGGGCGCGAAGCGACGACCAGGTCGAGTTCGATCCTGGTTTCGCGGCCCATGTCGGCGGTCAGGCGGTCGGCCTTTTCGCGGCGGAACAGGCCGGCCTGTTCGACCCGCGTCGTGAAGCCTTCGCAATCCTGCATCAGCCATGCGCCGCGGCGGCCGAACCAGATCCGGACAATGTCGGTCGGCGTCGTTTCGTGCTTCGTGGTCATTCCGTTCCCTTTCGTTGCGCTTCGAATCCGTGATTGAGGGCCGCGCAGAAATGCACGGCCGGCGCGCCGAAGCGGGTTCGCGCCAAGTGCCAGGCGATCGCCTGGATCAGCAGCTGCTGAATTTCGTTTTCGGCCGACCGGCGGCCGCGTCGCAGTTCTTCGCCGACCCGGTTCAGGGCCAGTTCGGTCGCGCGCTTGCGAGCGGGCAGGGTCGCCGGCGGCGGCAGCGCGCCTTCGCCGGTGCAGATCCATTCCCATTCGGCGGCCAGAGCGCGCCAGGCTGCGACGTCGGCGTCGGCGTCGGCCTGGTCGATCCGCTTTTCTGCGATCATCGCAGGATAGGTTCGTTCGCGCCGGGCGAGGGCGACGCGGCATTGTCCCCAGAGCGCGGCCCATTCGAAGGCGTAGGCGGGCCGATCGTCATCGCGTTCGATCCCGTCGACCAAGCGGCGGGTGCGCAGATCGGGACAATCGAAGGCGACTTCGGCGAGCGGTGCGGCGGTCATCAGATCACCGACCGTTCGGACAGCGGCCGCTGGAAAACCCAGCACTGAAAGATCTTGCCGTTCGGTGCGTTCACCGATTTCTGGCCCATAAACTTGCGGGCCTTCGACGCTTTCAGGTGCTTGCGCAGTTCGTCTTCGGTCGGCGGGTTCTGGCCGTGCGCCCTGCAGCGTTCCATGAATTGCGGGATGCTGACCGCGATGAATTCGTCGGCCTTGCGGTGATTGTTCAGCGGCCGGTTCGTGTCGTCGGCTTCGATTTCGACCAGGTAGTCGAAGATCCCCCAGAACTTTTCGATCGTCGGGTGTTCCGACGCTGCGATCAGCTGCCGCGTCTTCGTCATGTCGGCGATAAATTCGAGGCCCGCGCGGTGCGTTGCGTCGCTGATAGGGACGATGCAGCGCATGGCGGTGAGGGCGGCGGCCAGCTGCGCGTGATTGCGCAGCAAGCGCAGGTTGTGGACGCCCGACCGGGTTTCGAGTTCGGCGAAATACCGCTTGTAGCAGCCGCGCCAGGCTTCCATGAATTCGGCCTGTTTGCGCAGGGCGTGGATCACGAAACCCGACAGATCTTCGACCGGCCATTGTTCCAGTCTTTCGGCCGCTTCCTTCGTTTCGGTCGTGAAACCCGACTTGTCGAAGTGCAGGCCCATGATCCGTTCCATGACCGCCGGCGAGGCGTTCACAGGATCGTTCTGGGCGATGATGATCGAGCCCCGGAAATCGGGCTCGAACGTTTCCATGCCGCCGTTCTTCACGCCGCGCGAGCGGGTGGCGCGGCCGTTGTATAGGCTTTTCAGTTCTTCCCATTCGAACCGGCGCGCATGGGGCGCGCTTTCGTTCCGGTCGCCTTCGATCAGGACGACGGGCAGGTTCGACACTTTGCCCAGGTTGCGCGCGATCGCCGCGGCGGTCGCCTTGGTCGGGTCGAAGCCTTCATAATTTTCGCGGCCGCAGATCTTCCAGAGGAATTCGATCAGGGTCGATTTGCCGGTGCCGGGAAGGCCGGTCATTTCCAGGAAGGCGAGCGACTTGGTTTCGGTGCGGATCTGTTCGGCGAACAGCGTCATCAGCCAATAGGCGGTCGTGACCAGGCCGTTCATGCCGAAGGCGGTCAGGACGTCGCCGACCCAATCGACGGGAACCCGATCGGCGTCGAATTCGATTTCCAGCAGGCGTTCGCTTGTCGCGAGTTTCAGGGCGCAATCGCCGAAGTCGAAGAAATCTTCGTCGTTCAGATAGTGAACGCGGCCTTTGCGAACCGCGACCTGGCCCAGCAGGTAAACGTCGCGCTTGCGATCGTAGCCGGTGAATTCGACCGTTTCGACGGTCTTGATCCGGCGGGTCTGGGTCTGAACCAGGCGATCCAGCTGGTCGGCCGAGCCAGTCCAGATCGCGCCAGGGGCGACCGACAACAGGCGTTTTTTGAATTCCGAACTGGCGGCCAGCGCGCCGCCAGTGAAACCCGCTTTCACGGCCGCCCGATCGACGGGGAAGTCGACCCGCAGATAGTATTGGCTTTCGTCGGTCGCCGGGTTGCGCTGAAAATAGAGGGTGCGGAAATCGCAGTTGCAGATCCGCTTGATCGCGCCGGCCTGTTCGGCCGCTTTCATCCGGCGTTCTTCGATCGGCCGGTCTTTCCAGTCCGGGTTTTCGTTCAGTTCCTTCACGATTTCGTCGATCTTCGACAGGCTGAACGTCGCCCAGAAAAGTTCGCTGTTGAAGGTGACGGGGAAGCCAGCCTGGGGCCGGCGCTGCCAGATCAGGAACGCCTTTTCGAATGCGTCCTGGGCGATCAGGACACGGCCGTTCCAGCGGTAGGAATCGAAGTCGGCATCGCCCAGGCGATCGCGCTGCAGCAAATCGTTCCAGTCCAGCTTGTCGGTTTCGCCTTCGGGCCGGGGCTGGGCGGCGCTTGCTTCCCAGCCTTCCCTTCGGGCGCGGGCGACGAACTTGCGGGTGTATTCGGTGCCGGCCTTGCCGACGTCGAACGCGAAGATCAGTTCCGGACCCTTGCGCGCGGCATTGTCGCCGTTCGCGATCGCCTTGCGCAGCGCGTCGAGCGAGTGCGTCGGATAGTTGTTCACCGACATGAGGCTGACCGCGATTTTGCCAGCCTGGGCGAGCGCGGCCGCGTCGAAGATCCCTTCGGCCAGCCAGATTTCGTCGGCGTTGGCGAGCGCGGCCAGATCCTGTTGCGGGTGCTGCCACCAATGGCCCTGATAGGATTTGCCCCAGGCGAAGCGGGCCTTTTTGTCGAACCGGCCTGGCTGGTCGATCAGTCGTTCCCACCAGCTGTCGTTCGGCAAGGGGAAGCGGACGGTCGCGCTGGTCAGGTTGCGATCGCGGTCGTGATAGGTTTCCTGGCCATAGGATCCGCGCAGCAAGCGAAGATCGAGGCCGCGACCGTGCGCCAGGTAGGCATCGGCCGCTGCGTTCGGATCCTTTTCGGTTGCCTTGTGCCTGGTCGACCAGTTGTCGAAAATGTCGGGATAGAGTTCGCGGACGCTGCCTTCCCAACCACAGCGGTTCGAGCGGCCGCAGCGCAGCATCCAGGGTTTCGCGGCGGCGGTGAACAGTTCCTTTTTGCCGCATTGAGGGCAGCGGCCCTTCTGCAGCCAGTCCCCTGCCTGGTCGCCGAACCCATAGTCGGAGCGGACCCGTTTCAGGACTTCGATTCGAATGTCGTCGCGCATGTCGTGTGTTCGTTCTTTCTGGCAAGGCGAGGGCGCCGCCGGGATCGAGCCTGGCGCGCGGGGATCTGGGTTCGGGTGCAGGTGGAGTTAGGTCAGGCGATCAGGGCCAATTGTGCCGGCGGGTCGACCGGCGGGCGGATCCTGGCCCATTGTTCGGCGTAGGCGGGAAAGTCGGCGTCGCGTTCCAGCTGCGCCCTGCAGGGAGCGATCCAGCGGTGCCGGGTGTCGTGATCGCCAGGCGTCCAGATCATCAGGCTATAGCTGGTCGCGCTGCTGGCCTTCATGGGCTGGCCGGCCGCGTCGAGATTGAACGGATCCGGCGATCCGGAACGGATCAGGCGGCCTTTCAGCAGGACGACCCGTTCGCTGTAAGTGACGACCCAGGACGGCCGACAATCGGGACCGAACAGTTCACCATAGCGGGCGCCGCCTTCGGCGAAGGACGACCGAACGAACATGACGACGCCGGCGCGAGCGATCTGGCGCGCCCTGGCGATGAACTTGTCGGCCAGGCGGAACGGCGGGTTCGTGATGATCCAGTCAGGCCGCGCATATGTCGCACCCGGCAACAGGAAATCATGCAGGCCGTGCCGGTTGCTGTAGCGGTGAACGTCAGACGCGATCACGGTGCCGAAGTATTCGGCGAGCGGGTCGGCCATGAACATTTCGCCGCAGGCCGGTTCCCATGCCGTTTGCCACGACAGATCCTGACCCAGATCGCGGATAAGGAATTCGCAGATCGCGCGGGTTGCCCAAGGCTGGGTCGGGAAATAGTCGAGACTGTCGGCCGGTTCGATCCGGCGTTCCATGACCGCAGTCGATCGGTTGCCGGCGGTCATTGAAAAATTCCCAAGGCATCGCCCAGGCCTGCCCAGAACCCGCCGGCCAGCAGAGCGAGGCCAAGCCAGGTCGGCCAAGTTATGTTCGCCATTCCGCGCGGACGGTCGTCGCCGATCATGCGGCGTCCCCCAGGTCGGTCGCTGTCGCGGTGTGATCTGTCACGCGGTCGATCAGTTCGATCAGTGCGAGGTTCGTTGCCGCGGCGCGCAGGGCATAGGCGCGGGCCGCTTTGAGCGAACCGACGCTGATATGATCGCGGGCGCCGTCGGCAAAACGGGCGCCGATCGCCGCGAGGCGGGTGCGACCGTCGTCGGCGTTCCAGTAGGCGTCGAAGTCGGCGTCGGGCGAATGACCGAACTGGTCAATCTGACGCATCCGTTCGGCGAAGACTTCGGCCAGGGCGGGCGAGAAATTCAGGATGCCGGTCATGCCGCGCGCTCCATGCTGGCGGTGAAATCGGTCGCCAGTCGCCAGTCGGCATAACCGGGGCGGGCCGAAACGGGCCGCGCAGACGCGACGCCGATTGCGGCGAGTTCGGACAGACCGCGATGATGCAGGGCGCCACGGATAACCTTGCAATCGGCAAGTGCCCGGAACGCGGCGGCGGCGGCGGGTGCCAGCGGGGGGTCGAACTGGTCGATCATTTCGCGATCAGATCCCAAAGCTGCGCCCACTTCCCGTCGGTGATCGCGGGCAGGAACACGATGAAAATGGTGGCGAGAGTGGCGACGCCGACGATCAGGCGGGCCAGCATCAGAGCGCGACCTGCAGGGCGCGCAGGGCGCGTTCGCGAGCCAGGCGCTGCTGGCGCCGCGCGGTCAGATCCAACAGATGATGGACCCGTTCGATTTCGTTCCATCGCAGCGGCCGCTGGAACTGGACGCGGCGAAGGCGATCCAGTTCGGCGCCGGCGGTCATTTCTTCGAAGCGGACGCGGCGAGCGGAGTCGGCGACGGGCTTGACGGAATCGGGCATGGTTTCCCCCATCAGAAAAGGTTCAGTTGATTGGGATCCGGCAGCGCGCCGGGTGCCGGGATTGTCTCGCCAGGCATGCGTTCCATCGGACGCATCGGCAGGTTCAGGGCCGGATCGGGGATGCCGCTGGGCGACAGGCCGTATTCGTAAGACAGCGATGCCTTGAAGGAATGGCCGCAAGCGGCGTTCCGGCAGATGTAAAACAGTTCGCGAAAGGTCGGCGTGATTTCGCGGCTTGTCCGGCGCAACACGGTCGACCGGCAATGCGGGCAGCGCAGGTCACCGCTGCGATCGGCGTCGTCGTGGACGAAGCTGACCGACGGCGCCGCCGCGATCTGTTCTGCGATGTTGTGACCCCCGTCCATTTTGTCGCCTATCCCAAGTCGGCTTTGCCGGTTTCGTTGCGGAGAATGGAAAGCCCTTCGTGCAGGGCGGCGATCGCTTCTTCGGCTTCGCGTTCGGCGCGGCGTCGATCGGCGGCGCCCGCGCCGGGAAGGGCGGCGCGCATCAGGGCCGCGAAGGCTTCGCCCCCTTCTTTCGCCGCGTTGCTGGCGGCCAGGCCCAGGCATTTGCTGCGTTCGGTCGCTGACAGGGCGGCCAGTTCCAGCTGCAGCTTGTAAACCTGCATGAAGGGCGGTTCGGCGCCGCCGTGTTCCAGATACGCCTGGTCGAGCCGGCGCGCGTCGATCAGGCGGATTTCGGCGTCGGTGTCAGGATCCGACCAGTTACGGACGGCACGTTCCGTCACGCCGCAGATCGCGGCGCAGCGGTCCCATCCGATATGCGCGGCGACGATCGTCAGCGCGCGGTGGAAGGTGATCGGTTCGCGGCGCTTGGTCACGCAACGCGATCCGATTGCAAAGCATGGCGGGAATTGAACGGGACATTCAGTCGCCCGCTATCTACGCCCAGGAATTCAGGGGCAGGCGGATAGTTGCGGGGGTAAATGTCCGGGCGAAGATCATGGCGCGAAATGCCGGTTTCGGCTTCCACGGCCAGAACGTGTTCGGCGGGGAGCCGCTTCGACGACTGCAGCCATTTCCAGACTGCGGTGTTCGACACGTTGCAAATGCGGGCCAAGTTCGCTTGCGAACCCAGCTTGTCGGCGGCGAGGTTCAGAGCCTCGAACGGGGAAAGATCATCAACCATAGTTGACGCTAGTATCAACCATTGTTGCGGGCGTCAACAACCAGAATTGACTATCCCCAATCAACCTAAGTTGCGATTGGTCGGGGCATGATTTTGCCCGAACGCCTTCGGTCTTTGCTGGACTTGCGGGACATGAGCCAAGCAGCCTTGGCGCGTGCCGTCGGCGTGACGCCGCAGGCGATCAGCAAGATCGTTCGGGGAGAAACGACCGACACGGCGAAGATCTACGCGATCGCGCGGGCGCTGCGCACGACGCCGGAATATCTGACCGGCGAAAGTGACGAACCGGACGATTTAGGGGCTGCGATGCAGGATCGGCGCCTGGCCTACGTGGCCCAGGCCAGTGAGCCGGTTCCCCAGGAGATGACCGGCGAGGTCGTCCCGGTGCGCGAACTGGATCTGACGTTCGGCATGGGCGCGACTTATATGGACGTTCCCGTTACCGAGCATTCGCGCCATTTTTCGCGCGAATGGTTGCGGCAATATACGCGGTCGGATCCCGAAAACCTGCTGTTCGCGCAAGGTGCTGGCGATTCGATGTTCCCGACGTTGCTCGATAGCGACTTGATGCTGATCGACTGTTCGCAGCGGACGCTGAACATGACCGACAAGATCTGGGCGGTCGCCTGGAACGATTGCGGCGCGATTAAGCGGCTGCGACCGACACGCGACGGGGGTGTGTCGATCATGTCGGACAATCCAAATGTTAGCGACGCGATCGCATACGATGACGAAATGCACATCCTGGGCCGGGTCGTCGCGGTCGTTCGGAAGGTCTGACAATTGACGTCTTTGTTTTTGCGAATGGCGTCCGCTGCACAATTGGACGCCTGCATTGCCGCTGTTCATTCCGACTTGGAATCGTCGGTGTTGGCCTGCCGTAGACCGGCCGCCGTCGCACTTTTTGATGAGAGGTCACTAAGCGCAGCTTACTTTGACGCTCTGCGCGCAGGAGTGACTGCCGGTAAAATGGCGGAGCATCCCATGCCCAAGGTGCGCGAAAATCTGGTTAAGGCTTTCGACGATAAAATGGAGCGGAACTAGTAGTTATGAACCGGCTGCTTTATGGCGATTGCCTCACCCATTTGCGCGACATGCCCAAGTGGAGTGTTGACCTCGTCTATCTGGACCCGCCGTTCAACTCGAACCGCGACTATGCGGCGATCTACGAGGATGAAACGGGCAGGCCATTGCCGGAGCAAATCGACGCCTTCAACGACCTCTGGGAACTGTCGCCGGAGCGTATCCAAGAGATCAAGATGATGCCCGTTCTTATGCGGGACGCGGGGATTCCGGACGAGGTTGCCGAACTGTGGCGGCACTGGATGGCAGCGCTTCGCAACGCGCAACCGCGGCTCTTGTCCTATCTCTCCTACATGACGGAACGGCTGCTACCGCTGCGATCTATCGTGCGGCCAACTGGCTCGATCTACCTTCACTGCGACCCTACCGCCTCGCACTACATCAAGGCGATGATGGACAGCATTTTCGGGCACCAGAATTTCCGAAACGAGATCATCTGGCGACGCACCGGGGCGCACGGTCGGGCCAAGAAATGGGGGCCCATCCACGATACGATCCTTTTTTACACGCGCAGCGACAGCTACACTTGGAACCGGACCTTCGAGAAATACGACCAGTCCTATATCGACGACTTCTACCGCCACGAAGATCGCCATGGCCGCTATCGTTATGTGACGCTGGACGGTCCCGGTAAGCGCGGTGGTTCGTCGGGCGAGCCGTGGCGAGGTGTAGATCCGACGCCAAAAGGGCGGCACTGGGAACTTCCCCCAGACCGGGCGCTTCCGCCGTGGTTCAAGCATCCCCCGGGATACGCCGATATGAGCGTCCAGGAGAGGCTTGACGTGCTAGACGATCAAGGGCTGATCTATTGGCCGCCACGGGGCTCTGTGCCGCAATACAAGCGCTATCTGGCGGTGGCCGAAGGCAACCCCATACAAGACATTATCAGCGATATTCGGCCCATTGGATCGCAAGCGGCGGAACGGCTTGGTTATCCAACTCAGAAGCCCGTGGCTCTGCTAGAGCGGATTATCAAGGCGTCCACGAACGAGGGCGATACTGTCCTCGACCCCTTCGCCGGTTGCGCCACCACCGTAGAGGCCGCGCACGGGTTGAAGCGTAAGTGGATAGGGATTGATATCGCCATTCATGCCATCAAGCGTGTGGCCAAGGTGCGCCTCGAAGACCGTCTGGGACTAGTGGAGGGCAAGGACTTCACAGTCGAGGGCATTCCTGAATCTGCCGAGGGCGCTCAGGACCTCTGGGAACGCGACAAGCACCAGTTCCAGAAGTGGGCAATCGAGCAAGTGGATGGGTTCGTGACCACCAAAAAGACCGCAGACGGCGGCATTGACGGGCGGCTCTATTTCTCGCTCCCCGGTTCGGCCGATTTGGAAAGCATGGTAATCGAGGTCAAGGGCGGCAAGCACGTCACCAAGGAGAACGTCCGTAGTTTGCGGGGCGTCCTTGAGCGCGATCAGGCGGCAATGGCCGGGCTTATCATTATGGGCGAAATGGGCGACCGCAAGACCAAGAACTTCGCCACTGAAATGGGCGATGCTGGCTACCTCGATGTGATGGGCGTCCAATACCCCAAGATGCAGATGCTGACTGTCGGCGATATTTTGGCAGGGAAGCGTTTCAACACTCCCACCGTCGCGAAAGCCCGGATGGTGGCGCAGCCGTCACTACCGCTCGGACGCTAGATACAGCGCCTTAAGCCCATAATTACTAATTCCGAAATGGAGGTCTGCAGGAACCCGCCGCCCACGCCGCCGGTCGAAATTCGAAAGACCCTTCAGCGTTGGGATTAGCCAGCTGTTTCCATTTCCAGGCGGGAGCGGAATCCGTTGCTGTCCATTTCGTGTTCGACCCGCGCGATCCGCCATGTCTTCGCGTCGATTTCCGATTTGAACCCTGACAGGGTCGCTTTCATGCCAGCGGCGATCGCGGCGTCGCCGTAGGCCAGCGTGACTTCGAAACTGGCCGCGGCGCGCGCCAGGCGGTTCGTTTCCGATTTGGCGGCAGCGTCGGCGTCGGCCTGGCTGGCATAGATCCGTTTCAGCCGCTTGCGGTTCTGGCCCCCGTGCGAGGCGGTTTTCTGTTTTGCGGCGCCCTGATCGTGCCAGGTCGCTTCGGCGCCGTCCTGGGCCTTTTCCCGCGACGCGCGGCGGTAGGAATAGCGATCACCCGCCGAGCGGGTCAGTTCGATCGACGGGATCGGCGACCCGCCGACGGTCGTGTCGGCGCCGATCGGCGCGAAGATCAGGTTCCCATCCTTCACGGTCGCGATCGCGTCATAGCGGCGGCCCAAGTCGCGCAGCAGCTGCATATCGGACTTGTTCGCCTGTTCGACCGACGTCACGACGGTCGCCGCGAAATCGGGATGACATGCCGCATTCAGGCCGTTGTCGGCCGCGACCTGGCCGACGATTTCGCCGATCGTCTTGCCGTTCCAGGTTCGCGTTCGGCGGGTGCGGAAGGACTTCGCCATGTCGGCCGAGCGGGCGCGCAGCGTGATCCTGTCTGGGGGCCCATCCCAGGCGACTTCGTCGACCAGGAACGTCCCCTTGTCGACCAGGCCGATCGCGACGCCGGTTCCCCGTTCCCATCCCAGCGAAACCTGCAGGCGGGACCCTTCGGGTGGCAGTTCGATTTCGCCGGTGCGATCGACCAGAACGATCTCGAGCTCGTCGCAGGATTCGGCGCGCTGTTCAGTGAGGCGCAGCGAAACCAGCAGCGGTTCGAACCTGTCGGTCAGATCCTGGCCGCCGTCGATCCTGACCGACCAGGCGGCGCGGGGCTGGCTGAATGCGCGATCGGCGCCCTGCTGGGCCATGATCAGTCGACCCGGCGCAGCGACAGGGTGAAATCGACGGTACGCGCCTTGCCGGTGTCGACCAGGTTCGCGTGTTTTTCGTCGACCGATTCGATCACGAACTGGCCGAGGATATTCCCCGACCCATCGGACAAGGGCAGCGCGTCGCCGTCGTCGGCCATGTCGACCAGCTTCGCGATCGACGAATAGTCGCCGGCGATCGCGGGCACGATCTTGCCGGTCAGGGTGACGGTGTCGGCGCCGGGCCCGGTGAACTGGCTGGCCGGCCGCGCGCCGAACCGATCGGTCGTCGCATGGCGCCAGTTGCGGGTGCGCGCGAGTTCATCGAACAGGGCGCTGTCGGTTTCGAAAACGAACATTCCCAGGGCAGCGAGCATCGGGCCGGATCCTTAAAATTGGTCGGTGTAGGTTGCCAGGCCGCGCTGGCCGTCGCGTCGATCGATGATCCGCGCGACCCGTTCAGCCAGCGCCTGCGCATCTTCGCCGTCGCGCTGGTGAATGTGGATTTCCCATTTCCCCGCGCCGCCCTGGGTTGCGCCAGGCGCGCCGCCGCCAGCCATGCCGCCGGCCGTCGGGCCAGCGCCGGCCAGGCCGGCCGACAGGCGGCCCATCGCCTGCAGCGGACGCTGGCCGCCACGATCGAGGCCGATGCCCAGGCCTTCGGTCATATGGCCGCCCATCTGCATCATCAGGCGCGACGGCGACTTGATCCCGAAGAACGACTTGAAAGCGGCGATCCCGTTGCGCGCGACAGCGAGCAGGCGATTGCGCAGGCCGAACGGGTCGATCAGCGACAAAAGGCCCTGCATCATCTGGCCGCCCAGCGACCGGAGCCAGCCAGGCGCGGCGGCCAGGACCGACTTGACCGCCGACCATCCCGCCGAAAACGCCGCCTTGATCCGATCCCAGTTCGCATAAACGAGATAGGCGAGGCCGGCGAGGGCGAGGCCGATCCCGACGATCAGCGCGACCATCGGGTTTGCCATCATCATCAGGCCGGCCTGCATCACGCCGCGGCCCAGGAGCAGGACGGCGGTTCGCGCCATGCCGAGATAGGGCAGGAGTTTCGCGACGGCCGAGAGGGTGCCGCCGAACAGGAACATGGTCAGGCCCAGACCGATCTTGATCACGGCGAACCCAGCGGCCAGCGACATGAGCGTTCCGGCCAGCTGCGGGTTCGCCTGCGCCCAGGCCGACACGCGCGACAGGATCGAATTGACCATGCCCAGGAAGCGGGTCGCAACCGGCAGAAGCGTCGTCCCCAAGGTGATCGCGAGGCGGCTTGCCGTGCTCAGGAACGATGCCCAGGCGACGTTCCCGTCCTGCAGTTCGCGCTGGTTGAACGCCTGGCTGATGGTGCCGGAACTGTTCGCGATCTGGGCGCGCATCGCCCGATATTCGTCCATTTTCAGGATCAGCATGCGCAGCGCCGATTGTGCCTGCATGTCTTCGACGACGAACCCGATCTTCGACAGGTCGCCGCCGGTCGCTTTTTGCGTGATTTCGGCCAGGGCTTCCATCGGCGTCCTACCCTTGGCGTAGGCCGCTTTCATCGCGGCGGGCAGATCGACGCCGAAGTTTTTCTGGAACGCCTTGATCGTCGCGGGCGAATTGATCTTCGCCAGCAGGTTTTTCACGTTGTTCCCGGCTTCGTCGGCATCGCCTGCGCCCTGGCGCGCGATCTGCAAGGCGGCCGACAGATCCGCGACTGCGCCGACGCCGTGTTGGCCCAGCGCCTGCATCTGCGCAGTCAGGCCGGGGAAGTGCTTCGCCATGTCCTTCACTTCGAAGGCGCCCGCGTTGCCGCTGGCGGCCATGATGTCGAGCGCGCGGGCGGTATCGCCGAGCCCGACTTTCAGATTGTTGAGGTTCGCGAAGGCGGCGGCGGCGCCGTCGGCCATGTCGACCTTGAACGCGGTCCCCAGCTGGCCGATCGGGCCGATCATCTGGACGGCCTGACGCGGATCCAGGCCCAGGCCAGCGAGGGTGTCGACGCCGGCGCGCATGTCTTCGGGCATGCGGTGTGCCGCTTCGGCCGCGCGCAGGATATTGTCGGCCATCGCGCGCGTTTCGCGATTGGTCAGGTTCGCTTTCTGCTGAATGTCGACCATGCCCGAACTGAAATCCATCGCCGCCTTGCCGGCGATCACGATCGGGGTCAGCAGCGTCGCGCCGCTGATCATCTGCTGTTGACCGGCCGCCTGCAGTTCCTGGCCGCGCGCGTCCATTTTCGCGTTGCGGCCCTGGCGCGCGAGTTCGTCGCGCTGGCGGCGGATCGCTTCGTTCGCGCCCTGGACGCGGCGTTCCAGTTCGCGTTCCTGGTTCGCAAGGGCAGTGACGTCGCCGGTCGCACTTTCGAGCTGGCGCCGAACGTCGCGCAGTTCGCGTTCCAGGCCGCGCGCTTCGCGCTGCATCCCGCCCAGAACCTGACCGCCGGAGCGGCCCAGGCCGATGATGTTTTTCAGGCCGCCCGACAGCTTGTCGACGCCGGTGAACTGGACGATCAGGTTCAGCAGGTTGTTCGACATTCGGGCGGCCTTTCGGGCGGTTCAGGGTCAGGCGGTCAGGCGGTTCGGTTCATCTGTTTGAACCGTTCGACCGCCAGATCCTGCCAGGCGGCCAGTTCGTCGAAATCCATTCCGATCATTTCGGAAAGGGGCCAATGGAACACGGCCGCGACGTCGGCGATCATGGCGTCGACGGAACGATCGCGCCGGTCAGCTGCGCGATCTGCTGTTTCTGCGCGGCCGACATAAAAAAACCGACGATCGTTCCCGCCACTTCGGCGAAGTCTTCGGCCGAGAGGTTGCCGGCTTCGGCTTCGGTGATGAACGGGTCGCAGATCCGGGGCAGGACGGTGATGATGGAACCAGCGTCGGAATTGACCAGGTTCGAAATCGACAGGCCGCGCAGTTCGCCGGCCTTTGGCTTGCGCAAGGCCAGGGCGGTCACGTTGCCGCCTTCGCGTTCGATCGGTTCGGCGAGGGTGATCGTGTAGGGCCGGGGCTTGCCGGTGGTTTCGGTGGCCGGCGCATCGGCGACGGGGGTGGCTTCGGTCATAGCGGGAACCTTTCAGGGCGATCAGCGGGCAGGCGGTGCGGGGTTCCCCGCCCTGGCGCGCCCGCTTTTTCGCGCCAGAGCGGAGAGGGTTGGCGAAATCAGGCGCCCAGGGCGGCGCGGATTTCGGCGTTGCGATCGATGCCGTCGACGATGAACACGCCGCCGACCATGTCGATTTCGATTTCCGTCCGCCCGTCGATCGACAGCTTGTAGTAGGACAGGACCGACTTGAACGTGTGTTCGGTGTCATCCCCCGGCTTGGCGCCGCCCATGTCGATTTCGACATAACGGCCGCGCGACACGACTTCGACGGCCTTCACCGCCGAACCGTCGTCGGCCTGATAGGCGCCGTTAAAGCGCAGCATGGTGCCGTCGTGCGCCGCGGCGCCGAACTTGCGGATCGCGGGGACCAGCAGGCCGCCGGCGACGAATTCCATTTCCAGCTTGTCCAGGCCCAGGTCGACGGCGACCGCGCCGACCATGCCGCCGCCGCGCCAGTCTTCGGTCACGATCTTGAGCGGGGGCAGGGTCACTTCGGCGACGACGCCCATATAGCTGTCGCCGTCGCCGTGCAGGTTCATGTTCTTCAGTTTGCTGGGAAGGCCCATTGTCTTTGCTCCTATGGCGCCGGGTCAGGGGAAGGGCTGGCCGGCATCAGGTGAAGGGGTTGCGCGCCGGATCCGATCAGGCCGCCGCGAGAAGGTTGGCGAAGTCGGCGTAATACTTCGCCGTGATCCGCTGGTTCAGCTGCAGGCCTTCCATCGGGGCCGTCGGCGTGAAGTCGTAGTCGATGACGAGTTTGCCGTTGGCGAGGTCAGTCGGCGAATTCAGCGCCTGGTCGAACCAGGCCGAGCCGCCGACGATCAGGCCGGCCGCCGCCTTGGCGCGGAAATCGGCGTTGATCGTTTCGAGAATGTCGCGGACCAGGCCGACGGTCAGCGGCTTGTCGATCGCCCAGAGAAGGCCGGCCGCGATCGAATCCTGCAGAACCTGGCTGGTCCGGACGGCGCTTTCGAAGGCAAACAGGGGCTCGCTGCTGCAGGTGCGGTTCCCCCAGAATCGGAACCCGTTGGTGCGGACCAGCGTCGTCACCTGGGCCGCGTTCAGGGTGCCCGCGTCGGTTTCGTCGTCCTGCAGGTCGAAATAAATATCCTTCGACAGTCCGGTCACGCCGGCGACGGGGACGTTCGACAGCGTCTTGTTCCAGCCCTGCGTTTCGTCGATCAGCGCGCGCAGGCCGACCGCGCGGGCGACCGCATCGCCCACGAACGGGCCGGTAAAATCGGGCCAGATCAGCATGAGTTCGCGGGCCGAGAAGTTGGCGCGATAGAGGGCGACAGCGGCGATGTCTTCGCCGATCGCGCGGGCATAGGCCATCGCGCGCAGCTTGGTTGCGATGACGGCCAGTTCGGTCGTGACGTCCTGCGTATCGAGGCCCGGCGCGGCCAGGATCCGCGGGCGGAACCCGGTCTGGACTTCGGCGGCCAGCAATGCCTGCAGGCCGGTGAACACGCCGTCGATCTGGTCGCCGATGACCAGGGTGTCCTGCGCGCCGGGGTTTTCGGGATCTTCTTCGGCTTCGGCGACGCGGACGACGATCAGGATCGGGCCGACCTGGTCGGCGATCGCTTCCAGCGTCGGTTTCAGGGTGCCGGTCGTGCCGGCATCGCCGATCACGCGGCGCAGATCGGTGATCAGGGTCGGGCGATCCAGCGGGAAGATTTCGTCGACCGCATCGTCGGCGGTGCAGACAAGGCCGATGATCCCGGTGGCGATCGTGGTGATCGCGCGGGTGCCGGCGGTCAGGACGTTGGTTTTGATTCCGTGCATGGGGTTCGGTTCCTTTTCAGAAAATCGGGACAGTGAGGCGCGAAACGGACGTCGGGCTGGCGGTGTCGGTGCGGCGGCCGGTGACGGTGATGATCATCTGACCCAGAGCGAATTCGCCGGCGACTTCGACCCGCTGAACCAGCAGGCGCGGTTCCCAGCGGGCCAGCGCGATCGCAGTCGCCATGACGCACAACAGGCGGGTTGCGGCATTGTTCGGCCGATCGAGCAATTCGAACAGCAGCGAGCCATAATCGCGGCGCATCGGGCGCGTTCCGATCGGCGTCGACAGAATGTCGCCGATCGACTGGATCAGGTGATCGTCGCCGTCCAGCTGCGCGCCGGTTTCGCGGTTCATGCCAATCATGTCGGCAATCCGGTCGTGCCGCTGCCGGTCGTGACGCCGGTGTGCCGGTGCGTTTTCAGGTGGACCCCGCCGCCGACGACGTCGCTGCTGGCGGTGACAGTGCCGCCCGAATCGACATTGCCGCCGACGCCGGTATCGCCGCTGATCTGGACGTTGCCGTTCACCTGGACATTGCCGTTCACGGTCGTTTCGCCGTTGATCGTGACCGGACCGTTCACGGTGACGCCGCCGTCGGCGGTGGCGGTGATCGTCGCGCCGGCGGGCAGTTCGATCACCATCGCATGCGCGGCCGCGTCGTAAGACAGGACCGCTTCGTCGCCGAAGCGGATCAGGTCGATCGCGCGGTTGTCGGCCGCCGGGAAGGCATCGCAGACGATCCCGCGCAGCGCGACGCCGGCGCCGATTTCGCCGGCGGGGCACAACAGCACGACCTGTTCGCCGACGCTGGGCGGGGTCCAGGTGATCGTCGCGCCATGCCGGCTTTCGATCCAGCGGATCGGGCCGCTGATCGCGCCGTCGTCGAATTCCACGGTGCAGCGCGCCGCCGACAGGTCGACGGCAGCGATCGCGCCGAAGCGGATCAGCTGGTCGGGATCGGTCGGGGCATCTTCGGGACTGCGCATGGCCGATGCCTTGCGCGCGCCTGCGCGATCAGGCCAGCGGCCGGGGTTGTGCCGGCCGCGCTTACAACGGGCATGATCGCGCGGGCCGGAACAATGTCAGATCAGGCCGGCGTCGATCTTGGCTTCGACGCCCTGGGCGACTTCGGCGACGCGCGCGCGGGTGGCGTCGCGGTCATAGGCGCCGGCATCGTCCAGGACGGCGTTGACGGCGCGCCGATGGATCTTGCCACGGTGCGAGAAGGTGACGGGGACGGTCCTGGTTTCGGGATCGTAGGCGCGGATCTGGGTTCGCATGGTCTGGGCCTTTCGTGTCGGGATTACTGCTTGCCGCGAACGGACCAGTAGAACCCCTGCAAGCTGTTATCGTCGCCGTCATCGGCCTGCAGCTGGACCGAAAACCCGTTCTTCGTGACGGTGCCGCTGATCACCTGGCACCACAGATCGCGATAGATCGACGCGGTCGAAACGACGGGCGTGACGCTGATCGCGATGATTTCGCCGACCGACCCGAAGGGCAGGGGGAAGGAAACCGCGACGACCGCTTCGTTCGTCCAGCTGCCCGTTTTCAAACCGGCCTGGTCCAGAAACCCGTTTGCGCGCTTTTCCCAGGTGCCGGCCGAATTGCTGCCGAACTTCGTCGCGTCGACAGCCTGCAGGAAGGCGGCCGCGTGTTTGCCGTCGAGCAAGTCGGCGTCCAGGCCGGAAGCGGCGCCATCGACCGTCTTGATCCTGGTCAGGATCGCGTTCGCGGTGAAGGCGGCCGCGTCCAATGGCGTGAACCCCAGGCGGGCGGGGATGTTCGCATACCAGCTGCCGTCCTGCCCATCGAGCATGTCGGCATCGAGCCCTGACCCGCTGCCGTCCTGACCCAGCAGCCACGACAGGACCGCGGCGCGGCCGGCGGCGGGGGTTAGGGCGCGCAGTGCATCAATACCGGCGATCGCTTCGGCAATGGTCGCCAGTTCGACAACGCCCTGGCGTTCGGTCGTCGCCGGCGGGTTCGAAAAGGTCGTGTCGCCGAACGTGACGGATTCGGCGTTGACGTCGACGAACCGGACGTCGACGGCCAGCGAGGCGATCGACGCGGCGGTTTTCACGACGACCGGATCGGCCTGGCCGTAGATCGCGAACAGCGTTCCGTCGGCGAGGTAAACGCCGAACGATCGCATCGAATAGGCGTCGGGGCCGTCGTCGAACATGGTGACATGGATCGTGTCGGGCGCGACGACTTCGCCGGAAATCGCCGAAACCCGCTTGATTTCGTCGACCAGGACGGTCGCCGCCGGATCGGGCACGATCGCCGTTTCGGACAGGCCGATTTCGGTGATCGCGACCGGTGCGGTGCCGGTGTGTTCGGCGTTGATCAGGGCAACGCGGCCGGCGTCGGTGACTGTGATCGTGAAAGGCATCGTGTCCCTACCTGGTCATGAAAAGGGGGTCAGGAGAAAATCGAGAGTTGCAGGCGATCGTCGCCGTCCTGCTGGTCGCCGTTCAGCTGCAGCGCGTCGGCGCCGCCGTCCTGCTGATCGCCCGACAGCAACAGCGCGGATTCCGGCGCGGCATCGGCGCCCAGCATCAGGCGCGCGAAGACGACCGGCCGCGCCGCTGCGACAACGCCGATCGCGCCCAGCGCATCGGTCGCGATCAGGAACGTGAAATGGGACCGGACGGGTTTCGTGCGGACGACTTCGGCGATGACCTGGTCGACGAATTCGGACGTCGGCGCGGCGCCATCGTTGCCGCTGATCGAAACGGTCAGGGTGAAAGTGTGCGGTTCGCCGGGCGGATCCTGTTCGAACCATTCGCGCATGACGACATGGCCGCCGAACGAGGCGACGACGTCCTGGATCGAACGGGTCGTCCCCTTGCGCCGTTGAACCGCGATCGCGGCCGCGATCCGCGCGCGGCGGATTCGCAGCGGCCAGGTCGCGTCCCAGCTGTCGATCGACAATGCCCAGGCCAGCCAGGGCAGCAAGTCTTCGGGGCAATCCCAGGGCGACCAAATGTCGCGCAGCGGCGCGCCGATCGCGCCGACCCGAGCGCCGATCAGCATTTCGAGCGCCTTTTCCAGCGTCGTCGCGTTCGGGGGCAGGATCTGCATCATTCGTTGAACCCGGCGTCGACCAGATCGATCGCGGTCACGGCCGCGCATTCGGCGCGGGTGATGACCATGTCGGCGGCCGGTTCGTTCAGGATCACGTTCTGGACGCCTTCGGCGAACAGCGCGGCGATGATGCCGGCGCGGCTGACGTCGCGGCCAAGGCGCAGCGTCGCGGCCAGAAAATCGTTCAGTTGCGCCTGCGCCTGGGCCAGAACCAGCGCCTGATCGGGGCCGTTCAGGAAAATCAGGTCGGCCTGGATCGTGAACGGGATGATCGTCGCTGACTGGACCGTGACCTGATCGGTCAGCGGCCGGATCGTGTCGGCGTTCAGCCGCGCGTCGACCGTCGCCAGCAATTCGGGGCTGGCCGTGCCGTCCCCGGTGCGCGACAGGATCGTGATCACGACTTCGCCGGGATCGGGGCTTTCGACCGATGCATCGCGAACGTCGCCGTCGGCCGACAGCGCATGGAAGATGTAGGCGCCCGCTGGGCCGGCGACCGAATAGCCTTCGGGGCCGAGAACCATGCGCCGGCGAAAATCGGTGTCGGATTCGTAAGTCGGCGCGATGCCTTCGTCGGGATCGCCTTCGTCGAGGATGAACCGTTCGACGCCGAAGGTCGCGGCGATGTGGTCGAGATCCGCGCCGACAGCGAACGCCGGCATGATGGCGCGAGCCGCATCGTTGACCCGCTGGCGCAGGATCAGTTCGCGATAGGCGAACAGCTGGACGACCTTGACGATCGGATCGCTTTCGACCGTTGCGTCGAAGGTCGGGAAATAGATCTGCAGCTGCGCGAGCGCGGCGGCCAGGATCGTTTCGAAATCCAGGCTTTCGATGATGCCGGGCGCAGGGATCCGCGAAAGATCGACGCCGGTGAAACTGTCGCTTGCTACTGCCATGCGCCGGATCATCGCGGGCGCGGGCATCTATTCAATCCGCGCGCGTTGTCGCGGCCGGCCTGACAACGGGGGCCGCTTCGATCCGCGCGCCTGGTCGGCCAGTCTGTCGCCGTTCATCACAATGCGGATCCGACAGCCATGACCGACAAACGAACCGACCAGCTGCCAGAGGCGGACGCGCTGGACGGCGCCGAACTGGTCGCGATCGTCCAGGGCGGCCATTCGCGCCAGGCGCCGCTGGGCGACATTGCCGGGATCCCGCACGATCACGCGATCGAAGACGTCGCGGGATTGCAGGCAGCGCTGGACGGCAAGGCGGCCGACGATCACGGCCACACGATCGGCGACGTCGCCGGATTGGCCGCGGCGCTGGCGGCCGCGAGCATCGCGACAAGCGAGGAAATCGCCGGTCCGACTTACACGCTGGCTCTGGCTGACGGGGCGAACAAGTATAAGCGGGCGACGAACGCCGGCGGGTGTCTGATCACGGTTCCCCCAGATTCCGACGTCGCCTTTGCGATCGACACGGTCGTCACGTTTCGGGCCGCGACCGCCGGCCTGGTGAGCCTGGTGGCGGGGGGCGGCGTGACGCTGAACCGGCCAGGCGGATCCGGCGGGTCGCTGAATTTCGCCGAAGAAGGCGCGACAGTGCAGATCAAAAAAGTCGGCGCCAACGCCTGGGACGTCATCGGCGGCACGGCTGCAGCTTAAAGGAGTTTTCGAGAATGGTTCTTAGGTTCCAAGGCGGCGAAAACGACGCTTTTCTGGCGACGCCCGCCGGCACGACCGACGCTGGCGCCTATGTCGCGCCCAACCGAGCGGGATCCGCCGGCGTCACGACGCCTTTTTTCGCCGACACGCCAATCGGCAGCTGTCGTTTCATGGCCGGTAACGACGGGCAAACCTATTCCCTGGGCTACTACTCCGGTTCGACCATTTTCGAATTGAAAAGTGCAGACAACGTCGCGCGGATTCGGTTGCAGACGGCCGGTTCCAATAATTTGAACTTCCAATGGTATAACGGGACAGCATGGGTGACGATCGGCGGGGCGTTCTATGGCGCCTGGTCGGATGACGTCGCCGTCAACATAAACTGGAAGATCGACGCGGCGGCCGGCTATATCACGCTGTTTGTCAATGGCAGCTTTGTGCGAGGCATTACGGCCGCCGACACTTCCGCTTTGTCTCCTATTGCGCGGGTCCAAAGTTACACGCCCAGCCAGGAGCGCCTAACGATCAGCGAATTGATCGTCGACACGCAAAATTGCCTGAATTCGCGCGTGTATCACTTCCCGCCGACTGCCCAGGGTGACGACGCCGGCGGAACTGGCAATTACACGGCGATCGACGAAACCGCGGTCAGCGTTGCCGATTTTGTGCAGTTTGACGCTGTCGGCCAGAAACAATGTTATACATCGGCCGCGCGCGCGACGACGCTGCGGCCGACCGGCCTGACCGTCGTCGGAAACTTTTTGAGGACAAGCGAAACCGGGCCGACCGGGGTCCGCGCCTATCTGAAAATCGGCGGGGTCTATTATTATGGCGCGGCCCAGGCGGTCGACGTGATCAATACCCATTTGCGCGAAACGTGGCTGATTAACCCGGCAACAGGATTGGCCTGGACGAATGCCGAAATCAACGCGGCGACGCTGCAATGGGGGTGGGAAGCGGTGGCCGCATGACCGTCCAGATCAACAAGTCGAGCCTGGTCGTCGGCGAAAAAGCCGATGAAGGCCTGCTGATTTTCAAATCGAGCCTGGTCGTCGGTGAAAAGGCCGATCAAAGCTTGATGATGTTCAAGTCGAGCCTGGTCGTCGGTGAAATAGAAATGACCGACACGCCGCGGCGACAGCCGATGATCAGCACGTTCTAACGCGTCGAGCGACAACGCCGCGCCATATCGCCAGGCCGGCCAGCTGGGCACGATCGCGCCAACATTTCATGTTGGAGCTTGTCCGATGGATCGGAAAGAGTTGCGCGACCAGGCGGCCCATGCGGCCGTTTCCCTGTTGACGGTGATCCCGCTGGTCGTCTGCGTCGGCTTGGGCGCCGGGTTCCTAGCGATCACGATTGCGGGGATCTGGGCGGGCCTGTCGGTCGGGATGCTGGCCGAAGTGAAGGAACGCGGGTCGACCGTGACCTGGCCGGCGGTGAAGCGGGCGGTCGGATCCTGGCGCGACCTGGGCGGCTATGCCGCCGGCGGCGCGCTGATCGGATTAGGTGCGGCGATGTTCAGGGCCGCGGCATGAGCGCGCCGGCCGAACCCGCGCAGCTGACCGCGCGAACGGTGCTGGAAATCGCCGATCATGAAGGCGTCGTCCTGGAAGCCTATCTGGACAGCGTAGGCGTGTGGACATGGGGGGTCGGCGTGACCGACGCGAGCGGGCACAAGGTCGGCCGCTATGTCGACCAACCTGCGACGCTGGAACACGTTCTGCGCGTGTTCGAATGGTTGCTGCGGACCCGTTACCTGCCGGCCGTGCTGACCGCCTTTGCGGGCCATGACCTGACCGAAGCGCAGACGGCGGCGGCGCTGTCGTTCCATTACAACACGGGCGCGATCGGTTCGGCCGAATGGGTCCGGTTGTGGAAGGCCGGCAAGGTCGACCAAGCGCGCGTCGCGATCATGAACTGGTCGCAGCCGCGCGAACTGATCGGCCGGCGCAAGTGCGAACGCGACCTGTTCTTCGACGGGCGCTGGTCCAGCGACGGGATCGTCGGCGTGTTCCAGGTGCAAAAGCCGGGCTATCGGCCGATCCGGCCGAAACCGACTGACCTTCGCCTGGCCATCACGCGGGCGATCGACGATGGGACGCGGGCGGCATGATCGGGGTCGGCATTCTGGCGGGGATCCGCGCCGCCTGGTCGGCCTTTGTCGAATTGCCGCGCGCGGTGCATGTCGCGCTGATCGTGCTGGTCGGCGTGATCGCAGCGGTCGCCTGGCTGGCGCGCCACGACGCGCGAACTATCCAGGCGCACGATGCCAAGGCGGCCGCCGCGACTTCGCAGGCGGTGACGCGCGCCGATCGCGCCGCGATCGCCGCCGACGCCCAGCGCGAAATCCAGAGACAGGCCGCCAGTGCCGAAACGAGAGAGGCGATCGACCATGCCGAAGACATTCACCCTGTCGAAGTGCGCCGGCCTGCTGGCCCTGCTGTCCGTGCCGCTGCTGACAGCCTGCGGAGACGCGCGGCCGCAAGTCGGGACGCCGCCCGCTGAATGGACCGCGCCGGTCGCCTGGCCGGTCGTGCCAGCGGGCGAAGCGCAATGCCCAGACGAGGAAACCGGCGCCCCGGCGCCGTGCCTGTCGGATCGGGAAACCGCCGATCTGCTGGCGGAACTGGCCGACGCCCTGGACGCGGCGAACGGGAAGCTGCAGCGCCTGGGCGATTGGTTCGACGAATTCGCGAAAGCGAAGGCGGGGAAATGATCGATCCGGTGACGATCGCGGCGGGTTTGACCGATGCCCAGGCCGCCGCGCTGCGCCATGCCATGCCTTGCGAGTTCGCCGGAACCTATGTCGGCAATTGTGGCGTGCTGATCATGGGCGAACTGGACAGTATCGGTCTATTTCGCGAACCGCCTGCCGACGGTGGCGGGACTTGGGGGATCGTCGCGCGCCTTAATGAACGCGGCCTGGCCGTGCGTGACGCGGTTCTGGTCAGTCGTCCAGGGCTTCCATGACCGTTTCCATGATCATGTCGCGGTCGCCTTTGGGCAGGCCCAGCAGGCGGCGCGCGGGGTAGCGATATTTGGGCGACCCGGCGGCGTGTTCGACCTTGTCGACCAGGCCGAAGTGATGAACCGCAGCGGCGCCGGCGACCAGCGGGCTGAACCGGAGTTCGACGCTGTCGGGCTTTGCCATGATCCGCATGTTGCGGGCTAGGCCGATTTTCCTGAACATTTTCCCGCGCCGTGCCGACGCTTTATCGCGGGGCTTTCGCGGTTCCATTGCCGACCCGTCGGGCTGGACGTTGCGGGCGATCCGTTCGGCGTTGTTGCGGCGCAGCTGCTGACCGATCTTGCGCGCGAGGCGGATCCGCTGGCCGGGTTTCAGGCGTTCCATGACGCCGGCCAGCCAGGGTTCGATCGCTTCGAGGCCGTCGCCGCTGGTCGTCGTCATGGCACGACCTGTTCGCCGCCCATGTAGATCTGCGCGAGCGGGGCAAGCGTTTCGCCGATCGGCATATCGTCGGCGAACAGCGGATCGGGTTCGGACAGGTGCTGCAGGTCGAACCCGCCGCCTTCGCGCGGGACCAGGACGACCTGTTCGGTCAGATCCAGTTCGACGACCAGGTCGATCGTCGTGTCGTCGAGAATGTCGGCGTTGAACGAATAGCCACGGCCGGCGCCGGCGGCCAGGACGTCGGGCTGGTTCGTGCGCAGCCAGTCGTTCACGGCGAGGAAGATGATCGATGGGTGATCGGTGTAGTCGGTCACGACCAGGTGCAGCTTGTATTCCCAGCTGAACGCGCGCGACGCGGTCATAGGCGAGCGGATCCGGCCTTCGTCCAGCCAGATTTTCAGGCGATCGGAATCGCGGCCCAGATCGGGCAGGACAGCGGTGATCGCGGCGCGCAGGGACGCGGGCTTTTCCATCAGTCGATCCGCCACCAGCGCGACGGGTTGCCGGCGGCGACCGCATGGATCCGCAAGGCCGCGTAAGCGATCAGGCAGGGGTGCGCGAGGTCGTAAAACAGTTCTGTCCCGGTCAGTCGGCCCAGGCCGAACAGGCCGGCCGCGACGGCGAGGCACCAGAATTTAAGATAGCGAACGAACAGGTCGGCGCGCAGCGATGCCAGGACGCGGTCGAAGATCACGAACGCGATCGCGAGATAGGCCAGGCCGATCACCATGTCGAACAGGTCAGGCATCGGTTTTCCCCCTGCCCAGGATCTTATCGAGCAAGGCTTTGGGCAGGCCGGCGACTTGCTCTTTCATCGAACCGCCGAACCCGCGGGCGGATTCGACGATATAGGTCGACAGGCCGCCAGCGCCGGCCATGACCAGGTGCAGCGACCAGGTCGGCGCCAGGGTGGCATGGGCGATCGCGGCGATCAGCGCGCAAGTCACGGCCGACAGCAGGGTCAGCGCGTAGGTTTTGCGTTCGCCGGGTTCGGTGAAATACATGACCAGGAAGGCGGCGGCGATCGCCAGGAACAGGCCGCCCAGGAACTGATCGACCGGGGCCGCGATGCCCAGCGAGCCCATCGCAATCGCGAGGGCCAATTTTGCTTCTGCGCCCATGCCAGTCATTCCCACAGTTTCAAGGTTTCGCGCGCGGCGATCGGCGAGGCGGCCGGTTCGGGCAGCGTGACGATTGCGCCTTCGGGCAGGACCGGGCCGGCATCGGCCAGGCCGCGGTTCAGTTCGAAGGTCGCTTCGGTGATCCCGGCGGTCGTGCCGAGTTCGCGCCAGCAGATCAGGTCGAGCGTGTCGCCTTGCCTTGCCTGAACCGTCGGCATCAGATCAGTTCCACGGCGGTTCGGGTCGTGCCGATCATGTCGCGGATCGCGTGGGTCGCCATGCGGCGATAATCGGCCGCGACGGGGACGAATTCGTCGGCGCGCGCGTCGCCGTCGTCGGTCGCCGAAATGTCGCGATAGGTTTCGGCCAGTTCGGCCGCGGCGGTGCAATAGACGGCGCGGCGGAACAGAACTTCCATCTTGCCGGCCTGGGCGCCGATCGCTGCCAGATCGCCGGCGCCGGCCGCGACATGGGCGGCCTGCCAGGCGGCCAGTTCGTTCATGACCGTGACCAGCGCGCCTTCGATCGCGAAAGTCAGACGGCCGTGCGTGACGACTTTGCCAACGCGGATCTTGTCGCGCATGTCGTTGCAGCTGATCGCGGGGAACCAGCCATCGGCCGGGACCGTCGAATCCGCGGGCGACGCCGGGGCCGGGGGATTCGCGATCAGGGACATGTTCGAACGGTTCCTTTTCTAACGGGGGTGAGGTCGGGAATTCGGGCGAAGGCCTTGCCCTATTCCGTCCCGCCCCCGGCGCGGGTGGCGCAGCTGGTCAGTCGGACGCCGGCGCCGCGCCGGTGGCAGTCAGTGCCTTGCGGTCGCGTTCCAGGCGTTCGGTCAATTTCTTCACGCCCGCGTTCCGGTTCAGCGAGAGCGCGCGGGAAAGGGCGGACAGGGCCGCGTCGATCAGGGCGACCTTGCCGCCGGCGACGCCGCTTTCGGCGTCGGGTTCGAAGGCGTCGGCCTTGGCCGCCAGGGCAAGGCCGATCGCCTTGTGCAGCTTGGCGCGAACCTGATCGTGCATGTCTTCGCCGGCGGTCAGATCCTGGACCGCCTGCAGATATTCGAGGTCGATCGCGCCGGGGCGCAGGCCGGCTTCGGCGAATTCTTCGGCGATCAGCGTCGCGGGGCGGCGCGCGTAGCGTTCGGGCAGGCGCAGATCGTGTTTCAGGACATAGCGGGCGACGTCGAGCGCCGTCGGCCAGCAGGCGAGGTCGATCAGCCAGATCAGCATGGTGACGACGATTTCATCCTGGGCGCCGGTGTCGCCATCCAGGGCGCCGTCGACCCAGGGCAGATAGCGGCCGATCATGTCGCGCTTGGCTTCGACCTTGCGTTCGATCGATTCGATCTGGCGAAGGCGGTTCAGATCGAGGCCCAGCGCGGCCAGCAACAGCTGATATTCGCTGGCGACCGGGCCGGTCGTCGGCATGGGCCGCGCGGTGCCGGTGCGGCCGACGGGCTGCTGGGCCAGGATCCGCTGGCGATTGCGAAGGGCGGGGCTGAACATGGGCGCGGGTTCCTGTCGGGCCGGTGGCTTAGGGGCCGGGTTCCCGCCTGGCGCCGTTAAAGGGGAACGGGCGCCAGGCGGGGTCGGACTGGCCGCTAGGGCCAGTTGTCAGGGTCAGGGAGCGGGGCGGGCGGGTGCCTTGCCGACGACGATGTTTTCGACCAGCGCGACTTCGCGCAGATCTTCGACGACGAAATCTTCGTTCACCGATTCGTAGTTCGCCACGCGATCGAATTCGGGTTCGTCGGCGAGGCGGCGGCGGCGGGTGCCTTCCTGCCAATAGATCGACAGGTTATCGAGGCGGGTGATCAGCAGCGCGTCGGCCGGGAAGAACGGGACGCGAACCGCCGGCAGGCCGCCCAGCTGCTTCGTCGAACGGATGATCCGGTCGGCCGCTTCGACTTCGGTCGCGGTCGTGCCGGCGCCCTGCGCGATCTGGAAATACTTGTCGTCGACCAGGTCATGACCGACGATGACGACCAGTTCGGTGTCGCTGCGGCGCCATTCGGGAATGAGGCGCTTGGCATCCAGGACGAGCGCGTCGAGCGAGGCATAATCGACATCGGCGTCGACCGCGTTCGTGCCGTCAAACAGGTCGCCGGCGCCGACATAGATCGCTTTCAGGGCCGCGTTGTTCGTGCCGTCGGTTTCGACAGTCAGGTTCCCGTCGTCGAAAACCTGGCCGGCCGCGCGGGTGCGGATTTTGTGCAGCCAGCCTTCGTTAACGTCCTGCAGGAGCGGGTTCGCGACGCGATCGGTCGCCGCGGCGATCGACGTGCCGTTCCAACCGATCATGATCCGGTCGCGGGCCTGCTGTTTTAGGATCGCGTTGCGGACGACCAGTTCGAAATTCTCCTTGTGGCGCCAGGCGTCCAGCTTCGAATAGCGCAGCGACCAGTCGTAATCCGTCTTCGTGCAGAAATACGGATTGTCGCTGGTATCGGTCGGGTCGGCCGGGTTGCGGCGATTTCCGGCGGCGGTGTTGGTGCGACCGGCGGTCGTCTTGGTCGTGGCGACGCCGACGGCTTCACCCGACTGTTCGATCACCGGAACGACATTGATCAGCTGCAGGAATTCGACCGATTCCTGCATCGTTTCTTCGACGGTCTGGGCGACGGCCGGATCGACGGTGAACTTGACGGTCGCGCTGTCGACGCTGTTCAGCAGCGCGATCTGGCTGACGTAGGCGCCGAACAGGGCGCGGGTGGCGGTGTGCATGGGTCGTGTTCCTCTAGCGAAGGGGCGCGGGGTTCGTGTGGCGGTTCGGGGTCAGCAGTTGGTTTTCGCGGTGCCGTTGCCGCCGGTGGCGGGCGGGCGGTTCGTGAAGCCAGGGGCGGGGATCTTGCCGATCGTTTCCGACAGCGTCGCGACCTGGGCGGTCAGCGCGGTCACTTCGGCCTGGCGCGCTTCGCCGGCCGTGCGCAGATCCGCGAAGGCGGTCAGCATGGCCGTGCCGAGCGCGGCGACCTGGGCGGTCAGTTCGGCGATTTCGGGCGCTGCCGCCGGCGCGGCCGGATCGGCGGCCGGTTGCGCCGGCTGTTCGACGATCGCAGGCGCGGCCGGGCCGGCGGTCAGCTTTTCGACCAGGGCGCCGATCTTGGCGAAAATCCCGGTCGGGTCGGCCGACGCGGTCGGATCGACCGTTTCGCCTTCCATTTCGATTTCGGCTTCGATCGCCGCGCTGAACAGGTTGGCCGCGTCCAGCTTGCGGCCGGCCAGCGGCGACTTGTCGCCCTGGGTCGCGCAGAACTGTAGCATTTCGGTGCCGAGCGACGCGGGGCTGTCGGTCACGGCGAGGCCGACCAGATAGGCCTTGCCGGTGCCGGCGAAGTTCGGGTTCACTTCGATCGACGAATAAAGCTTTTGTTTCGCGCGGTTGATTTCGACCAGGCTGTCGAGCGCGTCGATCTGGGCGAACAGGGCCAGGCGCTTTTCGGTCTTGCCGCCGACGTCGAGGTCGATCGTTTCGGTTTTCAGCGCGACGACGTCGCCCAGCGAGGAAAACGGGCCGGTCGCGGTGGCGCCGCGAATGTGTTCCATGTTGACGCGCGCCGCATAAGTGGCGGGCTTGTAGGTCGCCGCCATGTCTTCGATCCACTTGCGGTCGATCGTGCGGCCGTCGGTCGTCGCGCCTTCGACTGCGACCCGGAAAAAACGCGATTTCGCCATTTGAACTTGCTCCGTCCTGCGTTGTGTGGCGCGCCAGGCGGGACGGCGGCCGGTGAGTTGACGACAAAGGGCCGGTTCGCAGGCCTATTCGCAACGCGGGCGCGTTGTGGCGCGCGGCGTCACAACGGGGGGCGGTTCGGGAAGGGGACCGCGCGGGCATAGCGTCGCCGGCATGGCAAGCCTGGCGATCGACGATCCTGAACTGAACGAACCAGCGTCGACCGGGATCCCGGCGACCGGCGAGGGCGGTGGCGCGATCGGCGTTGTGTCGTCGGCGTTCGCCATGCCGGCGCGGCGCCGCGCGCGATCGCTATACTGGCAAGGCTGGACGCAAACCCAGATCGGCGAGGAATTGGGCCTTTCGATCAACACGATCGCGGCCTGGAAACGGCGCGACGACTGGGACGCGGCCGCGCCGCTGGAACAGGCGCAGGACGCGACCGTCGCCCGCTATGTCCAGCTGATCGCGAAAGAGAAGAAAACCGGGACCGATTTCAAGGAAATCGACCTGCTGGGCCGGCAGATGGAACGCCAGGCGCGGATCGAGAAATACCTGGGCGGCGGGAATGAGGCCGACCTGAACCCCAATGTCGCGAACCGCAATACCGCCGAAGTGCGCGAGAAAAAGACCAAGGCGAAAAACCTGATCACGCCGGACATGGTCGCCCAGCTGCGCGACGACATGGCGGGCGAACTGTTCGGGCATCAAACCGACTGGCTGTCGACGACCGCGCTGCGGACCCGCATGATCCTGAAATCGCGGCAGATCGGCGCGACCTGGTATTTCGCGCGCGAACGACTGTTGGTCGCGCTGGAAAGCGGGAAAAACCAGATCTTCATTTCGGCGAGCCGCGCCCAGGCGAACATTTTCCGAAACTACATCGTGCAATGGGTGCAGGCGGTTTGTGGAATCACGCTGAAAGGCGACCCGATCGTCATTCAACGGGGAGAGGATGAGGACGGCGCGGCGCTGGATCCGGTCGAACTGCATTTCCTGGGCACGAATTACCGGACGGCGCAGGGCTATCACGGCGACGTCATCATCGACGAATGTTTCTGGATCTACGGGTTCGAAGAACTGTTCAAGGTCGCGTCGGCGATGGCGACCCAGCGGCAATATGCGATCACGCTGTTTTCGACGCCGTCGACCCTGGCCCATGAGGCCTATCCCATGTGGTGCGGGGACAGGTTCAACAAACGCCGCGCCAAGGCCGACCGGATCCGCCTGGACATTTCGCACGACGCCCTGAAAGCGGGCGCGGCCGGCGCCGACGGGATCTGGCGCCAGATCGTGACGATCGACGACGCGATCGCCGGCGGGTTCGACCTGGTCGATCCGGCCCAGCTGCAGCTGCAATATGCGGTCGACGAATATGAAAACCTGTTCGGTTGCGTGTTCCTGGACGACAGCCAATCGATGTTCCCGCTGGCCGCCATGCGCCGGTGCATGGTCGACAGCTGGGATGAATGGCAGGATCTGCAGCCTTATTCGCTGCGGCCCTTCGGCGACGGCGAAGTGTGGCTGGGCTATGACCCGAACGCGAGCGAGAACGGGACCGGCGACGACGCCGCCCTGGTTGCGGTGGCGCCGCCGTCGAAGATCGGCGGGACGTTCCGGATCCTGGAGAAACGCCGCCTGAAAGGGCTGGATTTCGCCGGCCAGGCCGACGCGATCAAGGAATTCTGCAGCCGCTATCGCGTGACGAAAATCGGGATAGACACGACCGGCGCGGGCAAGGCCGTGCATCAGCTGGTTTCGAAATTCTTCCCGACCGCCGAAGCGATCAACTATTCGATCGACACGAAAACCGCGCTGGTTCTGAAAGCGAAAAACGTGATCACCAGCGGCCGGTTGAAGTTCGACGCCGGGTGGCTGGACGTCGCCACGGCGTTCATGGCGATCCGCCCGGAAATCACGAAAGGCGGGTCGCGCGTCACCTATGTCGCGAGCCGCGCCGGCGGGGCCGGCCATGCCGATCTTGCCTGGGCGATCATGCATGCCCTGCAATTCGAACCCCTGGACATTTCCGAACCCGCCGGTGGCGGGTCGACCGTGGAGATCTGCTAAATGACCGAACATCTGCAGCTGGCCGCGCCGGCCGACGGCGCCCTGGCGAACCCGGATCCGATCGCCGAAGTCTTCACGTTCGGCGATCCCGAATCCGTGCTGGATCGCGGCGAGATCTTCGACCTGTTCGAAACGGTGCAGAACGGCCGCTGGTATGAACCGCCGATCAGCCAGGCGGGCCTGGCGCGGGCCTATCGCATGACCAGCCACCATCAGTCGGCGATCGTGCTGAAACGAAACCTGCTGGTTCGCGCGTTCAAGCCTTCGGATCTGCTGTCGACGACGGCCTTTTCGCGCTGGGTTCTGGACTGGCTGTTGATGGGCAACGCCTACATGGAAGCGCAGCGGAACCTGGCCGGTGACGTCGTGCGGCTGATCCCGGCGCCGGCGGTCTATACCCGGCGCGGGGTCGAGGCGGGCCAGTTCTTTTTCGTCCGGTCGCAGTTCCTGCAGAACAAGGCCCACGAATTCGCGCGCGGGGCGGTGCATCACCTGATCGAGCCCGATCCGATGCAGGAAATCTACGGGATGCCGGAATATCTTTCGGCGATGCAGTCGGGCCTGTTGAACGAGGCCGCGACGCTGTTCCGGCGCCGGTATTATCGCAACGGATCGCATGCCGGGTTCATCCTCTACATCAGCGAGGAAGGCCTAGGGACCGTCGACAGCGACGCGATCCGCAAGGCGATGAAGGACGCGAAGGGGCCGGGGAATTTCCGGAACCTGTATCTGCATATCCCGAAGGGCAAGAAAGACGGTGTGCAAATCCTGCCGATCAGCGAGGTCGCCGCGAAAGATGATTTCCTGAATATCAAGGACACGACGCGCGACGACGTTCTGGCCGCGCATCGGGTGCCGCCGCAGCTGCTGGGCATCGTGCCGAAGAACGCTGGCGGGTTCGGGAATGTCGTCGACGCGGCCAGGACGTTCTACGAACTGGAAATCGAGCCGATCCAGCAGCGGCTTTGCGAGTTGAACGAATTCCTGGGCTTTGAAGCGATCGCCTTTACGCCGCGGGAAGGGCTGGCGATGCTGACCAGCCAGGCGCCGGCCGACTAAGGTCCGGCCGATCGGCCAGGTGCGTCGCTGGATCCGGCGCCCTGGTCGACCAGGCGATCGGCACCGCGCCAGATCAGCGGCTGATCGCCGCGCTGCAAGCGGCCCATCGCGGCCGCGTTCCGAAAGATCCTGACCGACCCGTCGGCGTTCATGACCGGGCGGCCTTTCCTGACAAGATAGAACATGGGTTCGATTCCCAGGCGATGATTGCGTCGGCCTGGGCATAGCTGCGCGCGCGGGGCGCGTATCCAACAAACGACAGCGGTCGATCGGCGGGCAGGGCAGGGCCAGCGACGCCAGCGCGCGCCCTGGGCGGTCGCCGCGCACGCCAGGCCGGCCGACGTCATCCACGCCCCGCGCGCCGCGCTTTCCCCCACGCCCCGCCCGACCTTTCAGGCAATGGATTTTTTGCAGATGAGGCGGCGGCCGTGCGGGACTTGAGGCGGCCAGGGTAGGGACCGCCGGCGAAACGGGGAAAACGGCGGAATTCAGCCATTGCAGCCCAGACTTGGCGCGATCGTGACGATCTTCGGGCCAGGCAGGGGTCGGGGGAACCCTTACATTTATGACATTCGACGAAATTGGAATTCAACGGTCTGAATTTGCTGAATAAAAATGTAATAGCTTGGCCCTGACACGACCCTGACATTTCCCCAGCCTCTCCATTATATCGTTGATTTATAACGATATTATAAGATCACAATATAAGGGTTGCTGACCCTGATTAGGTAATGGCGATGTAAGGGCAAATGTAATGGCGCAAACCCGCAGAAAACTGCCAATGTCAGGAATGTCAGGGTTTTCCCGATCCCCCCCGAACATTTGAGAGGCACGGCGCGCCGCGTTGCGAGATTTCTTTTGCGCTTCTGTGCTGACTTGTGCGCGCGGAACCGCCCGACTGGGACAGGCCGACCAGCGCGCGAGAGGACGGGCCGGCGCGGTCAATATGCGGCCAGGTGAGGTTTACAAATCATAGGTAAGTTATTGATATGTCTGGGCGAGTGCGGGGAATAGTTTACGAAAAAATCATATGATTTCAGTTGGACACTGGAAATCATAATCCGCGTGTCGGGGGTTCAAGTCCCTCCTCCGCTACCACCGGCACCGTACCTTTTCGGATTTGGGGCTTCAGGCCTTGGCCGAGGGCGGTGAGGATGGCCAGTCTTCCGTCGATATCGATGTGCATGCCGCGGCCCTCCTCCTTGGGGGTGAGGGTTACGCGGTCGATCAGGGCGCGGAGGGCGTTTCGGGCCTGGCGCATCGTGTCCGGCGTGTCGTCGGTCAGCGTGGCGGTGAGGTCTTCGACCGCCTTGCGATAGGCCTCTGCCGCTGCGGGGTGGAGAGTGACGACTCGCGCCACGTCGGCGTCGGCCACGGTTTCGGCGATCGCGTCGCGTTCGGCGCGGAGGTCGCGCAGGCGCTGGACAACGTCCTGGATGTCGCCGGCGCCGGCCTCGATCGCGGTCATCCATCGGTCAATCTGCCGATCGAGGTCGGCCGCCTTCTTTTGCTGGCGCGCCGCGACGATGCGGTCTTCCTGCTGCAGGCGCGTGCGTTCGGCGTGGTAGGCCCGCACGGCGGCGGCGACGCGATCGGGCGAGAGCAGCTCGCGCTCCATTCCCGCAAGCACACGGCGTTCGATCGCGGTGTTGTCCATCGTCCGCCGGTTGTCGCAGGTGCCGGTCTTCCGCGCGTTGCTGCAGCCCCATTTGCCGTCGGCGATGATCGTCATGTTGCCGCCGCAGCTGCCACAGGTGACGAGGCCCGAGAGCAGCTTCTTCGGACGGACCAGGCGCTTGAAGTCCCAGTCCTTCGTTTCGGCGCGGCGCTCGCGCACGGCGTCCCACTCTGCCTGAGTGATGATGGCGAGATCGGGAACCGGCGTGACCTGCCACTCCTCGCGCGGGTTGACGCGGGGGACGCGGCGGCGGGTTTGCGGGTCGCGGACCATGCGGGTGCGGTTGTAGACGAGCTCGCCCACGTAGATCGCGTTGCAGAGTATGCCGTTGCCGCGGACGGTGTCGCCGTTGATCGTGCTGACGTTCCAGCTGCCGCCGGTCGGGCCGGGAATGCCCTCGGCATTCAGTCGGCGGGCTATGGCGAGGGGCGATTCGCCGTCGAGATATTCGCGGTAGATCCGGCGGATGATGGCGGCCTGATCCTCGTCGATCTCGCGCAGGCCGCGTTCGGGCTCTCCCTTTGCGTCGAGCCGGTGCACCTTGCGGTAGCCGTAGACGACATTTCCCGGCACGCGGCCGTTCGCCACCCGGCCCGATTGGCCGCGCCTGATCTTGTCGGCCAGATCCTTGCGGAACAGGCTGGCCATCGTGCCCTTGAAGCCGATCTGCAGTTCGTCGACCGCGCCTTCGGACAGGGTGACGATGCGCGCGCCGGCAAAGGCGATGCGCTTGTGGATGTTGGCGAGGTCTTCCTGATCGCGCGACAGGCGGTCGATCGCTTCGGCCAGCACCTGGTCGGCGTGGCCGGCGGAGACGTGTTCGATCAGGGCGTTGAGGCCGGGCCGGTCGCGCACCGCGCCGCTGATGGCGTAATCGGAAAAGACCTGCGTGACCTGCCACCCTTCGCGTTCGGCGCGGGCGGTGCAGACGCGCACCTGATCCTCGATCGAGCTATCTTTCTGCAGCTGGCTGCTGAAGCGGGCGTAGATCGCGGTGCGCATGGCGGGTTTCCGGAGTGGCGGCGAGCGAATCGGCATGATGCTGCCGCGCGAGGGTGCGCGCAATGGCCAGCGCGATCACGTCGAGCGGATCGTCGGCCAGCGGAATGCGCGCGGGGGCGTTCATGCCGCGGCGCTTTCTATCGCAGCGCAATGTTCCGGCAGGTTGGCGCGGACCAGCGCTTCGGGGATGACTGGCGAGACGCTGTTGCCGCACATCCGGACCTGCGCGGTCTTCGTCAGCGGTTTGCCGTTCGGGCCGGGGCAGTCGATCCGATAGTCGGGCGGGAAACCCTGCGCATTGAAGAGTTCGCGCGCGGTGAGCATCCGCATGCCGATATCGGCCAGCGCGTACTCCTCGCCGTCGATCGAGACCGTTACGAGACCGTAGCGGTCTCGGGTAGTGACCGTGCCGAGCGGCCTGTCGAGGCCGTGGCCGTCGACCTCGTTGCCGTAGTACTTGATCAGGAAGGCGCGAACCTCCGCGAAGTGGGTGCCGCCGGCGCTGATCGTATGGAGCGGTTCGTCGCTGGCCTGCGCGGTGCTGGTGCCGCGCAGCTTGATCAGGTTCGAGGTGACGAGCTGCTGTTGGGTGCATCGGGCCGTCAGGGTCGAGACGGGATCCGCCATCGACCGGGGCGCGGCCCCGTTGCCGCCGTTGTGCTGGGCCATGAAGGCCGCGACGAGGTACTGGTGCGCGCCACCGGCGGTGATCGTATGGGTCGGCTCGTCAATCGCCGTGTGGGGCTTGCCGCTGTTGCGCATCGTCATGACGTGCGCGGCGACGAGCGCGTGCTTGCCGCCGCCTGCGACGATCGTGCCGAGCGGCTTGTCGAGACCGGGAACGCGCGGGGCCTGCCCGTCGCGTTCGCCATAGCCGGTCTGGATCAACGTCGGCGCGACGACCGCCATCTCGCCGCGGTGGGCGGCGGTGATGGTCGGGATCGGTTCGCCGACAGGATAGCTGCGATCGGCCGCGCCATGATGGGTCAGCGGAACGATGAACGGGTCGGCCGCATCGAGGACGTAGCGAACGATGCCAGCGGCGATGCGGCGGCAGGTGTTTGCCTTCAGTGGTCGCGCGCGTTCGAAGATCGAGGGGCAGGGCTGCGACCAGTCTATGATCTCTGCCGCAGTTCGCCACGGGCGAGGGCGACCGGGGCCGTGCGTCGGTTCGGGCCAGACGATCGACTTCCCATCGCGGCGGGCGATCAGGAACAGGCGCTTGCGGCTCGTCGGCGCGCCGTAGTCACAGGCGCGCAGTTCGCGCCATTCCACCTTGTAGCCGAGACGGCGCAGCTGGCGCACCCACTCCTCGAACGTCTGCCCCTTGCGATCGGGGCAGGGGCGGTTGTCGTCGCCGAGCGGACCCCATGTGCGGAATTCCTCGACATTCTCCAGCATGATGACCTGCGGCCGATTTTCACCCAGGCGCTTGGCCCAGTGGACGACGATCCATGCGAGATCGCGGATCCGCTTCTCGACCGGCTTGCCGCCCTTGGCCTTGCTGAAATGCTTGCAGTCGGGACTGAACCACGCGAGTAGCACGGGCCGGACGCGGCCATCGACGGTGCAGGCCTCTTGCGGGTCGATCGCCATGATCGACTGGCAATGGTGGCGCGTGCCGGAATGATTGGCGCGGTGCATGGCGACCGCCTCGGCATCGTGGTTGATCGCCACGTCGACGCTGCGGCCCAGCGCCGCCTCGATCCCGGTGGAAGCGCCACCGCCACCGGCGAAGTTGTCGACGATGAGCCAGTCCATCACCATCCCCAGACACAGACGACCATCGTCGCGAGGGCAATGGTGGCGCAGAGGGCGCCTTGCTTCATTGCGGGTGCCTCGCGGCGGAGCCAGTCGCGCATCAGGCGGCTTCCTTCATGGCCGGGGTGTCCTCGGCCCGCTTTTGCAGGGGGAGCGGGCCGAGGACGGGGGCGGCGACCTGGTTATAGAGGGCGAGGATGCCGCGGGTGCGGTCCGTGTCCTCTGTGGTCGCCGTGTGCTTGATCAGGGCGGCGGTGGCCGCGCGCTGGAGTTCGCGGAGCGCGTGCGTCAGGAACAGCGCCGGATCGGTGCCTTGCGGGGTGAGTTCCCACCATGTGGGTTGTGCGCTATCGCCTCCGGCTACTTTAGCGCGGTGGAGCTGATTGCGGATGTCCTCGGGCAGATCGCCGCCGGCGCGGACGGTGATGACCGCCCAGAACAGCATCTTTTGCTCCGCTTGGCTGAGGGTCATCCGGCAGCGTTCGACGGCGCGGCGCGCGTTGGTGCGGCGGCGTGTGAATTCTTCGGTGGCGAAGCGGGGGAGGTCTGTCATTGATCACACCTCACGACGATCAGCGAGACCGGCGGGTGCGCATGGCCGACCACGGCCAATTCTACTGCGCCTCCGGCGTTCAGGACGGCGAGCTCGTCTGGCGTCGGCTCCCACCGGGAGAGCATCATTCCGCGATCGTCGCAAATGGAGAGGTGGCCGCAGGGGCCATCTGTCTCGGCATTCCACCCCTTTGGTGCGCCAAGATATCTCGTAGTTTTGGGGTGGCGCTTGGGGATCATCGGCCGATATCCATTTCGCCGAGGCGGTCGATCACGCGCGCGGTCATCGTATCTAGAAACTCGCCCGCGTGCCGGGGTGCCGGGCGATAAAAAGCCATGACGCCGAGCACGATGCTTTCGAGCGCGACCATCGTGTCACTCTCACTCTGGCCCTCGCGGATCAGCCGGTTCACCACATCCGGTGCAATCTTGTTGTGCCAATCGACGCCCATCACAGCCGCCCCAGCAGGTGGGCGATGCCGCCCCACATGGTGGCGCTGAGCAGGGCGGCGACGAGCCACCAGCCCCAGCGGATGCGGTCTGCGCCGAGGGGGCGGTCGTAGCGGTTCGCCTCAATCTCGTGCTGGATGTATTCCGGCCAGGGGTGGCCGTTCGGGTCGGTGTGGAGCCGTTCGGGTCGGATCATCGGGCGATCTCCTCGATCACAAGGAACAGGAACGGCAGGCAGCCGAAGACGGCGACGAGCAGCGGCGCGCCGATCAGGCACGTGCGCCAGTCCTGCGGGGTGAAGGTGCGGACCAGCTCGCCCAGGTCGGCGGGCGGGGTGGCATGCGCGTCGGCGCAATGAAGGCGGGGGCTTCCTTCTGCGCTACCGCCTGCGGCTACTTGAGCGCGGGGGTTCACAGCGCGGCCGCCTTCATGACGAGCGCCATGCAGGCGATGCCGAAGGCGGTGGCGGTGAGTTCGCGCCAGTAGGTTTCGAGGAAGCCCATCTCAGGCAGCTTTCCGACCGCGCTTCGTGACGATGATGGCTTCGTCGCGGGTGGCGGTGACGTCGGTGCGCTCGACCGTCATCGTGCCGGTGGCGCGCTGCGAGCGGTCCCATTCGGGGCCGACGCGCTGGACCAAGAGGCGGCCGTCGCACTGGTGCTGGATCACGCGCAGCTCGCGGCCCTCCGGCTTCAGGAAGGCGGTCGAGCCCGCGAACGGGAATTCGGACTTGGATTCGAGCATGGTGTTCTCCAGCAAGCTTTGGCAAGCGGAGAAGTGCACCAAGTGCACATAATGTGCAAGCTAAAAGTGCAAGATATGCACTATGCCTTTAATCATACTCCTCGTCGGGCCAAAAATCCGGGGTGGTTGGGGCTTCCGACGGTTGCCGGGGAATTTCCGGAATCGTGCCGTCGAAGCTGGCGCGGATCCACGCGCACGATGGTCCTGCCCCTTGATAGATGGCGTGAATTGGGGTGCCGGCGCGAATCAGTGAGCCGATGCGCCTGCAGCGTTCTGCGGTGAGATAGCCCAGCTGGATGCCGCGGGCGCTGAAGACGGCGACGGCGCGGGGGTCGGCGGGGTTGTTCGGCTCGGGACGCAGCTCGACCGGTTCGCCCGGTGCGCACATGGCCAGTTCGAAGCGCCGCGACGGGCCGCGCTTGTTGGGAAAATCAATCCCGACGACTGCAAGGGAGAGGGGTGGAAGGCTCAGTTGACGAAAGCTTGAATCTTGTCTCCGAAGGCGATCAGCGCGGCGATCACTGCCAACATACCGGCGAGACGTGTGTCGATATAAGTCTTGCTGGGAAGATGCGACACGCGCTCAGACAAAGTCGCCACACTGACTTCGACCGACCCGACCCGGTCAATCAGCTTGTCCAAACGGTCCTCAAGTCGATTTACGCGCGATTCCATATCAGGCGGCTCCGTTCCCCCGCCCCGTTCGGGGGTTGCCGTGGGAATATAGGCGGTTCGCGTGCCGATATCCACTATCGTCGGTTCAGCCATCGTGATCCGCACCTTTCGCCACATCAAAATCGAGAAGTCGGATGTCGAAGAACTTGGTGTTGCCGCAGTTCCGGCATGTGAGGGATGCGAACAGCGCCGCGACCTTGCCCGGATCTGCTTTCGCGACTTCGCCGCGCGCATCGTAGATCGTCGGCGCGGTGAGGTAGCGGCCAGCGCCCCATTTGGTCGAGCCGCACATTTCGCAGCGACCGCCGCCCCTGATCTTGGCGACTATCCTGGCGCGGATGTCATCCATTTCGACATCGGTGAGCGTGGTCTGGTCATCAGCAGGAGTGGTCACGATCAGAGCCCCCGAGCCACCCATATCGCGCGGCCTTCGATGCGCAGGTCGGCGGTGTCGACTTCCTGATCGGCCATAGCGGGGTTGTCGGATATGACGAGCACCCGATCGCGGCCGATGGTGCGCAGCCGCTTGATGCCGGCGGCGCCGTACAGATCGATCCAATATATCCCGTCCTGCCGAGCGAGCTGGCGATCGGCGGTATCAATCATGATCGCATCGCCCCAGTTCAGGGTGGGGTACATGCTGTCGCCGATGCCGGTGACGAGACGCAGCTTGTCCGACGGCGAGCGGGTGATGGCGCGGATAAAGGCCAGGTCGAAGGTGACGGGCTCCGCCTCGACGTAACCGTCAATCAACGTGCCCGGTCCCATTGAGAGGGAGAGGTCCAGCTTCTGAATTTGAACAAGCTCGGATGAGGGGACCTGAGAGACAATCTCCGGTTCCATCCTGGTGCTAGTAATCCCCGCGCGGAAAAGCATCTCGTCACGCGACACGTCCAAAAGCTCGGCCAGAGCTTCTACGCGGCGAGCATTTATCTCAACCTTGCCGTTGACGATCTTGTTGGCGACCGAGCGCTCGACGCCCAGCGCATCAGCCAAGGCGGCATCAGTTATGCCGCGCGCTTTCTTGCGATCTTTTATCCAGCGGGTGTCCACGCTGCCGTTGTGCAAGCGGCGCACACGAAAGTCTTGAGCATATTTTGCACATATAGGGCTTGACCTTTGTGCAATAGATGCACATCGTCCGCCCATCATGACACCTCTCGCAACTTACATGGAGCGAAACAAGATCAGCGACGCTGATCTTGCCGCGCTGATCGGCAAGGACCGGTCGATCGTGAACCGGATTCGACAGGGCAAGCTTCGCCCGACGCTCGAGGTGGCAGCCCAAATCGAACGCCACACGAATGGAGAAATCCCGATGCAATCGTGGGTCGATCTCGAGGACGCAGCATGATCCTCAGCATTGACAAGGCAAAGATCGTCGGAGTCCGCGCGCCCCTTGAAGGCGAGGTGCTGGACCCAGCGCAGATCAAGTCGGTCAGCGGCGGGGCACCCATCGCGTCGCGCAGGGGATTGTCGGTCGCAGTTCATGCCAAAGGACATAGCGCATGAGCGGGCGGGTGATCGTCGGGAAACGGCCGGCGTTTTCCGCTTCCGGCGCGCTGGATGCCATCGGGTCGGCGCTGCACCAGATCAAGGTGGAGGACGGGCTGACCTGGGCCGATGTCGGCGCGGTGCTGGGCGTCAGCGACGACCAGGCGGCGAAGTACGCCGAGGGCACCGCGACCATGAATGCGGTGACCTTTGGCCGGGGCAAGCGGGAGTGGAACGGGCGGTTCACGGGACCGTTCGACCGGCTTTGCGAAGCGAGCCGCCCCGGCGGTGCCTGCGACCATTCGACGCTCACGGCGGTGCTCGACCTGGGTGTGCGGATCAGCCGTGCGCTGGAGGATGGCAGCTTCGACCTAGGCGACGTGCGCAACAATCGCCGGCAGCTGGAAGACGTGCGCGATGCGATCGATGCGCAGCTGCGTCGGCTTGTTCCCTCCGATTCGATCGCGGGAGACTGACATGTGGGAGGGGGGAGCCGCTCAGTTCGTCATCCCGGCGCTGACGCAATATGCCGAGGCGGGCGACATGGCGCGATGGATCGCGACGGCGCGGCCGGGCGAGGTGCTGGTCTATGCCACCGGGCCGATGCTGGGCGATCACGCGGCCAAGCGGCTTGCGCTGCGCTGGCATGGCGAGGGCCGGGTGCACCTGTTTCAGCGGCGCGCCGAGCGGGCGCATTGCTTCGAATATTGCGCGCGGGCGCGGGCGCCTTCGCCGGGCGAGGGTGCGAACGATGGCGGTCGGCCTGCCGGTGGGCGGCAGGTCGCGGGCAGTCCGCCGCGCGACGATGTCTGGCGCGAGAGCCGGGACGGGCGGGTCTATGCCCTGCTGTTCCGCGACGTCGCCGCCGGGCGGTGCTGCCCCAGCAACGGCGAAATCGCCGAGCGGCTCGATCTCGATGACCGGTACGCTGCCAAGAACGCGCTGACCCGGCTGAAAACCATGGGGCTGATCCGGTTCGAACAGGCCGGGCGCACGCGGACGCGCATCGTGACGATCGTCGCGACGGGGCAGTCGAGTGCGGACATATCCGGGGAGATTGAACATGGGTGAGGTGAGGATCAAATACGGTTTTGCGCGCAGCTATGTGGCGCTGGCCTGCCCCACGCCGCGCCCCGAGTGTCCACTGCCTGGTCCGGTTGTCGAGTTGATAGAGCGGCAGGATGGGCAGGTCGTGTCGGTGAAGGTGCTGACTCGCGGCGAGGCCGAGGAACTGCGCATGGCCCTGACCTGCGCTCTGGCGGCGCTGGATGCGGGGGCGGTCTGGGATGCAGCCAATGCCGCGGAGCAGGCAGCATGAGCGTCGTTCTGGAGGCCGGTGCGCTGGCCAAGGCGCTCAAGAAGGCGGCGGCCATTGTCGCTGCGAGCAACACCATTCCGATTCTCGCCAACGTGCGGATCGAGACGACGTCAGCGGGCTTGCAGGTGCTGACCACCGATCTTGATGTCGAATACTGCGAGACCGTGCCGCTTGTGTCAGCCGATGGCGAGCTGGCGACAACGGTCGAGGCCAAGCGGCTTGCCGCGTTGGCCGGTGCCGCTGCCAAGGGTGCGCAAATCAGTCTGGCGATGGAAGACCGGCAGCTGGCCGTCAAAGCCGGCCGGAGCCGGTGGAAGCTGAACGCATTGCCGGTCACCGACTTCCCCAAGATACCTGCGCTAGACCTGGTCCATCGCCTGACCATGCCGGGACAGCAGCTCGCATCGGCGCTCGCTCGGGTGCTGTGGTCACGATCGACTGAACCGACGCGCTACTATCTGAACGGGCCGCTCTGGCATGCAGGATCGGACGGGATGCTGCGGCTTGTCGCGACCAACGGACATACGCTCGCCAGCACGCGGGTCGATGCCCGTTTTCCGGCAGAAGGGGCGGACCTGATACTGGGTCCGAAGTTCTGCATGGCGGCGCAGTCGATCGCTGCCGACTTCTCCGGTTCCGTCGACCTGGAATGGAGCGCTTCGAAGATCCGCATGACGGCGGGCGAATGCTCGCTGCTGGGCAAGGCGATCGACGGGACGTTTCCGGACTATCGCCGCGTCATACCGTGCGAAGTGGACGATCCCATCGTCGTCGATCCGGAGATGCTGCGCCAAGCGGTGCGGCGCATCGACCTTGTCGGCGAAGGCAAGACCCGGACCGTCAGAATCGGTCGGAGCGACGGGATCATCGTGGTTTCGACGCAGAACGCCGAGGTCGGCAGCGGGACCGAGGAGGTGCCGGCCGACGTGCGCGCCAGTTTCGAGGTCGGCTTCAACAGCCAGTATCTCGACCAAGTGCTTACCGCGATCGGTGGCGACAGCGTCACCATTCACCATGCCGATGCGACGTCGTTCGCCCTTGTCCGCCGCACGGTGGACGACGGGGCGCTCGCCATCGTCGGCCCGATGCGCTGAAGGAGAGAGGCGATGTACCGCAACAGGGAAATGACCGACGAAGTCTTCGCAGCGGTCTTTGCGGGCGATCTGGAAAAGGCGCGGGAAGCGCTCGACCTGCTGGTCGCGATCGAGCCGGACGGGCGGCTTTTGGCTTTGCGCAACCAGACCCGTCCCCGTGTCGAACTGCATGCGCCGACCGAGGAGTTTCCCAAGCCGGGGCATCTTCCTGGCTCGACCTTGGGCTGGCCCAGGCTGGCTCCTGAGGCGGCGTGATGGCGCGGGCGGCAACATCCCGGTTGAAGGTCAATCCTCCGCTCGGGCTTCGGCCCAGTCTGGAGAATTGCCGCCTGGGCGACCTGAAGGTCGATGCCGCCTACCAGCGGTCGATCGACAACGCTTCCAGCAAGGCGCTGATCCGCAAGATCGCCATGCACTGGGACTGGGCGCTGTTTCATCCGCTGGCGGTAGCGCGGCGGGCCGACGGGTCACTGTGGGTGGTGGACGGCCAGCACCGGCTTGAGGCCGCTCGGGCTCGGCGGGACCTGTACGACCTGCCCTGCGTGGTGTCGTCCTACGACAGCCGCGCCGACGAAGCCGCTTCGTTCGTGGCGATGAACGTGCAGCGCCGCGCGCTGTCGAAAATCGACCTGTTCAAGGCAGCCGTTGCGGCGGGCGATCAGGAAGCGACGGGCATCGTTTCGGCGATCGAGGCGGCGGGTCTGTCGGTCGCGCCGCATCAGAACTACGTGTCGTGGAAGCCCGGCATGGTTTCCAACATCGGCGGTATCGAAGCGAGCTGGCGCCGCCACAGCGAGGATGTGACCAGGCTGGCGCTGAGGGTGTTGGCGGATGCGTGGCGCGGCAGCGTGCTGCGCTATGCCGGATCGTTGTTTCCCGGCATCGCGGCCGTTGTCGCGGATGAATATGGGCGGTTCGTCGTCGATGATGAGTTCCGCGTGATGCTGGTCGAGATGATCGGCGCGGTCACGCAAGAGGATTGGCGCGGCGAGATCATGCGCAAGCGCGCCGACGATCCGAACCTGCGCTTTGCGGCTGCGAGCGAGGTTGTCTTGCGCGAGGCTTGGGCCGAGCTGCTCGCCGAATTCATGGATGAAGCGGCGTGACGCGCGCGGCTTCGAGCATGCGGCGCTTCGGCTCCGTCGCGCCGAGGGGGCACGGCATCGTGCTGCCCGCCTATCATCCGTCTGCCCGGGGCGGTCGGTCGATCTTTCCCAGTCGCGTCTTTGCGCCCGATGAACTGAACCGGCTGCTCAAGAGCGGGCACAACAGCCGGAAGATCGGCAAGACGGTGGCCAAGGGGCCGCGCCGGGGATGGCCGATCTATACCCTGACGCTTGAAGAGCGGGCGAGCTGCCCGCGCGAGTGCCGCGAATGGCTGCGCTGCTATGGCAACAACATGCAGGCGGCGGAGCGGATCGAGCATGGGCCCGATCTGGAGGCGCGGCTGTTGATCGAAATGTCGGAGTTGCAGGAGCGGCACCCGGCCGGGTTCATGGTGCGGTTGCACGTGCTGGGGGATTTCTATTCGCCCGAGTACGTGGCGACCTGGTCGGAGGCGTTGCGGCGCTTCCCTGCGCTGCACGTGTTCGGGTTTACCGCGCGCGATCCGCGCGAACCGATCGGCCGGGCCGTGGCGATGCTGGCGGCGGATTTCGGGTGGCAGCGGGCGGCGATCCGCTTTTCCGGGCAGCCGCATGAGAACCGGGCCTCGCGGGTCATCGCCGCAGAGGCCGCCATCACCGATGCCATCCTGTGCCCGGCGCAAACCGGGGCGACCGACTGTTGCGCGACGTGCGCGCTGTGCTGGCATTCGGAACGCAGCATCGCGTTCAGGGCGCACTGATGGGCCGGAGTGGAGAAGCGGCATGACGGATCTGACGCCATGGGAGCGCAAGGCGCTCACCCTGCTGGAGCGGGCGGCGCTGGCGGAGCGGCCGTGTCCGACGAATGACGACGTGGCGGACTGGCTGCGGTGTTCGCATGCGAAGGCGGCGGGTGTTGTCGCCGCGCTCGACACGAGCGGCGTGATCCGCATCCATCGGCATGCCAATCGCCGGGTCATCGAAATCGTGGCGACGGGGCGGCGGACGGCTCTGACGGCCAAGCGGCTCCGGCTGCACGATGCGCTGCACGATTCGTCGCCGAAAAGGCCTTTGGCGGTGCTGCACTATCACACCGGGTGTTCCTGGTGCGGGTGCCGGGTCGACGTGTGCTCTTGCCGCGACGGCAAGGCGGCGCGCGGGGAGATGGCGGCGTGAGCGCCTACGAGGACATCGGGCCGACCATGATGGGCCGCGCCGAGTTGTATGCGCTGTTCCGCGAGGCCGCGGTCATCGGGCAGATCGGCATGGAGCTGACCGTCGCGGGCGAGGGGATGGACCTGCCGCGCGCGCGGGCCAAGGTGGCCGAGCTGCGCGCGAAGCTGGGTGTGCCGAAATGAGTGGCGGCGCATCCGGTTCATCCCCGGCGATCGATCCCGGTGTGCTCGCCGAGGCGAAGGCGCGGGTGGAGGTGTCGGATCTGGTCAAGCGGTCGGTGCGGCTGTCGCGGGCGGGGCGCGAGTTCAAGGGCCTATGCCCGTTCCACGACGAGTCGACGGCCAGCTTTACGGTCAACGACGACAAGGGGTTCTATCACTGCTTCGGCTGCGGGGCGCATGGCGACCAGCTGGCCTGGCTGATGCGGCACGACGGCATGGCGTTCCTGGACGCGGCGCGGGTGCTGATCGGCGAGGCGGGTCTGGGCGATCTGCCATCGGGCCAAGTGCCCCGGTCTGCGCCGGAGCGGCGCGAGGGGCGGCGGGGTGAACGTGACGGACCGGAGTTCGTGCCGTCGATCGAAGTGGCGCGGTTCATCTGGCGTTTGCGTCCGGTGGCCGGGTGGCGGACGCCGGTCGAGACCTGGCTGCGGACGCGCGGTGTGCATCCGGGGCCCGACAGTCCGGTGCTGGAGCAGCTGCGGTTTCATCCGCGGGTGCCGACCGGAGCGTGGCCGGTGGGGCAAGAGCCGAGGCGGTTCGGCCCGGCGATGATCGCGGCGATCGAGGCGCCCATCCTGGAGGGCGCGTGCGTCATCGGCTTCGCGCCGATCGGGCTGCACGTGACGTATCTGGCCGACGAGGGCCGGACCAAAGCCGGGCGCAAGATGTTCGGCGGAACGGCGGGCGGCGGGGTGCTGCTGGGCGACTGGTCGGCGGATGCCGGGCACGTCGGTGCCGATACGCTGGCCGTGGCCGAGGGGATCGAGACGACGCTGGCCTTCCTGGCGCGGGAAGGCGTGACGCGGGGGGTGGCGGCGCTCAGCCTCAACAATCTGCAGGGCTATCCGCTGGAGGACCGGGCGGGCGCGGTGCCGCTTTACGATCCGCGCCCAGATCCGGGCCGCGCTATGCTGTGCTGGCCGGGCGAGTCCCGCGTGCTGGTGGGCGTTGATGCCGACATGAAGGGGCTGAAGGACCGCACGGTGCGCGAGCATCCGCGCGCGGTGCCGGTGAAGCGCGACCTCAGCGGGGCCGAGCGGACCGAGCTGTGCGGTCGGCTCGCCAGTGCGGCCTGGCGCGCGACCGGGGCGCGGGTGAGCGTCAAGCGTCCGCCGATGGGCGCGGATTTCGGGGATCTGGCGAGGGAGGGGGTTTGATGATCCACATTCGTGTCGACGACAGTTCGCTGAACAGCCACCGCCGCTTTGCCTGCGGAATCGGGCCTGACCTGCCCGACGGCGACAAGTGGCTTTATCCCGGAATCATAGCGGACGCTGACGCGGACTGCCCCGGTTGCAACCCGCATCCCCAACCGATCGGGACGCCGTTGAGCCAATTGAGCGGGCGGAGTGGTGGCAATGTCGAGTGGCGCCGCATCTCCGAAAGTTGGGGGTATCCATGACCGCGATCATCTCCGACTGCGGACGCTACCGCTACCGGCTCGAACGCAACACTGTCGGGGGTGGCGCGACCGCCGTTATCATGGTCAACCCCTCCACCGCTGACGCCACCGAGAATGACGCGACCATTCGCAAGCTGATCGGCTTCGGCCGGCGCAACAGGTGGGGTAAGCTGATCGTCGGCAACCTTTTCGCCTACCGCGCGACCGACGTGCGCGAACTCGGCAAGGTGGCCGATCCGGTCGGGCCGGAGAACGACAACCACCTGATCCAAATGCTCGCGGAAGCCGATCAGGCGATCATCGCTTGGGGGCCGCTGTCGAAGCAGCCGCTCCGCGTCCGCAATCGCTTCCTCAACGTGCTGACCATGATCTCTGGCGCGGGACTGGACCCGTATTGCATCGGCCCGGCCGCCAAGTGCGGGCACCCGAAGCACCCGCTTATGCTGCCCTATGAAAGCCCGATCATCGAATGGACCCAGCCATGACCGGCAGGCCCAAACGCCAATCTTGGGATCATGAAGGACATTACGAAGCCGCCGTGAATCGCGTCATTTGCGCGATGAAGCGTGGGACTGGATGCGCATTGACCCCGGATATGGTCCGCGCCCTCCACTTCGCGGAGGGTGACGGGGACTATTGGAGCAAAATGACAGAGGCCCAGCCATGAACGACACAGCCGACGCCCTGCGCCTGTTCGTTGAGCGGATCGAGCGGGTCAGCGAGGAAATCGCCGGACTGCAGGAGGATCGCCGCGACATCTATGCCGAGGCCAAGGCCTGCGGCTTTTCGCCGGCCATCATCCGCAAGGTGATCGCGCGGCGGGCGCTGGCACCGGCGGACCGGGAGCTGGCCGATGCCGAGCTGGCGATCTACGAAGCGGCGCTCGACGGTGCCGACGTCAGCGAGGCCATGACGAAGCTGCGGCCCGATGCGGCGGCGCTGGCCGCGTCGATGCTGGCCGAGCAGATCGCGGGGATCGACGATCCCGCGACGGCCGAGGCGCTGGTGGAGCACATCGCCTTCCTCCTCGACCTGCGGGCCGAGATCGCGGCGCTGCGGGCGCAGGAATCGGATCGCAAGAAGATGGCTGGGGCCGAAGGGTTCGAGGCCAAGCAGATCGCTGTCGCCGTCCGCTGGTTCGAGAAGTGCGCCAAGCACGGCGAGGACGCGATGCGGGCGGGTGAGGCGACCTTCGACCTCTATCGCGCGACGTTCGATGCGCACGACGGGGCGCAGCGGTCGCCGACCGAGGATCCGAAGCTGGCGGCGGTGTTCACGCCGCCCACGAAGAAAACGAACGCCAAGGGCCGCGCGCTCGATGCCGCGCGGTTTGCCGCGATGCAGACGCGCCGGGCGCTGGAAGACAAGGGATAGGCAGGGGACCCGATGACGCAGCGAAAAGGGGGATCGATCCCCGTGCCGGTGGCCGAGCCGGAAAAGATGGCCTGGTACGAGCTCAACGACCTTGGCAATGCGGATCGGCTGATCGATCTGGCCGGCGGCAAGCTGCTGTGGGTGGAGGATCACTGGCGCGCCTATGACGGGCGGCGTTGGTCTGCCGAGGACGGTGCCCGGCTGTCGCAGCAGCTGGCGCACGACATGGCGCGGCACATCCCGATCGAGGCGGCGGCGCTGGACGAAGCGGCGGAGACCGAAACCGACCAGGGCAAGAAGACGATGCTGCAAGAGCGCGCCTCTGCCCTGTACAAGCACGCCGTCCAGTCCGGCAACGCGAACAAGACGACGGCCGCGCTGGCGCAGGCGAAGTCGAAACTGGCCGCGACGCGCGACGATTTCGATTCCGAGACGATGGCGCTCAATGTCGCCAACGGCACCTTGCGGTTCTTCGAAGGGCCCGACGGGTGGGCGGTAAGGCTCGACGCGCACGATCCCGAAGACCGGATCAGCCGCATGAGCGAGGTGGCGTGGGAACCGCGGGCGCAATGCCCGGAGTTCACCCGGCACATGGAGACGGTGCTACCCGCGCCCGATGTGCGCAGCTATTTCCAGTCGTGCATGGGCTATGCCCTGACCGGCGAGATCAGCGAGCAGTGCATCTTCCTGCTGCAGGGCAAGGGCGGCGACGGCAAGTCGACGACGATGGACGTGCTGCGCGAGGTGTTGGGCGGTTATGGCGCGACGGCGGCGGTCGAATCGTTCCTGCACGGGGCGGCGCGCAGCGGGGCGGAAGCCTCGCCCGACATGGCTCGGCTTGCCGGCGACGTGCGGCTTGTCTGCACCAGCGAGCCGCGCATCGGGGCGATGATCGATGAAGGCCGGGTCAAGCAGGTGACCGGCGGTCAGCCGATCAGCGCGCGCGAACTGCATGGCGCGGTGTTCGAGTATCGGCCGCGCTTTGCCATCGTGTTCGAGTGCAACCGCAAACCGCGCATTTCCGGCGACGACGACGGCATCTGGCGGCGCATCGTCGTCATCGAGTTTCCGCACCAGTTCAAGGGTGCGGCCGACAAGACCGTGGGCCGCAGGCTGCTGGCCGAGGCCGAGGGGGTGCTGGGGTGGCTGGTGCAGGGCACGCTGATGTGGCTGAGCCACGGCCTGATCCCGCCCGAGACGGTGCGCGCGGCGATCGAGGATTACCGGAGATCCAGCAACCCTTTTGGTGAATGGTTCGGGGAAAGGGTCGCCACGGACGACCCGGAAGCCCGCGCGCTCTCGGCCGATCTCTACGCCGATTACAAGCAGTTCTGCGAGGACAACGCCGTCGGCGATCGCGAGATCATGACCAGCACGGCCTTTGGCCGCGCGCTGGGCGACAAGCAGCTCGCCAAGGCCAAGAACGCGCAAGGCAAGGTGATCCGCAAGGGGTGCCGGCTGCGCACGGCGGACGAGCTGTCGCTGCCGCCTGCGGGTGTGCAGGGCGGCGGTGACGTGGCGGGCGGCGCGCCCGACCGGACGCCCGGCAACTGGGGCGCCAGCGGCCACGACGACCAGGCCGACGGCGACTGGGACGGGTTCGATGACTGATCGGCGCGGGCCTGCCTGTGCCTCTGCACCACAAGATGTGGGACAGACAGTTACAGACAGTTTCGGCAACTGTCTGTCTTTTCGGGCGGCGGGCGACGGTTTCGGCGGCGGTGGCGGGATGATGGGGCGGCGTCGGGGCTGGCCACCGGGATTGCGGCGAGGGGAAACCATCTGTCTGTCTGTGACTGTCCGTCCTCGCAAAGCCACGCTGGCTGCGGGTTACAGACAGTTGACAGAAAGACAGACAGTTTCTGCGGGGTTTGGTCCGTGCGGGCGCGGGCGCGCATGTGCGTAGGGTTTCCGACTATCTGTCTGTCTGTCTGTAGAAAAGGATCAAGATATGGGGGTTGAGCTTTCGCAGGTGGTGACCTGGCAGGACGCGGAGGATGCGATGCTGGCGGCGGTGGAGTACCTGGGCGCGATGCCCGACAAGGAGCGGGGTTGGCTGCGCGGTGGGCAGGGGTGGCCGGATATCGTGCGCGACGTGCGGGCGGGCGACTATGGCGATGGGCAGGGCCATGGCGGCGATGCCGAGCCGCGGCGGCAGTTGGGGCGCAAGGAGATGGCGGTGCTGGACCGGATGATGCTGGGCCCGCAGGCCGCCTGCTTGGCCGTGCCGGAGGAGCACCGGCGGCTTGTCGGCCGGGTGCTGATCGCCAAGCTCGACCCGCGCGGCGACGTGTTCCGCTGGGAGCGGATCTGGGTGGCCGAGGGCGGCAAGCGGTGCGTGGTGACCAGCGATGCCTTGCGGATGCGGTACGAGCGGGCGATCGGGAAGGTGGCTGTGGCCATGGAGCGAGGTCGTGATCGTGCCGGGGCGGCGGCGTGACGGGGCCATTTACCCAGTTGCGGCTCTGTAACCCGCAGAAGTCCTGCGGGTAAGCTGTCAAGCCGTTTCCATTTACCCAGTGAAATATTGGGTGTTCGTTTACCCACCTTTTCGGGGGTATCAGGAGATACGCTGAGGCGGGCCTGTGTCGGCCTCGGGGTATCCTCTCCCAGACTTGGCGACTGCGCCCGGCCAGTTTCCCCCCATTGTGGTGGCTGGCCGCAGTCGCCTCCCTTTCGTCAGGAGCGCGCACGTGGGTCGGCTCAAGGCCATGCCGTCGCGGCTCGGGCGGCCAGCGTCGCGGGTGCGGGCAAGGCCGAAGGTCGCCGAGGGGTTCTACCAGTCGGCCGAGTGGCTCGACTATCGGCGGCGGCATCGGGACTGGACGCGGGCTCAGCACGGCGGCGTGTGGTGCAAGGTGTGCGGGGCGACGCAGCGGCTGATCCTCGACCACCGGGTCGAGCGGTCGGACGGCGGGGCGGACTTCCCTCCCTTCGAGGAGGCGGACTGGCTCTGCACGCCCTGCCACAACCGCAAGACGGCCGAGGCCAAGGCGCGGCGGGTGCGAGGCGAGGCAGGACGGGGGGTGGTCGAAAGTTCAGGGGGTTGACGGCACCTAGACCGCATCCCGTCTCATCTGGGGATTTTTTTCTTGGGCGATGGAATTTCGGACGGGCAGGTTGACCTGTTCGGCCTGCCAGTGTTGCCGGAGAAGGGGCGGGGGCGGCCGGCGCATGTCTGGACCCGGGAGAATTCCGACGTTGTGAACCTGCTGTTCGCGTGCGGGCGCAAGCCGATCGAGATCGCGCGAGTCCTGAAGGTCAGCAAGCCGACGTTCTACAAGCATTATTTTAACGAGATCGCGAACGCGGGCCACGCGCCGCTGATGCTCAAAGGTCGCCAGCTCGCCCGCCTGAACAAGGCCGCCGAGGAGGGCAACGTTGCCGCCGAGAAGGCGCTAGCCGCGATGGTGCACGCCGAGCAGCAGCGGGCGCTCAGCGAAAAGGTCCAGGAGCGCGGCAAGGTCGCGGCCCCGGCCCCGCGGCTCGGCAAAAAGGAACAGCAGAAGGAGGCGGCGGCCGGTGTGGCCGGGCGCTTCGGCACGCGGCAACCGCCGCCGGCGATGATCCAGTAGGACGCCGATGCCGAAGTGGACGACCTCCTGCCCGGACTGGGCGGAGCGTATCGTAGCGGGCGACAGCTTGGTGCCGGTGGCGCCGCTGTTCCCGGACAAGGCGGCGGACGCGCTGGGCGTGTTCAAGTCGTTGCAGGTCACCGACCTGCCGCAAAAGAAAGACGGAACCTACCCGACGCTGGGCGAGATCTGCGACGAGTTCGTGTTCGACTTCGTCGCCGCGATCTTCGGGGCGGAGGACCCGCTGAGCGGCGCGCGGCTGATCAACGAGTTCATGCTGTTGATCAGCAAGAAGAACGGCAAGTCGATGATCGCGGCGGGCATCATGCTTACCGCGCTGATCGTGAACTGGCGGCACCACCAGGAGCTGCTGATCTTGGCGCCGACGATAGAGATCGCGGGCAACAGTTTCGGCCCCGCATCCGGCATGGTGCGCGCGGATCCGGAATTGTCGGATCTGCTGCACGTGATCGAGCACCAGCGCACGATCCGGCACCGGGTGACGAAGGCGGAGCTGAAGATCGTCGCGGCCGACAGCGGCGTCGTCGGCGGCAAGAAGGCCGGCTTCGTCCTGGTCGAGGAATTGTGGCTGTTCGGCAAGAACCCGAAGGCCGAGGCGATGCTGCGCGAAGCGACGGGCGGCCTCGCCACGCGGCAAGAGGGCTTCGTGATCTACATCACGACGCATTCCGACGAGCCGCCGGCCGGGGTGTTCAAGGCCAAGCTCGCTTATTTCCGCGACGTGCGGGACGGGGTGATCGAGGATCCGGCCAGCATGGGCGTGCTCTACGAATGGCCCGAGGCGTTGCTGGAGGCCGAGGCGTACCTCGACCCGGCGATGTTCTACGTCACCAACCCGTCGATCGGGCGGTCGGTGACGCAGGACTGGCTGGAGCGGCAGCTGGCGATGGCGCAGACCGGCGAAGGCGAGAGCCTGCAGGTCTTCCTCGCCAAGCACCTGAATGTCGAGATCGGGCTGCGGCTCCGCCGGGATCGGTGGGCCGCGGCGGACTTCTGGCTTGAAGCCGCCGATCCGGACCTGACGCTGGAATCGCTGCTCGATCGCTGCGAGGTGGTGGTGGCCGGTATCGACGGCGGCGGGCGCGACGACCTGTTCGGCGCGGCGGTCGCTGGGCGCGAGAAGGACACCGGCCGGTGGCTGACCTGGGCGCATGCCTGGGCGCTGGAAATCGCGCTGGAGCGGCGCAAGGATATCGCCCCGGCGCTCCGCGGCTTTGCGGCCGATGGCGATCTGACGATCGTCACGACCGGACAGGAGATCGTCGACCAGGTCGCCCGGCTGATGAAGCGGATCTTCGACGCGGGGCTGATGCCCGAGGTCGGCGCGGTGGGTGTCGATAGCTGGGGCATGGGCGCACTGGTCGATGCGCTCGTCGCATCGGGGTTCGAGACATACGACGAGGTTACCAAGCGGGGCGGTTCGATCACCCCGGTGCGGCAGGGCGTGGGCCTGACCGGCACGATCAAGACAGTCGAGTTCAAGCTGGGCGACGGCATGCTGCTGCATGACGGGTCGGCCCTGATGGCCTGGTGCGTATCGAACGCGCGGGCCGAGTTGAGAGGCAGCAACTTGTACATCAGCAAGCAACTGGCCGGCGCGGGGAAAATCGACCCGTTGATCGCCATGCTCAATGCCGTGCAGATGCTGGAGGCCGGGCCCGTCGCGGCCAACGACAACGTGCCGTCGATTTATGAGACGCGCGGGATGATCGTGATCTGATGGGCTGGCTCGACAGGCTTTTCGGCGCGCCAGCGCCCGATGCGCCGGTGCCGGCCGAGGGGGCGGGTATCGCGCGTCTGGCGCAGGGTGGCGGGGCGGTACAGGCCTACTCGACCATCAACCTGCGCGACGAACACCTGCCTGACTTTCTCCGAGGCGGCATGACCAGCAAGGCCGGGCGGACGGTTAGCGAGTATTCCGCGATGCGGAACGCGACGTTCAACCGGGCGGTCAACGTCATCGTCGGCACGATCGGCATGCTGCCGCTCAACCTGTTTCGCCGGGGCGCGGACAATTCGCGGGAGAAGGCAACCGACCACCCGGTCCATCGTCTTCTGCGGGTTCAGCCGAATCCGGCGCAGACACCGTACCAGTTCAAGTCGTTCATGCAGGGGCGGGCCCTTCTGTACGGCAACGCCTTCGCCTTTAAGGTGCCGGGCATCCGCGGGCCGCAGGCGCTGTGGCCTCTCGATCCGCTGCGGGTGACGATCGAGCAGGCCGACGATTTCAGCCTGCAGTATCGGTATCGCCCGAAGACCGGGGGCGAGCGGATCTACAAGCCGTCGGAGATATTCGACCTGCGGGGCCCGTGGTCGGAAGACGGGTTGCGCGGGCACGGTCTCTTGCGGATGGCCGCCGAAGCCCTTGGCCTGGCCGAAATCACCGATGAGGCCGCCGCCCGGCTGTTGCGGAACGGCGCCTATGTCGGCGGCGTCCTGGAGCATCCTAAGCAGCTGTCGGAGGCCGCGATCGAGCGGCTGAAGCATCAGTTTCAGGATGGCTATGCGGGCGTCGAGAATACCGGCCGCTGGATCGTCGCGGAAGAAGGTCTGACCGCGAAGCCTCTGGGGGCGAGCGGGAGGGATGCCGAAGGCCTGGCGCAGCGCAAGCACCAAGCCGAGGAGGTGTCGCGGTTTACCGGCGTTCCGCGGCCCCTGCTGATGTTCGACGAGACGAGCTGGGGCACCGGCATCGAGCAGTTGGGTCTGTCGCTGATCACCTACTGCCTCATGCCGTGGTTCGTCGCGTGGGAGGAGGTCGTCGCGCGATCGCTCCTAAAGGAGAGCGAACGCGAGACCCTCTACGTCAAATTCAACGAGGGGGCGCTGCTGCGCGGATCGCTGAAGGACCAGGCGGAATTCCTGTCCAAGGCCATCGGCGGCCCGGGTCAGGGTGGTTGGATGTTGGCCGACGAGGCGCGCGAGCTGATGGACATGAACCCGATGGAGGGCGGGGTCGGCCAGCGGCCGGCCTGGAGCAACGAGGTGACCGACAATGCTTGAACGATTTGGCATCATGGCGATGGCTCGCCCTTCGGCTCTGCCCGTCCCCGCGGATCGCAAGGTGTCCGCCCTGTCGAACGGGCAGGTCATGGAGCGCTGGAACGCCGAGGCGGCCGGAGTGCGCGCTCTGGCGGCGGGCGACAACGTGATCACGATGTTCGACGCAATCGGCGAAGACTTTTGGTCGGAAGGCATTACGGCCAAGTCCGTGGCTCGGCAGCTGCGCGCGATCGGCGACCGGCCGGTCGAGGTGCAGATCAATTCGCCGGGTGGCGACATGTTCGAGGGTATCGCGATCTACAACGTGCTGCGCGAACATTCGCAGGACGTGACGGTCAAGATCATGGGGATGGCAGCGAGTGCCGCCTCGATCATCGCGATGGCAGGCGACCGCGTCGAGATCGGCGCTGCCTCCTTTCTGATGATCCATAACTGCTGGGTGCTGTCGATCGGCAACCGGCACGACATGGCGCAGGTGTCGGAATGGCTTGCGCCGTTCGATGCTGCCATGGCCGAAGTTTATGCGGCGCGTAGCGGGCGGACCGTCGAAGAGTGTGCGGCCTGGATGGACGCCGAAACCTACATGAGCGGAAGTGTCGCGATCGAGCGCGGCTTTGCCGACGCCCTTCTGTCCGCCGACCAGATGACGGAAGAGCCGGCGGCGCGGGAAGCCGATCGCGAGCTCAATGCAACCCGCGCGCTCGAACTGACACTCGTTTCGGCGGGCATGACGCGCAGCGAAGCGCGCGCCCGCATCAAAGACCTGAAGGGCACGCCAGGCGCTGCCCACCCCGCCACGCCTGGCGCTGGCGCAAGCGACGGCTCCGCTTGGATGAACGGGGCCATGGACTTCCTGGCGACGCTCAACGCGCGCTGAAACCGAGGAAAATCGACATGACCAAGATGTTTCTTGCCAGCGGGCTGCTGGCGTCCGCTTCGCTCGCTGTCGCTCCGCGCAGCGTTTTTGCCGCCCCGCGCGCCGAACCCAACGACCCGAAGGCGTTGTTCGAACAGCTCCAGCAGGCCGTCACGGCGATGCGCGAGAAGAACGACCAGGCTCTCGCCTCCAAGGTCGACGACACCGTCCTGAACGAGCACGTTGATCGGATCAACGCCACGATCACCACGCTCGAAACTGCGATCGAGGAGGTCATGGCCAAGCAGGCTGCCGATCGCCTCGGTGGCAAGGACGCGCCGAAGGATCCGGAGTACACCGCCGAGTTCAACGCGTACTTCCGCCGCGGCCAGGCGACCGATCGTCTCGAGACGATCAAAGCTGCCGCGACCAAGACCGACGGCGAGGGCGGTTACCTGGCGCCGATCGAGTGGGACCGCACGGTCACCGGCCGGCTCAAGCAGGTCTCGGTCATCCGTCAGCACGCCTCGGTCGTTTCGATCAGCGGCGCGGGTTTCAGCAAGGTCTTCTCGGACCGCAATATCGGTTCGGGCTGGGTCGGCGAAACCGCTGCTCGTCCGGCGACCACCACCCCGGCGCTTGCCTCGCTGTCGTGGGCGGTCGGCGAGATCTACGCCAACCCCGCCGCTTCGCAGGGCCTGATCGACGATGCCGAATTCAACGTCGAACAGTGGCTGGCCGACGAGGTCGAGACCGAATTCGCCAAGCAGGAAGGCATCGCGTTCCTGTCGGGCGACGGCACCAACAAGCCGCATGGCCTGCTGACCTATGTCACGGGCGCGGCCAATGCCGCTCGCCATCCCTGGGGCGCGATCGAGACGATCAACTCGGGCGATGCCGCGCTGCTCACCGGCGACGGCATCCTCTCGCTGATCTACGGTCTGCCCGAGGAATACGAGGCCAATGCCAAGCTGTTCATGAACCGCACCACGGCGGGCGCTGCGCGCAAGCTGAAGGATGGTCAGGACAACTATCTCTGGCAGCCGTCGTTCGAAGCCGGTCAGCCGGCGACGATCGCCGGGGTCCCGATCGTTCACCTGCCGGCCATGCCGACCGTTGCCGCCAACGCGATCGCCGCTCTCTACGGTGACATGGCGGAGACCTACCAGGTCGTCGATCGCATCGGCATCCGCGTGCTTCGCGATCCGTACACGAACAAGCCGTTCGTGCACTTCTACACGACCAAGCGGGTCGGTGGCGGGGTCAAGAACCCCGACGCGATGAAGGCGCTGAAGGTCGCCGCCTGATCTCAGCGACGAGGAAGCGGGCCGGGGTCAGACCCCGGCCCGTCTTTCGATGAGCGGCGTGCGCGCCTCTCTTCGAAGGACGGGGACATCGAAAGGAAAGACCATGGTTGCCAAGAAGAAGAGCGTCGACACCAGCGACGTGAAGCTGAGCGACGTGCCGGGCGTGGCGGATACCGCAGGCCTGAAGGCCGACAACCTGACCCCCGCGACCGATGTTGCGGCGTCGGGCGCGATGATCGAACCCGAAATCGTCGAGCGCATCGAGACCAGCCATCCGGCGGTGGACAATGCGCCGCGCGCCCGGCAGCCCGCCGTGGCCAACCGGATCGATTTCAACGATCCCACCAAGTCCGAGGCCGAAGCGGTCGCGGACAACCTGGCCGCACAGAACGCCTGACACGACCAACCAGCGGTAGCAGCGATGATCTTCGAACTTCAGCACGTCCCGATGGCGGACGGCTATGGGGAAGCGTTGCTGCCGCTGGCGGAGTGCAAGGCCTGGTTGTCGATCGGCGAGGGTGAGACCGAGTTCGACGACCTGATCGCGGTGTTGCGCGATGCGGCGATCGAGTTCGTCGAGCGGTACTGCGAGGTGAAGCTGCTCGAGACGGCGGGGCAGGTCTGGACCGGGGAAGCGTTTCCCTGCGCTGGGGCTCGGCTTTCGCTAGGGCTGCGGCCGGTCGTGTCGATCGAGGACGTGACCTGGCTGGATGGCAGCGGCGCGGAGGTGACCGGCACGATCGGCGATTTCCGTCTGCTGCCGGGCGGCGAGGTCGTTGCGGCGATCGGGGGTAGCTGGCCCTCGGATGTGGGCGGCGGGGTGAGCATCACGTTCACTGCAGGCTATCCGGACGGTGAAGCGCCGAAGTCGCTGCTGACGGCGGCCAAGCGGTTTATGGCGTATCTCTACATGCACCGTGAGGCGGTGATCGTGGGCGCGGTTGCGAGCGAAGCGCCTTTGGGCGTGACGGCGCTGTGCGCGCCGTACCGGCGGGTGCGGATATGATCCGGGCGGGCGAGCTCAACCGGAAGATCAGGATCCAGCGTCCTGTCGCCGACGACTCCTTTGACGGCGCTGGTTCGTCGAATTGGGAGGATCTGACCGAAAACGAGGCGCCGCTGTTCGCGAGCGTGCAAGATTCGCTGCCGAGCCGGGGCGAGAAGCTGGCGGACGGGCTGAACATCGCGACCCGGCCGGCGCGGGTCCGGATCCGGTGGCGGACTGATGTCGCCGCGAACATGCGGGTGCTGATCGGGGAAACCGTCGACGGCGAATGGCAGACGTACCGGACCGCGCAGATCGTGACGCCGCCGGCCGAGCTCGGCTTCCGCAAGGGGCTGGAGTTCATGATCGAGGATTACAGCACGGCGGGGAACGGCTGATGCCGACGGTCAAGGGGCGGGCGGAGGTGCGCGCTTTCATGGCCGCGATACCCGAGGCGCTGGAGACGAAGATCCTTCGCGGGGCTGCTCGAGCAGCTGCCCAGGTTGTCGCTGACGAGGCCAAGGACCGTGTCGTTTCGTCGGAAGTTCGCGGTGCGATCAAGGTTTCGACCAAGCAGGAGGTTGCGGGTCAGGTTATCGCCCGGATCCAGACGAAAGGACCGGGGGCCTATATCGCGCCGTGGCTGGAGTACGGCACGTCGCAGCACTTCATTACGGTCGACGACAGCCAACGCAATGGATTGAGCGTCGGCAGCATTAACCGGAAGGCGAAGGAAGGCGTGCTGGTCATTAATGGCACGCCGGTCGGCAAGACGGTGCTGCATCCGGGCGCCCGGCCGCATCCATTCATGCGCGTCTCGCTCGATCTGAAAGCCGGCGAGGCGATCGCTGCGGCGCAGGAGTACATCAACGCCCGACTGGCGCGCGAAGGCCTCGGCGGGGCCGAAGTGTCGGAGGGCGACGAATGAGCGGCACGAAGATCATCGGGGACCTGCTGATCGCGGATGCCGCGGTTTTGGCCGAGGTGCCGGCGGCGCGGATCAAGGCCGGGCAGCTGCCCGACGCGATCGCGTTGCCCGCTCTGCTGGTCCGGAAGATCAGCGGCGTCGAGAGGGTGCATCTGCAGCGGGTCGGGTCGGTCCGGATGACGGAGCGCGTCGAGGTCACCGTCCGCGCGGGAAGCTACCGCGAGCAGGAAGTGATCATCAAGCTGGTGCGCAATGCCTGCGCCGGGGTGACCGGCACGAAGTCAGGGTTCGACGGCGTCTACGTCGAAAATGCCGGGACGGGCCCCGACCTGATCGGTCCCGGCAATACATTCGAACAATCACAGGATTTCAAGGTCGGCTTCAACGAGCCGGTCTGAGTGCGAGGAGAATGACGATGGCAAAGACGATCAAGGCAGTTCCGGTCAAGGATTTCAAGGATGCCGGAACGAAGAAGAGCTTCAAGGCCGGAGTCGAGGCCGACTTCACCGAAGGCGAGCACGCCAATTTCATGGCGGCCGGCCTCCTGAAGAAGCCCGAGGCGGACAAGAAGCCCGCCTGACCGAATTGCCCGACCGCGCGGGTGTAAATGCCGGGTGATCCGGCTCGCCACCAAGGAGAAAACCAATGGGCGTTAATACTGCGGCGGGCTCGAAACTCGCCATTTCGGCCGCCAACCCGGCCACCGAAGACGCGGCCGGTTATGCCGCGCTGACCTATACCGAGGTCGCTTATGTCAGCAATCTCGGCGATCTCGGCTCGTCCTACGAGATGGTCGAGTTCCAGCCTCTCGACGGTCCGAAGCTCAAGCTGAAGGGTCCGCGGGATGAGGGCTCGCTCAATCCGTCGATCGCGCTGGACGATGACGATGCCGGCCAGGCGCTGCTGCGCACTGCGTCGGAAGACGGCACGAATGCCTTCTATTCGTTCAAGATCACCCGCCCCGATGGCGCAGTCCGCTATTTCCAGGGCCCTGTCTTCGGGATGCCGGAAAGCATCGGCTCGGCCAGCGATGTCATCACCGCGTCGCCGACGATCGAGGCGTGTACCGAAGTCATCCGCGTCAACGCCCCCTGACACTTTTCCCGGCGGCCGCGCGCCGGACCCTATGCACTGACCCTCTCCGACCATCGCGGTTGGCGGGGATGGGTCAGTGCACCTTACCGCGAAAGGCAAATCCATGTTCGACATCACGACGCAGTTTCCTGCGGACACCGCCGCGATCCATCTCAAGGGACTGGACGGCGAATACCTTTACGACGACAAGGGCAACCCCGTTCGCATCGTCGTCTACGGGCCGGGTTCGAAACAGTTTTCGGTGATCCAGGCGCGGCAGACCAGTCGCGCCGTGAAGCGCATGCAGGATAACGACGGGAAGCTCCCACAAGTACCGCCCGAGCAGCGCGCCAAGGAAGATGCCGAGGACCTCGCCGCCATCACCGTCGCGTTCGAGAATTTCGATTTCCCGCCCGCGAAGGGCAAGCCGGATCTCGAGAAGTTCGAGGCGTTCTACGCACACCCGAAATCGGTGCACTTCCGTGACCAGGTCACCAAGGCGGTGAAGACCGAGGGAAACTTCAAGGCCGCCTCCGCAAAGGACTGACGCTTTACGCGCGGCATCTGGGATGGCTCAACGCCGTCCCAAAGCCGCGCGAGGGGAGCAAGCGGTCCGAACACGACGGGCGGCGCAGAATAGAGCGGTTCAGGGACGACGGGATTGTCGCGGCGATGCCGCCCAACCCGGCGCCGCACGTCATCAAATGGCTGGTCGAGATCGGCCTGACCGAAGAGAACGGGATGGGCGAAAGCCCCCTGAGCTGGCGTGAAATCAACGAATGGCAGGCAGCGACCGGTGTGTCGCTGTCGGCGTTCGAAGCCACGCTGATCCGCGAACTTTCCGTCGCGTATCTCTCGCAGAAGCGAAAATCCGACAGCGAAAACAGCCCGCCACCGTGGGCTGAGAAGATCGACCGATAAAGGACACGCACGTGGAAGGTATGCCTTCACTTGAGGTCGGCTTCGCGATCGACACCGGAGGTTCGTTCGAATCCCTGCAGCAGCTGCAGGCGGTGATGGACACCACCGAAGCCAAGGTGGTGGCGGAAGCGGCGAAAATCGAAAAAGCCACGTCCGGCATGGTCAATCTTTCCGGCAGCACGGCCGAGGTGAAGGCGTTCGGCAACGCCTACACGCGCGAGATGGAAAGCCTGTCGCGCAGCAACCGCATCGCAGAGAGCGCGGCCGAGCGCATGATCAAGCAGCTCGACTGGCAGGCCATGACATTCGGCAAGACCACTCAGGAGATCCGCGAAATGCGGGTCGAGCAGCGGGCGCTGGCGGCGGAATCGCGCGGCCTGACGGATGTCGCGAACCGGTTGCGCGCGGCCAATGCCGAGATCCAGCGGCTTGAAGGCACGACCAACACCATCAACACGACATCGGGCAAGACGGCCTTCGGGATGCGCAATCTGGGCTTCCAGGTGCAGGACCTTGGAGTCCAGTTCGCCATGGCGGCGCAGTCGGGCGATCCGCTTCGCGGCGTGATGATGGCGCTTGTCCAGCAGGGGCCGCAGATCAAGGACGCCATGGAGCAGGCCGAGCTCAGTGTCGGCGGACTGGTCCAGCGCCTTGGCGCGGGTGCTGCGCGCTTTGGTGTGTTTGCGGTCGGCGCTGCCGCCGGCGCATACCAGATGAAGCAGTTCACGGACTCGCTCAACGAGAGCGCTGGCACCGATGCTTTCATCCGCTCACTTGGCCTGACGGCGGACGAGATCAAGGAGCTGGAGAATACCACGGTCACCTTTGGCGACGTCGCCCTGGGCACGTGGGATGTCGTTTCCGGAGGCATCTGGGACGTGATCGGCCCGGCTGTCACAGCCGCGCGTGGCTGGTTCGACGAGTGGTTCACCCACATGAACGCCGAGGGCGCGAAGCTGATCAACAATGTCGTCGGTTTCTTCGTCGGCGGGTTCAACGCGATCGGTGCGACCTGGTCGCGCCTGCCCGGCGCGATCGGCGACATCGCGACGAATGCGGCGAACGCGACCATCGCGGCCATCAACAAGATGGTGCAGATGGCGGTGAACGGCATCAACGCGCTGATCAATGCGGCGAACAGGCTGCCCGGCGTCGACATCGCGACGTTGACCGCTCCGCAGATCGGGATGATCGAAAACACGTATGCCGGGGCGGGAAAGGGCGCTGCGGACGCCTTCACGACCGCGTTCGACGCAGCGCAGAAGAACTATTGGGGCGCGTTCACCAGTGCGGTCGGCAATGCCGCGGAAAAGCGGTTTCAGGACCGAATCCGCGCACAAGCGGGCGAACTCATCGGGGAGCGCCCGGATTCGCCGGGTAGCGCTGGACGCAAGTCCCGGGAAGTCGACGAACTCGCCAGGGCCTATGACCGCGCCCTGAAGGCGGCACAGGGCTTCAACGCCTCGCTCGAGAAGGAAATCGCGCAGTTCGGCAAGACCGCGATCGAGATCAAGCGCATGGAGGCCGAAACTGCGGCGCTCGCCGCGGAAAAGGCGATCGTCGCCGGGTTGTCCAAGGAACAGGCCGAGGCGCTTCAGAAAGAGGCCGCCGCGATCCGGACGAACGTCACCGAGTGGGAGAGACTGACCCGCGCGCAGGCGGAGGCTGACTGGCGCCAGAACGTCATCGTGCCGCTGGAACAGGAGCTGGCCCTGCTGGGCAAGGTCGGTCCGGAACGCGAACTCGCGGCGCTCGCCTTCGAAGAGCAGGCCTTGAAGGCGCAGTGGGCCAAGGACGGTATCAGCGACGTGAACAAAGCGTGGGAGGAATACTTGCGCCTGCGGACGAAGATCATCAACGAAAAGAGCGCGATGGAAGCGGAGGCCGAAAAGGCCAAGCTGCTTAACGATGAGCTGCGCGACATGATCGGCCTGCTCGGCAACCTCGGCGGCGTCGGGAACGCCATCGGCGGACTGCTCGGCGTATTCTCCGGCAACACGTCGGCGGTCGGCGGGCCGCTCGGCGATATCCTCAACGCGACGATCGGCACGCGCCAGGACGAGAAGACCGGCAAGGTCATCGCCCGGACGATCGGCGACGAATTGTCCGACGTTTTCGGCGCTGGCGGGCCGTTCGCGAAAACCATGTCCAGCCTTCTGCAGGGCGCTGGCGCCGGCATGATGGCCAGCGAGCTGGTGCTGGGCAAGAATTCGACGACGGAGAAGATCGGCGCGGCTCTGGGCGGTGCGGCGGGCAAGGCACTGGGCACGGCGATCGGCGGGCCGCTGGGCGGGGCGATCGGCAGCGTCTTGGGTGGTATCGCGGGCGGCTTCGTCGGCGGGCTGTTCAAGAAGACGAAGTCCGGCGGGGCGACGATCACCGGTGTCGACCAGTTCAGCGTGTTCGGCAACAGCAGCTCTCGCATGGATGCCGCGGGCGATCTGGCGGGTTCGGTCCTCTCCGGCCTGGATAGCATCGCCAAGGCGCTGGGCGGCACGCTGGGCGGCTTCAACACAACCATCGGCATTCGCGGCAAGGACTACCGCGTCAACGGCAGCGGCACGTCGCTGAAGACCAGCAAGGGCGCGATCGACTTCGGCGACGATGCGCAGGCTGCGATTGCCTTCGCGATAGAGGATGCGATCAAGGACGGGGCCCTGATGGGCCTCCGCGCGGGGACGCAGGCGCTTTTGCAGAAGGAGGGCGAGTTCGAGGCCCAGCTGCAGAAGGCGCTCGCGTTCGAGGGTGTGTTCCGCGAGCTGAAGGCGATGACCAGCCCGCTGGTCGTCGGCCTGGAGGACATTGCCGACCGCTTCGCCCAGCTGAAGGAGATCTTCACCGAGGCCGGGGCGAGCGCCGAAGAGTTCGGGCAGCTGCAGGAGCTGATGACCCGCCAGCAGCAGGCGCTCATCGACCAGATCAGCGCGAACTATCGTTCCACGTTCTACACCGACGCGGAAAACCTGAAGTTCGCCAAGCAGACGATCAAGGACACGCTGACCCCGCTCGGCAAGGGCTCGGTCGATACCGTCGCCGAATACAAGAAACTGGTCGAAGCCACCGACGCGCTCGCAAATCCAGAGCTTTACGGCGCGCTGATGGAGCTGGCCGACGAGTTCGGCGTGATCAAGGACGCCGCCGATGCCGCCGCGGCCAACAAGGAGGCGCTGAAGGCGCTGGCCGAGGCGATCAAGGCGCAGCGCACGCAGCTGCAGGTCGACCTGCTCAATGCGCAGGGCCGGGCGCTGGAAGCCACCGCGAAACAGCGCGAGGCCGAGCTGGCGGCGATGGACGCCTCGCTGCGTCCGCTGCAGCAGCAGGTCTGGGCGCATCAGGACCTGGCCGATGCGTGGGAGCGCGAAAGCGCCGAGCTCAATGCGACGATCAAGACATTTGGCGATCTGGGCGACACCCTGCGCGAGTTCCGCGACGGGCTTTACCAGACCGACGACGCGACCAGCTCCTACACTCGCCGCCTCGCCGAATTGCAGCGGGTCGGCGGGCTCGCCTCGCTGGGCGACAGGGATGCCATGGGCCTCCTCCCCGGTGTCGGGCAGGACTTCCTGGAAGTCGCCAAGCGGCAGGCCAGTTCGCTGCAGGATTACCAGCGCGACGTCGCCCGCGTGGCTCGCTACGCCGACAGCGCGATCGGCGCGGCGGACGGCATGGTCAGCGAGGCGCAGGCGCAGCTGGACGTGCTGGAAGAGCAGGTCAGCCAGTTCATCCAGTTGAACGACACGGCGCTGTCGATCGAGGATGCGCTGGAGCGGATGGTCATCTCGCAGACCTCGCCGGCGCAGACGAACGCCGACCTGGCGCCGCGCCTCGATCGTAACAACGAGCTGCTCGAGCGTCTGCACACCGCGATCGAGGCGGGTGCGCTGGCCAGCATCGACACCGCGACGCTCATCCGCCGGGTCAGCCGTAACGGCGTTGCGCTGGCGACGACTGCGTCATGAAGATCATCCTGCCGCTGGAGATCACCGGTGCGAACCTGATCGACACCAACGTCACCGAGACGCTGCCGGTGTGGGATGAAGCCACGGCCTATGTCACCGCCGACCAGGTGCGCGTGATCCAGGCGGACGGCACCGGCATCGCCTACGAGGCGCTGGCGGGCAACACCGGCAAGGATCCCGCCGAAAATCCTGCCGAATGGCTCGATCTTGGCCCGACGAACCTGTGGGCGATGTTCGACAAGAAGGTCGGCACGCGGACTGTGCTGGAAGGGTCGGTCGACGTTAGCATCGACGTGACCGGCCGGGCGGACAGCCTGGCGCTGCTGAACCTGACGGGGACGGATGTCGACGTCGTCGTCGCGGATGCAGACGGGAACACGATCTACGACGAGAACTATCCGCTCGTTTCGGTCGACGGCATCGACAACTGGTACGATTATTTCTTCGCGGAGATCGAGACCACCGACAAGCTGATCCTGACGGATCTGCCGAACAACTACAACACGACCGTCCGGATCACCGTGAACTATGCCGATGCCACGGCCGGCGTGGGCTGGTTCGCGATCGGGCGCCTTGTGGATTTCGGCGTGACCGAGAAGGGCATGGGCATCGGGATCACCGACTACAGCCTCAAGGAAGCCGACGATTTCGGAAACCTGTTCGTGTCGGAGCGTCCCTATTCCGGCACGGTCGTCGCCCGCGCGCTGGTGGAAAAGAGACGCGTCGATCCGGTCTACAGGACGCTGGCCGGCATTCGCGCCACGCCCGTCGTGTGGATCCCGGCCGACGCCTACACCAGTTCGATCGTCGTCGGCTTTTTCCGCGAGTTCAAGATCGCGATCGAATACCCGACTTACTCCCTCTGCAACATCGAGATTGAAGGGCTGACCTGATGGCCGCACCGGAAATTACCACCCCGCCCGATGCGCCGGTGCGGGGCGAAGCTGCTGTCGATTTCGCGTCGAAGGCGGACGCCTTTGTCGCCTGGCTGGTGCTCTTCGTGACGCAGCTGCGCGCGGCGATCCTCTACATCGCGCAGCTGATGGCCGGGGCGCTTTCGTCCACCAGCTCCACGTCGGTGGCGATCGGGACGGGCACGCTGGTGTTCGAGCTCGACACCGAGGCTTCGTTCGTCGCCGGGCAGTCGGTCATCATCTCGGCCGATGCCGACAATTACATGCTGGGGACGGTCACCGATTATACCCACCCGGATCTGACGGTCGACGTGCTGTCGGTGACGGGCGCGGGCACTTTCGCGGACTGGGCCATCGGCCTGAACGTGTCGGCCGAAGACATCACGGCGGGCGGCATCGAGGCAGGCGCGCTGGCGATGCGCGACACCATCAACGGCGCTGACTGGTCGGGCACCGATCTTTCCGTTGCCAACGGCGGCACGGGGGCGAGTGATGCGGCGACAGCTCGAACCAACCTTGCGGCGCTGGGCGCGGCGACGGCGGCGCAGGTGCGGGCGGGTATCGCCACCGATGTCGGCCTGACCCCGGCCAACCTCTACGCCGCCGGCGACGAGGTGGCGGTGGCCTATGCGGCCTCGATCGAGCTGGACTTCGCCGCGGGGCGCAACTTTGCGATCGGGCCCCTGACCGGCAACGTGTTCCTGGAGAACCCGGTCAACGCGATCGACGGGATGTGGGGCGATATCGCCGTGCCGCAGGACGGCACCGGCGGGCGCACGATCGATTACGATACGAACTGGCGCTTTCCTAGCGGCAAGGCGGTGGGCGGGGTGCTTTCGACCGCCCCCAATGCCGAGGACATCATCAGCTATCGCGTGCGCAACGGCCTTTTCTACGGCACCGTGCGCAAGGGCTTCGCAGCCTGATGTTCGCGCCGCCCTTCTTCGGCGATCCGGACGCGGAGGTCGCGATCGACCTGGCCGTCTCGGTTTCGCCCGCATCCCGATCGACCGTGGGGTCGACCGCCACCTTGACCAGCGAGGCGGTGACCGCCGTGGCGGTCGGCGGCACGGGCCCCTATAGCTACGCCTGGACGAAGTTGTCGGGCGGGGCGATCACGATCAACAGCCCGGCTGCGGCGACGACCACCTTCACGGCGGCGAGCATGGGCATCGGAGAGAGCCGCACGGCCTATTTCCTGTGCACGGTGACCGATGCGGCGACGGACACGGTGACGACGGTCACCGTAACAGTGACCTTCCTGCGCGCCGCGGCGCTCTCGGTTTCGGTCGCCAACAGGTCACGAAGCGGCACGGCGGGGACGCTCAGCACCACTTATCCGGCCAGCAGCGTTGACGTTTCCGGCGGTGTGCCGCCCTATTCCTACGCATGGGTAAAGGTGTCGGGCGATGCGATCACCATCACGGACGAGACGACGACCACGCCGACCTTTTCCGCGACCGGCCTGGCCTACGGCGAAAGCCGCGAAGCCAGGTATGAACTGACGGTCACCGATTCCGTCGGCACGATCGGCAGCGACGAGGCGGACATTGCGCTGTCCCGTGACACGGCGACGACGTTCAGCCCCGTGCCGGGATCGGTCAGCGGGCAGAGCGTCACGCTGAGCGCCAGCAACCTGGTCCGGTGGGTTTATACCAAGTCGGGCAGTTCGGGCGCGTCGGCGAGCCTCACCTCCGGCTTTCAGGGCACGTCGATCACCTTCGCACAAAATACGCCCGGAACGGCGACATTCACTGTCACCGCGCGGAGCTCCGACAACACCACCGTGCTGGGCACGTGGACGATCACGGTGACCAAATCATGATGAGGGTGCTGCACCAGGGCGGGCGGATCATCTACCGCCGCGTCGACGGCATCCGGCGCCCTCTGCTGGTGGAGTCCACGCCGACTTTCGACAGCACGGCCGTCAAATTCGATAGCACCCTTTGGAAGTGGGATATGACCTGATGGCGCAGCAGACAATCAATCTGGGCGCGGGCCCGAACGACAACACTGGGGACGATCTGCGCACGGGTGGCGACAAGATCAACGACAACTTCACTGAATTGTATGCTGAAGTCGCGACGATCCCTGATGCCTACACCGACGAACAGGTGCGCGATGTCATCGGCACTGCACTGATTGAGGGCTCGGGTATCGAGATCACCGTCAATGACGGCGGTGATACGATCACCATTTCGGCCACTGGCGGCGGCGGGTCGCTGGAATGGGTGCCCAATTTTACCGCCGATGGCGAAGTGCGGATTTACGCAAGCGAAGCCATGACGATTACACAACAGGGGACCAGCGGGACAGGCTCAGTCGCCTATGAGAAAAGCACGGCCGCCGCGCCCGCTACGTTTTCCGGTACGTCCAGCCCTGCGACTCTGGAAGCTGGCGCATGGCTGAAGGTGACCGCCTCGGCCGTCGCCACACTGTTCGCCGTCGCGCTCAAGAGGACCGCATGATCGTCCAATCGTGCCCTTTTCCTTCCGGGGGCGACCTGAGCGAGTTCCCTTTGGTCGCCCGCGCGACGACGATTGAAGGTGGGACCATCCCCCTCTTGGGTCTCGACCTAACCGATTACCAATCGATCTTCGTGGCTATCGACGGGGTGAGGGTCAGCGTTGTAAACACTCAGATCGGGCTTCGGGTGTCGGTCGACGGCGCGCTGCGGGCGAGCGGCTACCGTTACCTGAAAAACGCCGTTGATAGTAGCTCAACTACGGTTGGTAGTTATTATAGCCAAGGCGGCGACCGCGCCCTTCTTTCGACCAACGTGACAAACGCGGGCAGTCATTCCGCGAGTTGGGGCGTGCTCATTTCCGACAACGATCCATCTTTGTTCAAGAACATGATCTTTGAAGAAGCCCGTATGATTTCCAACGCACCGGGCACTGCCACATATAGGGGTATTGGATGCGCTACGCTCGAAGTGGCTGGAACCATCGACGGGTTCCATCTTATTCCTGACAGCACCGGGGTGATCACCGAGGGAAGCCTTGCCGTTTACGGCGTCAAAAAGTCCGCTCGGACGGCAGGTGCTGTTGCGCTGGCGTCGATGTGGGTGGGGGCTTTGTCATGAGCGGGGCAACCATTTCCATCCGCACTACCCGCAATACCAATGTGCGGCTTGCCTATTCGACCGATAGCGGACTCGCGTCGCCGTCGTATTCTGCATCGCAAGTTACGATTGATCGGACAGCCAAGTTCATCTTGACGGGTCTCGACCCCAACACCCGCTATTACTACGGCGCTGAAATTGACGGTATTCTGCAAGCGACAATCGGGACGTTCAAGACGCTGGGCGCGACCACCCTCAAGGTCTGCGTTTCGGGTGATGCGAGCAGCGGAAGCAACGCTGCGGTCTATGATACGATCCGAACCGAAGCGCCCGACCTGTTCCTGCACTTGGGGGATATTCACTACGACGACAATTTCCTGAATTCGGAAGCGGTCGTCAACGGCTCGCTGGATCGGGTGTTTGCCCAAGCCAAGCCTGCCCAACTGTTTCGCGATATTCCCTCCTTGTGGATTTACGACGACCACGATTTTGGGCCGAACGACAGCCACGCTGGTTCGGGGATGACGGCTTCGTCTTCGATGTATCGCAAGCGGGCTCCCTCCTATCCGCTGCAATCGTCCACTTCGACTGACCCGGTTTATCACTCGTTCGAGATCAATGTTGACGGCATCGGGGTCGTGTTCATCGTGACCGACCAGCGTGCGGCAGCCTCGGACAAGACCGCAACCGACAATTCCAGCAAGACCATGCTCGGCACCACGCAGAAGACATGGTTCAAGGGTCTGTTTTCGAACCCGGCCAACGATGGAAAACTGTTCGTGTGGCTTTGCTCGCGGGCCTGGGGTGGTGTGGCGACTGCCGGTGCCGATCATTGGGGCGGCTTCACGACCGAACGCACCGAACTTGGCGCGCATATCCATGCCGAAGCACCTGGCCGGTGCCTTGTGCTTTCCGCCGACATGCACTCGCTCGCCTTTGATAACGGCACAAACCACACGTTCGGCAGCGAACCATTCGTCACCCTGCAATGCTCGCCGCTCGATAGGACCGGCGACACAACCTATGGCGGAGCGACCTATTCGCAGGGCCAATACACCAACAACGGCCAGTTTGCGGTCCTGACCTTCGCCAAGACGGGCGCGTCCCAGATCACGGTAGCGGCGGTCGGCAAGAACGCTGCCGGGTCAACGCTCGTCACCTATTCCCCCGTATTCAATCTGTGAGGCCCTGACATGGCTTGGTCTATCATTTCGCATCAATCGGCCCCGGCTTCGAACCAGTTTGACTTTAGCAGCCTCACTCTCAGCGGATACCAGCGCCTTGTTCTGATGCTGGACGGGCTTGTCGTCGGGACTGACGGGGCGTTTATCCAATTGCGCCTCAAAATCGCCGGTTCGGAGATCTCGACCAGCTACCGCTGGCACCATCGGGTGCATTCCTCGTCGAGTACGATTGAATCAACCAATACGCAGACCGGCACCTTCGTTCCGCTGATCTACGGGAGTGCATCAGATTGGGGCATCGGGAATGCGGCGGGGAAAAGCGGCAGCGCAATGGTGCAGATCAGCAACCCTACTGCCGCACTCTACAAGACGATGACCGTTGACAGTGTGGTCAATGCTAAGACGGGCAGCATCGTGCGGGCCATCGGTGGAGGTTCGCTCGACAATACTGGCTCGATGAATGGGCTGCGGGTCTATCCGTCAACTGGCACCCTGACGGCCGGCAAGGCGACTCTTTACGGTCTTAATACCGCCTGATCTACGTTGCTCGATCAAGATGACTAGGAGTGCCGACACGGTCAGCGACAAGGTTGCCGCCCCCGGCATTTCGAGGCCGATTGATCGCGCGAAGTCGATGACTGGCCGATGGGTTGCATAAAGCGGATAGGACAAGAGACCGAGGGCCGCGCAAAGCGAGGCGTGTTTGCTGTCCATCCGGGCAGCGCCAATGATCATCACGGGCGTTAGGATAAAGCAGAACGCCGGGTTGAAAAACCAAATCGGCAGCATCGGGCCAACGATCATCGCCAGCACGAATGTCGTCAGCGCTACCCAGGGGGTGACCTGGAATTCCTGCCAGCCAAAACGGAATATGGCCATGCCGATAAGATACCCGGACAGGGCGCGGACAGCCATCGGCAGGAAGTAGGCGACGTCAGTGCCGCCGGTCTCATGACCGATCACGGCGGTGGCGGCCAGGTAGGAAAAAGCAGCGATAATCGTAAGGCACAGGAGCGCGCGATTGCCAATCCGGGCGAGCGCGACAGCGTGAAGAATGTTGGCGGCGAGCTCATAGAACAGCGACCAGCCTGGGCCATTGATGGGGAACGGCCGTTCGTCAAAGAGTGGTGCTGGCAAGAACGCCATGGCCAAGGCGAAGGCGATAATGACGAGAGCCGGATCAAATCCGCCTGCCAACATATTCGCCGCGCCGATCGCGCAGCCGATGGCGAAAACGGGCCAGAGCCGACGGTAGCGCAAAACCATGAATCGCACGGGCGATAGATCGCCAGAGGCCAGTCGCGGCTCGAACGTTCTTGCCATGACAAAACCGGAGATTGCGAAGAACAGGTCTACCGCCATGCCACCGCGGGTCCAGTTGCCCGGTATCGTCCCGAACCAAGCGTCGAGATGAAAAATGAACACCGCCAGTGCAGCGAGGCCTCGAAGCGCGTCGAGACCGTAAAGACGTTTCCCCATCGACCCACGGTCTGCCGGGTAGCTCTGAAGATCAAGTAAAAGTCACTGTTACTATCACCGGGTCAGTACCGGTTTGCAGCACAAAGGAATTCACGATGAGCGACGATTCGGTCGCCCTCGTCGGCGCGGTGGCGCTGGCGGGGGTTGCGGTGCTGTGCCTGCGGCGCTGGCTGCTCTGGCGCGAGGCGCGGGCACTGATGCTGCGCAAGATGGCGGAGATCCGGGACGGGGTGCGGGTGTGACGGGTGGCGTCGACGCGTGGTTGCAGGGCGTCGCTGCATGGAGCGCCGTCGGCGCATCGAGCGGGGCGGGGTTCTTCTTCGCCAAGTGGCTGGTCGAATACGTCGGCGGCCGGATGGATCGGCGGGCCGATGCGCTGGACGCCAGCACGCAGCGGCTGATCGAGGGTCTGGAAAAGCGGGTCTGCTCGCTGACCACCCGGGTCGAAACGGTCGAGCGCGAGCTGGTCGAGTGCAAGCACAAGCACGCCGAGGCCGAGGCCGAGACGATGCGGCTGAAGGCCATCATCCAGGGCAGCGGCGAAGTGCGCGAACAAGCGGCGCGGATCATCGCCGCCGAGAAATATCGCGGGGGGCAAGAATGACGACGGTGAGGGAACTGCAAGGCGCGCTGGGCGTGAAGGTCGACGGCATCTTCGGGCCGGTGTCGAGCGGGGCGTTGCTGGCTTCGTTCGTGAACCGGAACGCGCCGGCCGTAACTGACGCCGACATGGCGGCATTCGCTGCCAGACTGGGCTGCTCGCTGCGCCAGTTGCGCGCGGTGGCCAAAGTGGAAAGCGGCGGGTCGGCCTTCGACGCGCAGGGGCGGCCCAAGATGCTGTTCGAGCGGCACCTGTTCCACCGCCTGACCAACGGGGAGCATTCGCCCGCGACCTTCTCCAGTCCGCAATGGGGCGGGTACGACGTGAGCAGCTGGGCGAAGCTGGCCGCGGCCTGTTCGGTCGATCCCGGCGCGGCATTCGGCGCGTGCAGCTGGGGCAAGTTCCAGGTGCTCGGGCTGCACTGGTCGACCTTTGGCCTCGCATCGTCCTTCGCGCTCGCCCGGTCGACGGTGCGATCGGAGAAGGCGCATTACGAGCTGCTGTCGCTCTACATCGAAAAGCACGGGATGAAGGACGAGCTGCGCGCCCTGTCGCGTGATCCCGACGACTGCCGCGCCTTTGCGCAGGGGTTCAACGGCCCCGCCTATGCCCGGCACGGCTATCATACGAAGCTGGCCGCCGCGATGGAGCGGGGGGCGTGAGCTGGGTCACGCGCCCGTTCGTGCGCTTCCTGCTCGCGCTCGTCGTGCTGGCGATGTTCGCTGGTGCGGTGATCGTGATGAGCTTCTTCGTCGTGCCGGAGCAGAACCGCGAGGTCGTGGTGCAGCTGGTCGGGGGGATCAACACGCTCGCCGGTATGGTGATCGGCTATTACTTCGGCCGCACTGATGGCGACCTCCAACAAGTCGAAGTGACCAACACCCCGGCGCATCCTGTGCCGGTGGAGCAAGGAGAATGAATGCGGTCTCTTAGCGGAGCGTGTCGCGAAGGATGCGGCGGATCGCCTCGGGGCGCGAAGGGTGGTCGTCCTGCGCTTCGATCCACGCGTCGAGGGCGGCGAGGAGATCGCGTTCGATACGAACTTTCACAGCTTCGCTATCAACCTTGGGGCGCCCGCGCGCTTTCTTGGGTCCGTTAATTATTGACACGTTCTTTTTATAGGCCCATAAAATACGGGCGGCAAGAGAGTTACTACCTCTCAAGCCGCCCTAACCAATCACATGGAGTGACCCATGCCAGAGGCTGCCAAAGTCATTAGCTTTCCGGTGGATGCCAGCACAACGGGATTCTTGCGCGAATTTTCCGGTGATGCGCGCGATCGCCTTGCCAACGTTGTCGGCCGACTGGAAGACCTGTCCCGCCTGATCTATTTCGTGCGGACGTCGGAAGAGATGCACGATTACGAAAAGTGCGCGCTTTCGGCCATCGAGCAGGTCTTGCGGGACTGCATCGCGGTTGCCGAGCTTCGTCCGATGGGAGAGGTGGCATGAACGCGTTGGTCCGTATCGTTGGCGAGCATGCGCTGGCCAGCAGCCGCACCGTGGCAGAGATTTTCGAGAAGCAGCACAAACATGTTCTGGCCTCGATCGACAGGTTGATCGAGGCGTTGCCGGAGGATCATCGGCCGAATTTTCGGCCGATGATGGAAACGGTCGAAGTCGGCAAGGGAGCGGAACGCGAAGTCCGGTCCTACGAAATGACCCGCGACGGGTTCTGCCTGCTGGCCATGGGCTTCACCGGCGTGAAGGCGCTGGAGTGGAAGGTCCACTTCCTTGACGCGTTCAATGCGATGGAAGCGGAACTGACCGATCCGGAACCGACCAAGGCGCCCCTGGTCCCCGTCGGCGCGCCGGAGGAGATGCAGCTGGCGCTGTCGGTCATTCGCGAGGCGCGGCACGTGTTCGGCAAGAACGGGGCTCGGCGCATATGGATGCAGCTGGGGCTGCCGACGCCTGACATGCCGGTAGAACTGCGCCACGAGAACAGCCGGGTCGACCTGTCGCAAGTGGGCGATGTCGGCATCCTGGCATGGATGAGCGAGTGCCTGGCGATGGACGGCAACGCCCCGCGGATCAAGACGCAGGATCTGCACCGCCACTACCTGCGATGGTGCGAGGCAAACGGGCACGATCCGGTGTCGGTCTTCGGCTTTGGCAGGATCCTGACGCGGGCAGGGGTGCGGACCGTGCACAGCAATGGGCACTGGCGCACCGGGGTGGCGATCGCCGCATAAGTAACGACCGAGTTTCGGGTTTTCATCAGGCCGGGCGGCATGGCTGCCCGGCCCCAATGGCGTTGGACATCAGCAGACCGACCAACAACCCGGCGCATCCCGTGCCGGTGGAGCAAGGAGACGAGAAGTGAGCATCATCGACGACATCGAGATCGCGATCGAGCCGATCATCGAGGAAGCCAAGGAGTGGGGCGAAAAGGCGCTCGACTTCCTGAAGGACGTGCCGATCACCGCCGGGCAGAAGGCCGTGGCGCTGATCAAGGAAACCTCGCTGGGCACCGCGATCATGAACCTGATCTCGGCCGCGTCGCACACCGGCCTGTCGGGTTCGGAGAAGTTCGCCCTGGTCTTCGACAAGGCGATCGCCGCCTATCGCGCCTTTGCCGACAACGGTGGGCTGTCCGGCCTGATCGCCACCGGCCTCAGCGTGCTGCGGCAGCTGATCGAGTCGCTGGTCGACGACTTCAAGGCGGCGTTCCTGCCGGCATGATCCGCGCCCTTCTCAGCGCGCTGTTCGGTTGGCTGCTGCGCCGGTTCATGCCGGGGCAGCAGCCGGCGACGGCCGAGGAACGGGCCGGCAGGGCCGAGGAACAACTCGAATCGGAAAGGGCCGCCAATGACATTGAGAACAAGTCTGGCGCCGCTCGCGCTGCTGCTGAGCGCAGCGTGCGCGGGGAAGGCGGGACCGGCGCCGTCGTCACCAGCGATCCAGACGCAGCCATCAACCGGAACGAAGACGGACACTACCGGGACTGACCCGATGTGCGATCACCTGCGCATCGTGGAACTGTCGCGCTTCGATACCGACGAAACGAAGCGGCAGGTGATCGCGAACAACGCGGTGATCGCGGCGGTGTGCGGGGTTAGGTAGCGGCGGGGCCGAAGCCCCGCCTCGTCCTTTAGGCGGACTTTCGCGGGAGAGCTCGATTGGCTGCCCGCTGCTCAAGTGCTGCGATCGCATTATTTGCCAGCTGCGCCGGGATCTTCCTCTTGCTGACCTGCGATTTTAGATATGCGGGCATCTTCTGCGGAACGTAGACCTCACGCACCCACCTGCGAAATACCGCGAGGGCTTCATCCGGATAGCACGATGCGACTTGGGGGTTTGAAAACGCCTGGCTGAACATCTCTGGATAATAGTGGTCGAAATACTGTCTCTCACCGAAGCTGGCCTCAAGATCTTGCTCCTTCCAGTATTTAGACCAATGCAAACCAACGCTGATGTCGAGGATCATCCGCGTGCCGGGATCAATCCCGCGAGAAATGAGAGCCGCGAAAAGATCGGCGATCTCGCGGAATACGCACCAATACCCTGCCGGCACATTGTCGTAGACGAGAGATACGCGATCTTCGAATTGCGCCCAGATCCGATCGGTCGGATCGCGACCGAGCATCCAGTCATAGACCCACTCGGTCACCTTGACGGCAAATTCCGGCGAAGCCCATTGGGCAAGGTTGATAGCAACTTGCGGATGAACCCAGGTGCCCCGCGCCTCGTTGGGGCCGCTCGCGATCGTAAGCGTCAATCGGTCTACGGGAATTCCCGTAGACCCGGAAAGCGCCGCAAAGAACTCGCCGGTGTTCTTGAGCCGGGAGTAGTCATTGTAGAGCTTCCCCACCGCCTTGCACATTGCGGTGCCATTGATGAACCCATCTTGCGATCGCTGATGGATCAGCGAGCCCTGATGGGTGTGCGGTACGAGTGCTAATTGGTTCTCGGTCGTCATATTCTACAGCCTTATGCACAGGCTGGGGAAGGCTCTTGACCGCTTGTGCTCGCTACAACATACGAGCGATGAAAGCACGGCGAAGGGCCCTCCAGCCCTTAGTCAACGAAAGTCCCGCCAGCCCCCAAAGCTTGGTGGGACTTTTTCGTTTACCATCTCATTCTTTATATCGGATGTAGTTCGCGGGTTTATCCCCGGATCCGTGCGTAACGCGCTGCTTTCCCTCAACTTGTTTCAGCGATCTGTTCTCGGCCAAATGCGTCACCTTGACCCTCGTTCCACAAATGTTCCATCCAGCCCGGATGGCCCGGTACAGCCTCGAATCGATCAACGAGTACGCCCGGCGCGGATATGCCGTCCGCGTGACGTGCCAGTCGTGCGGGCATGCCGTTGACTGGAACGCGGTCTCGCTGATGCGCGAACTGCACCGGCTGCGCGCCTCGATGCAGGTTGACAAGGTGGGCGGTCGGATGCGCTGTTCCGGCTGCGGTCACCGCGGCGCGACGATCTCGCCGGCTGCGGCGGAGTGGTGATCGAGGCGGCGGAAAACTCGCCTCAATCCATTCCGCAAAACGGCTGCAAGTCTTTGATTTGTCGTGCGCCGAAAAGACCGCGTTCCGCGATTATCTCTCGGTAAATCAAGGCGCGATATGGGTTTTTGGTACCGCCGCTTTTCGTGTTCAGACCCTGATCCTGCGCAAGGTACGGTCAAGGCCAGAGCGCTCCTCCGCTACCATTTTTCCAATGACTTAGCTGTTTTATGCAGGGTGCCGAGCTTCGTTCGACGCGAAGCTCTGGGCGTCAACTTGCTCGTCGATCGGAGCCATAACGCCGCCTGGTCAAGGATGCACGGGAGCAGAAAGGTATCACCCCCTATGTTCCGGTCCGGACATCCCGTTCTCTTCCAATCCAGTACGATAAGCGCCGATACAAATGGCGCGACCGCATAGATTTCTTGTTCGGTCGCCTCAAGGATTCGCGCCGCGTGGCAGCGCGTTTCCACCGCTGCCCCGCCGTTGCTTCTCCACCGTTGCTCTGGCGGCCCCGTTGCTCTTCTGGCGATGATAAGTGAGTTAAGAGCCCATAAGGGCGTCTTTAGGTTTCACTTGATTTGAAAAGTGACTTTGTCAAATGCCCGAGATATTTTCGGGGGGGGTGCCCGAAAATCTCGCAAATAGTGAGCCTGTTCGAGGTCGGTTCATTCAGCCTAGGGGGATTTTGATGACCTATCACACGAAGCTTCTGGTCCTCATTCCTATGGTCTTGAGCGGGTGCGCAATTGAGCCGGAAGAGTCAGTCAGGACAGTCACTTATCTTTGTGAGCGCGGAACAGTGATGGAGGTTGATTTCACAACCGATCTTGCACGACTGCGAAGCCCTGATGGGGAGATTGATCTGACGGCTCGGCCTGTGGCGTCGGGCTTCCAGTATTCGGGCGGCGGGCACGACTTGCGCGGTAAAGAGCATGAACTTCGCTGGACCCTCCCATCGGGCGAAGTGCAGCAGTGCAGGGATCAGGATTGGGCGATGAAACAGCCGCAAATCCAACCGCCAATCGCTTCCCTTGGCGGTAGCAGCTGGACGCTCGAATATTTTGAATCGTCTGACGATGCCGTCGGCCGGATAGTCCCGCCGCGGCTTGAGTTGTATACCTTGACCTTCGGCTCCGACGGGTCGGCAGATTTGCAACTCGACTGTAATCGCGCTCGTGCGCAATGGACGGCGGAACCCACCTCTGCCAGCGGCGGCGGTCTCACCTTTTCGCCTGGCGCTATGACGCGTGCCATGTGCGGACCAGGCGCCATGGATGCCCGGATCGCGGCTGACCTCTCGCGTATTCGTTCCTACACCCTGCGCGGAGGAATGCTCTATCTCGCGCTTCAAGCAGATGGCGGCATCTATGCCTGGAAGCCTTTGCCGGCAAACTAGCATTGGCCATGCAGTGGGTCTGACAGCAGTCCTCCCATCCGCTTGGTCCCTTCGGCTGGTTCCTAAAGGGTGACCTGCACCCCCTTCATGCACAAGGCCTTCGGCATGAAGGGCACGATCTTCATTCAATAGGTGACCATTTTGCGCGATTCTAGACCAGCGATACCTTCTGCACGGGGGAATCGCCGGTCATCTCGCGCAGCAGGGTCAGGGCCGACCGGAGCCCCTGCCGAGTAATCAACCCGCCGGTCGAGACGCGCATGGCAGGAGGGGCGCCCGTTCCCGCGACCGCGAACGCGTCGGAGGCGCTTAGCGAGAGGCCATAGGGTCGCAGCACGTCGATGATGGTCGAAGGATCCCGCCCCGACGGGAGAGGCAGCCAGAGGTGGTAGCCGCAGGGCCGCGCGCGGTAGCTCCCCCCTTCCAACGTTTCGGCCACGATGTCGTTGCGGGCAAGGACTTCGCAGCGGACCGCGTCGGCCAGGCGCCAGAAGTCGCCGGTCTCGAGCCAGACAGACACGACCGCGGCGTTGAAGGGCGGCGCCATGATCGCCGTTTCGTGCAGGTCTGCGCAAAGGCGCCACGCGGATCCGATGTCCGGCGTGCGAACCCAGGCGACGCGCAGGCCCGGCGAGATGACCTTCGACACGCTGCAGATGTGAAAGGTGCGTTCCGGCACCAACGATGCCAGGGAGGGCGTCGCGACTTCGGGGAGAAGCCCGTAGGCATCGTCTTCGATCACCAGCAGGTTTTGCGATGCGGCCACCTCGGCGATCGCCGCGCGCCTTGGCAGGTCCATCGTTGCGGTGGTCGGGTTGTCGTTGGTCGGAATGACGTAGAGCCCGGCGATGTTCTCGGACCGGCACATCTGCGCCAGGCCATCGGGCAGGATCCCGTTTTCGTCGGCGGGAACGGCAACGAGCCGGAGGCCGTACCGACGCGCCAGCGACAGGAATCCGGGGTAGGTGAACGGCGCGACCGCGATCGTGTCGCCGGGGCGAAAGGCCGTGCTGACGATGGCGTGCAAGCCGTTCTGACCGCCCGCCGTCACGACCACGGTTTCGGGCGCGCATGGCATCCCACGGGCATGCAGCAGGCTGGCGCCGGCGGCGCGCACAGAGGCCATTCCGCCGCTCGGCTGATAATGGAACGGCGGGGGGATGTGGCCCTGGCTCATCAGGATGTCGGTGGCCGAACGCCACGCTTCGGCCAGTGCGTTACCCGCCGGCACGGGAGGGGCATTCATGCCGGTTTCGACCGGCCCATCGAGATCGACGCTGGTGCTCGCGGGCGGCGACAGGACGAAGCTGCCGCGCCGCCCCTCGCTGCCGAGAATGCCGCGTCGCTGCGCCTCTCCGTAGCCGCGGGTGACGGTGGTGAGATCGACCCCGAGCCCTTCGGCCAGGGCCCGCTGCGGAGGCAGCCTCGTTCCCGCCGGCAGACGCCCGGCCGCGATGTCCCGCTCCAGCGCATCAGCGATGGCGAGGAACTTGGGGCCGCTGGCGGTCGTCAGATCGGGTAGCCAGTCTTTCATGCCAGCCTCCTACCTCAGAACGCTTTTCGCCGGCTAGTCGCGATGGAAGAAGGCGGGCCGGCCAAGCAGGACGTTGCGTGCCATTTCGCCCCTGTCGTGCGCGGCAAGGGGGCCGCCGGGTGTGTCGTCGTCCCAAAAGGCCGGATCGGCATATTGACGAAGCGCATCGACCTGACGGGCCATGCGATCCGCCTGGTCCTGCATGAGCGCCGTCGCGATCACGACTTCGGGAAAATCGTCCCCCTCGCCTGCGGCCACGAGCGCACCCAGGTCGGTCCGGCGCAGCGAGTTGAACATCTGTGCGACCAATTCTCGCGCGGCGGTGAGGGCGGGCGAGGTGGCAAGGCTACTCATCGCTTGCTTCCACTTCGGACCGCCTGGCCCTGGCGTTGAGCTGCGCCCACAGCTTTCCGGTGCCCGCCTCCTGCGCGTCGTTCACGTATTGCGAGGCGACGAGCCACCCCTTGATCGGTTGCAGCGGGAATATGCAACCCAGAACGAGGAGCGGCAGGGAACTGACTAGATGCACCCAGAACGGCGGTTCGAACGCGGCCTGGATCCAGACCGCGATAAAGGTGAGGGGGAAGGCGACGATGCAGAGCGAGAAGAAGGCGGGGCCATCGTCCGGCGCGGCGAAGCTGTAGTCGAGCCCGCAGCTGGGGCATCGATCGTTGAGCTTCAACCATTTGCGGAACATCTTCCCCCGGCCACAAAGGGGACAGAGCCCTTTCCACCCGCTTTTCAGGATCCGGGCGAACTTGGCTTCGGAGCTCGGATCGTAGGGGGTCATCCTGGAATCTCACTCGGTCAGACGATGAGGGGCAGGTAGTTTTGTATGCATACAATGTCAATACAAAACGACCTGCAAACGGATCGGATGCTCCCGTATATTCCTGCCGCGGCGCAGCCTCTGCTGCGCAGCTCTGAAAAACAATCATGTCTGCTTGTAATTTCCGGGTCGCCGCGCCACTATCGCCAGCGGGGAGAGCCGGCGCGCGCCGCGTCGGCCTGATCATGCCGCTGGGGTCCGGGGCTAACCCGGCCCGGCAAAATCGGAGAGTGCGCGACCTTGCAGACGTTCCATGCCAAACCCGTTCCCTGGCCGGATACGGCCGGTGAGCTGCGTGCGAGGGTGCGCGCGCTGGTTTCCGAACATTTCGCGCAGCAGGGCGATGCCGCCGATCCCGCAAAGCGCGCCAATTCCTGGGCCCATCCCGACCCCGCGTTCAGCCGCAAACTGGGCGAGGCGGGGCTCATCGGCATGGTCTGGCCGAAGGAATACGGCGGCCACGAACGGTCCAGCCTCGAACGCTATGTCGTGCTCGAAGAGCTGCTCGCGCTCGGCGCGCCGGTCGGTGCGCACTGGATCGCGGATCGGCAGACGGGCGGCATGATCCTGCGCTATGGCAGCGAGGAGGCGAAGCGGCAGTGGGTGCCCGGCATGGCCCGCGGCGAGCTTTTCGCCTGTATCGGGTTGTCCGAGCCGGGGGCGGGCTCCGACCTTGCCTCCGTGCGCACCACCGCCCGCAGGAAGGGTGACCGCTGGGTCATCGACGGGCAGAAGGTGTGGACCACCAACGCCCATTTCGCCCACCTGATGATCGCGCTGGTGCGGTCGGAAGAGGGATCCGAACGCAACGCCGGCCTGTCGCAATTCGTCATCTCGATGGACGCGCCGGGCGTCACGGTGAAGCCGATCATCGACCTGACCGGCGGACACGATTTCAACGAGGTCTGGTTCGACAACGTCGAACTGCCCGAAACCGCGCTGGCCGGAACCGAGGGGCAGGGCTGGGCACAGGCGACGGCGGAACTGTCGCTCGAACGGTCCGGGCCGGAACGATACCTGTCGAGCACGGCGCTGCTGATCGAACTGATCCGCGCCGTGGGGCCGGACGCGAGCGACGAGGTCAAGGCGCTGGTCGGCAGGCTGACCGCCGAGATGTGGACGCTTCGCCAGATGAGCGCATCGGTCGCGGCGAGACTGGCCGAGGGTGACGATCCCGCGCTGGAGGCGACGATGGTCAAGGACCTCGGCAACACCTACGAACAGGCGATGCCCGGTCTCGTGCAGGCGGCGGTCGAACTCGACCTTGCCGGCGGCGATCCGCTCGCCCGCGTGCTGGGTTACCTGTTGCAGGTGTCGCCCAGCTTCTCTCTGCGCGGCGGCACGCGCGAAATCCTCAAGGGCATCATCGCACGGGGGCTCGGGCTCAGGTGAACGAACAACAGACCATGCTGAGCGAAATGGCCGACGGTCTTTTCGCCGAACTGGGCGCCGGCGCCTCGCTGGCCGAATGCTGGCCGCAGATCGAAGAGATGGCGCTCTCCTCGCTGCTCATCGACGAGGATGCGGGCGGCTTCGGCGGTACCTGGGACGATGCCCGCATCGTTTTCCGGCTGGCGGGCTACCACGCGCTCGGCCTGCCGGTGGTGGAGGCGATCGTCGCGGCCCACATCGCTTCGCCGCTCGGCTTCGAGGGACGCGGCACCATGGCCGCGTCCGCCGATGGCACGCTGGACAGTGACGGCTTCACCGGCACGATCACGGGCGTCTGCGCCGGTGATGGCGCGGACTACGTCGTCGCTCCGTTCGAGGGCGGCGCGATCGTCGTCGCAGGCGACGGGGCCGAGCATAGCGCCCGCAAGACCGTGAGCGGCGAGGGCCGCGGCATCTGGATGCTCACCGGCGGTCGGGCCGAAAGGGCCGCGACCGATGTCTTCGCCCTGGGCGCATTCGCCCGCACCGCGCAGATCGCCGGCGCGCTCGATGCCGCGCTGGCCCAGGCCGTGGCCTATGCGAACGATCGCAAGCAGTTCGGACGTCCCTTGGCCAAGTTCCAGGCCATGCAGCAGAACCTCGCGACCTTCGCGTGCGAGGCGGCGGCGGCCAATTGCGCGGCGATCGGCGCGGCGCAGGCGCTGGACCGGGGAGACGGCAGATTCGAGATCGCCGTGGCCAAGCTTCGCGCAAACCAGGCGGTCGGCACCGGCACCGCCATCGCTCACCAGGCGCACGGCGCGATCGGCTTCACCGAGGAATATCCGCTCCACCCGCTGACCCGTCGGCTTTGGTCGTGGCGCAGCGAATTCGGCGGCGACTCCTTCTGGGCCGGGGCTATCGGAGGCAAGGTCCTGGCCGCAGGCGCCGACGTCTTCTGGCCCGACCTCACCGCGCGAACGGACTGACGCCGAAGGCCGCAGCGAATACGGAGGATATGTTCAAGGGACAGGTGCGTTACGAATTGTGCATACGCTCGAATCGGCGTTAAAATGCGTGAGCCTGTCGGCCCGTATGAACCTTTCGGCCGTTCGGGTGTTGATGCCACGGAAATGGGTCTGTTCGGCTGCGAAACGGGCCTGTCCGGTGGGTCGAGGGAAAGGATGATCTATGACGAGCACAGTGGCTAAGGCAGGATTGGTTGCGTCATTTGCATTACTGGCCGCTTGCGGTGGAGGCGGCGAACCGACAGCCGAGACCGAGACTGCGGCTGCGGAACCCGCCGCCGCACCCGCGGCCGAAACGAGCGCGGCTGCGGTCGCTGCAGATAACACCGAAACGCTGGACGGCACCACGCTGGCCTCCATGACGCCCGACGCCGCGCATGGCGAGCAGGTTTTCCTCCAGTGCAAGACCTGCCACGTGCTTGAGCCCGGCGTGAACCGCGTCGGGCCCTCTCTGGCCGGCGTTGTCGGACGCGCGGCCGGCACCGTCGAAGGCTACAGCTACAGCGAGGCGAACAAGAACAGCGGCATCACTTGGACCAAGGAAAAGCTGTATCAGTACCTGGAAAAGCCGCAGCGGGTGATCCCGGGAACGAAGATGTCCTTCGCCGGCCTGTCGAAGGGTCAGGACCGTGCCGACGTGATTGCCTACTTGGAAACCGGCGGCAGCTAGGTCATCCCAGCACGACATAGGAAAAGGGGCGCGGACCGATTGATCCGCGCCCCTTTTTCGTAAGCAAAGCTTTTCAGGCGGCGATGGCCCCTCTCGCCAATTCGCACTGCGACCAGATGTCGCTCAGCGCCTCGATCAGCCGGTCGATATCGCCGTCGGTGTGCACCGGCGACGGCGTGATCCGCAGCCGTTCCGTGCCGCGCGGAACGGTGGGGTAGTTGATCGGCTGGACGTAGATGCCGTGGTTGTCCATCAGCCAGTCGCTGATCATCTTGCACTTCTTGGCATCGCCAACCATCACCGGGATGATGTGACTGGGATTGGGCAAATGCGGAATGCCCAGCCCGTCCAACCTGCGGCGAACGGTGGCCACCCGGTCGCGTTGCAGTTCGCGTTCGCGCTCGCTGGTCTTCAGGTGCCTGATGCTGGCGCAGGCGCCTGCGGCCACGGCCGGCGGCAGGGCGGTGGAAAAGATGAATCCGCTGGCGAAAGTGCGAACGAAATCGACCAGGTCGGCCGACGCCGCGATATAGCCGCCCATCACGCCGAAGGCCTTGCCCAGCGTTCCTTCGATCACGGTGATTCGATCCATCAGCCCTTCGCGTTCGGCCACGCCCCCGCCGCGCGGGCCATAGAGGCCGACGGCGTGCACTTCGTCGATATAGCTCATCGCCCCGTGCTTTTCGCAGACGTCGAGGATCTCGGCGATGGGCGCGATGTCGCCGTCCATCGAATAGACGCTCTCGAAAGCGACCAGCTTGGGCACGTCGGGGCCGAAGTCGCCCAGCTTGCGGTCGAGATCCTCGACATCGTTGTGCGACCAGATCTTGTAGGGTGCGCGGCTGTAGCGGATGCCTTCGATCATCGAGGCGTGGTTGAGCGCGTCGGAGAAGACGACGCAGCCCGGGATGCGCGCGCACAGCGTGCCAAGGCCCGCCCAGTTGGAGACGTAGCCGCTGGTGAAGAGCAGCGCGGCGTCCTTGCCGTGAAGATCGGCCAATTCGCGTTCCAGCAGAACGTGGTGATGGTTCGTGCCCGAGATATTGCGCGTTCCGCCCGCGCCCGCGCCGCATTCGTCGAGCACGCGGTGCATCGCATCGATGACCACCGGGTGCTGGCCCATGCCGAGATAGTCGTTGGAGCACCAGACGGTGACGTCGGTCGTCTCCCCCCCGACATAGCGGGTCGCCTGCGGAAACCGGCCGCGATGGCGTTCGATCTCGGTGAAGACGCGGTAGCGACCCTCGTTGCGGACCGCTTCCAGCTCGCCCCTGAAATAGGCTTCGAAGTCCATCCTCGGTTTCCTTCCCTTGTGATCCCGGCCCTTCACGATTCCGGCAGGTTGCGGCGACGGTCCGGCAAGGCCCATCCCCAGAGTGCCCCGTCGCGCAGCGGCAGGGCCAGAAAAATATGCTCGAGCGCGCCCAGCGCGGCGAGCGCGAACAGCAGGCTGGCGCCCGCCGCATCGGCGCTGCCCGCAGGCGCGCCCATCGCGGTGATGCCGATCCACGCCGCCAGCGCGATGCTGAAGGCGATGCCGCCCGCCAACATGGCGGTGAAGCGCGGCGGGCCGAAATAGGACTTCAGGTAACCGAGGTGCGGCGGCAGCATGTCGGTGCTCATGTTCGGCACACCGGCAAAGATCGCCAGCTTGGTGCTGAGGCGCAGGACGGTAAGCAGCAGAAAGACCATCGCGGCCACTTGATTGGGCGCGTTCCATGTCAGCGACAGCAGCAGGAGCGCGGTCAGCGCCAGGGCGATCTCGTGCCAGGCCATCGCCGCGCTGGCGTGTGAGAAACGCTCCCACCCGCCCGCGCCCTCGGGGCACGCTTCGCGCCGGGGCCCGGTTATCGCACCGGTCAGGAAACCGATTTCGTGCCAGGCCCAGATCAGGATCGCGCCCGCAAAGGCCCAGTAGACCCCGCCGATCGTCGCCGACTGCATCGACCAGGCGACGATGACCAGTCCCGCCACTCCGCCCGCTCCCGCCAGCACGAGGCTGCGCGGGAAGGTCGCACGCTCGCAATGGTCGAGCCACGCGATGAGGCCCGTGGCCAGGAACCACATCGCGATGGTCGCGACCACCGGCAGGACATGGCCCGACCAGCTTACCATGCGGGCTGGAGCCTAATCGTTTCGGGCAGCTCGTTGCGACGGGTGCGGTGCAGGTAGAGCCGCGCGAAGCTGACGCCCGCGCCTGCCATGCCGGCCACGCGCATCAGCGCACCGGCGATGCCGCCACGCGCCCGGCCTTCGTCGATCCGCCGGGTCGCGGCCAGCAGGCGGTCCATCCCCTTGCGGAAAAAGGGATCGTCGATATCCAGCTCGACCGGGAAGATCTGCCGGCTGATCTGGTTGCAGATCGAGAAGACCTGATAGTCATATTCGGTGGGATCGACGCCCAAGGCCTTGTGGAAGACCAGCCGGCCATGGTCGCGCACGTACATCGTCGCATAGACCGAAAGCAGGAAGAAGCGGATCCAGAGCTTGTTGTGCCCCTTCAGCAGCTTGGGATCGGCGCGCATCAACAGGGCGAAGGCCTCGCCGTGGCGGAACTCGTCGTTGCACCATTCCTCGAACCACTGGAAGATCGGGTGGAAGCGCTGGTCGGGATGACGGGCGAGATGCCGGAAGATCGAGATGTAGCGGGCATATCCGATCTTTTCGGACAGGTAGACCGCGTACCAGATGAACTTCGGCTTGAAATAGGTGTACTTCTTCGTCCGCGTCAGGAAGCCCAGGTCGATGCCGATCCCGGCATCCTTCAGCGTTTCGTTGATGAAACCGGCATGGCGGCTTTCGTCGCGGGCGAGCAGCTTGAACAATTGCTTCACGTCGGGGTTGCTGGTGCGCTTGGCAATCTCTGCATAAAGGATGCAGCCGGAGAACTCGGCGGTGAGCGAGCTGACGAGGAAGTCGATGAACTCGGCGCGCAGTTCCGGATCCAGGCTCTCGATCACTCCGTCGAAGCTGCCGTCGCGGCGGAAGTGGCGCTTGTTGCGGTCCTCGATCATCTCGTCGATCAGCGCGTCCCATTCGCCGCGCACTAGCGAGACGTCGATCTTGTCCAGCGCCTTGAAGTCTGTGGTGTAGAAGCGCGGGCTCAGGACCGTTTCGTGCGTGGCCATCGCCATCGTGTCGGGCCGGGGGGCGACGCCGCCGTCGGCATGGGCGGGGATCGGGGTGTGCGCGTTCATTTCAGGCTCCCGGAGCTGAAGCTGACTTCATAGAGTTCGGACAGGTCGAGATAGGCGGCTATCTTGGTCCAGGCGCGGAGCAGGGGGCCAGCGCGGGTCACCGTGGCGATCCGTTCGAAAACGACGCTCTGGCCGAAGGCGACGTGCATCGGCGCGCCATGAACGCGCACGCTGTCGCCCGGATGGATCGCTAGGTTGCCGTCCAGCTCGACATGGGCGTGGAAATGCGCCTCGCTCTGTTCGATGCAGACGCGGCAGGGAATGTCGAAGCGGCGCACGGTCATGACCCGCTTCGCCCCGGCAGGAGCGCGGCAAAGGCGGCGCGGTTGTCGGATCCGAAGCCGCCTAGCTCGACCGAGCGGCCGGTGCCTTCGTCGATCAGTGTCAGCGATCCGTCCTGCCACATGGTCAGGCGGAACGGCGGCACTTGGCCGACCCCGTTCATGTGGCGCTCCCGCGCGAGGCCGCGCAGCACGCCGCGGATGAAACCGCCCTGCTCGCCGCCGGGAGGAACGGTGGAAACGACGGCGCCGGTTGCGGCATCGGTGATCAGCACCGACCCGTCGGCGCGGTCCGAAAAGCGGAGGGTGCGGGTCGCGACCGGCGCGACATCGGCCTGCGCGCGCGCCACGGCGGGAACGGCCTCGCGATCGAGCCAGCCCAGCTTGACCGTCGCCGTCATGGCGAGCGCGAACCCGACCAGCGCGGCGGCGGCCACCAGGGCCGCGCCGGGGACGGTGTTGGCATGGTCGTGCGCGTGGCTCATGCGGCGATCTCCCGCACCGGAACTGTCAGCGGCTCCATGACGGGCACATCGCTCCGCATCACGGGCGTGACCGCGGCGCATGCCTGCGCCAGGAGATCCGCCACCCGCTCCGCTTGGGGAATCGCCCGCAGCATCGGCTGCGGCCGCGACAGGCGCAGCGGGCGGGCATGGGGCCAAAGCATGGCATAGCCGAGGCCGTGTGCGACGCAGGGCACCAGAACGATGTCGCCAAAACCGCCGCCCTGGTCGCGCAACTGGGCCGAGCCGATCGTGGCGAGGGGAAGATTGACGCACTTGTTCAGCGCCACCCCGATCCGCAGGACCACGCGGCGGTTGGTGATCGTGTAGACGGTGGTGCGCGCCACCATCGCCGCGAACAGCACGAGGAGCCCGATGACCGCCGCGGCGGAGGCGATCGCGGCGAGCATTCCGCCGAGGCTGCCCCCGATCAGCGCCATGGCGGCGATCAGGGCAAAATAGACACCGATCCAGCGGGCGTGGAGCGCGCTGCGGGCAAAGACGCGCCGGTCGGGCGAGCCCTGCCACAGGATGCTTTCCCCCGGTGGCAGATCGCCGGGCAGGCCGCGGATCGGCTCATGCTCGTATTCGGTGGGTATCACAGCCACGGCTCCTGCCTGTCGGCATTGGCGTAGAGGTAGCCTCCGCCGTAATAGGCGACGACGCGCTCTTCCTCGTACCGGGTGATTTCGGCGGCGGCGGCCGGGCGCGGTGCCCCGGCAAAGTCGGCGGCGTTGATCGCGTCGATCGAGACATGGTCGCGGCGCACCAGCGCCATCGCCATCGGCGCCAGCACTGCGCCGCTGCCCGTTTCGATGGCGAGGTAGCGGATCATGTGTTCCGCCCGGTCGACCCATAGGTCGCTGACCGTGCCGGCCACCTTGCCGTCGGCGCCGATCACCTTGAGCCCGCGCGGATCGATGCTGGCAGGCGCGACCGTGATCGCGGCATCGGTCGAGATCGGCACGATGCGCGGCTTGCCGTGGGCGTCGATGTCGGGCCACTTGGCGCGGTCGGCAAAGGCGGCAGGGCCAATGCCATCGGCCAGCGGATTCCCGGTCGGGCTGTAGGGCGCCCCGCCGAAGTTCTCGGTCCGGCGCGCGGCGATGTTCACCGGCTCGCGGCCCTGTGTCGGGGCCGTAACGGTGCCCTTGCCGAAGGGCAGCCGGAACGACTTGGTCGCGGCGGTGTGCAGCGGTCCGCCGGCGCTCTCGATGGCGCCGGTCAGTTCGTCCTCGAGCGGATAGCCTTCGCGCCGGTCCTCGCGTCGCAGCCAGAAGACGAGTGCGAAGAAAAACAGGGTAAAGGCGTAGAGCGCAAGCTCCGCGACATCGATGAATCCCACGATATTTCCGCTCATGGCACTTTCCTTTCCCGCAGGGTCAGGTTGGAAATTCGGTCAGCCCGAAGCGGGCCTGGCCTGGACTTGGCAGTTCGTTTCTTGGCAGTGTGTGCAGCTTGCGACCGACGAGGGGACCAACCACGACCAGTGTGGCCAGCAGGAGGACGATCTCGAGGAGATAGACGCTGGTGTAACCGGTGGCGCGAACCGCGACGGTCGCGCCCAGTCCGTCGGCGACGGCGTAGCGCGAGATGATGTCGCGCAGGATGCCGCCGGTCGCGATGGCAAGCCCGGCCGCGCTCGCCTGCACTGCGCCCCATGCGCCCAGCGCGATGCCGCTCGTGCCATCGCGGGCGAGCCGCATGGCCGCGACCAGCGTGCCGACCGAAAACAGCCCGCCGCCGAAGCCGATCGCGATGGCTCCGCACAGCAGCAGCGCCGGCAGCGCAAGCGGCGCGGCGAAGATCACCAGCATGAAGGCCGCGACGCCGATGGCGACGCCGAAACCCGCCAGCCGCAGCGGCTCCGTTCCCTGCTCCAGCCGCTTCGCCGTCATCGCAAAGCCGAGCAGGGTGCCGAAAGCCCAGGCACCGGTCAGCCCGGTCGTTGCGCCGACCGAAAGGCCGAGCACTTCGCCGCCATAGGGTTCGAGCAGCGCGTCCTGCATGGCAAACGCGGCAGCGCCGAGGCCGATGGCGGTCAGCAGGCGGCGCGTTTCCGGCTCTGCCGTGAATTGCTGCCAGACTTGCGCGAACGGTGGGCGCGGCGTGTCGTGCGCGGCGACCGCAGCGTTGCGCGCCTCCTGCTTCCACAGGGCGATGATGTTGAGCACCACGGTCAGCACCGCCGCCCCCTGGATCACCTGCACCAGCCGCGTCGGCGTGAAATCGATCAGCAGCGAACTGATCAGCAGCGCCGACAGCATCATCCCGGCCAGCAGCATGACGTAGAGCAGGGCGACCGCGCGCGGCCGCTTGTCCTCCGGCGCGAGATCGGTGGCGAGCGCGAGGCCCGCCGTCTGCGTGGTGTGCATCCCGGCGCCTGCCAGGATGAAGGCCAGCGCGCTCGCCCCCAGCCCGATCGCGAAATCCTCCTCGCGGCCCAGCAGCAGCAGCGCGAAGGGCATGATCGCCAGCCCGCCGAACTGCATCAGCGTGCCGAACCAGATGTAGGGCACCCGCCGCCAGCCCAGCACCGAACGGTGGGTGTCGGAACGATGGCCGATCAGCGCGCGGAACGGGGCGAACAGCAGGGGCAGGGCGATCAGCGATGCGACCAGCCAGGCCGGTGTGCCGAGTTCGACGATCATCACCCGGTTGAGCGTGCCGTTAAGCAGCACCATCGTCATCCCGACGCTTACCTGGAACAGCGCCAGCCGCAGCAGCCTTGCCAGCGGCAGCCCGTCGCTCGCCGCGTCGGCGAACGGCAGCCAGGTCGTGGCGACCCGGCTCCAGTTCGGCGCAAGGCGGGCGGCGGGGCGCATCAGGCGCGTACCAGTTCCATGGCCTGGGAGGTGTAGAACCCGCTGGCGATCCGGCCGGTTCTCGCGACCTTCCATCCGTCGAGATCGGCGAGGCGACGGCGCAGGCGGTCCTCGTTCACCGGGACGATGGCGGGGGAACGGTTGCCGCGCGGAAACAGCTTGCCCGCGCTGTGCATGGCGCCGAGCAGCGGCGTGTGCGGGGCGAAGGTGAAGATCACCGTTTCGCGCGCCCGGCCGGTCAATGCCGCCAGCGTGGCGACGAGATCGTCGGGCCGATAGTGGATCAGCGAGTCCATCGCGACGACGTGATCGAACGTGCCCAGATCGGGATCGAGCATGTCGCCCACGTGCCAGTCGATCCGGCCATGGCCGAGAAAGCGCGGCGCACGGTTGCGGGCGATGTCGACGAGCCCGCCGGCAATGTCGACCGCGACGACTTCGGCGCCGAGGCAGGCGGCATCGATGCTGAGCGCGCCGGTGCCGCACCCCGCATCGAGCACGCGCCGGCGGCGCAGGTCCGCGGGGAGCCAGCCGAGCAGCTGCGCCCGCATCCGTTCGCGCCCAGCTCGGACGGTGGCGCGGATGCCGCTGACCTTCACGTCGGAGGTCAGGTCGATCCACGCCTTGCGCGCGGTGCCGTCGAAATAGTCTGCCAGCTTCTCGCGCTGGAGATCGTATCGGGTGGGTGCCTGCGTTGCCATCATTCGAACCCCAGGAAATCGAAAATGTCGCGGTCCTTCATCGGCCTGGCCTCGACCGGGTCGACCCCGGCCCAGAGCATGCGGGCAAGGCGCAGGTATTCCTCCTGCGCGGCGAGGACCTCGGGCGTATCGTCCATCTCGAACAGCGTGCACTTCTTGAGCCGGCTGCGACGGATCGCGTCGAGATCCCTGAAATGCGCCAGCCGCTTCATGCCGATCGCGTCGGAAAAACGGTCGATCTCGTCGGTCGCGGCGGAGCGGTTGGCGATGACGCCGGCAAGGCGCACGTCGTAGTTCTTCGCCTTTGCCCCGATCGCGGCGACAATGCGGTTCATGGCGAAGATGCTGTCGAAGTCGTTGGCGGCGACGACCAGCGCGCGTTCGGCATGCTGCAACGGCGCCGCGAACCCGCCGCACACGACATCGCCGAGCACGTCGAAGATGACGACGTCGGTATCCTCCAGCAAGTGGTGCTGCTTCAGGAGCTTGACCGTCTGGCCCACGACATATCCGCCGCAGCCGGTGCCCGCCGGTGGGCCGCCCGCCTCGACGCACATGACCCCGTTGTAGCCTTCGAACATGTAGTCCTCGGGCCGCAGTTCCTCGGCATGGAACTCGACCGTCTCGAGCACGTCGATCACGGTCGGCATCAGCTTCTTGGTGAGCGTGAAGGTCGAATCGTGCTTGGGGTCGCAGCCGATCTGCAGCACCCGGTGGCCCAGCTTGGAGAAGGCGGCGGAAAGGTTGGACGAAGTCGTCGACTTGCCGATCCCGCCCTTGCCATAGACGGCGAAGACCTTGGCGCCCTTGATCGCGTCCTGTGGGTCGAGCCTGACCTGCACCGAACCCTCGCCGTCGGGGGGCAGGAACTTCACTCTGGATTCGATCAGGTTCATCGCTTGTCCTTCATTCCGCCGGGAACACGCCCTCGAGGCGGTCTTCCAGTTCGTCGCTGGCCATTCGCAGCGCTTCGAGCGTTTCGTCGTCGGGCTCCCACAGCCGCCGCTCGCAGGCCTCGAGCAGCCGGTTGGCGACGCGGGCAGAGCTTTTCGGATTGAGGTCGGCGAGCCGTGCCCGCATCGCCTGGTCGAGCACGAAGGTCTCGCTGATCTTCTGGTAGACCCACGGCGCGACTTGCCCGGTGGTGGCCGACCAGCCGACGGTGTTGGTGACGTGACCCTCGATGTGGCGCACGCCTTCGTAGCCGTGCTTCAGCATGCCCTCGAACCACTTGGGATTGAGCGTGCGGGTGCGCGATTCGAGGTCGATCTGTTCCGCCAGGGTGCGAACCTTGGCGGCCCCTTGCGTCGCGTCGAGGATATAGACCGGCGTCTCCTTGCCCCGCGCCCTTGCGACCGAGCGGCTGACCCCGCCGAGGCCATCGACGTACTGGTCGAGATCGGTGATGCCGACCTCGACGCTTTCGAGGTTCTGGTAGGTGAATTCGACATCCGCCAGCGCGCTGCGCAGCAGGTCGCGTTGCTGTACCGGCTCTCCCCTGACGCCATAGGCGAAGCCCTTGTGCGTTTCGAAGGCATTGGCCAGCTCGTCCGGATCGGCCCAGACGCCGCCCTCGATCAGCAGGTTGACGTTGGCGCCATAGGCACCCTCGGCATTGGAAAACACGCGCAGCGCCGCCGTCTCGAGATCGCAGCCGTGGGTCAGCTGATGCGCGAGGCTGTGCTTGCGCACGAAGTTCATCGCGAGCGGTTCGTCCGCCTGCGCCGCCAGCAGCGCGGCTTCGGCCAGCATCCGGCTCTGCAGTGGCAGGAGATCGCGGAAGATGCCGGACAGCGTCATAACCACGTCGATGCGCGGACGGCCCAGTTCGTCGAGCGGGATCAGTTCCGCCCCGGCAAGACGGCCATAGCCGTCGATGCGCGGGCGGGCGCCGATCAGGGTCATCGCCTGCGCGATCTGCACGCCTTCGCTCTTCATGTTGTCGGTGCCCCACAGCACCATGGCGAGGCTTTCGGGAAACGCGCCGCCCCCGGCAACGTGGCGGGCGATCAGGCCTTCGGCCTGCAACCGCCCCTGTTCGCAGGCGAAGCGCGCCGGCATGCGGAACGGGTCGAAGCCGTGGATGTTGCGCCCGGTCGGCAGCACCGCCGGATTGGCGAGGATGTCGCCGCCCGGTGCAGGCCGCACGTACCCGCCGTCGAGGGCATGGAGCACGGCCCCGATTTCATCGCAGGCGTCCAGCGCCGCGGACAGCTCGCCGCGATCGGCATCGGCATCGGCGGCCACCATCGCATCGAGAAGCTCGGCGCGCGCGTCGCCCTGCGGCGGACTGCCCAGGACGTGCAGGCCGTGCGGGATCAGCGTGCGCTCAAGCTCGTAGAGCCGCGCGGAAAGATCGCCGATGTCGCCCTGCTCGATGTCGAGAAGCTCGCATTCCTCGGCGATGATCGAGGCCAGGATCTCGCGCTCCTCCGCGCCCGTCGCCATGCGCCAGCGCTCGACATTGGCCTTGAGGTCGACGAAGCCCTTGTAGAGCCCGGCCTGGGCAAGCGGCGGGGTGAGGTAGCTGACCAGCGTCGCGCCGGAGCGGCGCTTGGCAAGAAGGCCCTCCGACGGATTGTTGGAGGCGTAGAGGTAGAAATTGGGCAAGGCGCCGAGCAGGCGTTCGGGCCAGCAGTCGCCCGACAGCCCGGTCTGCTTGCCGGGCATGAATTCGAGCGCGCCGTGCGTGCCGAAGTGCAGCACCGCGTGGGCGCCGAAATCCTCGCGGATCCAGCGATAGTAGGCGGCAAAGGCATGGGTCGGGGCGAAATCGCCTTCGAACAGCAGCCGCATCGGGTCGCCTTCGTAGCCGAAGGCCGGTTGCACGCCGACGAAGACGTTGCCGAAGTGCGCGCCGTAGACGTGGATCGTCGCGCCATCGCTCTGGATCCGGCCGGGCGCGGGGCCCCACTGCGCCTCGATCCGGGCGAGGTGCGGTTCGCGCAGGACATGGTCGTCGGCCGGGATGCGGGCGGCGACATTGGCATCGGCGCCGAAGCGTTCGGCATTGCCCGCCAGCACCGCATCGCGCAGGTCGTCGACCGTGGCGGGGACGGTGACGTCATAGCCCTCGGCGCAAAGCCGGTTCAGCGTGGCGTGCAGCGATTCCCACACCGCGAGGTGTGCGGCGGTGCCCGTCGCGCCCGAATTGGGCGGAAAGTTGAACAGGGTGACGGCAATCCGGCGATCGGCTCGCGGTGTCCGGCGCATCCTGATCAGGCCGACGACCTTGGCCGCCAGCGCCGCAGAGCGTTCGGTATCGCACGTCATGGCGCGAACGCGGCCCCCGCCGCTGTCGCTGCGCCCGCCGAAGACCGACGGACAGATCGCGCCGTCGAGTTCGGGCAGGGCGACCATCATCGTGGTTTCGAGCGGCAGCAGCCCCTGCCGCCGTTCGCGCCAGTCCTCCAGCGTCTGGAACTCCAGCGCGTGGGCGGCGATGTAGGGCACATCCAGCCCGCAAAGCGTCTCGACCGCGGCCTCGGTATCCGAATAGGCCGGTCCGCCGACGAGCGAGAAGCCGGTGCAGTTGACCACCGCGTCGACCGTCGGCTTGCCGTTGTGGGTGAAGAACTTCGCGATCGCGGGACGCGTATCGAGCCCGCAGGCGAAGGCGGGCACGACCTTGAGCCCCGCCGCCTCCATCGCCGCGATGACCCCGTCGTAGTGGCCGGTATCGTTGCCGAGGAGATAGGAGCGCAGCAGCAGCAGGCCGACGGTGCCGTCGGGGCCGGGCTTGCGCTGCAGGAGGCGCAGGCTCTCGGAGATCTTCTGGTCCGAGCGCGGATGATAGACGCCGACGTCGGGATATTCGATCGGCGGATGGGCCGGGGTGATCCCGCGGCGGGTCAGCCGTTCGCCCGCGGCATAGCGGTCGACCAGCCCGCGGGTCATGGCGATGACGTTCGCCTCCGACCCCGCGAGCCAGTATTGCAGGGTGAGGAAATAGGCGCGCACGTCCTGCGCGGTGCCGGGCACGAAGCGCAGGATCTTGGGCAGGCGGCGCAGCATCTTCATCTGGCCCGCGCCGGAACTCGCGCCCTGCGTCTTCGAGCCGCGCAGCCGCTTCAGCAGCGCCAGCGGCCCGCGCGCGGGCGCGTCCATGCGGTAGCTGCCCAACCGGGTGAGCTTGACGATCTCTCCCGCCGACATCAGGCCCAGCATCGCGTCGCAGTCCTCGCGCCGCGCCATCAGCGCGGGCATGATCGCCCGGACGTGATCGTCGAGGAAAAGCATCGAGGCGATGACGATGTCCGCCTTCGCGACCGCGTCCTTCGCCTGCTCCAGCGTTGCGGGATGGCGGTCCCAGTCGGCGGCGGCGTGGAGGGTGAGGTGGATGTTTTCGCGCGACAGTTCGGCGTCGGCGCGTTCGACCGCGCCCTTTAGGTGGTGATCGAGCGTCACGATGACGACGCGCACCGGCGGGGTGAAGCTACCGGGCATAGTGCGCCTTCGCATCGTAGAGCGTGGCGAGATCGATCGGGGCGAGCCCGCGTTCGGCGGCGAAGAGTTCGGTGTTGCGACGCGCCTTGCCGCGCACGAAGAAGGGGATTTTCTTCAGTTCGCGCTCCGCCTCGTCGGTCCATGCGGTGCCCGCAGCGTCTACGGGATCGGCCCGTGATGGCTCCGGACGGGCGGGCTGCACGTGGAGATGCGATGCGCCCGCCGCGTCCGAAAACTCGAAATCCTCGCGGAACATGGTGAGGAGGTGTTCTTCCAGCCCCATGACCAGCGGTTGGACCCAGCTGTCGAAGATCACGTTGGCGCCCTCGAAACCCATCTGGGGCGAATGGCGGGCGGGAAAATCCTGAACGTGGACCGGCGAGGATATCACTGCGCAGGGCAGGCCCAGACGCTTGGCGATGTGCCGTTCCATCTGCGTGCCGAGCACCAGTTCGGGCGAAGCGGCGGCGATCGCCTCCTCGACCTCCAGGTGATCGTCGGTGATCAGCGGCTCGACGCCGTGACGCCTTGCCGCCTCGCGCAGTTCGCGTGCGAATTCGCGGTTGTAGCAGCCAAGGCCGCAGACCTCGAAACCCAGTTCCTCTGCCGCGATGCGCGCCGCGGCGATGGCGTGGGTGGCGTCGCCGAAGATGAAGACCCGCTTGCCGGTGAGGTAGGTCGAATCGACCGAGCGGCTCCACCACGGCATCCGCGATGTTTCGTCGCCGAGCGCACGGGCGGGGTCGACGTCGGCGATTCCCGCGATCTCGCGGATGAAATCGCGCGTGGCGCCGACCCCGATCGGGACGGTGCGGACCGTCTTCTGGCCGAAGGTGCGTTCGAGCCAGCGGGCCGCTTCCGCCCCGGTTTCGGGATAGAGCACGACGTTGAAATCGGCGGCGCCGATGCGGGCGATGTCCGCCGGCGTCGCGCCGAGCGGGGCGACGACGTTTACCTCCACGCCCAAGGCATCGAGGATCCTGCGCACTTCGACCAGATCGTCGCGGTGGCGAAAGCCGAGCGCGGTCGGGCCGAGGATGTTGGCCAGCCTGCGTGCCGCACCGCGCGGGCGGACCGACGGGTCGGCCAGCTTGCGCACGATCTGGTAGAAGCTTTCCGCCGCGCCCCAGTTCTCCTTGCGCTGGTAGCTCGGCAGCTCCAGCGCGATGACCGGGCAGGGCAGGTCCATGGCTTCGGAAAGGCCGGCCGGATCGTCCTGGATCAGTTCGGCGGTGCAGCTTGCCCCGACCATCAGCGCCTGCGGCGCGAAGCGGGCGACGGCGTCGCGCGCGGCGTCCTGGAACAGCTGTGCGGTATCCTTGCCCAGGTCGCGCGCCTGGAACGTGGTGTAGGTGACCGGCGGCCGCTTGCCGCGCCGTTCGATCATCGTGAACAGCAGGTCGGCATACGTGTCGCCCTGCGGTGCGTGGAGGACGTAGTGCATCCCCTCCATCGCCGTCGCGACCCGCATGGCGCCCACGTGGGGCGGTCCTTCGTAGGTCCAGACGGCCAGTTGCATCGCCTATACCCTCAGCACGTCGCGCCGCCGCAGCGGGCGGGCGAACAGCTCGGCCAGGTCGCCCGCCTGCTCGAAGCCGTGGATGGGAGAGAAGACGAGTTCGATCGCCCACTTGGTGGCGAGCCCCTCGGCCTCCAGCGGATTGGCGAGGCCGAGCCCGCATACGGTGAGATCGGGCCGGTCGGCGCGGACGCGGTCGAGTTGGCGGTCGACGTGCTGGCCCTCGCTCAGCCGCGTGGCGGCGGGCAGCAGGGCAAGTTCGCGCGCATTGATGCGGCGGTTGAGGTAGGGGGTGCCGACCTCGACCGGCTCCATCCCCAGCTCGTTGCTGAGAAAGCGGGCCAGCGGCACTTCGAGCTGCGAATCGGGAAGGAAGGTGACGCGCTTCCCGGCGAGCCGCTCGCGGCTGTGCTCGATGGCGCGCTTGGCCCGCTCCCGCCCCGGGGCGATGACCCGGTTGAAGTGCATTGGGTCGATCCCGAAGACTTGGGCCGCGGCGTGGAGCCAGTCGGTCGTTCCCTCCGCGCCGAACGGGAACAGCGCGTCGAGCCTGCGCGCACCGCGATCTTCGAGCGCGCGGCAGGTTTCGGTGAGGAACGGCTGGGCCAGCAGGACGCGCGTGTCCGGGCCGACAGCGGGCAGATCGCGGGCGTTGCGCGCCGGAAGCACGCCGACGCGCCCGATGCCGAGTTCGGCGAAGAGGCGCAGGAACTGGTCCTCGACAATGTCGGGAAGGGTGCCGACGATCAGAAGTTCGGGCGCCGAGCCTGCGGGCAGGCCGGGCATTTCGGGCACCAGCGCGGCAAGGCAGGCGTCCTCGCCCTCGGTGAAGGTCGTCTCGATGCCGCTGCCCGAATAGTTGAGGATGCGGACTTGCGGGGTGTAGCGCTGGCCCAGCCGCTGGGCGGCCTTGGCCAGGTCGAGCTTGATGACTTCGGACGGGCACGAGCCGACGAGGAACAGCGTGCGAATCTCGGGCCGGCGGGCGAGCAGGCGGGTGACGACCCGGTCGAGCTCTTCCTGGCAATCGGCCATGCCGGCCAGATCGCGTTCCTCGATGATGGCGGTGGCAAAGCGGGGTTCGGCAAAGATCATCACGCCGGCCGCGCTCTGCAGAAGGTGGGCGCAAGTGCGCGAACCGACGACGAGGAAGAAGGCATCCTGCATCTTGCGGTGCAGCCAGACGATGCCGGTCAGCCCGCAGAACACTTCGCGCTGGCCGCGTTCGCGCAGGATCGGCGCGCAATCAGCGCCGCCCGCCGGGATGATCGCCGCCCCGCTCACGCCCTGAGCGCCGGTTGCGCCGCTGCCTGGAGCCGCGCGGCGCGAAGCTTCAGGAGGAACTGGCCGGCGTTGACGACGTAACTGGCATAGGCCGCCAGGGCGAGGACCATGCGCTGTTCGACCGAGCCGAAGCCGCCGAGCAGCATGACGAGGTAGGCGCTGTGAAGGGCGAGGACGAGCATCGAGAAGACGTCTTCCCAGAAGAAGGGCCGGGCAAAGAGCCATTGGCCGAAGACGTCCTTCTCCCAGATCGAGCCGGTGATCATGATGGTGTAGAGGACCAGCGTCTTGACGACGATCGATACCTCCGCCGCCATCGCGCCCTCGCCGGTCGCGAGGCAGCGCAGCACCAGGGCGAGGCTGACGAGGAAGACGAGAAACTGAAGCGGAGCGAGGATCCCCTGCACGAGGGTCCAGGGCGACCGGTCGCGGCGCTGCCGCTCTTCCACCGTGTAGAGCGCCTGGCTGCCGTTCCCGAATGCGGTCTCGAAATTGCCGCCCGATCGATAATCGGTCGCTTGTCTTCCGGCCGGTGGATGATGCCCATCCGTTCCCATTGCCAGCGTCGCCTCCACTCCACAGAAGGAAAGACTACGCCTGCGCAATCACAAGTGTCAATCCAGCTTGACGACAAGAAAATATGACACGGTAGCATTTGCTAAAGTGTCAGGTTGGGCCTAGCCTGCTCGAATCCGGCGGTCACGACTCGAAGGGGGGGCTGACGGGGTTGACGCGATCCGCGCCGTTTCCAGATCGGGAGAGCTGGATGGCTAAGGCACTTTTCAATGCCGCCGGGCTGAAGGTCCGCAGCGTTCCCTCGGGCAGGGTGCGACCCTTTTCCTCGTTTTCGGGCGCAAGCCTTTCGAAAGTGGTCGAGGGCGATATCATCCCCCGGCTGTTGATGGCCCATCGCCACGATCCCTGGCCGGGTTATCGGCTTAGGGAGCCCGACGTGCCCGCAGGCGATCTGCGCGCCGACGAGATCGAACGCTTCGCGATACTGCCGCTCGAGCGCGATGCGGGCGAACTCCTCGACGAGATCGAGAACTTCCTGGCGCGCGGCGTCAGCGTCGAGCGGATCTTCGTCGAACTGCTGGGACAGTCGGCGCGGCGGCTTGGCGAGCTCTGGGAAGAAGACCGCTGCGATTTCGTCGAGGTGACGATGGGTTTGTGGCGGCTGCAGGAAGTGATGCGCAGCCTGGCCATGCGCTCGACCAATTTCCTGCAAACGGTAGAAGCGCCGCCGACGGTTCTCTTCGCGTCCATGCCCGGCGATCAGCACAGCTTTGGTGCACTGATGATCGGCGAGATCTTCTCGCGCTCCGGCTGGGAAAGCGAAGTCGCGTTCGAACCAACGACCAAGGATCTGCTCGCGATCGTGGCGCGGCGCGCCTTCGATCTCGTAGGATTGACGGTTACCAACGATTGCCCTAGCGGCGTGCTCGCTGACCTCGTGTCGGCCATCCGTTCGGTGTCGCGCAATCCCGCGATCCGGATCATCGTCGGGGGCAGGGCAATCAACGGCGACAGGGCTTTGGCAGCTGCTGTCGGTGCGGATGGTACTGCGCGCGACGCGGACTCGGCACTCGTTCTTGCCGAGCAGATGATGGTGGAAAACCGACTGGCACTTGGGCAAGTCTGATCGCCGGAGGAGCAATTGCTCATTCGCAAGCACAGCATCGAGGGCAAGGCATCCTTCGGCGACGCTGCGGGAATGCTTGGCTCTCTCGATCTGGAGGCGATGACCCGCATTGCGATGGTCGCCGGCGACATCACGCTGGTGCTGAGCGATACCGGCCGGATCCTCGACGCGTCTGCCAACGACGACGATTTTCCCGGCTTTGCCGACTGGATCGGGCGTGACTGGGTCGACACCGTCACGATCGAGAGCCGGCCCAAGGTCATGGAGATGCTGGCCGGTGCGCGCAAGCGCCAGACGCAGCACTGGCGGCAGGTGAACCATGCGTTCGAAAGCGGCGACGTGCCGGTCAAGTACGTCGTCGTCCCCGGCGGCAGCGAAGGCCGCAACTTCGCCTTCGGGCGCGATCTTCGCGATACCGCGGTGGTCCAGCAGCGGTTGCTGCAGGCGCAGCAATCGCTGGAACGCGACTACATGCGGATGCGCCGGATCGAGGCGCGCTATCGCATGCTCTTCGAACTGTCGTCCGAACCGGTGATCATCGCCGCCGCCGACGGTTTTCGCATCAAGGAGGCCAATTCCGCCGCCTACCGATTGCTCGGCGCGCAGCCGGGAAGCCTCGAGAACGCAAAGCTGCTCGCGCAGTTCGATCGCGGAGTCCGTGAGGGGCTGATCGCCTATCTCGGGTCCGCGCTTTCGGCAGGATCGGTGGCGCCGCTGCAGACCCATCTGCGCGACGGGCTGGGCGACGTCTCGATCCAGGCGGCCGGCTTCCGGCAGCAGGGCGAGCAGTTCCTGATGCTGCGCTTCGACGCCGACATGCTGCCCGACAAGCCGGAGAACGCGGTCGCGCTCGAGATCATCGAGACGATGCCCGACGCCTTCGTGCTCGTCGACGAGGCGCGCTCGATCGTCCTTGCCAACATCGCCTTCATGGAACTCGTCGGTGCGGCCAGCGTCGAGCAGATCCGTGGTCGCCCGCTCGACGAATTCGTCGGGCGCCCAGGCATCGACCTCGACCTCGTCGACGGTCAGCTCGCGAAATACGGATCGGCCCGCAACGTCGCCACCGTGATCGCGGCCGGCGACATGCTGCCGGGCGAGCCGGTCGAGCTTTCGGCGGTGAGGACGAGCGATCCCAGCCCGCACACCGGTTTCGTGATTCGCCAGATCGGCCGCCGCTTGCGTGACCTGCAGCCGATCGTGCAGGAGAAGCCGCGCTCGGTCGAGCAGCTGACCGAACTGGTCGGACGCATGTCACTGAAGGACATCGTGCGCGAAAGTACCGACCTGATCGAACGGCTCTGCATCGAGGCCGCGCTGTCCTACACTTCAGACAATCGCGCCTCCGCCGCCGAGATCCTCGGCCTCAGCCGGCAGAGCCTCTATTCCAAGCTTCACCGCTACAGCCTTGGCAATCTGCAAGGCGAGGACGATTAGGCGCGCTGACACTGTCAAAACAATTTGACGGCCAGAGGTGTCAGGCATAGCCTCGCACGATGGCCAATTCCGCCGCTTCCGCCGCGTTTACGAAGCGCCCTTCGCTACGCGATGTGGTGGAGTTGCTGAAGCCGATCACCTGGTTCCCGCCGATGTGGGCTTTCATGTGCGGCGTCGTGTCGTCGGGCATGCCCGCGGGCGGACGGTGGCCGTTCATCGTCGCCGGTATTGCCCTGACCGGCCCGCTTGTCTGCGGTACCAGCCAGGCGGTGAACGACTGGTACGATCGCCATGTCGACGCCATCAACCAGCCCGAACGGCCCATTCCCTCGGGCCGTATCGCGGGCAACTGGGGCCTGCGCATCGCGATAGCCGGCACGCTGATCTCCCTGCTGGTTGCGTGGCTGGTGGGGACATGGGTTTTCGCGGCGACCGTGCTCGCGCTGATCTGCGCCTGGGCCTACAGCGCGCCGCCATGGCGGTTGAAGACCAGCGGCTGGGTCGGCCCGGCGGTGGTCGGGCTGACTTACGAGGGGCTGACCTGGTTCACCGGCGCGGCGGTCATGGCCGGCGGCCTTCCCGACAGGCGCATTCTCGCGGTGCTCGTGCTTTACAGCATCGGCGCGCACGGGATCATGACACTCAACGATTTCAAGGCGGTGGCGGGCGACAGCGTCAGCGGGGTGCGTTCGCTGCCCGTCGTGCTCGGCACCGGCGCGGCTGCGCGTCTGGCCTGCGCGGTGATGGTGGTCAGCCAGGCTTTCGTCGTCCTTCTCCTCGCGGCTTGGGGCATGGCGCTGGCGGCCATCATCGTCACCGGTCTGGTCGCGGCGCAGGTTGCGCTGATGCCGCGACTCCTCGCCAATCCTGCGCGAGAGGCGCCGTGGTACGCCGCGCGCGGGGTGACGCTTTACGTGCTGGGCATGTTGTGCGCCGCATTCGGCCTCGGGGGCTATTTCGCATGAATGCCGGCGCGCGCGGCGGCTTCGGCTGGATCGACATCATTCGGCTGGGGTCGGTGCAGGCGTCGATCGGGGCGATCGTCATGATCGGCACCTCGCTGCTCAATCGCCTGATGGTCGTCGAATACGGCCTTGCCGCGGCGATCCCGGCGGGGCTGGTCGCGTGGCATTACGCGGTGCAACTGTCGCGGCCCGTATGGGGCCAGGGGTCGGACCGCGGTCGGCAGCGCAGCCCGTGGATCCTGTTCGGAATGGCGCTCCTCGGTCTCGGCGCGCTGATAGCGGTGAACGTCACGATCATGACGGCCAGCGACCGCCCGTTCGCGATCCTCATCGCCATCCTCGGCTTCACGATGATCGGTGCCGGCGTGGGCGCGGCGGGCACGTCGCTGCTCGCGCTTCTCGCCACCGGGGTCGCGCCGCCGCGCCGGGCTGCCGCCGCCGCGATCACGTGGATCATGATGGTTGCCGGCATCGTCGCGGCGGCCGGGACCGCCGGAGCCTTGCTTGATCCGTTTTCGCCGCGGCGGCTGGCCCTGGTTGCCACCGGGCTGGTCGCCATCGCCCTTGTCGTCACCGCGCTCGCCCTGTTCCGGATCGAACGGCGGGCGTTCGCTGCGACGGATCATGCGCGGGGCGAGGCTCCCGACATGCGCGCCGCGCTGTCCGAGATGCTGGCCGAACCGCAGGCCCGGCGCTTCACGATCTTCATCTTCGTGTCGATGCTCGCCTATTCGATGCAGGACCTGATCCTCGAACCTTTCGCCGGGCTGGTCTTTGCGATGACGCCGGGGCAGTCGACCCATCTTTCGGGGATCCAGCATGGCGGCGTGCTGGTCGGCATGATCGTTTCGGGCATCGGCGGCAGCGCCTTTGCGGGGCGACTGCCGGTGGACCTGCGCGGCTGGACCGCGATCGGATGCCTCGGTTCCGCGCTCGCGCTGGTGGGGCTGGCGCTGGCGGCGCGGGCTGGCATCGGCTGGCCGCTGGTCCCCAATGTCTTCGTCCTCGGCTTCTTCAACGGAATGTTCGCGGTTGCCGCGATCGGCGCGATGATGGGGCTTGCCGGACAGGGCGAGCGCAGCCGCGAGGGCGTGCGCATGGGCGTATGGGGCGCGGCGCAGGCGATCGCCTTCGGCCTTGGGGGCTTGGCCGGGGCGCTGGGTGTCGATCTGTCCCGTCGCGCGCTGGGCCAGGATGCCGCCGCCTTCGAACTGATCTTCTCGCTGGAAGGTGGGCTTTTTGTTGCCGCGGCATGGCTGTCGCTGAGGATGGCAGGTCGGAACCCGACCCGGATGAGGATCATGGAATCATGAACGAAGCGGTCTACGATGCCGTCGTTGTCGGCGGCGGCCCCTCTGGCGCGACAGCCGCCAACGATCTGGCCGCGGCGGGGCACAAGGTGCTGCTGCTCGACCGGGCCGGCCGGATCAAGCCCTGCGGCGGGGCGGTGCCGCCGCGCCTGCTCGAGGAATTCGGGATCCCCGACCACTTGCTGGTCGCGCGGGCCAAGGCGGCCCGGATGATCGCGCCGTCCGATCGCCGGGTCGACATGCCGGTCGGCGAGATCGGCTTTGTCGGCATGGTCGACCGTGACGAATTCGACGAATGGCTGCGCGATCGCGCGGCGCGGTCGGGTGCGGAGCGGCGCAAGGGGACGTTCGAGAGCATCGAGCGCGATGGCGGCGAAGGCGCGCTGGTCCTTTATCGCGGCGAACGCGGGGGCGAGGTGCGCAAGGTGCGCGCCCGGCTGGTGATCGGGGCCGACGGCGCGCGTTCCGCGGTCGCCCGCGCAGAAATCCCGGGTGCCGGGCGCAACCCTTGCGTCTTTGCCTATCACGAGGTGATCCGATCGCCGGAAAGCAGCACCGAGGCCTTCGACGCCGAACGCTGCGACGTCTTCTACCAGGGCAAGCTCTCGCCCGATTTCTATGCCTGGGTCTTTCCCCACGGCGAAACCGCCAGCGTCGGCGTCGGCAGCGCGAACAAGGGATTTTCGCTGCGCGGCGCGGTTGCGACGATGCGCGGTGATCTCGGGCTGAACCAGTGCGAGACGGTCCGCCGCGAAGGCGCGCCGATCCCGCTCAAGCCGCTGAAGCGATGGGATAACGGGCGCGACGTGATCGTCGCCGGCGATGCCGCGGGCGTGGTTGCCCCCGCTTCGGGGGAGGGCATTTATTACGCCATGACGGCCGGGCGGATCACGGCCCGCGCCGCTGCCGGTTTCCTCGCAACCGCCGACCCAAGCGCGCTTCGCTCTGCGCGCAAGCAGTTCATGCGCGAACACGGGCGAGTCTTCTGGGTTCTGGGGATGATGCAGTATTTCTGGTATTCCAGCGACAAGCGCCGCGAACGGTTCGTCGACATGTGCGCCGACCGCGATGTGCAGCAACTGACGTGGCAGGCCTACATGAACAAGCGGCTGGTGCGGGCGAAGCCGATGGCGCACCTGCGGATCTTCCTGAAGGACACGGCCCACCTCCTGAACCTGAGGCCCATCGCCCGATGAGATCGAGCTGGATCATGCCGATCGCCGTCGCGCTGCTGGCGGCGCTGGGCGTGGCGTTCATCGGAGGTTCGATCACCGATCTCGGCCCCTGGTACGAAAATCTCGCGAAACCGGACTGGACCCCGCCGCGTCCGGTATTCCCGATCGCGTGGACGCTCATCTTTGCGCTGGCCGCCATGGCCGGCGTCACCGCCTGGCGCAAGGCACCGAACGTGCAGGTGTCGGACACGGTCATCGGGCTGTTTGCGGCGAACGGGTTCCTCAACATCCTGTGGAGCCTGCTGTTCTTTCGCATGCAGCGACCGGACTGGGCGTTTTACGAGCTCATCGTGCTCTGGCTCTCGATCGCGGTGCTGATCGTCTATTGCTGGCGCCTGTCGAGGCTGTCGGGCCTGCTGCTGGTGCCCTACCTCGCCTGGGTGACGGTTGCGGGCGCGCTCAACTGGCAGGTCGTCCAGCTCAACCCGCCCTTCGGCTGACCGCCTCATGATGGCCGAGCTTTTCGCCAGCGGCCATGCCGTCGACATCGTCTTCGCGGTGCTGGCGATCGAGGCGCTGCTTCTGCTTCGCGCCGGCTGGAAGGCGCCCGATGTCGTGACCACGCTCTTGCCGGCGGCGCTCATCCTCCTGGGAACGCGCGCGGCTCTGGTCGGCGCACACTGGACGATGGTGGCGCTGCCGCTGGCGGCATCGTTTCCGGCGCATCTTGCCGACCTTGCCCGGCGCGGCAAGGCAAAGCGGGACCGGTCCCCCACCGGTCCACGCTAGCCGCGCGCTATTGCGCGAGAGCCGCCTTGGCGGCCGCCTCGGCCTTCTGCTCCGCCTTGGGGTCGGGCGTCATGCCGACAGGCGCGGGGCCCGCCGCAGGGCGCAGCAGGGCCGGATAGTCCTTGGCCATCTGGTACCCTCCCAGCGGCTTGTTCTGGCCGCGGTGGCAGGTGGCGCAGTTGGCCTTGAACGGATCGCCCATCTCGCCCTTGCGATGCGCCGGGAAGACGCTGGCGAGCGGAGAGATGTAGTCGAAGTTGATCGCCCGAACCATGTCGAGGCCGTACCACGCCGTCTGGCGGGGCGGGTTGCTCGTCGCCCAGCTCTGGAAGGACTGCGCGTTGTGGCAATAGGTACAGTTGACCCCCAGCGACTGCGAGATGTGCATCATCATCGCGTAGGTGTTTTCGGTCTCCATGGTCGATGTCTTGTTGGCGGGGCTGGGGAAGCGATCCTTCGATACCACCCGCGCCGCCTTGGCCGTGGTTCCGCCGAGCAGGTATTGCGCAACGGCCGCGTTCGGCAGTGAAGAGTAGGCCGAGTTCGAGACCGGATCGTTCTGACCGTTCTTGTTGCGCACGATCCCCTTGTGCGCGGGATCGTCGGGCAGGGTCCAGTGCTCGGTCGGAACCGCCTGGCCGCGGTGACAGGTCCAGCAGGTGACGCCCGTTTGCCCGACGTGATCGGTCCAGCCGCTGTTGAGTTCGCGCGTCATCTGGATCATCCGGCGCGCGACGACCTTCGTGTAAAGCTCGTCGGACGCCATGTTCGCCGGGTTGTGGCAGTAGTTGCAGCCTTCGGCGGGTGCGACCCAGGCGGTGATCGCCGCCATCGTGTAGTTGAACTGCTCGTCTGACACGTCGCCCAGCACCTTCAGGTTCTGGTAGATGCTGCCGGCGCGCGGGCCGTCGGTGCCGGGCGGATCGTAGGGCGGGGCGGGCACGTCGTCCTTGATGGCCGACGCCTTGACCATGACCGTGTTCATCCCGGTCCCGCGATAGCCGTTCTGGTAGCTTTCCTTGGGCGAGAGTTCGCAGGCCGCCAGGGTGAAGGGCAGGGCGGCAACGCTTGCAAGAATGATCAGGCGCCTCATTGTCCGACACTCCCAAGGCCTGCGGGATCGACGACCCCGCTGTCAGGATAGGCAGGCGCATAGTAGTGCTGCTGCGCCCACAGGTACCAGTTGTCGACCACCGTGCCGGTCAGCAAAATGCCGATGCCGCCGGTCAGCGTGGTCAAAACCGCGAACCACCAGGCCCAGCGGTGGATCGATTCCATCGTCGCGTTGAAGCCCATGGTCCAGCGCCAGAACAGTGCTGCACGCTCCGACGCGGTGCCGCGATCGGTGATCTGCTCGATCTCGCGCTCGCCGCCATAGCGGCCAACCGCCAGGATCGTCGCCCCGTGCATCGCGAAGAGCAGGGTCGAACCGTAGAGGAACGCGATCGAGAGGCAGTGGAACGGGTTGTAGAACAGGTTGCCGTAGCGGATCGAAAAAGCTGCGGTCCAGTCGAGGTGCGGGAAGATGCCGAAGGGCACGCTTTCCGCCCAGCTGCCCATGAAGAAGGGGCGGATGAAGCCGAGCACGAGGAACAGCCATATCGCCGACAGGAAGGCCCAGGCGACGTGCGTGCCCATGCCTAGCGCGCGGGCCCGGCGATAGGTTCGGACCCACCACAGCAGGACCGAGGTGGTCAGGCAGAAGCCGGCGATGATCCACCAGCCGCCGTCGGCCAGCGGCACGAACGGCGTGAAGCCGTATTTCGGCCCCGGCGGTTCGAGCGCGAGCCAGGGAAGCTGGCGGACGAACTGGATCGGGTCCCACCCGACCGAGGCGAGCATGTTGAGCCCGACGATCTCGAACCAGATGAAGCCGAAGATCAGCGACGCGATGCCGGTCCAGCCGAGGTAGACGGGGCCGATCTGCGCCTGGCCAATCCGGCCCAGCAGGTGGACGAAGGTGGTGTCGCGAATCCGCGGATCGTCGCCGACGGGTAGCGGCACGCCCATTTCGGGGGCGGTGCGCAGTTGCACCTGGGTGAAGATGTTCTGATAGCGAGCCATCGTCGTTTCCCCCTCAGGACCAGATCGGAAGATTGAGCCACCAGGTCCACCATTCGGGCCAGCCCTTGGTCCACAGCGGGCCGCTGATGACGATGCAGACCGCGCTCCAGAACCCGGCGTTGAGCGCGAGCAGCAGGCCGAGCCGGTGAATGCCCAGCGTGCCGATCGAATAGCCGATCAGGTCGCGGAAGAAGGTGTCCTCGTATTCCGGGCTCTTCACGTCCTGCCCCTTGGGCGGGTTCACGGCCGAAAGCACCAGCGCCCCGTGGAGGGCCAGCGCCAGCGTCGTGGTGAAGAAGAACGACACCGCCAGCATGTGCGCCGGGTTGTAGTGGAAGTGGAGGTACTGGTAGCCGGTGTTGGACACCCAGTCCAAGTGGCTGAAGATGCCGTAGGGAAAGCCGAAGTGCCATCCGCCGAGCAGAACCGGCCGGATCACGACGAGCGTGAAGTAGGCGAAGATCGCGAAGCCGAAGGCGACGGGGACGTGGTATCCCATGCCCAGCTTGCGGCAGATCTCCACCTCGCGCAGCGCCCACGACGAGAAGGATACGAGCGCGCAGACGGTAATGACCTGCCAGAACCCGCCTTCTTTCAGCGGGGCGAGGCCGAGGCCGTAACTGAGGTCTGGCGGTGCGATGGATATGAGCCATGGATTCCACGTCGGCCCCTGCGAGGCGGCGTAGAAGATGAGCGCGGTTCCCAGCGAGGCGAAGATGGCCGTGACGACGCCGAAGAAGCCGACGTAGAACGGCCCCACCCAGAAGTCGAAGAGGTCGCCCCCCAACAGGGTGCCGCCGCGCACGCGATACTTTCGCTCGAAACTCAAGAGCGCCATAGCTCTATCCTCCCCCGTCGACGCGCGACGGGCTGATGTTGGTCAACTCGAACCTCGGGAGGCGGCGACGTTCAGAGGCCGCCGCCTCTCGCACGATCTGCCGTCAGGTCGCTGCCGGCGCCGCCGCGGCCGCCGCGGCGCGACCCTGCGCCGAGTTCGGGCCGTCGAGCCAGTTGAAGGTGTCCGTGCTGAGCAAGATGAAGTGGATCACCAGCGCCAGGACGAAGAGGAAGATGAACAGGGCGACGAGGGCCCTGCGCGGATCGAAAATTAGCCACATTCTCCACATGGTCGTGTTTCCCTTTACAAGGTTGACCGTGTCCGCGGCGCGTGATGCCCCGGCACGGAATTATCGGCTCAGAGCCAGGGCTTCCACATCCACACGAGGAAGTGTGCGACCACGGCCACCGCGGTGAAACCGATGAAGCTGCCCATGAACAGTTTGTGGAATTCCTTCGCTTCCTCGGGCGTGAGGTATGTCCTCAGGCCGAGACGGTCGTCGGGATCATTCATAATCCGGTCTCCAGTTCTGCTTGGTGTGCGAGAGGCGAACGAAGCCTCCTTCGGTATCCGCGCAGGGCATCGCTGCCTGCGGGGATGGGTTGGCCCGGCGATCGGGCGATGGGGTAGGGGCGGGTCATGCGCCGGCTCCCTCGAGCAGGGCGTCGGCCAGCCGTTCGGCCGTGACCCGGTCTTCGCCGGCCCGGCGGGCGGCGCGTTCGGCCGCGTCGCGCAGGCGCTTGGCGGCGGATATGCGAACCAGCACCGGCTGCGCCTCGACCAGCTGGTCGAGCTTGAGCTTGGCATCCTCGTCCCAGTCCATGTCCTGCCGCGCGGGCGTCGGATCGACGGTGTCGAGCTGCGTTCCCAGCGGCAGGATGTGGAAGAGCGCGTCGAACAGCGCGTTACACACTTCCTGGATGAGGTACGTCGCCCCGGCATAACCCATGAACGGCGTGCCGGTGTGGCGGCGGATCGCCGCGCCCGGGAAACTGGCCGGAATGTAGACCCCGCGCGGACCGAAGCCGCTCCCGGCGCATTCGGCCATGTACATCCGCTCGTTGTAGCTGCCGAACAGCACCAGCGGCGGGTTCGCGTGAATTGCGGCGCGCACCGCGGCATTGTCGGGCTTTACCCCTGCCGATCGGCTGAAGGCGAAGTTGCAGGGCAGGCCCATGTCCTCTTCGAGGAACTTGCGGATGCCGCGGGCATACGTCTCGTTGGCGACGATGCCGAAGCTGGCGGTGCCGAAGAAATCCTGCGTGACCGATCGCCACAAGTCCCACAAGGGCTTGATCGTGGTGTGTTTTTCGCGGGTGATGAACGGTTCGGGGTCCAGCCCAAGTTCGGCGCCCAGCGCGCGCAGGAACCTGGTCGTGCTGTCCAGCCCGACCGGGGCCTGGAAATAGGGCCGCTCCATCAGTTCGCACAAGTGGCGGCCATATTCGCGGTAAAGGCACACGTTGGCCTGGGCATCGGCCAGCCGGCGCACGTCGGCGAGGTGGCTGCCGAGGGGGAAGACCATGCCCACTTCGGCGCCGATCCCCTCGATCAGGCGGCGGATCTCGGCCAGGTCGCTGGGCATGTTGAACATGCCGTAGGCAGGGCCTATGATGTTGACCCTGGGCTTCTCGCCGTCCTTCACCGGCTTGCGCTCGGGCACCGCTTTCGGGCCGAATTCGGTCCACAGCCAGCTCAGCGCGCGGTCCGCGGTCTGCCACTGGTCCTCGTCGATGGTGCGCGGCAGGAAACGCTTGATGTTGGTGCCTTCGGGCGTCACGCCGCCGCCGATCATCTCGGCGATGGATCCGGTGACGACGACCGCGGGCAAATCGGGGTCGAGCGTCTGCCAGGCCCGCTTCATCGCACCCTCTGTGCCGGTCTTGCCCAGCTCTTCCTCGCCAAGGCCGGTGACGACGATGGGCAGTTCGTGCGGCGGCAGTCCGTCGGTGTAGTGGAGGACGCTGGTGACCGGCAGGTTCTCGCACCCGACGGGGCCGTCGATGACCACCTGCAGGCCCTTGACCGCGGTGAAGACGTAGACCGCGCCCCAGTAGCCCCCGGCCCGATCGTGATCGAGGACGAGCGTCAAGTTCCCACCGCCTCCGCCGCCTTGCGGGCCGCTTCGTTGAGCGCAGCGTACTTCTTCTTGAACTGCGGCCGGTCCTGCGGCGTGTCTTCCCAGACGCCGCTGGCATGGCCGGTGCCGACGCCGTCGAAGAACTCGCTCATCCGCGACATGCGATCCTTGTTGGCCAGCGCGGCGTTGACCACTTGCGCCAGGCTTCCCGCGCCGGCCGGTCCCATCAGGGGGCGGGCGGAAATGAGATTGGTGAAGTAGAGCGCCGGGATCGCCTTCTGCTTGGCGTGCTGCACCACCGGGGTCGTGCCGATGGCGAGATCGGGGCCGAATTCCTCGACCGCGGCGATGTCCTGTTCCAGGCTCGCGCGATAGTTGACGCGGGTGCCGCGCGCTTCGAGCCATTCGCGATCGGGGTCGGACCAGCGCGTCCGGGGGCAGGCGGTGCCGACATAGGGCACGTCGGCGCCGCTTTCGATCAGCAGCCGTGCGACCAGCAGTTCCGACCCCTCGTAACCCGACACGGTGATCCGCCCCTTCACCGGCATGGCAGCAAGCGCCCCGCGAATCGCGGCGACGAACTTGTCCTTCGCGGCATCGATGGTCGCCTGCGCCACGCCGCAGGCCGCGCCGATGGCGTCGAGCCAGGCGGCGGTTCCCTCCGCGCCGACGGGGGCCGAACCGACGATCGGACGACCGGCGGCCTCGAACTCGCGGACGCTGGCGGTATAGAACGGGTGGATCGCGGCCGCCGCCGCGCAATCGAGCGCCGAATAGAGCTCGCGCCATTCGCGGGTCGGCACGACCGGACCTGCCGCCAGCCCGAGCGGCGCCAGCAGGTGCCCGATGCCGACCGGATCCGCCGGGAACATCTCACCCAGCAGCGACACCGTGGGGCGGTCGGGCCGCTGGTGCGGCCTTGCCACCGGGCCAAGCTCGGCCTCTTCGCGGGCGTAGGCCAGCATCGCGCCCGCGAGCACGTCCTTCGCCTCGGCATGGGTCGGTATGCCGAAGCCCGGCACGTCGATCCCGATGATCCGCACCCCGTTGATCTGCTTCTTCAGCAGGCGCAGCGGAACGCCGCTCGCGGTCGGCACGCAGAGATTGGTGACGACGATGGCGTCGTACTGTTCCGGATCGGCCAGGTCTTCGACAGCTTCCTTGATGTCTTCGAACAGCTTGCCGGTCACCAGCGTTTCGGAATTGAACGGCACGTAGCCCACCGTCCGCCGTGCCCCGTAGAAGTGCGAGGTGAAAGTCAGGCCGTAGACGCAGCAGGCCGAGCCGGACAGGACCGTGGCGGTGCGCCGCATGCGCAGGCCGACGCGCAGGGAGCCGAAGGCCGGGCACATGCTTTGCGGCTGGTCGTGCGGGCCGACGGGATAGTCGGCGGCGTAGCGGTCGAGCACTTCGCTCTTGCCAGCGTTGCGCGCCGCCTCGCGCATCGTATCGGCACCGCCATGGCAGCCACCGCCTTCGGCCGCCGGCTCGATGTCGATCCGGTCGGGCTCGCGCGCGAAATCGGTGGCGAGATCGGTCATGCCTCAGACCTCGTCATAGATGACCTCGAGGCTGGGCTTCGGCTCGAAACTGCCGCCGCGCATGTCCGCTTGGGTGGCGGGGATAAGCTGGACGTTGCCGCCGGTCTCTTCCGGCGAGAACAGGCCGAGCAAGCCATCCTGATCCAGCGGGCGCGGCTGTTGCGGCGGGGCGCCGGCGACGTTGGCGGCCAGCTCTTCGAACAGGCTGCCCCATTCGCCGCCGGGCATGCCGATGATCTGGTAATTCGCGGACTTGCGCCGGATATCCTCGTTGGCGGGGATCGCGGTCAGCACCGGGATGCCGACCGCGCTGGCAAAGGCCTGCGCTTCGCCGGTGCCGTCGTCCTTGTTGATGATCATGCCCGCGACGCCGACGTTGCCGCCCATCTTGCGGAAGTATTCGACCGCCTTGCAGACGTTGTTGGCGACGTAGAGCGATTGCAGGTCGTTGCTGCCGACGACGATGACCTTCTGGCACATGTCGCGCGCGATCGGCAGGCCGAAGCCGCCGCAGACCACATCGCCGAGGAAATCGAGCAGGACGTAATCGAAGCCCCAGTCGTGAAAGCCGAGCTTTTCCATCAGTTCGAAGCCGTGGATGATCCCGCGCCCGCCGCAGCCGCGGCCCACTTCGGGACCGCCCAGTTCCATCGCGAAGACGCCGTCGCGCTGGAAGCAGACATCCTCGATCGCGACTTCCTCTCCCGCCAGCTTCTTCCTCGCGCTGGTCTCGATGATCGTCGGGCAGCTCTTGCCGCCAAACAGGAGACTGGTGGTGTCGCTCTTGGGATCGCAGCCGATCAGCAGGACGCGCTTGCCCTGCTGCGCCATCATGTAGCTGAGGTTGGACAGCGCGAAGCTCTTTCCCGAGCCGCCCTTGCCGTAGATCGCGATGATCTGGGTTTCCTTGCGGACCTCTCCGGTGTGCACCGGATCCGGCTCGATCGCCGCCTCCGCGCGCAGGGCCATGTCGGTATCGAGCATCGTCATGCGCATTCGCTCCAGTCGAGAACCATCTTGAGGCAGTTCGGGTCGAGAAGGGCCGCGGGATAGGCCGTCTCGGCTTCCGTCGCGGGCCGGATGTCGGACACCAGTCCGTCGAGCGCGAGGTCGCCCGATTCGATCATGGCGCGGGCGGAGGAAAGGTCGTCCGGTCCCCATTCCGCCGCCACGCGCAGCCGCGCCTCGGCCCGGAAGGCCGGCGCGAAGGCGAAGTTGATGCGGTGGGCGTAAAAGCCCGCCAGCACGATCTCGCCGCCCTTGGCCAGCTTGCCGATCAGGGTGTCGAGCACGTCGGCAGAGCCGCTGACGTCGCAGATCTTCCGGTAATCGCGGCGATCGTCGTCCTTCGGCGCGATCACCTCGTAGCCGCGCGCGCCGGAGCGGCGGCATTCCTTGTTGTCCCAGACCACCGGCGGCGGCGCGCCCGCCGCAATCGTCAGTCGGGCGAGTAACCGGCCCAGCACGCCGTGGCCGATGATCAGTTCGGGTGGATCTCCGCCGGCGAGCGCGTGATGCGCCGTCGCGGCCAGGGCAAAAAGGATGCCGTCGGGACCCAGCGACTCGGCAACGGGGAAGGCGCGCGCGGACGGCACCACGAGCCGCTGCGCGGTGCCGCCGAAAAGCCCGTGGGCTTCGACATAGCAGTTGGCGCCCGGAACGAAGACCCAGTCGCCGATCCTGCCTTTCGCGTCGGCCCCGGCGTCAATGACGCGGCCGACGGTTTCGTAACCGGGAACGAGGGGGTAGCCCATGCCGGGAAATGGCGGCATCTCGCCGGTCCAGAGCAGCTTTTCGGTGCCGCTGCTGATACCGCTCCAGTGCGCCTCGACGACGAGGTCGGACGGGCCTGGCGCCATGACGTCGAGCGTGCGGAACGCCAGGCGGCGGGGAGCCTCGACAATGACGGCAAGTGCATCCATCTCGCAGGCCCATCCCCTTCTGTCTGGTCGACCCGGCACCAATATCAAAGGTGATTTGGCACACTGTCAGCTTAGACCTATCGGTCAAAGTGTCAATCCAGCATTACACAGAATACTGTCAGGCATGCGCGACTATAAGCGATGTGAGCACGGGCAAGTCGGTCCGGATATTGCGCAACATGGAAAAGCCGGCTTCTCGCAGCATGGCGTGGACTTCGCCCACTCGCCGCGGTCGTCCGCTGCCCATCGCCCAGAGATAAAAGCCGAAATAGGCATCCCCCATCCGCTCGGCGCCTCGCACGCCGGCCATGGGTTCGGCGATGATCAACCGGCCGCCCTTGCCCAGCGCGGCTCTCGCGGCGCGGAGGATGGAAAGCGCCCTGTCATCGTCGTGATCGTGGAGAATGCGGACAAGCGAGATGGCGTCGTAACCGCGCGGCAGGTCTTCGGCAAAGAAGCTTCCGGGATGCCATTCGATCCTTTCCGCCCCGACTCGCGACTGCGCGCTCGCGACCACTTCGGGGAGATCGAGTACGCCGACACGCTGGTCGGGATACCTGGCCAGGACTTTTCCCGCGAACACCCCGAAACCGCCGCCGACATCGAGCAGCGACCCGACCTGCTTCAGAATGCCGGTTGCAAGTACCTGATCGGCGACCATTTCCTGCGACTGCGCCATCAACTGGCTGTATTCCGCAGCGTCGACCGATTGCGCGCCATAGGCCCAGAAATGCGACAGTCGCGTCGGCTGACCGCGATCGGCGCGCAGGATCGCGAGCGGGTCCGACAGGTCGTCGTAGAGCAGGCGGTGATGCCGGATCATCGCCTGTGCGCCCGCATTGAAGAGCAACGCGGCCCCCTGCTCCCCGAGCATCCAGCCATCGGCGCCGACATCCTCGACCAGCTGCAACGCCTCTGCCGCACGCAACAGCCGCACCATCGGCTGGCGATCGAGCGCGCAAGATTTCGCGATCTCGCCTGTGCTGCGCGGTCCGTCACGTAGCAGATCGAGCACGCCCGCCTCCACCACGGCGCGCAGCGTCTGGGTATAGACGAACCCGGCGACCAGATCGAAAAGTCGCGCCGAACGCTGGCGCGCGACGGGTCGAAGCAGGGGATTGCGCGCCGCGTGCGACTGAAAGCGCGGACTCGCAATGATCCGGTTGCGGAGCGAGATCCACCATCGCCTGATCCGCAGGGTCGGCGGCGCTGCATCCAAAGATCGATCCCCTTGCATATGTCCAAATGATTGGACATCTGATATGTAAAGGTCAAATGCATTCGCGGGAAAGGGGATGTCAGGTGAATGGCCGTGTCGTCATCGTCGGGGCAGGGATGGGCGGGCTGGCCAGCGCCGTCCGGCTCGCCTCGAGCGGCCACGACGTCACGGTCGTCGACAAGCTGTCCCACGTCGGTGGCAAGGCGCGGCAGCTTCCGGTCGAGGGCCGCGCCATCGATGCGGGGCCGACCGTCTTTACCATGCGGGATGTCTTCGACGACCTCTTCGCCTGTGCCGGGCGGCGGCTGGACGATTGCGTTTCGGTCAGACAGGCGTCGGTCATCGCCCGCCATGCGTGGGGAGAGGGAGAGCGGCTCGACCTCCACGCCGACCCGCTGCACAGCGAAGCGGCGATCGGCGATTTCGCGGGCGCCGATGCCGCACGCGGCTATCGCGCCTTTCGCAAGGAGGCGGCGCGCATCCATGCGATCCTTGAAAACAGCATGTTGCGGGCGGGCAAGGTCGGCTGGCCCCTGCCGTTGATGTGGCGCATCGGCCTGTGGCGGATCGGCGACCTGAAGGCGATCCGGCCTTACGAGAGCCTGTGGAAGGTGCTGGGCGAGCATTTTGCCGACCCGCGCCTGCGCCAGCTCTTCGCCCGTTATTCGACCTATTGCGGCTCGTCGCCTTTCGCCACGCCCGCCACGCTCATGCTGATCGCCCATGTCGAGGCGACGGGGGTATGGCTGATCGACGGCGGGATGGCTTCGCTGGCCGAAGCGCTGCGTCGTGTCGCCGAAGAGAACGGGGCACGGTTCCGCCTGGGCCGCGCGGCAGCGCAGGTCGAAATCGAAAGAGGCCGGGCGCGCGGCGTGATCCTCGATGGAGGCGAGCGGATCGCCGCCGACGCGGTCATCGTCAACGCCGATCCGGCGACGCTCGCCTCAGGCCGGCTGAGCGAAGCGGCGGCGGCCGCCGTTCCGGGCATGAGGGCCAGGAGCCGTTCGTTATCGGCGCTCGTCTGGCTGGCGCATGCGAAGACCTCGGGCTTTCCGCTTTCCCGTCACAACGTCTTCTTTTCCGGCGATTATCCGCGCGAATTCGCCGACATCGCCGCCGGTCGCCCGCCGCTCGATCCCAGCGTCTACGTCTGCGCGCAGGACCGCGATGCACCGGGCGCGAACGTTGCGGATGGCGAGCGCCTGCAGGTCATCGTCAACGCCCCGGCCAATGGCGATGCCCACCACTATTCACTCGAGGAGAGAACGCGATGCACCACCGCCATGAGGCGCAGCCTGGCGCGCTGCGGGCTGGAACTGCAGGATCCTCTGCCGCATTCGCTGCTGACGCCGAACGAGTTCGAGGACCTTTCGCCCTCGACCGGCGGAGCGATCTATGGACGGGCCTCGCACGGCTGGGCGGCATCCTTCCTCCGGCAGGGCACGCGGACGCGGATCCCTGGGCTCTATTGCGCGGGTGGAAGCACCCACCCGGGAGCGGGGGTGCCGATGGCGGCCTTGTCCGGGCGGCTGGCCGCGACGCTGGTGGCGCGCGACCTCGCTTCGACGCGGCGGTTCCACCCGGTGGCTACGCCTGGTGGTATGTCGATGCGATCAGCGATGACGGACGGCACGGGCTGACCATCATCGCCTTTCTGGGCAGCGTCTTTTCCCCCTATTACCGCAGCAGCGGCCGGCTCGAACCGGTCGATCATTCCGCGCTCAACGTCGCGCTCTATGGTCCGCGCGCCCGCTGGTGCATGACCGAGCGGGGCCGGCGGTCGGTGGTGCAGGAGCCGGACGACCTGCAGATCGGGCCGAGTTCGGTGCACTGGAACGGCGACGCGCTCGAAATCCTGATCGAGGAGCGCGACAAGCGGCTCGGCATTCCGTGGCAGCGGCGCGTCTGCGGACGGGTGCGGGTGATCCCCGAAGCCGTCAACGAGACCGCCTTCGCGCTCGACCCCGACAATCGCCACCGCTGGCACTGCATCGCGCCGCGCGCCCGGGTCGAGGTCGACATGCACCGGCCGGGCCTGCGCTGGAGCGGGAACGGCTATCTCGATTCCAACTTCGGCAGCGAGTCGCTGGAGGAGGGCTTCCGCGTCTGGCACTGGTCGCGCGCGCATACCCTCAGGGGCGCGGCGGTCTGCTATGAAGGTATCCGCAGGGACGGCACCGGCTTTGCCAGCGCGCTGCGCTTCGATGCCGACGGCACGCCCCGGCTTGAGACTCTGCCGATGGTGGCGCCGCTGCCCGACACGATCTGGCAGATGGAGCGCAAGACCCGCGCCGATCATGGCCATGCCGGAGTCATCCGGACATGGGAGGACGCGCCGTTCTACGCCCGTTCCCGCCTCCATTCGCGGCTGTTCGGCGAAGAGGTCGTGGCTGTGCAGGAAAGCCTCGACCTCGACCGGTTCTCCTCACCGATCGTCCAGTTCATGCTCCCCTACCGCATGCCCCGCGTCGTCTGAGGCTTTCTTGCGGGCCTCGCGGTCGCGGGCGATCTCGCGGTTGACCGACCATAGCTGGTAGAAGCCGAAGCCGAGGGCGATGACGGCGGTAAAGACGATCTCGATCCAGCCGAAGTGCTCGCCCATCAGTCATCCTCCATCCGTTCGGCGGGCACGATCCCCTGCGCGCCGGCATGCCGCAGGATCAGGTCCACCGCCCGTTGCGGACGTTCTTCGTGAGCAAGATGGCCGAGACCGTCGAGCCTGACCAGATCGCAATCGGGGAGCAGCGCGCAGGCCTCCTGCGCCGAGGAGATCGGCACGGCGTTGTCGCGCGTTCCGTGCGCCAGCAGCACCGGTGAGCGCATCGTCGGCAACCGGCCCCTCAGCGCGTGGAGATCCCAGTTGGCCATCATCGCCAGCGCCCCGGCGCAATGTTCGCTGTTGCCGATGAGGGTGGCATAGCAACCCAGGCCCCGGGAATCGATCCGCGAGTTGGTGGCGCGCCCGACGAAGCGCTCGATCTCGCCGGTTTTGCGGGCAAGGTGGGCGAAGATCGAGGGGACGAAGGGATTGACGAAGAGCAGCTTTGCCATGGCCGGGAAGAGCTGCGCCCCCGCCCCGGTGAAGGGCATCAGCGCGACGCCGAACCCGGCGACCGGCACTGTGCTTTCGGCAGCCAGTTCGAGCGCGATCGCGGCCCCTGCGGAATGGCCCGCGATCATTGCGGGATTTGCCCCAAGTTTGCCGAGCAGGTCGCGCAGGGCATCGGCGATCCGCGGCAGGGTCGGCCCGCCGGCGATCCGCCCGCGGGTGAAGGCGTGGCCCGGCAGATCGGGCGCGACGACGGTGAAATGACGAGACAGCGGCGTCATCATGTCGCGCCAACTGTGCGTCGATGCGCCGGTTCCGTGGAGCAGGAGCAGGACCGGGCCTTCGCCCATCACCTGCACTTGCCAGCGCAGGCCCGCGGCATCGACGAAGCGGCTGGCGTCGCGGTGCGGCCAGTCCCGGCCTTCGCGCTCCCAGGCAAGTACGCTCATGCCGGTTGTAGTGATGGCCTCGCCGCGTCGACGGCGCGGCGCAGCGTGGCGGCATCGGCCATCGGCAGCGGCAGGTAGCGCGCGGCCATGAGCCGGGCGACCGCCTCCGCTTCGGTACGAGGGCGGGGCGCGATGTCGATGACCAGCGCGGCGAGGCGGGCCGCGGCGATCGACCGGGCGGCCGCCTCCGCATCGGTCCGCGCACGGGCCCGACCGGGGCTGCCGTCGGCGGCGATGTTGGCGCTGCCGTCGGTGAGGAAGACGAGAAACGGCGTCGAACCGCGCGCTGCGATGCCTTCGGCCAACCGCCGGCCCGCGGAAAGGCCCGTGGCGAGCGGGGTGCCGCCGCCGCCGGGCATCTCGGCTAGTGCACGCCGCGCGCGGGTGAGCGAGCGCGTGGGCGGCAGCAGCAATTCGGCATCGCGGCCGCGAAAGGCGATGAGCGCGACCTCGCTGCGCGTGACATAGGCCTGCGCGAGCATCAGCTCGACCGCGCCCTTCGCCTCCGCAAGCCGCGCCATCGCAGCCGAGCCGGACGCGTCGACGCAAAAGACGGTCACCGCGCTCGCCCGGTCCTCGAAACGACGGATGCGCAAATCGGACTTGCGGATGAGGAGGCGGCGGGCATCGAGTTCCGGCACTTCCCGCAGGCGCAGCGGCTGCCATGGCACGGCGGCACGCAGCGTATCGATCAGGGCGAGCCGCGCGCCCCCGCGGGGAAGGCCGGGCCTCGCCCCCAGCGGCTTGCCGCGCAGGGCGGACTTTGCCTTCCGCCCGCCGCCGCTGCCGCGCGCGTTGCGGCGACCGGCACCTTCGGCGAGACGCGCAAGCAGGTCCGGCGGGATCGCTGCGAGCGCGGCTTCGAGCACGCGGTCGTCGGGCGGTCTGTCGTCGCCCTGTGCGTCGGTATCGCCGGGATCGTCGCGGGCGGATGCATCGTCGCGGTTCTGGTCCCGCTCCTGCGGTTCGGCGTCATCCGATGCGGGCAGCCGCGTCGCGCGGGGGGCCAGCACCAGGCGGGCCGCTGCCTGCAGATCCTCTTCGGACAGCGTGGCTCGCCCTTGCCGCGCCGCATGCGCCCGCGCACAGGCGAGCGCGAAGAGGAGAGCCCGCACGGAATCGATGCCGAGCGTCAATGCCGTCGCGGCCAGCGTCGACAAGGCCCCGCCGTCACCGGCCTCGACCTTGTCGAAAGCCGTGCGGGCAGGGGCGGAACCGACCGGGCCGACCGGCGCGCCCGCCAGATCGCACAGGAACGCCACTCTTTCGGCGAGGGCAGGCGGGGGGCCTTCCTCCGCCGTCGCGCCATCGTCGAGCAGGACGATGGCAAAATCGGCCCCCGTGTCGATCGCCTGTGCCAGCCGACCCGCGATGGCCGGCGCAAGCCGTTCGGCCATCGGCACCAGCAGCGTGCCGCCGCGCACTTCGTCGAGAAGGCCGGCCTGGCGCACCGTGCGGCCTGCCGATAGGCTGGAGGGGATATCGATCCCGCCGAGCAGCCGTTCGTCGTCGACGTGGGCGGGCAGGCGGCGCAGCGCACCCGCGTCGCGCAGATGATCGACCAGCGCATCGCGCGCCGGCCCCGCGCCGCGCAGGCCTATTCCGCCGAGTTGGCGGGGCGCGATGGCGAGGAGGTCGAGCGCCAGGGCGGCGTCGGCGAAGCGTCTGGTCCCGTCGTCCGGCGGGATCAACCGAACAGCTCGTCGATGGAGCGCCGGATGCGAACCGTCGAGCCGGTCTCGTCCAGCACATCGCGGCGAAGCCGGTGGCGCAGCGCCATGGGCGCGACTTCGATCACGTGCTCGCGCTTGACCGAGCGTGCGCCCTTCAGCGCCGCCAGCGCCCGCGCCGCCCGCATCACCGTCAATTCGCCCCGCAACCCGTCGGCGCCGACCGCGCGGCACAGGGCGGCGATGTCGGTCATCACCGCATCGGGCACGCTGAGGCCGGCCAGCCGCTTCTGCCCCCGCGCGATCTTGCGCAGGATCGCTTCGTCCTCGTCCTGCCACGCTTGCGCGAAAGCCTCCGCATCGGCATCGCGCGCGGCGCAGCGCCGCATGATTTCCACCCGCTGGCCGATGTCGTCGGGGGTTCTGACTTCGACCGATAGGCCGAACCGGTCGAGCAGTTGCGGGCGCAGCTCGCCCTCTTCCGGATTGCCGCTGCCGATGAGGACGAAGCGGGCGCGATGCCGGATCGACAACCCCTCGCGCTCCACCGTGTTCTCGCCCGTCGCGGCAACGTCGAGCAGCAGGTCGACGAGGTGGTCTTCGAGAAGGTTGATCTCGTCGATGTAGAGAAAGCCGCGATGCGCCTTGGCAAGAAGGCCGGGTTCGAAGGCCTTTTCGCCCGATCGGAGCGCGCGCTCGAGATCGAGCGAGCCGAGCACCCGGTCCTCGGTCGCGCCGAGCGGCAGGTCGACGAACGGCACCGCGACCTGCCGCTTGCGCGAGGAATGGCACGGATCGGGGCAGGTGCCCGCTTCTTCCGGCCGGCATTGGTAACGGCAGCCTTCGGCCACCGCGATCGGCGGCAACAGCGCGGCCAGCGCCCGCGCGGCAGTGGACTTGCCCGTCCCGCGATCGCCGAAGACCATCACCCCGCCGATCGCCGGCTCTATCGCGGCGATCAGCAGCGCCAGCTTCATCTCGTCTTGCGCGACGATCGCCGAGAAGGGGAAGAGAGCCATCTGTCACTCTTTCTGGACGTTTAAGACCGTCACGACAAGTTGATTGTTGATCCCTTGGGGTGACCCTCGACAGGATTTTTCGCGCATCGACAAGCCCCATTGGGCCGCGGCAGCAGTGCTGCTATGGGGCGCCGATGCTGACGATCGACAACATTACCGTCCGGCTGGGTGGCCGGCCCATTCTGGAGCGTGCGAGCGCGACGATCCCGCAAGGTGCGCGGGTCGGGCTGATCGGTCGCAACGGGGCGGGCAAGTCCACGCTGATGAAGACGGTGATGGGCGAGATCGATCCCGACGACGGGCAGATCGGCAAGCCGCAGCGCGCCCGCGTCGGCTACATCGCGCAGGAAGCGCCCGACGGTGCGATCACCCCGAAAGAGGCGGTGCTCGCCGCCGATGTCGAGCGAGCCCGCCTTCTCGTCGAGGCGGAGACCTGTACCGATGTCGACCGGCTGGGCGAGGTGCACGAACGCCTGCTGGCAATCGACGCCTACAGCGCTCCGGCGCGCGCGGCGAAGATCCTCAATGGCCTCGGCTTCGACGACGAGATGCAGAGGCGGCCGCTGAGCAGCTTTTCGGGTGGCTGGAAGATGCGCGTGGCGCTGGGCGCGCTGCTGTTTTCCGAACCCGACGTGCTGCTGCTCGACGAACCGTCGAACCACCTCGATCTCGAGGCGACCTTGTGGCTTGAAAATTTCCTGCGATCCTATCCGGCAACGCTGCTGGTCATCAGTCACGAGCGCGACCTGCTCAACAACGTGGTCGATCACATCCTGCACCTCCAGGGCGGCAAGCTGACGCTCTATGCCGGCGGCTACGACGCGTTCGAAAAGCAGCGCGCCGAACGGGCGGCGCAGCTGGCATCGGCCAAGGCGGCGCAGGACGCGCAACGCGCCCGCCTGCAGGATTACGTCGCGCGCAACAGCGCCCGCGCCTCGACCGCCAAGCAGGCGCAGGCCCGCGCCAAGATGCTGGCCAAGATGCAGCCGGTCGTCGCGATGATCGAGGATCCCTCGCTCAGCTTCGAGTTTCCCTCGCCCGACGAACTGCGCTCGCCGATGATCTCGCTCGACGGGGCCGCCGTCGCCTATGGCGAGGCGCCGCCGATCCTGCGGCGGCTCGACCTGCGCATCGATGCGGACGACCGCATCGCGCTGCTGGGCCGCAACGGCAATGGCAAGACGACACTGGCCCGGCTTCTGGCGGCGCAGCTGAAGCCGGTGGAGGGCGGGATCGCCGCGCCCGGCCGGCTGAAGGTGGGTTACTTCACCCAGTACCAGGTCGAGGAATTGTCGAGCGATGCGACGCCGCTCGAACTGATGACCCGCGAGATGGAGGGCAAGACCCCCGCCGCGGTGCGCGCGCAGCTTGGCCGCTTCGGCTTTTCGGGGCCACGGGCGACGACGAAGGTGGAGAAGCTGTCGGGCGGCGAACGCGCTCGCCTCGCGCTGGCGCTGATCACCCGCGATGCGCCGCACCTCCTGATCCTCGACGAGCCGACCAACCACCTCGACGTCGACGCGCGCGAGGCGCTGGTGCAGGCGCTGAATGACTATTCCGGCGCGGTGATCCTGATCAGCCACGACCGTCACATGGTCGAACTGACTGCGGACCGGCTAGTGCTGGTCGATGGCGGCACGGCGCGCGAATACGCCGGCAGCATGGACGACTACATCGACTTCGTGCTCGGCAGAAACCAGCCGAAGAAGGACGCGAAGGCGGCTTCGGCCAAAGCGTCGCCGGGCGACAGCGCCAGGTCGCGCGCGAAGGCCCGGTTCCTGAAATCGGAACTCGCTTCGGCGGAAAAGGCGATGGCGAAGCTGGAAGCCAGCATCGGCGAGATCGACCAGGCGATGTTCGAGCCGGCCAGCGCCAGCAAGGGCCTCGCGGGTCTCGCCATGGGCGACCTGCTGACGCGCCGCGCCAAGGCGAGCGACGAATTGGCCGAAGCCGAGGCGCAATGGCTTGCGCTTGGCGAGCAGCTGGAGGCGCTGGGCGCCGTCTGACGGCGCGCCAACGGTCGGCAATCGGGAACGGTCGCCGTCTTGAACCGAGGGTTCAGGCGGGGGTGAAGGCCACGGGCAACGCCTCGATGTTCCGACCGAAGAAGCTTGGCGTATAGGCTGGTCTGAAGTCCGGGTCCTGCAACCGGAAATCGCGCAGGCGGTCCAGCAGCACCTCGAAACTGACGATCAGTTCCTGGCGTGCGAGCGGCGCACCGATGCAATGGTGGCGGCCGATCCCGAAAGCCAGATGGCGGCCCGGAGACCGTCGGTCGAGATCGATCCGGCTTGCCTCCTCGAAGGCGGTTTCGTCGCGATTGGCGGCGCCGAAGCGCAGGCTGAGCAGATCGCCCGCCCGCAAGTCGACGCCGCCCAGCACGGTGTCCGCCTTTACCTCGCGAAACATGCCTTGCGCCGGGGATTCGAGGCGCAGGACTTCCTCGGCAAAGGTCGCGACCGCATCGGGACCGCCGCGCAGACGCGCCTCGATCCCGGGGTTTTCGATCAGCAGACGCATGCCGGACGCGATCGCGGCGGTCGTGGTCTCGTTTCCGGAAGCCAGGAGGTCGACGGTGACGATGGTCAGCACCTCGTCCATCGGCAGCAAAGCGCCGTCTTCATCGCGCGCGTTGGCGATGACCGAGAGAAGGTCGTCGCGCGGTTCGTGGCGGCGGTCCTCGATACGTTCGGCGAAGAAGCGCTGCATCTCGACGACGAGCCGTGCGCACTCGATCTCGCGCTCGGGACTGATCATCATGCTGAAAGGCTCGACGATCGCGTCGGACCAGGCCTTGAAGGTTTCGATCATGGTGGCGGGCACGCCGATCTGCCGGGCGATGACGATCATCGGCAGAGGGTGGGCGAAAGCGCCGACGAATTCGCAGCGGGCGGCCGGGACGAAGCTGTCGATCAGATCGTGCGCGGTCTGGCGCATCGAGGGCGTCATTTCGCGAACGCGCGACGCGGTGAAAAGCCGGCTGAGCAGGGCACGAACCCAGATGTGGCGGGGCGGGTCCGATGTCGAGCAGGACTGCCTAGGAAACCAGCCTTCCTCGCTGTAGATCCGCACGACCTCGTCGCTGATGCCGCCGGGGCTCAACGCCTGGGGGCTGACCCCGCTCGCGAAGAGATCGGGCTGGCGCATGACTTCTTCGCACAGCGCGAAGCTGGTGACGAGGTAGAATCCGGTGTCCGGCATGCGCCAGATCGGCGCGGCGGCGCGAAGGCGATCATAAAGGGCGTAGGGACAGGCCTGGACGGCCGGATCCATCAGGCTCGGTATCTCGGTCATCGCGTCCTCTCCAGGGATGGCGTGGCCATTCGGCTTTGTCGCACTGAGGAAGACCCCGCGCCTTTGCATCAGACGGCCTCTCTCCACCGTTGCAAACTAGGCATTTGGCGGGCTGTGCTTTTCCTGCCGAACGGCGGATTGTGTCGATCGTGGCCGGGAACGGGCCCGAACGGACGCGATGCCGTTTGCGGCGATTGCTTTTGACGAGAGGATATCCGCTTGAGCCGACAGGAAAACATCGAGCTTCTCGATCGCTATTTCACGCTGATGCGCGACGGCGAGTGGGAAGCGGTGGAGGACATGTACCACGACGACATCGTCATCCACATGGCAGGCACGACGCCCGCATCGGGCCGGCTTGTCGGCAAGGCGGCGGTGACCGACAAGCTGATCGCGGAGCAGGTTCATGGCGCGATGGTGCCAGAGGAGATCCGCTTCGCGCAGCGGTGGAAGATCATGTGCGCCGACGACGAGCGCGTGGTGGCGATCATGGAAGGCGGCGGCCCGACCAGGACGGGCGATCTCTATTACCAGACCTATTGCGAGATATTCCGCTTCCAGGATGGCAAGCTGATCGAGATGCACGCCTTTTTCGACACCGCGCTGGCCGAGCGCGCGCTGTTCGGCAATCCGCTGGCCCGTCCGCGCGAACCGGGCTCTGCACGAATGGATTACTGATCTTCATCGTGATGCCGTCGCAACGATCGCGCGCGGCCAAGGTTGCATGACGAAACCGGAAGCGCGCAGGGCCGACCGAGCCTTGCACCGACAGGAAGGAGGATGAGCCATGACCCAACGCGGCATCGTCGGTGGGATCGACCAGATCTGCTATGTCACAGACGACATCGAGGCCGCCGTCTCGCTCTGGGCCAAGCGCTGGGGCGCGGGGCCGTTCTTCCTGATGCCGGGGATCGCGTTTCCGGAATGGACCTGGCGGGGGGAGCCGCAGGACCTATTGCTGGACCTCGCCGTGGGGCAGCTCGGGGCAACGCAGATCGAGTTCATCCGCCCGCACAGCAACATCCCGTCGGTCTACGCCCACGCGATGACCGGAGGAGCGGCGTTGCATCATTACGGCGTGCTGGTCGATGACGTCGCCGCGGCGACGGAGCGGCTGGGCAACCCGACCGAACTGGCGACGGCACGCTCGGCGATGGGCACGCCGTTTTCCTACGTCGATGCGCGCGACGATTTCGGCCTGATCCTCGAACTGATCGAGAAGGGCGAGGATGTGATGGGTATCTTCGGGTTGGTGCGCGAGGCGGCGAGAGGCTGGGACGGGACCGAGCCCTTGCGCCCGTTTCCCTCTGGCTGACATCACGGCAGAGGGGCGGGGAACTACATCCCCGTGGGATCGGCCATGCCGAGCCAGGCGACCACGGCGAAGATGCCGACGGCGCACAGCGTCTCGACGGTGAGCGAGGCGAGCAGGCGGCCCCGCGCGCCCGGCATCCCGGCAGAAAATGCGGGGGTCAGCTTCCAGCGGTTCAGTCCTGCGCAGGCGAGCATCACGCCGAACAGGCCGAGCTTGGCCAGCAGCAGGAACGACCAGTCGCTGTCGAGCGCGAAGCCGCCGCGCACGATGAGCCAGCCGTTGATCGCTCCTGTTACCGCCAGCACAGCGACCACCGCGGTGCCGATGCGGGCGAAGCCTTCCAGGCGCTCGACAAGCGGCGCGGGCGGCCCCTTGCCGACGATGCCGCCGAGGAAGGCGAGCAGCGCGCCGAACCACAGCGCGGCGCCGATCAGGTGCGTGACGTCGAGCGCGCGCTGAACATGGCCGGCCATCCCCTCGCCAGCGCCGGCATGGCCGGTCAGCGCGTGGGTTCCCAGGGCCACGACGGCGATGGCGGCCAGGACCCAGGTTCGTGGAAAGACCAGCGCACCGACGATAAGCAGCGCATAGGCGACCAGCCGTATGTCGAGAACGGTGCCGACCGGCGTCGCATCGGCAACGGCCGTGAACGTCGCCATGTCGAGCGAGCCGAGCGGCATGGCGGCCATCGCGGTCACGGCGGTCGCCGCAGCGAGGAGGCTGGCCACGATGGCCAGCAAGGCGCCGACGATATAGGCGGGGCGGAAATGCCGGCTGGGCAGGCCAGCGCCCGTCAGCCAGAGGTAGAGCGGCACCCCGGCAAGCCCGAGAGCCAGACCGTAGAGCGCAAAACGCGCCAGGATCAGGACCGGATCGATCATGCCGGGGCCAGCCGCCGCTTTACCTTGGCGGCTCGCTTACTTGACCGAGAACGAATAGCCGCCCTGGATGCGGTGCTGGTCGCCGGCGACGGCGTGCCACTTCAGGTCGTAGGTGCCCGCGGGCAGCGCGCGAGGCAGGGAAATGGTCATCGTCTTGCCGACGACCTTGGTGGCGAAGCCCTTGACCGGCATCGGCTTGTGGTTGGCCATGCCGGGCATTCCGGTCATCGTCAGTTCGATGCCCGACAGCGGCGCGACGAGATCTTCGGAAAAGGTGAGCGTCAGCGTGGTCGGCTTGGCGACGGTCGCCTTGGCCGCGGGGGTCGCGGACACCAGCTTGGGGTGCGCCATGGCGACGGCCGGCGAAAGCACGACGGCAAGGGCGGCAAGCGGGGCAAGAAACTTCTTCATGGCAGATTCCTCGATCACTGGGCGGGGCCGGGGCGAAGCGGGCCTGTTCCGCAAGGGGCTTCGATGATCATACGCGGGTCGCAGCGCAATCCCTCGCCGAAAAAATGCATCGAAACGCCGATCCTGCCGCGAATGACGCGCAGGATGAGGGATTTGCGTGCATATCGCGTATAGGAAGGGCAACCACGCCAGAGGCACGACCATGAACGACATCGACCATCTCCTCGGCGCCTTGCGCGACGAACGCGCGCCCGCCGGTCTCGCCGCCATCGACGCGGCGGTGATGGACGGGCTGGGCGCACGGCAGGAACGCGATTTCGCACGGCGCGGCATGTTGCTCGCGGCCTGCATCGCCGGTTCCGTCGGCCTTGCGCTCGGCATCGACGGCGGCTCGCCCGCGTCGGCAGAGCCGCTGCTGGCCATGCCCGTCGCCGCGCCGTCGCAGCTGCTGAACGGCTGATGCGCAACGCCGCGCGCTACCTCGTCGTCGCGGTGATCGCCGTCGTCGCGGCGCTCGGCGCGATGTGGCTGGCCCGCGAACTGCCGCTGCAACCGCAGGCCGACGGCGGCAGGCTGCACGCGATCATGCACGAGGAGCTTGACCTCGACCCTGCGCAGGAAAAGCGGATCGACGCGCTGGAGGCAAGCTTCGCGCAGAAGCGCAAGGCGCTGGAGGGCGAGCTGGAGCTGGCCAACCGCGACCTTGCCGAAGCGGTGGCCAAGGAACACCAGTACGGACCCGCCGTCGACCGAGCGGTCGACCGGTCGCACATGGCGATGGGCGAGTTGCAGAAGGCGACGCTGAGCCACGTCTTCGCGATGCGCGCGGTGCTGCGGCCCGACCAGGCCGAGATATTCGACAAGGCCGTCGCAGAGGCTTTGCTGCCGACCGCGAAAGACTAATCGGCCCGTGGCCGTGCCACCCGACATCGGCGACGATCGAAGCGCCGTTTCCGCCGCGCTGGGCGGGCGGCAGGCAGGCTTTACCTGGCTGATGGACCAGCACCGCACGGCCGTGTTCCGCTTTGCGCGCGGACAGGTTGGCGACGATGGCGAGGCGCTCGACATCACGCAGGAATGCTTCGTGTCGGCCTTTGCCGCGCTGCGCCGCTACGATCCGGCGCGCCCGTTTCGGACCTGGCTTCTCGCCATCGCGGTCAACAAGTGCCGCGACTGGGGGCGCCGCCGCGCGGTGCGGCGCTTCTTCGCATTCGCCATGCCGCTCGACGATGCGCTGGATGTCCGCGACGCGGCGCCCGATCCCGAAGCGGCGCTCGGTTCGGCGCAGCAGGTCGCGCGCATCCGGTCCGCGCTGGCGCAATTGCCCGCCACCTTGCGCGAACCTCTGGTGCTCTGCACGCTGGACGGGCTGGACCAGGTCGAGGCGGGAGAGGTTCTCGGCATCAGCCGCAAGGCGGTCGAAACCCGCATCTATCGCGCCCGGCAGAAGCTTTCCGAGCTGTTGGCGGAAAATTCGCCCGAATAGCGCCTCGCGTGCGAGGGATTGTCGCCGGGCCGGCGTATAGGGGGGCATGACCCACAATTCCCCTGTCGACCGCCGCCGTTTCATCGCCGGGTCCGGCGCGCTGGCCGCCGCGCTCGGTTCCTCCGCCTTCTTCCCCGCTTGGGCCCGCAGCGGCACGCATGGCATGACCCCTGCCGGGAACCCCGTGCCCGGCGTGCTGACCGGCACCGACATCGCCCTGACCGTGGGCGAGGGCCACTTCGCGGTCGATGGCCGTTCGGGCCACGCGATCATGATCAACGGCACGATCCCGGCCCCGCTGATCCGGATGCGCGAAGGCGACAGGGTCCGGCTTTCGGTCACCAATCGGTTGAAGGAGCCGACCTCGATTCACTGGCACGGCCTGCTCGTCCCGTTCGACATGGACGGGGTGCCGGGGGTCAGCTTTCCGGGCATCGATCCGGGACAGACGTTCGTTTACGAATTCCCGCTGATCCAGTCGGGCACCTACTGGTATCACAGCCATTCCGGCATGCAGGAGGCGATGGGCCACTACGGGCCGATCGTGATCGACCCGGCGGGCGGCGATACCAGTCACGACCGCGATCACGTGTTGGTCCTGTCGGATTTCAGCACGGTCCACCCCCACGAACAGCTCCGCAAGCTGAAGCAGATGGGCGGCTTCTACAACCAGCAGCGACAGACCATCGCCGGGCTCCTGGCGGGCGAGGGCCAGCCGCTGAACGAGCGGCTCGAATGGGCGAAGATGCGGATGGACCCGACCGACATATCGGACGTGACCGGCGCGACCTATTCCTTCGTCATCAACGGACACAGCAGCCGCGAGAACTGGACCGGCCTGTTCAATCCGGGCGAACGGGTGCGGCTGCGCGTCATCAACGCGTCTTCGATGACCAATTTCAATTTCCGCATCCCCGGCCTGCCGATGACGGTCGTGGCCGCCGACGGGCTGGCGGTGAAGCCGGTGGAGACCGACGAGTTCCAGATCGGCATCGCCGAAACCTACGACGTGATCGTCACGCCGGGCGCCGAGCCGGCCTATGGGGTGATCGCGGAGGCGATCGACCGCAGCGGGCAGGCGCGCGCCACGCTGGCGACGCGCATGGGCCTCGTCGCGCCGATCCCGGCGCTGCGCGAGCGACCGCTCTTGAACATGCGCGACATGGGCATGGACATGTCGTCGATGGACATGGGCGACAGCCTCGACCTGAGCGATCCGACCAGTGGCACGATGGACCATTCCTCGATGTCGATGCGCGATCCTTCTGTTGCGCCGGGCGTCGAGATGGGGCCGGGAGTCGCATCGCTTTCCCCCATGCCCGCCGACCGGCTGGCCGACCGGCCCACCGGGCTGGAAAACGTCGACCATCGCGTGCTGACTTATGCCGACCTGCGATCGGCCGAACCGAACCCGGATAACCGCGTGCCCAGCCGCGAGCTCGACATCCATCTCACCGCCAACATGGAACGCTACATGTGGTCTTTCGACGGCGAGGATTTCAGCAACGGGCCGCCGCCGATACCTTTCCGCCTGAACGAGCGGGTGCGCGTGAACCTGATCAACGACACGATGATGCCGCACCCGATCCACCTTCACGGACACTTCTTCGAACTGGTCAGCGGCGAGCCGGGCGACCGGGTGCGCAAGCACACCGTCAATGTCCTGCCGGGCGGCAAGGCCTCGTTCGACCTGACCGCCGACGCGGTGGGCGACTGGGCGTTCCACTGCCACATGCTTTTGCACATGCATTCGGGAATGATGCGTGTCGTCACCGTTCGCGACGAGGGGGGAGAAGGCTGATGCGCGCACTGCTTCTCGCCGCCGCCGCGACCGTCGCCTTCGCCGCGCCGGCCATGGCGCAGGACCATTCGCACGGCGAAGCTGCCCCGACCGAAGAGGCCGGTCAGCCCGATCCGGCCCCGGATGCGACTGGCCATGAGGGCATGGACCACTCGACGATGGACCATTCCACCATGGACCATTCGACGATGGACCATTCGACGATGGACCATTCCACGATGGATCACTCCTCCATGGATATGAGCGATCCCGCGGACCCGGCGATGGACGGCATGGATCATTCGGGCATGGACCATTCGGGCATGGATCACTCCGTGCATGGCGCCTCCGGGCCAGCCGTGCCCGACCAGCCCGGCAACGCGCCGCCGCCGCCGGTGCCGACCGACCATGCCGCCGATGCCGTCTTCGGCGCGGAGGTCATGGCCAATTCGCGCGACGAGCTGCTCCGCGAGATGGCGTTCAGAGGTCTGGTCATCGGCATGGACGCGCTCGAATACCGCGCAGGCAAGGGCGGCGACGGTTACATGTTCGAGGGCGAGGGCTGGTACGGCGGCGACATCGACCGTGCTGTCGTCGCCTGGTCGGGCGAGGGCCGCTTCGGCGAAAGCCCGGAGACGATCGAACTTGCCGGCTATTGGCGTCACGCGATCAATCCGTGGTTCAACCTGCAGCTTGGTGCCCGGCACGATTTCCGGCCCGACCCCAAACGGACTTACGCGCTTGTCGGCATCCAGGGCCTCGCCCCCTACTGGATCGAGGTGGAGGCGCAGGCCTTCGTTTCGGACAAGGGCGACGTGCACTTGCGCGGCACGGCGGCGCACGACATGCGGCTGACCCAGCGGCTGGTGTTCGAGCCGGAGGTCGAGCTCGACTTCGCTTTGCAGGACGTGCCCGAACTCGGCATCGGCAGCGGGCTCGATACGGTGGAGCTGTCCGGCCGCCTGCGTTACGAGATCCAGCGCAATTTCGCGCCCTATGTCGGTGTCGCCTGGGAACGCAAGGTCGGCGACAGCGCCGATTTCGCGCGTGAGGAGGGGGAAGACCCGTCGCGCGTCATGTTCCTGGCGGGGTTGCGTTTCTGGTTCTGATCGAACATGCCGCCGGGCATCGGCTCGGCGGCATGTTCTTGGCGTTGCCGACCCAATATACAAATTACATGGCTGTCGGCCTGTGCCAGCTTGAGCGCATGAAGAACGCATCGCTTGCGGCCATCGCCGCCCTTTCGCTCTCGGCCACCACCGCCCACGCCCAGTCCGTCGATTTCGAGGTCGAGCTGTTCGAGTTGCAAGCGGGGCAGGGTGATGACCCCTTCATCTTCGATTCGAGCCTGACCGTGGGCGGCGACAGCCTTGCCCTGGTGCTCAAGGCCGAAGGCGGCAACGAGACCGCCCGCCTCGACGTCGAGGAAGTCGAGAGCCAGGCGCTGCTCGCCTTTGCGCCGGCGGACGGCACCACCCTGCTGGCCGGCGTCCGTCACGATTTCCGACCCGGCGGCGACCTGACTTACGCGAGCTTCGGCATCGAACAGGCGCTGGGTTCGATCCTCGAGGCGGAGCACTACCTGTTCGTGTCCGAACGGGGCGACGTCACCGGCAGCGGGGAGCTGGTCGCGGGTCTGCCGCTCGGCCCTTCGCTGACGCTGGAACCGCGCGCCGGCATCGGCTGGTCGGCGCAGGCCATTGCGCAGGAGGATACCGGCAGCGGCCTCAGCGACCTGTCGTTTGCTGTGCGGCTGCGGCAGGCGATCGGCCCGGTGTTCGACGTCTATGTCGGGGCCGTTCACGAACGGCTGCTGGGCGATACCCGTGACATCGCGCGGGCTGCGGGTGACCGGACCAGGGCGACCCGCGCGCTGGTCGGTGCCGGGATGTCGTTCTAAGGACGTTTCAGGCTGCGCGTCAGGCGCCCGCTCGCCTTATTCCCCGAACAGGTTCTGGATCGGGAAGTGATGCTTGATGAACGGGCTCTTGATCACGACGTAGCTGAAGTATTTCTCGATGCCGTAGTCGCTCTCTAGCATGTTCTCGATGATCGACTGGTAATGCGCGACGCCTCGGGCGACGAATTTCAGCAGGTAGTCGTAACCGCCTGAGACGAGGTGGCATTCGACGATCTCGTCCAGCTTGATGATCCGGCTCTCGAACCGGCTGAAGTCGCCGCGGCGGTGTTCGCTCAGCGTGACTTCGGTGAAGATGGTGAGGAACTCGCCGAGCTTGTTGAGATCGACCAGCGCGCCGTACCCGGTGATGTAGCCCGCCTTTTCCAGCCGCTTGACCCGGGTCAGGCAGGGGCTGGGCGACAGGCCGACCGCGTCGGACAGTTCGACGTTGGTGATGCGTCCCGATTCCTGGAGCTTGGCCAGGATCTTGAGATCGATCCGGTCGAGTTTGGGTCCGAACGCCATCGCGGTCTCCTCAGCTCATGGCCCGACGGATGTCGGGCATTTCGAGCAACTGGTCGAGCGAGCGCTCGATGCGCTCGAAGATCTGGTCCATCTCCTGTGCCGAACAGCACAGCGCCGGGGCGAAGCCGATCACCCCTTGCGGGAAGCAGCGCACCACGACGCCGTTGTCCCAGGTTATCCGCGACAGGTTCGCGCCCACTTCGAGCGAAGGGGCAAAGGCGGTCTTCGCGGCCTTGTCGGACACCAACTCGATCGCGCCGAGCATGCCACGGCCGCGCGTATCGCCGACCAGCGGGTGATCCTTGATCCGCTCGAGATGCCGGGCAAAGACCTTGCCGGTCTCGACGCCGTTCGCCAGCAGCCCGTCTTCGTAGAGACGGATCGCCTCAAGCCCGGCGGCGGCGCTGACCGGGTGGCCCGAATAGGTGAAGCCATGCCCGACCGGGACGTTCGGCGCGGTGCTGTCGGCAATGGCCTGGTAGACGTGATCGGCCATGAGCATCGCGCCCATCGGCACGTAACCGCTGGTCAGCCCCTTCGCCAGGGTCATGAAATCAGGCGACACGCCTTCTGCATCGCAGGCGAACATCGGGCCGGTGCGGCCGAAACCGGTGATGACCTCGTCCACCAGCATCAGGATGCCGAGCCGGGTGCACGCTTCGCGGATCGCCTTCAACCAGCCGACCGGCGGAACGATGACGCCGCCCGAACCCTGGATCGGTTCGCAGAAGAAGGCGGCGACGTTGTCGGCGCCCAGTTCGGCGACCTTGTCTTCCAGCGCCTTGATCGTCGAGGCGATCACCGCCGCGTCGTCGTGGCCTTCGGGATGGCGATAGGGATAGGGCGAGGCGATATGGTGCTGCCAGGGACGCGGCAGGTCGAAGCCGCGGTGGAAGATCGGCAGCGCGGTCATCCCCGCGCCGGTCGAGCTGGAGCCGTGATAGCCCCATTCGAGCGCGATGAACTGCTTCTTCGCCGGCTTGCCGATGGCGTTGTAGTAATGCGTGATGTAGCGGATCGCGCTGTCCACCGCGTCCGAGCCGCCGAGCGTGAAATAGACGTGGTCCAGCCCGGCAGGCGCCAGTTCGGCGAGCTTTCCGGCCAGCCGGATCGGCGCTTCGGCCCCGAACGAGAAGTAGCCAGTGGCATAGGGCAGTTCGCGCATCTGGCGGGTCGCCGCCTCGACGATGCTGTCCTGCCCGTAACCGGCGTTGACGCACCACAGGCCGGCGAAGGCGTCGATGACCCGGTTGCCGGCCGCGTCGGTCAGCCACATGCCGTCGCCCGTGGCGAGGACGCGGACGCCCTGTTGTTCGTGGCCGCGAAACGGCGTGACGGGGTGGATCAGGTGATCGCGATCGATATCGACGAGCGAGCGGTTGGCGATCGGTGCGGAGACAGTCTGCGAAGCGTTTTCCATGATCCGATCCTAGGCAGCGCATCGCGGGCAATTGCACCGAAGATGCCGCCATGCCGGTTGACCGGGCGGCAGGCGTTACGCGGCCAACGGCATATAATGCCGCGCCCGGAGAACCCAGTCAAACGGGGGATCAGATGCCTGCGGCGATCGCCTTGCCGCAAGTCGCCGTGTCGGCCTCGCCCTTCAGGTCGCGGGTGCGGCCTGTCGTGCTTTTGAGCACGTCCTCGATAGAGGTCATGATCGCGGCGGCGGCTTCGCTTTCGCCCAGATGATCCAGCATCATCGATGCCGACCAGATCTGGCCCACGGGATTGGCGATGCCCTTGCCCGCGATGTCGGGGGCCGAACCGTGGACCGGTTCGAACAGCGAGGGCGCCGTGCCGTCGGGGTTGATGTTGGCCGAAGGCGCGACGCCGATGGTGCCGGTGCAGGCGGGGCCGAGATCCGACAGGATGTCGCCGAACAGGTTGGAGGCGACGACTACGTCGAACCGGTCGGGGTTCATCACGAACTGCGCGGTCAGGATGTCGATGTGGTACTTGTCGTGCGTGACGTCGGGGTACTGCCCGCTCATCGCCTCGACCCGCTCGTCCCAGAACGGCATGGTGATGGCGATGCCGTTGGACTTGGTCGCGCTGGTGACGTGGCGACGATCACGCTTTTGCGCCAGGTCGAAGGCGAAACGCAGCACGCGGTCGACGCCGTGACGGGTCATTACCGTTTCCTGGATCACGATCTCGCGTTCGGTGCCTGGGAACATGCGGCCGCCGACCGAGCTGTATTCGCCCTCGGTATTCTCTCGCACCACCCAGAAATCGATGTCGCCCGGTTCGCGACCGGCAAGCGGGCAGGGGACGCCCGGCATCAGCCGAACGGGCCGCAGGTTGACGTACTGATCGTATTCGCGGCGGAATTGCAGGATCGACTGCCAGAGGGAAATGTGGTCGGGCACCGTATCGGGCCATCCGACCGCCCCGAAGAAGATCGCGTCGACGTCGCCGATCTGCGCCTTCCAGTCGTCGGGCATCATCTGGCCGTGCTTTGCGTAGTAGTCGCAGCTCGAGAAATCGTGCCACTGCAGGTCTAGGTCGAAGCCGAAGCGGCTCGACGCCGCCTCCAGCGCGCGGACGCCTTCGGGCATGACTTCCTTGCCGATGCCGTCACCGGCGATGACGGCGATCGAGTAGCTGCTGTCTTTGGGCATGATCGGGTCCGATGAATGCGGCGCGGGCGTCAGAAGCCCAGCGCGCCGATGTGGAAGGCCTTGGTCTCGAGATATTCCTCGATCCCCCAGATGCCGCCCTCGCGGCCGAGGCCGGACTGCTTGACGCCGCCGAACGGCGCCATCTCCATGGCGATCGAGCCGGTGTTGAGCGCGACCATCCCGGCCTCGAGCCGTTCGGCCACGCGGAAGGCGCGGGCGACATCCTGGGTGTAGAAGTAGCTGGCGAGGCCGTAGGGCGTGTCGTTGGCGAGTTCGATGCCCTCGTCCTCGCTGCCGAAGCGGAAGACGGGGGCGAGCGGGCCGAAGGTCTCCTCGCTCGCCAGCTTCATGTCGGGCGTGGCACCGGTGATCAGCACCGGGCGCACGAAGGGCCCGTCGTCGCGGCCGCTGCCGCTGGCCACGATCCGGCCGCCATTGTCCAGCGCGTCGGCGATGTGGGCGGAGACCTTGTCGACCGCGGCAGCATTGATCAGCGGGCCGATGGTCGATCCGCTCTCCATGCCCGGCGCGGCATGCAGCTTGCCGACTTCGGCGCCCAGCGCCTCGACGAAGGCGTCATGGATGCCCGACTGGACGAGGATGCGGTTGGCGCAGACGCAGGTCTGGCCGGCGTTGCGGAACTTGCTGGCCATCGCCGCCTTGACCGCGGTGGGAATGTCGGCGTCGTCGAAGACGATCAGCGGCGCGTTGCCGCCCAGTTCCAGGCTCAGCCGCTTGATCGTGTCCGCGCTCTGCCGCATCAGCAGCGCGCCGACGCGGGTCGACCCGGTGAAGGACAGCTTGCGCACGTCGGGGCTGGCGGTGATCGCCGCGCCGATGTCGTTCGGCAGGCCGGTCAGGATATGGAACACGCCCGCCGGGATACCGGCGCGCAGGGCCAGTTCGCCCAGCGCCAGGGCGCTGAACGGGGTCAGTTCGGAAGGCTTGACGATCACCGGGCATCCCGCGGCCAGCGCCGGGGCGCACTTGCGGGTGATCATCGCGGCTGGGAAGTTCCACGGGGTGATCGCGGCGGAAATGCCGACCGGCTCGACCATCACGATGATGCGGCGGTCGCGCTCGGGAGAGGCGACGTTCTTGCCGCCGACGCGGCGGCCTTCCTCTGCGAACCACTTGATGAAGCTGGCGGCGTAGCGCATCTCGCCCATCGCCTCGGCCAGCGGCTTGCCCTGCTCGGCGGTCATGATCCGGGCGAGATCGTCGAGATTGTCCATCACCAGCGCATGCCAGCGTTCGACCAGCGCGCAGCGCTCGCCCGCGGTCATTGCCCGCCATGCGGGCCACGCGGCCTTGGCCGAAGCGATCGCGGCTTCGGTCTCGGCCTTGCCGCACGCGGGCACGTGCCCCAGCGTCTCGCCGGTCGCCGGGTCGGTGACGGCAATCGCGTCGTTGCCCGGCTTCAGCCATTCGCCGTCGATCAGGGCGGCCTGGTGCAGCAGGGTGGGGTCGGCAAGTTCAAGCGGGCGTGTCATCGTCATCTCCATCAGCCGAGCGCCTGCGTGGCGAGGCCGAACACTCTGGGACCTTCGAGCACCGCCGGCGCGGTCCCGCGCACCATGGTGGTGACCGTGTTGACCTTGGGCAGGCCCATGTCTTCGAGCCAGCGCGACATGCCGAGCCCTTCGACCACGTCCATGCGGCAGAACCGGCCGGCGCGCGCGCCCAGCCAGTGGGTGGCCAGCACTTTCGCGCCATCGAGATCGGGCGCGACGATCGGGCCGATCAGGCCGCCGCGACCGAAGCGCCGCAACATGGCGAAGCCGGCAGGCTCGTGATCGCGTGACAGGACGATGGTGCTGGCGTCGCAAGCCAGCGCCTCGAACAGGACGGAACGGTCCATCCCGCTGGCAAGGCTGTAGAGGCCGGGAAGTTCGAGATCGGTCTGGCCCAGCGGGCGGACGCGTTCGCCTGCCCGCAATTCGGCGAGCGGCATCGTCGGCGCCGCGCCCTGGTGCTGGTGGACCATGCCGCAGGGGACGAAGCCGAGCGAGGAGAGCAGCGGCATGCCGTCCTGCGTCGCGCTCAGCATCACGCTGCGCCCTTCGAGCCGATCGAGAGCGGCTTCCATCAGCATCCGGGCGGTGCCATGGCCGCGCGCCCGGTTGGCCACGATCAGCATGCCGAGGCGGGCGTAGTCGGAACCGAAGCGCCAGGCCATGATCGAGCCGATGATGCGGTCGTCGATCGTTGCGACGATGCCTTCGCCAAGCCCGTAGAGAAACTGCCAGTCCTCCCGCCGGTGCGGCCACGACATTTCCTGCGACAATTCGATCGCGGTTTCGAGATCGGCCAGCTTCATGTCGCGCAGCACGATCGGGCTATCCATCAGCGTGGCCAAGTCTGCGACTCCTTGCATTCTCTCCGCCCGGATGGCTGCGGCACGAACCTTGGGCTTGAAGATTTAAGCTCCGCCCCATGGCATGAGTTGCCGGTTAAGCCATCGTTGCAGAACATTGTTCCGTTCTGCGGATAGGAATTTCGCGATCAGTAGCCCCTGCCGCGATCGATTTCGCCGTCGGGTGCTTCCCCGGCCAGTACCCGGCGCACGTTGGCGAGGAGGGAATGAACGGCAGTCTCGCGGCGCGTGACCCCGGCGACGTGCGGGGTGAGCACGATCGCAGGGTGGCTGTAGAACGGGTGCCCCGCCGGTAGCGGCTCGGGGCTGGCGACATCGAGCAGGGCGTAGCGAAGCTGCCCATCGTCGAGCGCGAGTATCAGATCGTCCTGCACCAGGTGGCCGCCGCGCGCGACGTTGATGAGCGAGGCGCCGCGCGGCAGGCGGGCGAAGAGATCCCGGCACAGGATTCCGCGCGTCGCATCCGTGAGCGGCAGGAGGCAGACGAGGATGTCGGTCCGGCTCAGGAACGTCTCCAATCCGTCCGCCCCGGCATAACAGGTCGCGCCGGCAACCTGGGTCTCGCTCCGGCTCCAGCCCAGCACGTCGAAGCCCAGCGGGGCGAGACGAGCGATCGATGCGCGGCCCAGTTCGCCGAGGCCCATGACCCCGACGGTGCGTTCGGAGCAGAGCAGCACGTCGTGCGCCTGCCAGTTGCCGTCGCGCTGCTGGGCCATGTAGGCGGGCATGTCGCGGTGCAGCATCAGCGCCGCCGTGGCGACGAATTCGGCCATGGTGTTGGTGATGCCGGTCTCGATCATCCGCACCACCCGCACCTGCGGCGGCAGCAGCGAAAGGTCGAGCTGGTCCACGCCCGCGCCGATGCTGAAGACGACCTCCAGGTTGGGAAGCCTTGCGATCAGTTCCGGATCGAGCGTCCAGGCGACGAGGTGGCGGATCTCGGACGGATCGCCGAGATCGGGCCAGCAGCGAAAATCGGCCTCGGGCATCCCTTGCGCGAAGACGGCCTGCCACATCGTGCCGCGTTCGGGATCGCCGGTGTGGAGGATGACGGGAGCGGTCATTTGCGAGAAGCCTTTCTGCGGGCCCGCCACCAGGCGAGCGGTCCGCTGATGCAGAGGAAGAGCAGCCCGCCGGCGGCGGCGAGCATCAGAAGGCGGCCGATCAGGCCCGCGACGGCACCGGCATGAATGGGCAGCGACAGCGCCCAGAGCGCACCGTTGTCCTCCCACGCGGTCGCGGTCATGGCGGCGGGATCGCGAGTCGAGATCGCGACGGTATCGACCGCGATCGCGTTGGCGCGCGGTGCCCGGAAATTGATCGAGAGCGAACCGTCCGGAAGGAAGCGCACGTCGCGCGCCGGCGCGCCGGGAAAGGCGCTGCGTGCACGGTCTAAGGCGGCGTCGGTCGCTTGCGCGTCCCAGGCTAAGGGCGGCGGCGCGGGTGTCGGCGCGGCGAAGGACAGGCTGGGCCACGCGGTCATCACCCCGGTCACCGCGGTTACCAACAGGGCGAGCGAGAGGACGGCGCCGGCGGACCGGTGCCACATCCGCAGCCGCAGCCGCTCCGGCGTGCGCGCGGGGATCTTCAAAGCCTGAACCAGTCGCCGTGTGCCGGGCCAGAAATGCCACAACCCGGTCAGGCTGATGACGGCAAGGGCAAGCCCGTAGAGGCTGACGACGACGAGGCCGGTGTTGCCCGCGGCCAGCCGGAAATGCAGCTGCAGCGCCGCCTCGAGCGGATAGCGCCAGATCGACCCAGCCGTCAGGATTTGCGCGGTGACCGGGTCGATCTGCGCATGACGGACGCTTCCATCGGCGGTTTCGAACTGCGCGAAGACGGGATGACGGGCATCGCGGGGCAGGAAGAGGCGAGCGAGCCGGTCTTCGGGAAAGGCGACGCGGGCGCGATCGGCGATGAGCGATATGGGCGCGACACGCTCATCGGCGGCATGGGGAAGGGCGGTGCCCATTTCCGCCATGTCCTCGCGGAAGAGAAGGACGCCGCCCGTCACCGCCTGCATCGCCAGCAAGGGCGCGACGACCAGAGCGATCCAGCGGTGCAGCGAGAGAACAATTCGCGGCTTCATGCAGACGCACCCCTGGCCCGGAACGGGTCAGGCTGCCCGGTCGGCACCGATGCCGGCCGGGCAGCCTTAGGTAACAAACGTCTCAGAAAGAGAGTTCGACCTTGCCGGTGATCGTGCGCGGAGTTCCCGGCGTAACCCACCAGCGATGGTACGAGGCGGCATACCACTCCTCATTGAAGAGGTTGGTGACATTGACGCTCAGGCGCAAGTTGTCGGTCGGTTCCAGCGCGGCCAGCGCCCGCACCAGGGTGTAGTCGGGGAGGTAGAAATCGACCCCCGTTTCGCCCAGGCGCTTGCTGACGTAGTTGACGCCGCCGCCGATCGTGGCCTTGCCAAGCATGCCGGCCTCGAAGCTCTTGGTGACGAGCAGGTTGGCCTGGTGCTTGGGAATGTTGATCAGCGGATCGCCCACTTCGATCGTCAGACCAAAGTCCTTGTCGGCACCGGCGGAAGTCCACTTCGCATCGGTGTAAGCGTAGTTGGCGATGATCATGATGTCGGATGGCAGATTGGCGGTGATATCCGCTTCGACACCGCGGCTTTTTGCAGCCCCTGCCGCGACAGACAGCCCACTGCCTAACGGATCGGCCGTCAGGATGTTCGACTTCTTCATTTCGTAGACAGCGACCGTCGCATTGATTGCATCATCGAGAGACGTGAAGCGCAGACCCACTTCGTAGGAACGGCTCGTTTCGGGGGGGTGTGCATCACCGTCAGGATCGACCCCGCTATTGGGCCGGAATCCTTCGCCGTAGGCCGCATAAATGCCAAGCGTGTCGGTCAGTTCATAAAGAGCCCCTGCCGTCGGGCTGAAGCGTTCCTTGGTGTAGCCGCCCTGTCCCGACAATTCGAAGTGGTCGTAACGGCCGCCAAGGCGGACCTTGAAGCGTTCTGAAAGGTCGATCTGATCCTGAAAATAGACGCCATACGCCTTTTGGGTCTGATCGACGTCCTGAATCACTGCGGTAGGCACTGGCAGCTGACCATACACCGGATTGAAGATGTCGATCGCGTTGTAGGCGCTCGTAATCGGGCTTCCCGGAACATAGACCGGAGGACGGGAGCGCAACTGGAAGAGGTCAAGTTCGAACTTGTCCCAATCCGCGCCGACCAGGACGTGGTGCGTCAGCGAACCGGTGTAGAACTTGCCCGAGATTTCGCCGCGGATCGTCATGTTCTTCGCGTCATAATCACGGAACGTACGACGGCGGGAAAGGATGTTGCCAGTGTCGTCCAGCGTTTGGCGGCTGGCGGCCAATTCGGGGTCGCTGGAGTAGCCAGTGAAACTGGTGTCGCGATAGCCAGCGCCGATCAGCAGAAACCATTCGCGGGAAAGCTGCTGCTGGAACTGCAACTGGTGGCCCAGCACGCCGACTTCGGTTGCGCCGTTGCCCGGTTCATCCAGGAAGCGCGAACGGGGGATCAGGCCTAGCACGCCGTCAACCGCGACCACGCCGCGTTCGAACGGTACATTGATGTCGGCGTATTCCATCTCATAGCTGATCTTGGTCGTGCTCGAGGGCGAAAACAGGATCGAGGGCGAAGCGACGATCTTGTTCGAATCGACGGTGTCGCGGAACGAGCCGGCATCCTGTGCCGCGCCGTTGATGCGGATGGCCAGCGTGTCGCTGACGACCAGATTGAGATCGGCTTCGCCCCGATAGGTGTCGAAGCTGCCGATCGAGGCCGAGACGCTGCCGAAGTTTTCGGTGATCTGCGCCTTCTTGGTGATGATGTTCACCGTGCCGCCCGGTTCGCCGCGACCGAAGACCGAGCCGTTCGGGCCCTTGAGGACCTCGATCCGCTCGATGTTGGAGGCATCGCGCGGACCGCCGTAGCCACGGCCGCCGTTGAAGCCGTTGACGAGGAAGCCCGAGGGGAAGTTTTCGTCACCCGCAAAACCGCGGATCGCGAAGGAATCCCACAGGCCGCCGAAGTTGTTCTGGCGCGAGATGCCGCTGGCCAGATCGAGACTTTCGGCAAGCCCGGTGATGTTGAGTTCGTTGAGGACTTCGCCGTCCAGCGTCTGGACCGTCTGCGGGATTTCCTCCAGCGGAACGTCGCCCCGGTACTGCTGGCGAAGGCCGGTGACGACGATGTCGCCCGACGTGTCGGCTTCCGGTGCGTCCTGGGCCTGTGCGGCCATGGGAAATGCGGTGCTGGCGGTTCCCGTAACCAGCGCTGCGATGATAGCGGACTTCCAAGTCGTCATGTTCTGATCCCTCAAAGAGAATGAAACGATGTCCTGCTTCGTCGGGCCACCTGCGGCTCAGGATGCCCCTCGCATCCCTTGTCCACCGCGTTGCGGCCTCTCTTTCTAGGTCTTCGAGCCTACGCCGCCGTCCGGGTATAAATCTTCGAAAGAAGGTCGCGCGGCAGCTAAAAATGACGAATCGAAGACTGTCCGAGTGGTTTCTGCTGTTGCCTGCCCTCCTGCCCTTTTGCCAGAACGCGGCATAAGATGCGTCATGGCGACATGCTCCGTTCCTTGCCCGGACTCGCGAGCCGTGTGATGGAACGAAAGCGCCGCTAACCACGCGAATCCGCGCCCGGCAAGGGCGATGGCCTGGTCCTCCACCGGTGAAATCGGGCGCGACCGAGTTCCGGACCGAACCGATCATGCGAAGGGTTTGCGCGTGCAGGCTTGCGAAATCGGCATTTTGTTCTTTTGAGCGGCAGAGTCCGGCATGCGCCTTTGCTGTGGAGCCCTATATCTTTGACGAGGCCGTTCGTTGCGGTCGATGACGGGAATCAAGAATGCTCGAACTGATGGATGAAACCGCCGTGACGGCGTCGGGTCGAACGCTGGCCGACCTGCCGACTCCGGCGCTTGTGCTCGATCGCGACAGGATGGATCGCAACCTCGCCCGGCTGGCCCAGCGAATGGAGCGGTTCGGTGTGACGCTGCGGCCGCACCTCAAGACGGCAAAGTCGGTCGATGCGGCTCGGCGAATCCATCCCGACGGACCGGGCCCGATCACTGTCTCCACGCTGGCCGAAGCCGAATACTTCGCCCGCGAAGGCGGCTATACCGACATTACCTATGCGGTCGGCCTCGATCCGACGAAGGCGCCGCGCGCGGTGGCGCTGTGCCTTGCCGGTGTCGATCTCAAGGTCGTGCTCGACACCCCGGAACAGGCCGCCGCGCTGGGCGAGGCGGCGCGCAAGGGCGGGGCTGCGCCCTCGGTCCTGATCGAGATCGATTGCGACGGTCATCGCGGCGGGTTGGAACCCGATCACCCGGGCCTCGTGCCGCTCGCCCGCGCCATCGAGGACGCGGGGCTGACCCTGGCCGGTGTCCTGACCCATGCCGGCGCATCCTATGACCTGCGCGATCCCGAAGCGCTGGCCGATGCGGCGGAGAACGAGCGCCTCGCCGTCGTCCAGGCTGCCGAGACGCTGCGGGCGGCGGGGTTTGCCTGTCCGATGGTCTCGGTCGGCTCCACCCCCACATCGCATTTCGCCCGCGACCTGACCGGCGTGACCGAGGTCCGGGCAGGGGTCTACATGTTCTTCGACCTCGTCATGCACGGGGTGGGCGTCTGCACCACCGACGACATCGCGGTCAGTGTGCTGTCGACCGTCATCGGGCACAAGCCAGACAAGGGCTGGATTCTCGTCGACGCAGGGTGGATGGCGATGTCGCGCGATCGCGGCACCGCCAGCCAGCCGGTGGATCAGGGCTACGGCCTCGTCTGCGACATCGACGGCGTGCCGTTCGAAGACCTGATCGTCGACCAGGCGAATCAGGAGCACGGCATCCTCGCCCTGCGCAAGGGCAGCACGGCGAACCGGCCCGACCTCCCGGTCGGGACGCGGGTGCGGATCCTGCCCAACCATGCCTGCGCCACCGGCGCGCAGCACGAGGCCTACAACGTGGTCGCGGGCGGTGACGAAGTCGTCGCGGTGTGGCCGCGGATGCGGGGGTGGTGACGATGGCAAAGCCAGAACCGATCGTCGTTCCCGACAGCGTGCCGCCGGCCGGCCATTACAGCGCCGGGATGCGCCACGGCGGCCTGCTCTATGTTTCCGGCCAGCTCGGCGCGCGTGCCGACGGCAGCCACACCCACGACCAGCCGTTCGAGGTGCAGGTCCGCGCCGCGCTCGACAACGTGCTGCGCGTTCTCGGCGCGGGGGGATGCACCGCCGACGACCTGGTCAAGGTGACCGTCTACCTCGTCGGGGTCGAGAACTGGCCGCCGTTCAATGCGATCTACGCCGATGTCATGGGCGATGCCCGACCCGCGCGCGCGGTCGTGCCCGTGCCGGAGCTCCACTACGGATACCTCGTCGAGATCGAGGCGATTGCCGCCTGCCGGGACGCGGACTGATGCCGGGAGATACGCTTGCCATGACCGATCCCATGCGTGCGCTGATCGAGCGCGGAAATCTCGACCGCATGTTCATCGCCGGCGAATGGCGCGCGCCTGCCGGGCGCGATTCGGTCGAGGTCATCAACCCCGCGACCGAAGCGCCCATCGCCCGCGTGGCGCTGGGCAACGCCGACGATGCCCATGCGGCGATCATGGCCGCCCGCGCCGCGTTCGAGGCCTGGTCGACCACCCCGGTCGCGGCCCGTGCCGACATTCTCGACAGGGTGCGGGCGTTGGTGCTCGAACGGGCGGAGGAATTCGCGCAAGTCATCAGTGCCGAGATGGGCGCGTCCATCGCATCCGCCCGCGCCGCGCAAGTGCCCTTTGCCGCGGAACATATCCGCGTTGCCGCCGAGAACGCGCGCTCTTTCGACTTTCTGCGAATGCGCGGCACCACCGCGATCGTGCGCGAACCCATCGGCGTCTGCTCGCTGATCACGCCGTGGAACTGGCCGCTTTACCAGATCACCGCCAAGGTCGCCCCGGCGCTGGCCGCCGGATGCACCGTGGTGCTGAAGCCGAGCGAGCTTTCCCCGCTCAACGCCGTGCTCTTCGCCGAAGTGCTGGAGGCGGCCGGCGTACCCGCGGGCGTGTTCAACCTCGTCATCGGCAGCGGCGCCGACGTCGGCGATGCCCTGTCGCGGCACCCGGAAGTCGACATGGTGTCGATCACCGGTTCGACCCGCGCCGGCATCCTCGTCTCCCACGCGGCGGCCGAGACGGTGAAGCGGGTGACGACGGAGCTTGGCGGCAAGTCGCCGAACATCGTGCTCCCCGATGCCGACCTTGCCACCGCCATTCCGCCCGGCGTGGCCGCCTGTTTCCGCAATGTCGGCCAGTCGTGCAGCGCGCCGACGCGGATGATCGTGCCGCGCGACCGGTTGGCCGAAGTCGAGAAGCTTGCGGCCCGCACCGTGGCCGAGATGCAGGTCGGCGATCCGCTGGACGAGGCGACCACGCACGGCCCCGTTGCCAATCGCGCCCAGTACGGTCGCGTGCAGGTGATGATCGAAAAGGGCCTTGCCGAAGGCGCCAGGCTGGTCTGTGGCGGCAGCGGACGGCCCGACGGGCTGGAGCGCGGCTTCTTCGCGAGGCCGACGGTCTTTTCTGAAGTGACCACCGGCATGGCTATCGCGCGCGAAGAGATCTTCGGGCCGGTCCTGTGCCTGATCCCGTACGACACGGTGGAAGAGGCGGTGGCGATCGCCAACGACACCGAATACGGCCTCGGCGCGCATGTCCAGGGGCGGGATCTGGAACAGGTTCGCGCCGTCGCCGCCCGTATCCGCAGTGGCCAGGTTCACCTCAATTATCCGGCCTGGGATCCGCAGGCGCCGTTCGGCGGCTACAAGCTGTCGGGCAACGGGCGCGAATACGGGGTCGAGGGGCTGGAGGAGTATCTGGAGGTCAAGGCCATCGTCGGCTACGGCAATCCCGCGCTCTGACCCGCGGCTTGCGGCCTTGTGCCGCGCCGCGCGGCGGATACGGCGTAATATTCCGCAGACCCGATGTAACCAGAGGCGGGGGCCGTTCTTTGCCTCCGCCATTCGCTCACGTGAGGCTCTCTCGACATGAACCCTGCCATCAAGCGCATCGCCAGCGACGAAACCCTGCCCGAAGCCGTCGACGTCGTGGTCGTGGGCGGCGGCATCATCGGGTCTTGTGCGGCCTATGTCCTGGCGAAGCAGGGGCATTCGGTGGCGCTGCTGGAAAAGGGCTACGTTGGCTGCGAACAATCGAGCCGCAACTGGGGCTGGTGCCGCCAGCAGAACCGCGACCGGCGCGAGATGCCGCTGGCCATCCTCGCGATGAACATGTGGGATTCCTTTGCCGGAGAGATCGGTGAGGACGTCGGTTTCCGCCGCACCGGCCTCGTCTACGCCACGCATGACGAGGCGACGCTGGCCGAATGGGCGTCCTGGCGCCCGGTGGCCGAGGAATTCGGCGTCGACACCGTGATGCTGACGGGGCAGCAGGCCGCGCAGTTCATTCCCGAACAGCGGCACAAGTGGGTAGGCGGGCTTCATTCGCGCGCCGACGGCAAGGGCGAGCCGGCCATCGGCGCGCCGACCATCGCCGAGGGTGCGCGCAAGTTCGGCGCGACGATCCACCAGGAGTGCGCGGCCCGCTCGCTCGACATCCAGGGTGGCCGGGTCGTCGGGGTGGAGACCGAGAAGGGCCTGATCCGCACGAGCGCCGTGATCTGTGCCGGCGGGGCCTGGGCCTCGCGCTTCGTGCGCCCGCACGGCGTCCGCTTCCCGCAGGCGAGCGTGCACCAGAGCGCGGTGCGGACCAAGCCGATGGCGAACCTCGGCGAAGTGCTCTACTGCTCCGACTTCGCGATGACCCGCCGCCTCGACGGCAGTTACACGCTGGCGATCAGCGGCAGGGCGACGCTGGAACTGACGCCCAAGGGCATCCGCTTCGTCCGCGAGTTCATGCCGCAATTCATCCAGCGGCTGAAATCGGTGCAGGTCGGCATCGGCAAGTCGTTCTTCGAAGGGCCCGACGGATTCGATGGCACGTTCGGCAATGACAACACGATCTTCGAGAACAACCGGGTTCTCGATCCCACACCGCGCGCGCGTCTCCTCGCGGAACTGCTGGCCAACGTTCGCGAGACCTGGCCCGACATCCCGTTCGAGGTCGACCACGCCTGGGGCGCCTATGTCGATTCGACGCCCGATGCGGTGCCGGTGATCTCGACGGTCGATCACCTGCCGGGGCTGGTCGTCGCCGCGGGCGCATCGGGGCACGGCTTCGGCCTCGGCCCCGGCCTGGCGATGCTGGCCGCGCAACTCGCGACCGGTGCGGACACCAGCGTCGATGCCGCGCCTTTCCGGTTGAGCCGGTTCAGCGATGGCTCCTCGATCGAGGTGGGCAGGCTCTGACGCGCTGATCGCGCTTCCGGCAAAACGAGAAAAGGCCGGACCCGCCACGTGGCTGGTCCGGCCTTTTGCGTCCCGGCCTGAAGAGGGAGCCGGGAGCAGGGAGCCTTTCGGGCCGGTCCGGCAATGCGGACCGGCCAGGAGGGATCAGAGACCCACGAGACCGGGCAGGCCGGCGATGCTGGGAATCTCGTTGACTTCGTAATAGCTGTTGAGCGGCTCGTGCCCGCGGTTCACGAAGGCCTTGTCCTTGATGCCCATGTCGTAGGCGGTCATCAGGTCGTAGCGGAAGCTGGAGGAGACGTGCAGCACGTCTTCCGGATTGCAGTTCAGGCTGTCGAACATGAAGTCGAAGGCCTGCATCCGGGGCTTGTAGGCCTGTGCTTCCTCTGCCGTGTAGACCGCGTGGAACGGTGCCTGCAGCGCTTTTACGCTGTGCGGGATCAGGTCGATCATCGAGTTCGACAGGATGACCAGCGGATATTCGGCGGCAACCCGCTTGAGCGGTTCGACCACGTCGGGATGCGGACCCCAGTTGGGGATGTCGGCATAGACCTCATCGGTATCGCTGTCGCGATATTCGATGCCCAGCCGCTTGCAGGTGCGGCGAAGCGCGCCTTCGACGACTTCCTTGTACGGGCGCCACGGGCCCAGCACGCCGTCGAGCCGGGCGCCGGAAAAGACCTCGACGAACTCGTCCATCAGGGCCGGGTCGGCGATGCGATCGGCATAGATTCGCCGGGCCGCGGGGCCCATCTCGAAGTAGATCAGCGTTCCGTAGCAGTCGAACGTAATGTATTTCGGGCGCAGGGCCATCGTACCGATCCTTCTGGTATGTCAGTCTGGCGATATTGCCCCCGGCCGGACGGACAATGCCACCGGTCCTTGACCCGACAAGTCGCCTTCCCGCCGAAATCGCGCCATCGTCAAAATATTCTGCCGTGAGGCCGCAGGATGGACCGCGGCTGCCCGGCCAGTCGCTTCGGCGACGGAGCGGGCAAAAGGCATAGGGCATGTCGATTGCCGATCTGGCAGTTTGTGCCGGATTCGCGTTATGCCCGGTGCAAGCTGCCGCGTGTAAAGGATGCCTCGGCCACCCCGACGAGCGGTCTTGCCCTAGACCGGGCCGAACGGATCGCAAGCGAAAGAGACGACGATGCTGAAACTGACCGACCCGCAGGAGATCGCGCACATCGTGGCCGACATGACCGCGATCCGCCGCGACATCCACGCCCACCCCGAGCTCGCCTACGAGGAACATCGCACCGCCGGCATCGTCGCGGCGACGCTGCGCGATCTGGGCCTCACGGTGATCGAGGGGGTCGGCACGACCGGAGTGGTCGGCACGCTGACGCGGGGCCGTTCGGCACGTTCGATCGGGCTGCGCGCCGACATGGATGCGCTGGGGTTCGATGAGGAGACGAACCTGGCCTACCGCAGCGTGCATCCGGGCAAGTTCCACGGCTGCGGGCACGACGGGCATACCGCGATGCTGCTGGGCGCGGCGCGGCACATCGCCGCCAGCGTCGATTTCGACGGCACCGTCCACTTCATCTTCCAGCCTGCCGAGGAAGGGCTGGCCGGAGCGAGGCGGATGATCGAGGACGGCCTGTTCGAACGCTTCCCCTGCGACGCGGTCTATGCCGTCCACAACTGGCCGGATCTGCCGGTCGGGCGGTTCCAGACCCGCCCCGGCCCTATCATGGCCGCCGCCGACCGGTTCGAGATCACCTTGCGCGGAAAGGGCGGACACGCCGCCCTGCCGCACCAGACGCCCGATGCCATCCTTGCCGGTGCGGATCTGGTCATGCAACTCAACACCGTCGTCGCGCGGCGCATCTCCGCCTTCGAATCGGCGGTGCTGTCGGTCACCCAGTTCCACGCGGGCCGCGCGCACAACGTGATTCCGGCCGAAGTGGAGATCATGGGCACCGTCCGCAGCCTGTCGCCGTCGGTGCGCGACCGGATCGAGGCCTGCGTGCGCGACATGGCGGCGGGCGTGGCCAAGGGGCATGGCGTCACCGCCGATCTCGTCTACGACCGCTATTATCCCGCTACCGTCAACGATGCCGCCTGCGCCGAAAGGGCGCTGGCCGCCGCCGCCGCGATTCCGGGGGTGGAGGCATCGATGGCGCCCGAGGCGGCGTTCACGTCGGAGGATTTCTCCTTCATGCTGGAGGCTCGGCCGGGCGCCTATTGCTGGCTGGGGCAAGGGACGGGCGACGGTTCGCCCGCGCTGCACAACCCGCACTACGACTTCAACGACGCGGTGACCGGCATCGGCATCGCCTGGTTCGCCAATCTCGTCAGCCAGCAGCTGGCGCCCCAGGCCTGATGTCGCCGCGCCAATTCGCGATCAGCGCCGCCGACGTGCGCAGCGCGGCGCGCACGATCGCAGGTGTCGCGGTGCGCACGCCTCTGCTCGAATACCGCTTCCTGAACGAGGGGGTCGGCGGCCGGGTGCTGGTGAAGTTCGAAGGCGCGCAGATCGGCGGCTCGTTCAAGTTTCGCGGTGCCTACAACCGGCTGGCCCGCATTGCCGAGGCGGATCGCGGCAAGGGCGTCGTCGCCTGGTCTTCGGGCAACCATGCGCAGGGCGTGGCGGCGGCGGCGCGGATGCTGGGCATCCCGGCGACCATCGTCATGCCAGCCGATGCGCCCGCGATGAAGCTGGCCAACACCCGCGCGCTGGGTGCCGAAGTGGTGACTTACGATCGCGCCACCCAGTCGCGCGAGGAAATCGCGGTCCAGCTGGCGCACGAGCGCGGCGCGGTCCTCGTCCCCTCGTTCGACGATCCCCACATCATCGCCGGTCAGGGCACTTGCGGGCTCGAGATCATGGCGCAGGCGACGGACGCCGGGGCCACCATCGGGCAGGTGCTGGTATGCTGCGGGGGCGGCGGGCTGGTCGCCGGGATCGCCACCGCGATTCGCGACGTGCAGCCCGATGTCGCGATCCGCTCGGTGGAACCTGCCGGTTTCGACGATACCGCGCGTTCGCTCGCATCCGGTCGGCGCGAGGGGGTGGAGGCGGGTGCCGTTTCGATCTGTGACGCGCTCCTGACTCCGATGCCGGGGGAACTGACCTTTCCGATCAACCGCGCGCTGCTGGCTGGCGGCCTTGTCGTCAGCGACGACGAGGTGCGTTTCGCGATGCGCTACGCCTTCGAGGTGATGAAGCTGGTCGTCGAACCCGGCGGCGCCGTGGCGCTAGCTGCGCTGCTGGCCGGCAAGGCGCCTGCGGTCCACGGTGCGACGGTCGTCGTGGTGTCGGGCGCGAACGTCGATGCCGCGCTCTTTGCCGAGGCCATCGCGGCGCGCTGACCGGCAGCGACCGCAAGTTCGTACAGAGGTCAGGGCCGATAGAGGTCCTTGTAGAAACCCGATACCTTGAGCGTGACCGTCACCGGCGTGTCGCCCTTGTTGCGCCAGTACCAGCCGTGGCTGCCCTCGATCGGGGCGACGAAGGTGCCCTTCTGCGAGGTCGCCTCCTTCTCGATCCAGTAGCTGGTGAACTCGTCCTCGGCGGCGTTCGGCGGTTCGCCGTGCATGTCCACCTTGACCGGACCGGTTGCCTGCCACTCGAAGGTATAGCCGTCGCCCTTCAGCATGTGCGCTTTCACCTCGATGCCGCTATGGGGCTCGAGTTCGATGACCTGCTCGTCCGTCCGCCAAGGAGTCCTGGATTCGATCGATTCGCGGGTCGGGGCGTTGGCGACCGCGGCGACAGGCGCGGCATCCGCCGGCGTTTCGGCCGCTTCGGCTTCACCGGCACCCATGCCGGCGATGCCGAGCGCGCTGCCTGCGCCGGTCGGGTCGATCCCCGCTTCGGCTGGAAGCACGAACAGGACGACCACCGCGCCCGCTACGGCAAGCGCGCCGAGCGAAGCCTTGGCCAGTGCCTTTGGCGAGGCGTGGGCGGTGGGCGGGACGTTGGAACCGGTCGAGGTGTTCATGTCAGACCCCTTGAGTGGTGAAATAGCCGGTCAGCTGGTAGCCGACGAGGACGAAGCCGGCGCACATCAGCGCCGCATTGGCGAGAATGGCGCTGCGCTGGAAGCTGGGCGAAAAGCGCCACAGGTTCATCGCGATGAGGATGACGGCGAGCGCCAGGAATTGCCCCAGCTCGACCCCGACGTTGAAGGCGAGGAGGTTGGGGACCAGGCCGTCCTGCGACAGGGTCAGGTCCTGCAGCTTGGTCGCAAGACCGAAACCGTGGAACAGGCCGAAGACCAGCACCGCCGCCTTGGGATCTGGCCGTTTGCCGAACACCGTCGTGAACCCGTCGAGGTTGTCGAACGCCTTGTAGGCCACCGAAAGCCCGATGATGGCATCGACGATGTAGGGATTGGCGTGAATGTTGAAAATCGTGCCGACGAGCAGTGTCGTGCTGTGACCGATGGCGAACAGCGTGACGTAGATGCCGACGTCCTTCATCCGGTAGAGGAAGAACACGACGCCTGCCAGGAACAGCAGGTGGTCGTAGCCGGTCACCATGTGCTTGGCGCCCAGGTACATGTATGGCGCGATGTTGATGCCGGTGGCGCCTTCGATGAAGGCCTGGTCGCTTTCGGCGACGCCATGCGCCCGGGCGATGCCGGCAGCGGCGAAGCAGGCCACGATGGCCGCGAAGGCTCCGAAAGACCGGGCCGCGCGCGAGGCGCGGCCCGGCAAGGTGGAACTGTCAGATACGGCCATCGGTCCCCTCCGTTTCCGCGCCGCTTACTTCAGCGCGAAGGTGAGGAAGGTCTTCGACGCGTCCTTCTTGCTGACCAGCGAGACGACGGCCTTCGACCCTGCGCCCAGCTTCAGCCCGGCGGCGGTGAGCTTGTTGCCCGACACGGGCTTCAGCGCGGTCGTCGTCTTCGCGCCGGCGGCCGGGGTGACGATCAGCTTGGCATCGAAGCCCGATGCGGCGATCGGCTCGTCTTCCTCGGTCAGGTAGATGTCGACGCCCTTGGGGGTGCGGACCAGCTCGGCCATGATCTCGCCCGACATCTGCACGACGCCGCCGTGCGATGGCTTCATGCTGCCGTGGGCCAGCGCAGGGGAAGCGGCGCCGATGACAAGACCGGCGGCGAGGAGAGAGGCGAGAATGCTGTTCTTCATGTCATGTTCCTTTTGCGACCTGACGGGGATGATACGCGCAATGGCGCATCATCCCTTGGCGTGCCTTATTATTCCGGAAGCTTCGGCAGTACGAAGGAGAGCGTCGCGCGCTCCTCCATCCGGTCATACTTCGTCGGAGCGTCGCTGGCGGTGATCAGGATGCCGACAACGACGTTGTGACCCTGGTTGCGGATGCGGATGGTGGTCGTGCCGTCAGCGCCGGTCACGGCGGGAACCTGGTCAGGGTCGGTCACGTATTCGGTGAGGATCTGTGCGCCCGCGACGGGCTGACCCTTGTAAAGCGCCTTCACCATCAACGGCGCGCCCATCGCTTCCGGGACCGGGCCCATCGGAACAATTTGCAGGGCGTGGCCCGGAATGACCGGCACCTTCGCGTCGAGCGCGTTCATGTGCACCGCATATTTGAAGTTGTGTTCGGACAGCTCGATCTCGCCGGGCACTTCGTCTTTGCCCTTGTTGTGCCACTTGCCGGTCTTGTCCTTGGTCCACATGCCGTAGTCCATCGCTGCGGCGATGACGGCCAACGGCTCGTCGCTGTCGACGACGGGGATCGCGCCGGCGGTGCGGAAGCGGGTGGGAACGGGCTGACCGTCGGCATCGTAGCCCGTGATGGACGTTATCTTGTCCAGCCGCGAAACCGCATCGAGATCGTCGGAGCCGACACCGTAAATCAGGGCCATCTGCTTGGCGCGCTGGGCGAACCAGATGCCGTGCGCCTGCGCGGGGATGCTGCCGGCGAACGCGGCGAAGGCGGCAAGGCCGCAAAGGGCCGAGGAAAGGGTCTTGGTCTTGCGTTTCATGACATCGCTCCGGGAGTTGGCTGGACAGGCTTCGACTGTGACCGGTCCTGACAGACAATATTGCCGAAAATCCATCTCTCGCCGCATGAAAGCCGTTCCGCAGTGGGGATATGCGGAAGATTGAGGTCGTCGGGCACCCTTCGTTGGCCAGTCGCCGCATGAGGTGCGTACCGCCGGTGCCGCGCCGTGCCGAAGGCGTTCCGGTCCTGCCGAAAGGCTCGATTTCGGCACAGCGTGCTTCCCGGCCACGGCACTATCGGCAAGATCGCCCGCGCGAGCCCGCGTAGAAGGTGTGCATTCCATGCCGTTTCCAGGAGCCCGAACGATGACCACCGAGACCCGATGCCTGACCGCCTTTGACGTCGGCGCCTTTGCCAGGGCGAATCGCGGTGCCGCGATGGCTGCCTCCGACCCTTTCGGCGCCGACTCGCTGGCCCTGGACGTCAGCGCCGGGCCTTGCGAGGTCGGCACCGTCACCTTTGCCGAGGGTGAGGGCGAGGCCGGCGAGACGCGGGGCGACGTGCTGGTGTTGGTGCTGGATGGCACGCTCACCTTGCGCGACGGCGACACCTCGTTCGAACTCGACGCGGGGCAGGCGGCGGGTATCGGCCGCGGCACCGATTTCGCCTGGTCCGCCGACGAGAAGACGCTCGCCGTCTTCCTGCGCTATCCCAACGAGACGTCCGCGAAGCCCGGCATCATCGCAATCGACAACGACGCGCCGCTTGCGCCTTCGAACCCGCCGGCCGCCGAAGTGCTGCTGAGCGACGTGCCGCAGTGCCGGGCCAACAACATGTTCGTGTCCGCCGACACGGCGCTGAAATGCGGCATCTGGGATTCGACGCCGTACCAGCGCATCGCGATCCATTGCCACCACACCGAACTGATGCACCTGCTGGCAGGCAGTGTGACCTTCGTCGACGGCGAAGGAACTTCGCGCAGCTATGCGGCCGGCGATACGGTCCTGCTCGAACGCGGCGCCGATGCGACGTGGGACAGCCGCACTGATGTCGCGAAGATCTACGCTACCTGGCGAACTCCCGCCTGATCGCTTCACGGCGTGAAAAAGCGCCGGTTCGGTCGGGACAAGTCCGGGGCCATGCTGGCCTCGGGAGGCGATTGCGCCTATCGCGCAAGGGATCGCCGCCGGCACCCTCCACGCCTCGATGGCCGTGACCGGGCGGGCATGGGAACCCGGACGTGTCCAGCCAGAGCATGCCATTCGACCTCGAACTGACGCTGCCCCTGCTGGCAGGGTTGGTGGCGGGCCTGTTGATCGGGATTGAACGCGGCTGGAACCAGCGCGACCAGGTGCGCGGCATGCGGGTTGCGGGCATTCGCACCTTTACCCTCATTGGCACGATGGGCGCGCTCGTCTCGCTCGTTGCGCAGGCGATCTCTCCGGTCGTGGCGGCAGTGCCGCTGACCGGGCTGGTCGTCGTTCTCGTCGCGATGTTCCTCAAGGATGCCGGCCGGACAGGCAGCCGCGACGCGACGACGATGGTCGTCGCGCTCGTCACGCTGGCACTGGGCCTGATGGCCGGGGCGGGGCACATGGCCATCGCGGTCGCCGGTGCGGCGCTGACTACTTTCGTGCTGGCGTTGCGGCGGCAGCTTCACGGACTGGTCAGGGCGCTCAGCGGCGACGAAGTGCAGGCGATCGCCCGCTTCGCCGTGCTGTCGCTCGCGGTGCTGCCCTTCCTGCCCGATGCGCAGTACGGCCCTTATGATGCGTGGAACCCGTTCCGGTTGTGGCTCGTCGTCGTGCTCATCACCGGGTTTTCCATCGCCGGCTATGTCGCCAATCGCGTGGTCGGCGAAAAGCGCGGGACAATCGCGACCGCGCTGATCGGCGGGGCCTATTCCTCCACGGCGGTGACCGCGGCGCTCGCCACGCGCCTGAAGGCGGAGGAAAGCGGCCCCTTTGCCACCGGCATCGCGCTGGCCAGCGCGGTGATGTATGTGCGCGTCATCCTGTTGACCGTGGTGATCGCGCCGGTCGTCACCTGGCCGCTGGTCCGCCTGATTGGCCCGGCGGCGCTGGTCGCCTTTGCTGCCGTCGCGGTGACCTGGCGGCACGAGGAGGAAGGGAGGGGCGCGGCGGGCCAGCTCGCCCGCAAGCCGTTCGAGTTCCTGCCCGCGCTGATCTTTCTCGCCGCGGTTGCCGCCGCCTCGCTGCTCGTCGCCTGGGCAGAGGCGGAATACGGCGAGGCGGGCGGCGGATTGTCGCTGTTCATCGCCGGCAGCTTCGATGTCGATGCCGCCATTGTCGCGTTCTCCGCACTGCCGCCCGGCGCGGTCGGCGCGCCCATCGCGGCGCTGGCGCTGGCCGGGACGGTCGCGGTCAACATGGCGTTCAAGACCGGCATCGTCGTCACCACCGCCGGCTGGCAGGCCGCTCGCGCCGCAACCCTTGCCCTCCTGTCCAGCACCATCGTCATGCTGCTCTTGATCGGGTGGGAGATGGTGGTCCTGTTCGGCTGATCCTGGCGGGCCGACTGTCGTTTGTCGGAAAATTGCACCGGTTGTGTCAGGATCGGTTGTAACCGCCGCCGGACGCAGTATGGGCGGCATCGGATGGCAGGGATTGTTCTGGCCGTGACGGGACGGGGTTCGACAGGGTCGGAATCGGCTGAAGCTCCTTCGGGGCTCGCGGCGACGTATCTCGACAACCGCGATGTCCTGCTCCGCTTCTTGCGCGCGCGCGGGGCCGGCGATGCGGCAGAAGACCTGCTCCACGAAATCTGGCTGCGGATCACCCGCGCGCAGACCGGCCCGGTCGCCTCGCCGCTCTCCTACCTCTATTCGGTTGCGAACATGGCGATGATCGACCGCCACCGCTCCGCCATGCAGGCGGCGCGGCGCGATGCGCAGTGGAGCGAGACGCGCCGCGATCACGAACCGTCGCCCGAAGCGGGCATCGCCGACGCGCAGGAGGTGGCCTCAGTCCTCGCGGTGATCGACCGGCTCGGCCCGCGCGCGGCCACCGCCTTTCGCCGCCACCGGATCGACGGCGCGGCGCAGAAGCAGGTCGCCGACGAACTGGGGGTCAGCCTCAGCACCGTCGAAAGCGACTTGCGCAGCGCCTATCGCGCGCTGCTCGAATGGAAGGAGCGCCGCGATGCGACCTGATGCGCCAAGGCCGGCCGGCATCGACTCCGTCTCCCATCCGGAAGGAGTGCGCGATGGCGATTGACGATTCCGGGCAGGAGGCCGCGATCCGCAAGGAGGCGCTGGACTGGGCGGTGCGAACCGGCGATGCGGCCTTCGCCGACTGGGAGGCGTTCACCGCCTGGCTGGAGCGGGATCCGCGCCATGCCCAGGCCTACGACACGGTCATGGCGGCCATCGGCGATGCGGCGGAGGTTGTCCGAGGCGCGACGCCGGCGAACGACGATGCACCCATTGCCGTCGCTCCCGCGCCGCAGCGCCACTGGCTGGGCGGTCTCGTCGCGATGGCGCTGATCCTTGTCGTCGGACTGGGCCTGTGGCGGGTCAATGCGCCCGATTTCTACACCGTCGAGACCGCGCCCGGCGTTATGCGCACCGTCGATCTCGGCAGCGGTACGCAGGTCGCGGTCGCCGGCGGATCGCGCATCGAATTCGATCGCCGCGATCCGCGCTACGCCAACCTGGAGGCGGGGCGCGCCCTGTTCACGGTGCGCCACGACGAGAGCGATCCGTTCCGCGTCACCGTCGGTGCCGACACGCTGATCGATGTCGGGACGGTGTTCGAAGTGCGCTACGACGATGCGGCCTTCAGCGTCGCGGTGTTGGAAGGTGCGGTGCAGTTCAATCCCGACGGGGCGAACGTGCATGTCGCGGCCGGGCAGCAACTGGCGAGGACAGCCTCCGGGTTGCAATTGTCGCCGATAGCGGGCGCGCAAGTCGGCGAATGGCGTGAAGGGCGACTGACCTTCGAAGGCCAGCCCCTGTCCGCCGTGGCGCGCGATCTGACCCGCGCTACCGGCATCGCCTTCGCAGTCGCCGGGAAGAGTGCGGCGCAACCGGTCTCGGGCTCGATCCTCGTCGATCCGGTGCGCAAGGACCCGGCCTCGCTCGGCCCGATGCTCGGTGTCGCGATCACCCGCAAGGGCGAAGTCTGGATGCTCGGCACGCCCTGATGCGTCCGCTCGCGATCCTGCTGACGGCGACCACGCTGGCTCTCGCCGCGCCCGCAGCGGCGAGCGAGCGTGCCGTCGTGACCGGTGCCGGCACCGCGGGATCGGTCGCCATTGCCCTGGCGCGGCAGACGGGCAGCAGCATCGTCATTGCCGATCCGGTGCTGGCGCGCCGGTCGGTCCCCGCCATCAGGGGCCGCATGGATGCGGCGGGCGCGGTGCGAAGACTGGCCCGCGCGCTGGGCGGAAAGGCCGTCGCCACCGGCGCCAATGCCTGGCGGATCGTGGCGGCGCCCGCGCCGGTCGCCCGGCCCGCGGTCCGGCGCGAAACGGCGGGGCCGCGATCCGCTGCCCCGGTCGAAGTGCCGTCCGGCGCGCCGATCGTGGTGCAGGCGACCAAGCGCGACTTGCGGCTCGACCAGATCCCGGCGCAAGTCTCGGTGCTCGACGGCGAAGCGCTGGCCATCGGCGGTGCCGGCGGGACCGAGGAGATCACCCGTCGCCTTGCCACCGTGTCGTCGACCTATCTGGGCAGCGGGCGCAACAAGCTGTTCATTCGCGGCATCGCGGATTCGAGCTTCACCGGCCCGACCCAGGCCACCGTCGGCCAGTATTTCGGCGATCTGCGCCTGTCCTACAACACGCCCGACCCCGACTTGCGCCTGTCCGACATGGAGCGGGTGGAAGTGCTGGAAGGGCCGCAGGGCACGCTCTACGGCGCGGGCGCGCTGGGCGGGATCATCAGGCTCGTGCCCAACCGGCCCAGCCTGTCGGACGCGACGGTCGCGGGGCAGATCGGCGGCGCGCTGACCAGCCACGGCTCGCCCAGCGGCGATGCCAGCGTCACGGTCAACCTGCCGGCAGGCGATGCCATTGCCATCCGCGGCACGTTCGACGCGGCCGTGCAGGGCGGCTACATCGACAAGCCCCGGCTGAACCGTGACGACGTCAACCTCACCCGCATCCTGGGCGGCAGGCTGGCCGCGCGGGCGGATATCTCGGGCGACTGGTCGGTCGAAGTGACCGGTCTCGGCCAGTCGATCGACGCGCGCGACGCGCAATACGCCGACCGCGGCGACCCGCCGCTGACCAGCACCGCGCCGATGACCGAGGGCGCGGACATCGACTATGCATTGGCGGCACTGGTCGTCACCGGCAGGATCGGCGCGGTGCGGCTGCGCAGCACGACCGGTATCGTCTGGCAGGACCTGGAGGAACGCTACGACGCGGCGATGGACTACGATCCGGAGCGGCTCTTCGTGCAATCCAGCCGCTCGCGGATGATCGCCAACGAAACCCGCGCCTGGGTGCCCGAAACCGACGGCTTCGGCTGGCTGGTCGGCGCGAGCCTGACGCGCAGCGAGGCGGAACTGCGCCGCCGCTTCGTGGCATCGGACAAGGCCGACATCGCCGGCGACAACGCGCTGGCCGCGATGGGCGGGCCGAGCCCCGGCGTCACCAACACCGTGGACGAGGCGACGCTCTACGGCGAAGCCAGCCTACGCATCCTGCCCGGCGTGGTCGCGACGGCGGGCGGGCGGCTGACCTGGGCGCGGCTCGGCGGCGGGGGCGAGGACGTGGCGATGGACATTGCCGCCGCCCGCTCCGACGTCACCGAGCATCGCACGGCCATCGACGTGCTGCCTTCGGTGGCGCTGCACAGCGAACTGTCGGACCGGACCGTGCTCTACGTCCGCTACCAGGAAGGCTTCCGGCCCGGCGGCCTCGCCATCGAAAGCGAATTCGTCCGCCGCTTCCGTTCCGACCGCACCGCGACTTACGAGATCGGCGCGCGGCACGGTTCGGCGGCGAGCGATCCGCTGCATCTGGCGGTCTCGCTCTCCCACACCGACTGGCGCAACATCCAGGCCGATTTCATCGACGGCAGCGGCCTGCCCAGCACCGCCAACATCGGCGACGGGCGCATCTGGTCGGCCAGCCTTTCGGGCAGCGCGCGCCTGGCCGAGGGCTTGCGGCTGGAGGCTGGGGCGACGTGGAACCGCAGCAAGATCGACGAGCCGGTCATGGCCCTGCGCGCCCGCACCCGGCAGGTGCCCAACATCGCCGAATTCGCGGGCCGCGTTGCCCTGTCCTATGCGGGTGACGTGGGATCTGCCATGCGCCTCAACGCCGATGCCTGGCTCGGCTATATCGGGCCTTCTCGGCTCGGTATCGGGCCGGAACTGGGCAACCGGCAGGGCGACTATCTCGACACCGGCATCGAAGTGCGCCTCGGCAGCGATGCGATGGGCCTCAGCCTCACGGTCGACAACATTGCCGACGTTCGCGGTAACCGGTTCTCGCTCGGCACCCCGTTCAGCGAGAGCCGCGACCAGGTGACACCACTGCGCCCCCGCACCATCCGCATCGGCCTCGACCGGCGCTTCTGAACTTTTTTCAAGGCTGGCCGCCGTCCGCTCCGTCTGACCGATCGAAACGATCTGGGAAGGACGGGATTTCGTGCGTTACCTGCTTTGCTCCACCGCCATGGCCGCTCTCGCCATCGGCGCCACTTCGGCCCATGCCGAGGACGTGACCACCAAGAAGGAGGTGCCGCTGCGCACCTCGACGATCAAGAACGGCACGCCGGACGCGATCAACATCACCTCGGCCGGATCGGTTGTGCTGACGTCGGGCACCGCGGTGACGATGGACAGCAACCACAAGGTGGCGAACGCGGGCGCGATCACCATCACCGGCAGCGCCGCCGCCACCGGCATCGCGGCGGAAGCCGGGACCACCGGCGATATCGTCAACACCGGCACGATCACCGTGGACGAGGCCTATACCGCCAAGGACGACGACAACGACGGCGACCTCGACGGGCCGTTCGCGCTGGGCAGCAACCGCTTCGGCATCCGCACGCTCGGCGCGCATGTCGGCAAGATCGTCAACAGCGGCACGATCACCGTCGAAGGCAACAATTCGGCGGGTATCTCGCTCGGCGGAACGTTGACCGGCGATTTCGTCCATGACGGCAAGACCACGGTCATCGGCGACAACTCGGTCGGCATCGATGCGCAGGCGATCGACGGCAAGGTCCGGCTGGCGGGCACGGTCGAGGCCAAGGGCGCGGGCGCAATCGGTGCGCGGTTCGGCGGCGACGTCAGCGGCGCAATGGTGATCCAGGGCGCGGTGAGCGCCACCGGCTATCGCAGCACGACCGCGCCTTCCAGCACGACGAAGCTGGACGCCGACGACCTGCTGCAGGGCGGCCCGGCGATCACCATCGAGGGCAACGTCGCGGGCGGCATCGTGCTCGCCGTTCCGCCCAAGGACACCAGTTCGACCAACAACGACGAGGACGCCGACGGCATCGAGGATGCGAAGGAAGGTTCGGCCAAGGTAGTCTCCTATGGCGAGGCGGCGGGCCTTTCCATCGGATCGTCGACCCGCGACATCGCCATCGGCCCGGTGGCGGGAACGGCCAGCCAGTTCGGCCTGCAGATCGAAGGGGTGGTCGAAGGCCGCGGCGTCTATGCCGGGATCGACGGCAACGCGGTGGTCGTCGGCGGGCAGGGCTTCGGCGTCACCATCGCCAACGGCATCGGCGTTTCCGGTACGGTCGCGGCCTTTTCGGTCGGTTCCGACGCCACCGCGATCCGGCTGGGTGCGGGGGCCTCGACGCCGACGCTGCGCAATTCGGGCACGATCAGCGCCAGCGGCTCCAACGCGGTCGACACCCGCGCCGTCGCGGTGCAGGTCGATGCTGGCGCCAGCCTGCCCTCGATCCAGAACAGCGGCACGATCAAGGCGACGACGACCGGCGCCAACGGCACCGCCGTCGCCATCCGCGACCTGAGCGGCACCGTGACGCTGGTGCAGAACGCGGGCGAGATCACCGCCAGCGGCGCGACCGCGGGCAGCGGTCGCAATGTCGCGATCGACCTGTCGGCGGGCACGGCGGCCACCACCGTGCGCCAGACCGCGGTCGCATCCGGCGTCGCGGCCCCCGCGATCAACGGCGACGTCCGCTTTGGCAGTGGCGACGACCTGCTCGACCTCGCCGACGGCACGCTGAAGGGCGACGTCAACTTCGGCGCGGGCAGCAGCACCCTGCAATTGAGCGGCGATGCGGCGCAGACCGGCAAGGTCACCTTCGGCACCGGCACCTCGACCATGAGCCTGGCCGGAAGCTCCACTTACACCGGCCTTGCCGACTTCGCGGGCACGATCGGCACCCTCTCGCTGGCGGGCACGAGCGTGTTCCGGGGCGGGCTGGCCAATGCGGGCAACCTTGCGGTTTCGGTGGCCGGCGGCACGCTCGACATCGCCGGGCCGGCGACGATCGGCTCGCTGTCGCTGGGCGCGACCGGCAAGCTGGTCGCCACGCTCAGCAAGACGGCGGGCGCGGGCACGGCGCTGACGGTGGGCGGCAACGCCAGCTTCGTCGAAGGATCCAAGCTGGTGCTCAGGCTTTCGGGCGTGACCGGGGTCGAGGGCAGCTACACCGTGCTCACCGCCGGGTCGATCACCGGGCTCGACAAGCTGGACGCAGACGACGCGCTGGTCCCCTACCTGTTCAAGGCGGAGATCGACGAGACGGCGGCGACCAACACCATCGTCGTCGACGTGACCCGGCGCACCGCGGCGCAGCTCGGCCTCAACGGTTCGGGCGTCACCGCCTACGACGCGGTGATCGACGCGCTGGGCAACGATGCGGCGATCGCCGGGGCGTTCCTGTCGATCGCCGACGGCGACCTGTTCCGCCAGACCTTCGCCAGCATGCTGCCCGACCATGCCGGCGGCGTGTTCGAAGGCATCAGCCAGGGCGAACGCATCCTGATCCGCCAGATGCAGGACCCGCTGACCCCGATCGCGCGCACCGGCAACTTCACCGCGACGATGAACCTCTCGACGTGGGACGGCGACAAGGAAATCGGCGACAATGCCGCATACGACCTGCAGGGCCATGCCTTCTCGTTCGGCGGCGAGTTCGCGGTGGGCAAGCTCGGCCATGTCGGCGTCACCATCGCCAATCTCTACAACCAGCACACCAACGACGTGATCAGCGACGTGGAAAGCAAGTCGTGGGAAGTCGCCGCGCACCTTCGCGGCAAGTGGGGGCCGGTCATGGGCTTTGCGCGCGGGTCGTTCGGCATGTCGAACATCGAAAGCAAGCGCACCTTCACCGGCACGTCGAACGGCACGGCGATCAGCCGCACCGTCGCCGGCGACTGGGACGGCCGTTACGTCAGCTTTGCGGCGGGCGCCTCGGCGGAGGGCGGATCGAAGGTGTTCTTCTTCCGCCCGCAGGTCACAGTCGATTACATCCGCCTGAAGGAGGACGGCTACACCGAGGCCGGCGGCGGCAAGGCGCTCGACCTCAGCGTCGATTCGCGCACCAGCGACCAGTTCGGCATCAACGGTTCGATGGTGCTCGGCATGGACCTGATGGGCCGCAGCCGACGCGACGGCGGCTGGTTCCGGATCGAGACCGAGGGCGGCTGGCGCGAGATACTCGGCGGCGAACTGGGCGAAACCACCGCGCGGTTCGAGAACGGCGACGACTTCACCCTGACGGGCGAGGATGCCGACCACGGCTGGTTCGGGCGCCTGCGAATGATGGGCGGGCCGGGCGGACTGACCTTCGGCGGCGAAATCTCCGCCGAAAAGCGCTTCGACGATGTCGTCACCAGCCTGCGTGGTTCCGTGCGCTTCGAATGGTGACGAAGCGGGCCGGCGCGTTCCTGCCTTGATCAGTCCCCGATGAGGGCGGGGCGCCAACCGGCCCACTGCGGCACGCCGACATCCCGTCGTCGGCGTGCCGTTTTTTTTGGCAGGCTTGCAGTCGGCCGGGCCCTTGGCGGGCAACGGGGCAGGGACAGCGGAATGTGCCCGGGCGAATTATTGACAAGAGATTAATTAAGGCAGACATTCCCGCCGTCGCGTCAGGGGGAAGACGTATGGCCTCGCTTGAATCAGACCCGTCCCAATTCGATAGCCAGACCGTCGCATCGTCGATTTCGTCGCGCAAGGCGGCGATCATCGCGGGCGTCGCGGTCATTGCCGCCGCCGCTGCCTTCGTCGCCCTGCGACCGATGCCGATGACCGGCTCTGCCGCAGGCACCATCGCACCCGCCGAACGCCACGTCGAAGCCCAGGTGGGCAGCGCCGACGTGACGCTGGGCGACCAGTCGGTGGCGCAGCTGATGCAGACCGACGCGTTCGAGGTGATGGTCGCCAATCCCGCCTTCCGCCAACTGGCGCGCGATCCGGGCTTTGCCGCGTTGGCGCAGAACCGGCAGGCGATGGCGATGATGGCCGCTCACCCGGCGGAATTTGCCGCGGTGCTCAAGGACGCGGCCGTGTTCCGGGACAACCTGCGCCGGGCCGAGGCATTGGCGAGCGAGGCGCGGCTGAACACGGCCGTTGCGAAGAACCCGGAAGCCTTTGCCGCGATGGTCGGCGGGGCGGAGGCGTTCACGCGCCTTGCCGCGCAGCCGCAGGCCTTTGCCGAGATGGCGAAGCATGCCGCGTTCTACGCCGCGATCTCCCGCTATCCCGAAGCGTTGCTGACGATGGCCCGCGATCCGGCCGCGTTCGGCAAGTTCGCGCGCGATCCGGCCGCCTTCCGGTCTGCCGCCACCGCCGCCAGCATGCCGCAGATGAAGGGGGCCGAAGCGGCGTTCAAGGCGCTGGCCGCCGATACCGCCGCGATGAAGCAGGTCACCGCCGGGGCGGCTGCCTTCGACGGCATGGCCACGCACAGGGCCGCCTTTACTGCGCTTGCCCGCGATGCGGAGGCGATGAAGATGGCGATGGGGGCCGAGGCGATGGCGACGATGGCCCGCAATGCCGGTGCCTTCCGCGTCGCCGCCACCGATGCCGAGGCGCTGGCCAGCATGGCCCGCTCCGCCGCCGCGTTCCACGCGCGGCTCAACGCATCCGCCGCCGCCAGCGCGCAGGCGCGGCTGGTCGATGCGCAGGTGACGACGCTGATGGCGGCCAATCCGCAGGCCTTCAACCAGCTCGCCAGCCAGCCGCAGGCGATGCTCGCCTTCGCCCGCAACGCGGAGGCGATCTCGCAGCTGGCCAGGACGCAAGCCTTCGCATCCCTGATGTCGAACGCGAACTTCGCTTCCGCGGTCAGGACGCAGGCCTTCGCCAACGCCGTGGCGCGACAACAGTAAGCCGGACGACGGGGGGTAATGGATTCGGGTCGAGCGTCCGCCGGACGGATCCTGTCTCTCGCCACCGCGCTTTTCTGGGCCGGCGGCAGCAGCGCAGCCATGGCGCAGGTCCTGGACGTTCCCCCGTCCGCCCCGCCCATGACGGTGGAGCCTGCTGCCGCCGAGCCTATCCTCGTCGATCCCGCGCCGGAGCCGCCGCCACCCGTCGCGGAGGGCGACCCGCCCGAAACCGCCAACAACCTGCCGCTGATCGACCTGTCGCTGCTTCGCACCGGCGACTTCGCATTGCTCTATTTCGATCCGGCGCAGACCTACCTGACGCCCTATGTCGGCCGGGCCGTTGCCAATGCGCTCGACTATCACAAGCACCTGTTCGACTGGCAGCCGTGGGACCCGACGACGGTGCTGCTCAAGGATTTCTCGGATTACGGCAATGCGGCGGCACGCGCCTCGCCCAACAACGCCGTGCTGCTCGATGTCGCGCCGCTGGGCATCAGCTACGAGACGTTCAGTCCGGGCGAGCGGTTCTACACGCTCAGCAATCACGAGCTGACCCACGTGGCGACGATGGACGTGTGGAATTCGCGTGACGCACGCTGGCGCCGGTTCTTCGCGGGCAAGCCGATGCCGGTGGAGGAGCATCCCGAGACGATCCTGTACAATTTTCTCGTCACGCCGCGCGTCAACAGCCCGCGCTGGTTCCTCGAGGGCAGCGCCGTGTTCCTCGAGACGTGGATGGCAGGCGGACTGGGCCGGGGGCAGGGTGCCTACGACGAGATGGTCTGGCGGGCCAAGGTGCGCGACGGGGCGAGGATCTTCTCGCCGCTGGCCCTCGAATCGAAGGGGATCGCCAGCGACTTCCAGGTCGGGGTCAACGACTACCTCTACGGCACCCGCTTCTTCAGCTGGCTCGCCCTGACGCACGGCCCGGACAAGGTGCTGCAATGGCTGCGGCGCGACGAGGACAGCGCGGGCTTCTACGCCGCGCAGTTCAGGCGTGTCTTCGGCATGAGGCTGGACCGCGCTTGGGACGAGTGGATCGGGTGGGAGCGGAAATTCCAGGCAAGGAACCTCGCCACTCTCGCGCAGTATCCGTTCACGCCGGTGCGCCACATCACCGAACGCGGCCTGGGTTCGGTATCGCGCGTCTTTTACGATGAGCGCACGAACAGCCTGATCGGCGCGTTCCGCTATCCGGGCGTGCTGCCCTATGTCGGGCGGCTGTCGATCGAGACCGGGCGGACCGAAAAGCTCGCCGACATCAAGGGATCGATGCTCTACAGCGTCACCTCGATGGCGTTCGACCCGGCGTCGCGCACCGCATTCTATACCGAGGACAACTACGCCTACCGCGACCTCGTCGTCATCGATGTCGACAGCGGACGGCGGCGCAGGCTGCTGACCGATGCGCGGATCGGGGACCTGGCCTTCAACGCGGCCGACAAGTCGCTCTGGGGCCTGCGTCATCAGAACGGTCTGTCGACGCTCGTCCGCATCCCGCCACCCTACGAAGGTTTCAACCAGGTCCACACCTTCGACTACAACGAGGTTCCCGCCGATCTCGACATCTCGTCCGACGGCACGCTGATCGCGGCGTCGATGGGTCTGTCGAACGGCGAACAGTCGGTGCGGGTCTGGCGGACGGAACAGCTCTTGGGTGGAGAGGCGCCGCAAACCGTGGCCGAGTTCCGGCTGGCCCCGGCGATACCGGAAAGCTTCGTGTTTTCGCCGGACGGGCGATCGCTCTTCGGCACGGCCTACTACACCGGCGTGTCGAACGTGTTCCGCTACGATCTCGATGGCGGCAAGGTCGCGGCCGTAACCAACGCCTCCACTGGGTTTTTCCGCCCGCTGCCGATGGCGGACGGATCGATGATCGTCTTCGATTTCGCGGGCGAGGGGTTTACCCCGGCGATCGTCACACCGGCGGACGTCGACGATCTCGGCACCGTCGCCTTCCTCGGCACGGAAGTCATCCGCCGCTGGCCGGAGCTGAAGGGCTATGCCGCCGGTTCGCCCGCGCGGGTCGACCTCGACGCCGCCGTGACCGAGCGGGCGAAATACCGCCCCGCCGACGAGCGCAAGCTGGCGGCGCGCTTTCCTTTTGTCACCGGCTACAAGGGCGATCCCGCCTTCGGCTGGCGCCAGACCTACGAAGACCCGCTGCAATTCCAGCAGTGGAACCTCGAACTCGCGGTCAGCCCGTTCGGCGACATCCGCGACAGCGAGCGGATCCACGCCAGCATCGAGTACCGGTCGCTGAACTGGCGGGTGCACTACTGGCACAACCTCGCCTCGTTCTACGACCTGTTCGGCCCGGTGGAACGGAGTCGCAAGGGCGATGCGCTGACCGTCGGGTGGCGCAAAAGCCAGGTCTACGACCCGCCGCGCACCCTCGACCTGTTCGCCGAGGTCGCCGGCTTCGTCGGGCTGGAAACGCTGCCCAATGCGCAGAACGTATCGGGGCCGAAGAACCTGCTCTCCAGCCAGGCCGGGGCGCGCTACGTCAACGAGACGAAGTCGCTGGGCTCGCTCGATCACGAGAAGGGCGTCGGCGCCGAGCTGTTCGCAGGCGCCGACTACGGCAATGACGAGGTGTTCCCGCGCATCCACACCGGCCTTGCCTTCGGCCGCCCGCTGCCGCTGCGCAATTCCTCGCTCTGGCTCTACACCCATGCCGGAGCGGTGGGCGGGCCGGCGCGCGATCCGCTGGGCCGCTTCTATTTCGGATCGTTCCGCAACAACTATGTCGATGACCGGGACGTGAAGCGTTACCGCGAGCTCGAATCCTTTCCCGGCTACGAGATCGACGAGATCGACGCCCGCCGGTTCGCCAAGGCGATCGGGGAATGGAACCTGCCGCCGGTCCGCTTTGCCGAGCTGGGCACGACCAGCCTCTACCTCAGTTCCGCGCGGCCCGCGGTCTTTGCCGGCGCGCTCGCGACGCGGCAGGCCGACGGCACGAACCGCACATTCTATACCCTCGGGGGACAGGTCGATCTCAACCTGACCGTCGCGCTGCGACTGCCGATGACCTTGTCGCTCGGCGCGGCGCGCGGTTTCGAGAACGGGGGGTTTCGCAAGACGGAGTGGTTGATGTCGCTGAAAATCCTGTGATGGTCGGCTGATGGATTCCCTCGTCGCGCTCAACGTCGTCCTGGCCCTGACCCCGGTGCTGCTGCTGCTGGGCGCGTTCCTGTGGCTCGACGTGCTCCACTTGCTCGGCAAGTCGACGATCGTGCTGCTGCTCGTGCTGGGCGGGATCGCGGCGGCGCTGGCCTACCCGGTCAGCGGCCAGGCGCTCGACGCGCTGCCGCTGGGCCGGTCGGGCTATTCGCGCTTCATCGCGCCGTGGATCGAAGAGGCGCTGAAGGGCGCGCCCATCGTCTGGCTCTTCGTGATGAACCGCATCGGCTACAAGATCGATGCGGCGCTCTGCGGCCTTGCGATCGGGGCGGGGTTCGCCATCGTCGAGAACGCGATCTACCTCGCGCAGGATGCCGGGATCAGCCCCGGCGTGTGGCTGGTGCGCGGCGCGGGGACGGCGGTGATGCACAGCGGCACCGCGGCGATCATGGCCGCGCTGTCGCACCAGTTCAACGAACGCAGCCTGCTGGTTCATGCCGGGGACTGGAAATTCCACCCCACCGCCTTCCTGCCCGGCTACCTCTGCGCCGTGGCGCTGCATGTCGCGTTCAACCAGTTTCCGGAAAAGCCGCTGGTCGCCATGGCCGCCACCATGGTCGTCGTGCCGATCGCGGTCATCGCGCTGTTCCGCTACGGCGCGAAGGAGGCCTCGCATTTTCTCGATGTCGAGCGCCAGGAACACGCCGCCGACCAGCCGGCGCTGGAGGCGGGCGAGTGGCCGGACACCGAATGCGGCCGCCAGCTTCGCGTCTACGTGGCCGAGCGGTCCGACCTGCCGGGCCTCGGCTCGCAAGTGCTCGAATACTGGCGGCTGCTGGGCGAACTGGTGCTCAGCGCGGAAAGCCGGATGGTGGAGCGGGCCAACGGCCAGCGGCTCGACCCGCAGGCCGAGCTGGACCGGGCGCGGTTCGAGCGGCTCCACGCGATGGAGCGCGACTTCGCCCCGCCGACCCTGCGCGCAGTGAAGCGCCTGCTGCCGTTCAGCCGCAACGACCTGTGGGACATCGCCGAACTTCGCGAGCAGCTGAAACGGCACTAGCTCCGCGGCTGCCTTCCCGCTGCCGCCTCGGCCGTTGACAACCCCCGCCGAACCGAACATCCCGGCTTCCGAACGGGAGTGTGCCGACCGATGCCGAACCAGCCGATCCTCGTCCTCAACGGACCCAACCTCAACCTGCTGGGCCAGCGCGAGCCCGAGGTCTACGGCCATGCGACGCTGGCCGACGTGGAGGAGCTTTGCCGTACGACCGCAGACGGGCTGGGCCACGAGATCGAATTTCGCCAGTCCAATGCCGAGCACCAGCTGATCGACTGGATCCACGCCGCCCGCCACGGCGCGGCCGCCATCGTCATCAACCCGGCGGCGCTGACCCACACCTCGGTCGCCCTTCTCGACGCGCTGATGGCCTACGAGGGCCCGGTGATCGAGGTGCATATCTCGAACGTCCACAAGCGCGAGGCCTTCCGCCATCACAGCTACGTGTCGGGCCGCGCCGACGCGGTGATCGTCGGCTGCGGGGTGAACGGCTATGCGCTGGCGCTGCGCCAGGCGGCGCATCTGCTGGGCTGATCGCCGCGATTTTCCGGGAGGACTGGCCCTGACCCAACGCATCGTCGTTTTCGGCGCGACCGGCGACCAGGGCCGCGCACAGGTCGAGGCGCTGGTCCGTGCCGGCCATCACCCGGTCGCAATAAGCCGCGGCGGCGATGCGGCCCCGGTCGACGGCATGGCGGTCGAGGCGGTGGGCGTCGACCTTTCCGACGAGGCGGCGAGCGAGGCGGCGATCAGGGCCGCGCTGGGCGGGGCGGACGTGGTGTTCCTCAATCTCCCGTCCACCTCGTTCCAGGCGGCCGAACCGCTGATCGCGGCCACGCGCACCATCGCCGATGCCGCCGCGAAGGCCGGTGTCGGCGTGATCGTCTTCAACACCAGCCTGCCGGTGCCCGACGACAAGCGCGGTTTCGCGGCGCAGGACGCGCGGCACGACATGCGCTCGATCCTGTTTTCGGGCGAAGTCCCGGCGATCAGCCTCGAACCGGTCGTTTTTCTCGACAACCTGCTCAAGGGCTGGGCATGGCCGAGCATCGCCGAGCGTGGCGTCCTCGCCTATCCGCACCGGGCCGAACTGGAGGTCAGCTGGATCTGCCACGCCGATCTTGCGCAGTTGATGATCGCGGCCGCGAAGCGACCGGACCTGTCGGGCCGGCACTTCGCCGTCGGCGGCGCGGAGACGGTCCGGTTGGAGCAGCTGGCGGCGATCCTGTCGCAGGCCTGGGACGCGGACCTCGCGGTCGAGAACCAGAGCATCGACACCTTCGTCGGCAACATGGGGGCGGTGTTCGAGGGCAAGTCGACGCTCGACGCCGAGCGGATGATGGGCGAACTGAAGCGCATCTACGAATGGTACAACTTTTCGCCGGAGCAACCCTTCAAGGTCGACATGAGCGGGGTGCTGCAGGAACTGCCCGTCACGCTCACGCCGATCGCCGAGTGGGCCCGCGCGCAGCGGCTGCCGTCACCCATCCGCGGCTGAAGGCGGGGGACCGGGCCGATGCCGCGATTGTGCCGGGGCGGGGCGGGGCGCTAGGAACAGGGCCATGGCTTCCCCGCGTCCCGCACTGCCCGGCCACTACCATCCGCGCCTGCTCGCGGCGGCCAGCGCGCTCAACCGCAACGATCTGCCCCGTGCCGAGCCTCTGCTGCGCCAGCATCTGAAGGACGATCCCTTCGACCCGCTCGCCATCCGGATGCTGGCCGAACTGGCGGGCCGCATCGGGCGTTATCGCGATGCCGAAACGCTGCTGCGCCGCGCGCTGGACATCGCGCCCGACTTTACCGCCGCGCGCTCCAACCTCGCGCTCGTGCTCTATCGCACCAACCGCCCGGCCGACGCGATCGAGGAACTGAACCGCGTCTCGCTCGAGGATCCCGACGACCTCGGCTATTCCAACTTGCGCGCCGCCGCGCTGGGCCGGGTGGGCGACTACGACGAGGCCCTGGAGATCTATCGCAGGGTTCTGGCCGAACGGCCAGACCAGCCCAAGGTGTGGATGAGCTACGGCCACCTGCTCAAGACCATCGGCCGGGTCGAGGACGCCATTGCGGCCTATCGCCAGGCGATCGGGCGCAGACCCGCGCTGGGCGAAGCGTGGTGGAGCCTTGCCAATCTCAAGACCTTCCGGTTCGAGGAGGCCGATCTCGCGGCGATGGAAGCGCAGCTTGCGCGCGACGACATTTCCGCCGAAGACCGCTTCCACTTCGATTTCGCGCTGGGCAAGGCGCGCGAGGATCGCGGCGAGGCCGACGCCGCCTTTGCCCATTATTCCGCCGGAAACGCGCTGCGCCGCGAAAGCCTGCCCTACAGCGCCGGCGAGACCCGCGCCTTCGTCGATCGCTCGATCGCGCTGGCGACACCGGAATTCTTCGCCCAAAGAAAGGGGCAGGGCTATCCGGCGCCCGACCCGATCTTCGTGGTGGGCATGCCGCGCGCCGGTTCGACCCTGATCGAGCAGATCCTGTCCAGCCACTGCGCGGTAGAGGGGACGAGCGAGCTGCACGACATTCCGATGCTCGCCAAGGACCTCGGCCCCTATCCCGGCGCGCTGGCGACGATGGACGCCGGTGCCTTCCGCGCGCTTGGCGAGGGCTACCTCTCGCGCACCCGCGTCCATCGCCGTACGCCGCGCCCTTTCTTCATCGACAAGCTGCCCAACAACTGGGCGCATGTGCCGCTGATCCTTCTGGCGCTGCCCGGAGCGAAGATCATCAACGCGCGCCGTCATCCGCTCGGCTGCTGCTTTTCCAACTTCAAGCAGCATTTTGCGCGGGGACAGGGGTTCAGCTATGCGCTGGACGACATGGGCGGGTATTATCGCGACTACGTCCGGCTGATGGCGCATATCGACGCGGTGCAGCCCGGGCGCGTCCACCGCATCATCTACGAGGACATGGTCGAGGATACCGAGGGCGAGGTGCGCCGCCTGCTCGATTTCTGCGGCCTGCCGTTCGAACCGGCGTGCCTGTCCTTCCACGAAACCGAGCGCGCTGTCCGCACGGCCAGCTCCGAACAGGTCCGCCAACCGATTTACCGTGACGGAACAAGCGCGTGGAAACCCTTCGAGGCGCACCTCGGCCCGCTGGTCGAGGCGCTGGGCCCGGCGCTCACCGAATGGCGCGGCTGACCTCGTTCGAGATGCCTGGTGATATTAATGTCACTAGGCCGATGGCAAGCGTCGGGACAAGTTTGCGGCGCGCTTGACGGGCGCGGGCGTTTGGCGGGAACCTCGTTCATCTTGCAGTGCAGCGATATGAGGGGTTCAATGCGGCACAATCCTACGCGCAAGGCGGCAGCGGCGCTTTTCGCATCCACGGCATTCATCGCTTTCCCGGCCATGGCGCAGGACGACCCGACGATGTCGGCTCCGTCGTCGGATGAGGCCGCCGATTCCAACGTCATCATCGTCACCGCGCAGAAGCGGGCGGAAAGCCTGCAGGACGTGCCGATCAGCATCCAGGCCTTTAACGGGGCCAAGCTGGAACAGCACCAGGTCGCCAGCTTCGACGACTATGCCAAGATGCTGCCCAGCGTCAGCTTCCAGTCGTTCGGCCCGGGCCAATCGCAGATCTACTTCCGCGGCGTGTCCAGCGGCGCGAACGCCAACGGCAGCCATTCCGGCCCGCAACCCAGCAGCGCGATCTACGTCGATGAAGTGCCGCTGACCACCATCGGCGGCGCGCCCGACCTGCACATCTACGACATGGAACGTGTCGAGGCGCTGTCGGGCCCGCAAGGCACGCTCTATGGCGCCAGTTCGCTGTCGGGCACGCTGCGTCTCATCACCAACAAGCCCACGACCGACCGGGTCGAGGGCGGTGTCGATGCCTCGCTCACCAGTTTCGGCAAGGGCCGGAATTCGACCGGCGGCTCGCTGGAAGGCTTCGTCAACCTGCCGCTGTCCGAAACCGTGGCGCTGCGCACCTCGGCCTTCTACGAACGGGTGGGCGGATACATCAGCAATGTCGCCGGGTCGCGGACCTACCAGGTCTTCGACGTCAACGGCGACCTCGTCCCCCTGACGGTCGACAACGCGGCCTATGTCGAGAAGAATTTCAACGACGTCGAGACCTGGGGCGGGCGTGCCGCACTGGGCATCGATCTGGACGAGAACTGGACGGTCCTGCCGGCGGTCATCTACCAGAAGCAGAAGTCTAACGGCACGTTCCTGTTCGACCCCACCGTCGGCGATCTGGAATTGCAGGACTACACGCCCGATTACGGCAGCGACGAATGGTACCAGGCGATGCTGACCGTGCGCGGCAAGATCAGCGACTGGGACGTGACGTACGCGGGCGGCTATTTCGAGCGCGAGACCGACGTGGTGCAGGACTATTCGGCCTACACCGTCGCCTACGACGCGGCCTATCCGTCCTATGTCAGCTTCCTCGACGCCAACGACGAGAACATCGACCCGACGCAAACCTATCGCGGCTTCGACAAGTACACCAAGCAGACCCATGAACTGCGCCTGTCCTCGCCGTCGGGCAATCGCTGGCAACTGATCGCCGGCGTGTTCGTCGCGCGCCAGACCGACCGGATCAATGCCGACTACATCATCCCCGGCCTTGCCGCATCGCCCTACGGCTACGCGGTGCCGGGTTGCGGCGACGACATCTTCTGCACCCGCGTCTTTCGCGTCGACCGGGACAAAGCGGCCTTCCTCGACCTGACGTTCGACATCACGCCGGCGCTCAGCATCAACGGCGGCATCCGCTATTTCCGCACGAAGAATTCGCTGAGCGGCTTTTCCGGCACCGCGGGCACGGTCGCCAACACCGATCTCTGCCCGCCGTCGAGCGATCCGGACCTGCCCTGCGACCTGTTCGACAAGACGGTCAAGGAAGATGGCGAGACTCACAAGCTCAACCTGACCTACAAGATCGATCCCGATGCGATGATCTACGCCACCTATTCGACCGGCTTCCGGCCCGGCGGCATCAACCGGCGAATCGGGGTCAATCCCTACATGGCCGACACGCTCGACAACTACGAGGTCGGCGTGAAGACGATGTGGCTCGACCGCAGGCTGACGCTCAACGTCACCGGCTATTACGAGAAGTGGAAGGATCTTCAGTACGGCCTCAGTTCGGCCGGTTCGCTGGGCGTCATCAGCACCTACAACGCCGGCAACGCGCGGATCAAGGGCGTGGAGGCGGACTTCAACCTTCGGGTCGAGCAGTTCAACCTTTCGGGCGCGGCGACCTACACCGATGCGCAACTGACCACCGATTTCTGCCCGATCGACGCCAGCGGCAACCCGGCCTGCACCTCGCCCGACGTGGTCGCCGCGCCTGCGGGAACGCGTCTGCCGATCCAGCCGAAATTCAAGGCCAACCTGACCGCACGGCAGGGCTTCGATATCGGAGAGGCGCTGGCCTTCGTGCAGGGGACGGTCAACCACCAGTCGGGCACGCGGTCGTACCTCACCGATTTCGAGGCGGGGCTGCTCGGTTCGACCAAGGGCTTCACCACCTTCGACTTCTCGCTGGGCGCGGACATGGGCCGCTGGATGTGGGAGGCCTTTGTCCAGAACGCCTTCGACAAGCGCGGCATCCTGTCGATCAACACCGTCTGCGTGCCGTCGATCTGCGGCGATTTCGCCCGCTACTACCCGATCCGCCCGCGCATGTTCGGCGTGAAGGTCGGCACCCGCTTCGACTGACGTCCCACGCCGACCGGCGCGCGACCGACGCGTGCCGGTCGGCATTCGGCCTTGCCGCACCGGCCGCACCGGCGGTCATGCGGCACCTGTTGGAGATTCAGCCCTTTTTTCTGCTAGTTTGGCCCCGCCGTCATTGCGCTAGAGTGCCGCGCAGACAAACGGGCAGCGGCCGCCATCAGGCCGAAGCGTGGCTCACTTGTCGAGCGACGGGGGATGCGGGGTCGGCCCGAATGCCGACCTTTTCCGCCGATCATCCCGCGTAAAGCATGGGGTGAGTAACGTTCGCCGGGACCACGCAGAAAAGACGGGATGACGGGATGACAAAAGGCAGGATTTCGCGCGTCAGGATTCTCACGCTGGCCCTCGCGGGGGCCACCGCGGCGATGGGCGTGGGCGGGCTGGTCACCGCCTCCAGGGGTGTCGCGCAGGTGGCCGCGCCGGCCGCGGAAACGGCTTACTGGGTCGAGGAGGTCGCCGCCAATCTCGACCGACCCTGGGAAATGACCTGGCTGCCCAACGGCGACATGCTGGTGACCGAACGGCCCGGCCGCCTGCGCGTCATCCGGGACGGCAAGCTTCTGCCCGATGCGATCAAGGGCACGCCCGAAGTGCTGTCGACCAGCATGTTCGACGGATTGCTGGACGTGGAGGTCGATCCCGACTTCGCCAGCAATTCCACGATCTACCTGACCTACATGACCGGCGACGACAACGCGCGCGTCGGCCACATCATGAAGGCCAGGCTCGCCAACGGCGCGCTGAGCGACCAGAAGGTGATCTTCACCACCGCGGTGCCCGCGCCTGCTGGCGGCCCCAACATCATGCGCATCCTGTTCCTGCCCGACAGGACGATGCTGGTCGGCATGGGATCGGGCGGACAGGGCAGTCGCGGCATGGTTCAGCGGCTCGACAACCAGTCGGGCAAGATCATCCACCTGAACCGCGACGGCAGCGCTGTGGCGGGCGGACCGATGGCCAAGGTGGAGGGCGCGCTGCCCGAGATCTGGGCAATGGGCTTCCGCAATCCGGCCGGCATCGCGCGGACGACGGACGGCGAGATCTGGGCGATCGACATCGGGCCCAAGGGCGGCGACGAACTGAACCTGATGAAGGCGGGCGGCAACTACGGCTGGCCGCTGTCGACCTGGGGCTTCGATTATTCGGGCCGGGCGATGAGCGAGCAGCAGGACGGCGGCGATTTCGTCGATCCGGTCATCAACTGGTCGCCATCGCGCGCGCCGTCGGGCCTGATCCAGTATACCGGAGACCGTTTCCCGGCATGGAAGGGCGACCTGTTCACCGGCGAACTGATGGGCCACCTCATCCGCCGCATCCGGGTCAAGGACGGCAAGGTCGTGCTCGAAGAGGCGATCATGGCCGACATGAACGAGCGCATCCGCACCGTCGGGCAGGGGCCGGACGGCTACATCTACGCGCTGACCGACAGTTCGAGCGGTCGCGTGCTGCGGCTTCGCCCCGGCGCCCCGGCCGCGTCCGAAAAGGCGAAGGTCGCCAAGCCGAGCGCGGCGCCGACCGATGTCGGCATGTTCGGCGATTTCGCCAATCGCGGCGTCTATCAGGAGAAGTTCTCGCAAGTGATGAACAACTTCAAGTACGACGAGGTGCGCGCCAAGAAGCTGTTCGGCGAAAACTGCGCCGCCTGTCACAGCGCGGGCACGTTCACCAGCGGCGAAATCGGACCCGACCTCAACACGGTCTATTATCGCAAGTCAGGCACGCTGCCCGGCTACAACTACTCGACGGCGATGAGCAATCCGAAGACGCAGGTGATCTGGGACGACTTCAGCCTGCAGGCCTTCATCGCGAACCCGATGTCGTATTATCCCGGCACGAAGATGGCGGTGCCGCCGATCAACGACTTCGAGACGGTGCTGCAGCTCGACGCCTACCTCCGCTCGCTGAGCCAGGGCGACGCCAAGATCGACCCGCACACCCGGCAGGTGGTCAAGGACTGACGCGGCGCCCGCCGTCCGGCAAGCGAACCGGACGGCGAGGCAGCGACCTGCCGGTCTCAGCGGTTCGGGATGTGCGTGCCGAGGTGCTTGCCGGCGAGGTAGCCGAACGTCAGCCCGGGCCCCAATGTGCCGCCCGCGCCGCCGTAGCCTTCGCCCAGCACCGCCGCCATCGCATTTCCGGCGGCATAGAGGCCGGGGATCGGCTCGTCATTCCAGTCGAGAACCTGTGCTTCGGCATTGGTGCGCGGGCCGCCCGCGGTGCCGAGCGCGCCCGCTTCCATCTTCACCGCGTAGAACGGCGCCTGGTCGATGACGCCGAGAGTGCGGTAGGGCGGCTCGTAGTCCATGTCGCCCCACATGTAGAAATTGTCGTAGCTGTTGTCGCCTCGGCAGAAGTCGTCGTCGTGCCCGGCCCGCACCATCGCGTTGAAATGCGCCACTTCGGCCAACAGCCCCGCCGGGTCGATGCCGGCCATCTTCGCCAGTTCCTCCAGCGTGTCGGCCTGCATCATGAAGGACGGCACGGGGCCACCCGCCGGCGTGTTGAAGGTGTGGTACTTGTTGCGATAACGATCGTCGATGATCAGCCAATAGGGCAGGTTGGCATATTCGTGTCTGCCCCCGTCGAAGGCATGCAGCGCCTTGCCCAGCGCGTTGTAATTGGCCGCCTCGTTGACGAAACGCTTGCCGGTCCGGTTCACCAGGATCGCGCCGGGCCTGGCGCGCTCGTCCGAGCCGAGCAGGTAGTTGGGCTTGGCATTGCGGTGCTGCGGCTTCATCTCCAGCACGCTCTGCATCCAGTAGGCGTGCTGCATGTTGCCGAGCTGCGCACCCGCCTCGATCGCCATCAGCAATCCGTCGCCTTCGTTTTCGGGCACGCTGACCGGGCCGGTCAGCGGGCCGCGCAGGAAGGTCTTGACCAGCTTCTCGTTCCATTCGAACCCGCCGGTCGCGATCACCACGCCGCGCCGGGCGCGCACGCGATAATCGTTGCCGTCGGCATCGTCGGCAACGACGCCGATGATGCGGCCATTGTCCTTGACCAGGTGGCGGGCGCGCTTCTCGAACTCGACCGGGATGTCGCGCTCGATCACGGCGAGGAACAGCGAACCGGCCAGCGCCTGGCCCAGCCCGCGGTAGTCGCCGGCCTCGCGCTCGGCCAGCGTCGTTTCGTCGAGCGCGCCGGTCACCGCCTCCATCAGGCTGCCGCGCAGCGGGTAGGCCATCTTGCTGGGATTGACCCGCTGCGACCATTTACCCAGCCGCGCGAACGAAAAGGCCGCATTGTCGAGCGACCGCCCGCCCTGCGGCTTCGCGCCGGGAAGGTAGGGCTGGTAATCGGGAAAGTCGTTGAAGACGTGGAGCTTCACCGGCGTCTTTTCGGCCAGGTAGCCGAGCATTTCCGGCCCGCCTTCCATGAAGGCCATCAACACGTCGGGGTCGAGCGCGCCGGGCGACAGGGCGTCGAGATAGGCGACGATGTCCTCGTCGTCGTCCTCGATCCCGGCGGCGAGCTGGTGCGGGTTGTTGGGCACCCAGAGCATCCCGCCCGACATCGCCGTCGTGCCGCCGACCATGCCGGTCTTTTCCAGGATGACAACATCCTTCGCGCCGAAGTCGTGTGCGGCAATCGCCGCGGTCATCGCCGCGCCGCCGGAACCGAGCACCACGACATCGGCTTCGCGGTGCCAAACAAGGTCTTCCGTCATCGTTGCTCTCCCGTCCGTCGCCGCGTCTCCGCGTTGGGGCGGCGTTTCGTTGGCTGCCTTAGCAAGCGCGAGAAACGCGCGGATACCTGCGGTTTGTGACAGCCGGATCATCGTCCTTGCGAACTGCTGGAAGCGGAAGGGACGCCTCACTATCTCGGTCCCGACACAAGCACGGAACCTGCGCCATGACCGACCAAGCCGAAATCGCGATCTGCCCGGCCTGCAACACCGCCAACCGCCTGCCCGCCAGCAGGCCCGCGACCGAGGGCAAGTGCGGCAAGTGCGGCAAGCCGCTGTTCACCGGGCACCCACTGGTGCTCACCGCGGCGAATTTCGATGCCCATGCGGCGCGAGGCGACATTCCGCTGCTGGTCGATTTCTGGGCGAGCTGGTGCGGCCCGTGCCGCCAGATGGCCCCGGCGTTCGAAGCCGCCGCGGCGCAGCTCGAACCGGCGATCCGGCTCGGCAAGCTCGATACCGAGGCCGAGCAGGCGATTGCCGCGCGCTACGCGATCCGCTCGATCCCGACGATGATCCTGTTCCGCAAGGGCCGCGAGATCGCGCGACAAGCGGGCGCGATGCCGGCCGGCGCGATCTTCAACTGGGCGCGGCAGGCCGCCGGTCGCTAGCGCAGACGCAGGGCCTGCGCCGCGGCGCGCGACAGCGCCGGGACCGCGCCTGCGACGGCGGTCGCCATGCGCGAGGCGACGGGGCTTTCGGCGATGCGCTTGACGCCTTGCGCCGCGGTGATGGGCGTGGCCAGCCGCGCCGCCATGCCGCTGCGGAACGCATCGGGTCCTTCGCCGCGCAAGACCGCTTCGCCCGCGGCGATGCCGGTGCCGAGCGCGAGCGAAATCCCTTCGCCCGACAGCGAGGCGATGCACCCGGCCTGGTCGCCGACGCGAAACACCCCCAGCGCGCGTTCCGCCCGCCAGCCGTACGGGACGTTGGCGACGGCTGCCGCGTCCTCGACGCAGATGGCCGCGTCGAGCCGTTCGGCTAGCACCGGGCATTCGCCGTGGAGCGCGCGGAGGACGGCTTCGGGGCGCTTGCCGCAGGCGTCGAACCGGCTGCCGCGCATGGCGAGGCACAGGTTGGCGCGTCCATCCTCCTGCAGCGTCAGGCCGGCATAGCCGCCCGCAAAGCAGTGCAATTCGATCAGCCCCGACAACACCTCCTGCATCGCGGGGGTCAGGGTCAGCCGCCAGCGCAGGCCCAGCACCGGGTCGCCCTCGCGCGGCTGTCTGGGGAAGCCGCGCATCTCGTGCTTGCCGGTGGCGAGGATGACCGGACCTGCGCCGTGCGCTTCCGCCTGCTGCGCAACGCCGTCTGTGCCCCGGACGTGGACGCCTTTCCGGATCTCCGCACCGCAGGCCTCGGCACGGGCCTGGAGCGCGGTGTCGAGCGCGCCGCGCGACAGCGATGCGGCGGGTGCGGGAAGCGGCGACGCGGCGCGGGCTGATCCGGCATAGAGCGCCAGCGCAGTGACGGGCCGCGCCCCCAGCGCCGCGACATCGACGCCCAGCCGCGCGAGGCGGGGGAGGGCGGTCCAGCTGAGAAAACCGCCGCAAAGCGGATCGGCGGCGGTCCTCTCCCGCTCTAGCACCAGGGGCCGCGCGCCCGCCTCCGCCAGCGTGATGGCAGCGGCGCAGCCCGCAGGCCCGGCGCCGACGATCAGCGGACGCGCGTCACGCACAGGCGAAACGGGAAATGCCGCGCCACCTCGGCCCCGGCGATCCTGGCGCGGGAAAGGATCGGCGGCCATTCGGCGGGGCGATAGGCTCGGGCGATGGACAGGCGGCCATCCTCGCGCACGATGCGGTGCCAGCCCATCGCGCGGGCCAGCAGCGGGTAGCCATGATAGGGCAGGGCATGGCGGTGCAGGTCGTTCACCAGCCAGCCGAGGCGCGCCTCCGCCTCCATGAAGCGGAGGAAGGCGACGAGCTGCCGATCGGTCATGTGATGCGCGACGAGGCTGGACATCACCGCGTCCCAGCCTTGCCCGGCAAGCTCGGCATAATCGCCGGTGCGGTAGGCGATGGGCATGTCCGGCGGGGTCGCGGCGCGCGCCACGGGGGCAGATCGGGGGTTGAGGTCGATGCCGACAAGCTCGACCTCCACCCCGCCCTTTGCCGCCCAGCGCGCCACGCGGCGCAGCATGTCGCCCTGTCCGAAGCCGACGTCGAGCACCTTCAGCCGCGCGCCCGGCCTGGCGATGCGCGCCAGGAACGCGAGCGTGGGCCGCGCCGCCATCGTCAGCGTGTTGACGCGGGCGAGGTCGTTCAGCAGCGCGGCATACTGCTCTTCGGGCAGCGCGGGATCGTCCATCTGCTCCTCGGCAAGGCTGCGCTGCGCGAGGGTCATCGGGCCGTTCGGTAAGCAAAGCCCTCGATCGCGAGGCCGGGGCCGAAGGCAAGCGCCACGCCGTTTGCGACGCGACGGCGATCCGCCAGCACGCGAGCCAGCACGAACATCAGCGTGGCCGAGCTCATGTTGCCGAAATCGTGCAGCACCGCGCGGCTTTCAGCGAGGGCGTCGGGCGCAAGGTCGAAGCCTTGCTCCACCGCGTCGAGGACGGTGCGCCCGCCGGCATGGACCGCCCAGCCGTCGATCCGGTCAGGCTCGCCGAAAGCGCGCTGCATGACGCCGCTGGCGATCGCCTCGCGGATGTGGGCCGGAACCGCGCCCGACAGGGTCATGTCGAAGCCGGTGTCGCCGATGGTCCAGCCGATCAGCGCCGCGCTGTCGGGCAGTGTCGCCGAAAAGGGCGTGCCGAGCGCGATGCCGACCGGCTCGGCCGACACGATGGCCGCCGCCGCGCCGTCGCCGAACAGCAGCATGGTGAGGATTTCGTCGACCTCCTCGTCGGCCTGGAGGTGCAGGGTGCAAAGCTCCACCGTGACGACCAGCACGCGCGCCGCCGGTTCGGAACGGACGATGTGCCGCGCGGTGCGCAGCGCGGCGACCGCGGCGTAGCAGCCCATGAAGCCCACCAGCGTGCGCTCGACCGAAGGCGAAAGACCGAGCCGGCGGGCGACGATCTGGTCGATGCCTGGCGCGATGAAACCGGTGCAGCTGGCCAGGACGAGATGGGTCACCTCGTCCAGCCGCTCGAGACCGGCGGCGGCCTGCATCACCAGATCGGGCGCTTCCCGCGCATAGATATCCATTCGCGCCGAAGTCGGCGGCATGCCGCGTCCGTAGAAACCGTTGAACCCGGTCTGCGAACCGTCCGCGGGCGGGGCCAGCACGGTCCAGCGATGGGCGATGCCCGAACGGTCGGCCATGCGCCCGAAAAGCTTGCGCTGGCGAGGATCGGCGATGCGGGCTTCGGCCCATTCGCGGAAAACGGCGTGCGCCTCGTGACGGGGTACGGCGGTCGCGATCGCATTGATGTGGGGCTGGGTCATCCGACTCCTTTACCGCCAGCGGTATGGTCGGTTTTACCCAGTCCTACAAACGACTTGTTGCAATTCGGCGCGCGGCAGGAGCCTGCGTCGGGCAGGGTCAACCCTTCGGGATCAGCGGTGCGCGCTGGTAGAAGTGCAGGTCCTCGATCTCGTAAGTGGGGGGCGTCGCGTCGGTGCGCGCATCGTGCAGGCGCTTCCAGTGCGCGAACAGGCCCATGATGTGGGGCGGGTCGCCGTGGATCTCGGTGAAGACGCCGTTGAGCGAGCGAGTGTCGAAATAGGCGGCGTTGACCTCGTCGGCGTAGAGCTCGGTCGCCAGCTCGTAGCCCCGGTCGAGCCACCACTGGCGTTCCGCGGCGAAGTCCGACACGAGATAGGCGACGTGGTGGAATCCCTCCTCGCCCTGTTCGAACATGTCCATGTAGATGGAGGGCGTGTCGTCGTGCTGTTCGATGAACTGGATCATCTGGTTGCCGAGATAGCCGAAGGCATAGGACACGTCCGCCTCCACCGCCTGGCCGCGGTAGGTGAACTCCTCGCAGTCGTGGTGCCGCACCATGCAGAACGGACCCGCGCCGAAGGCATCGGCCCAGTTCCGCGCGGCTTCGTCGATCGAACGGACGAAATAGGCCTGTTGGAAGAGCTCGCGGCGCATCGGTCTGCTGTTCATTCTGCGGCCTGGTCGTAGCGATCCTCGACGAAGCGGGAGAGCAGTTGTGGCACTGCGAGACCGTCGGGGATGTCTGCGGCACCGATCAGGCGGTCCACCTCCTCGTGGAACCAGTAGATGCGACGTTCCTGGTAGTTGATCATCATCCCGGTGAAGCCGCCGGATTCGAGGCTGCGCTGGATCGGCGCCATGTTCATCATGTCTTCTTCCAGCACCTGATCGAAGATCGGCAGAAAGGTGTTCCAGAATTCGGGCAGCGGCCCGTTCCCCCAATCCGGCGCGACGTAGATCGCCTGCATCGTGCACTTGCCGACGCCGTCGGGCCAGAAGAGCAGCACCGGAAAGCCCGTCGGCTCCACCGGGGTGATCAGGTTCGGAAAGGCCATGTAGGCGACGTTGTTGAGGCGATAGAAGTCCGGCATCGTCGGGATGTCGGGCGCGCCCTCGAACTCGACGAAATTGAGCCCCTGGTTCATCCGCTTGCGCGTCGCCATGCGCGAATGGCCATGTTCGAACAGACCCATCGCGGCGGCCTTGTGGTCGAGCATGATGCCAGCGTTGGTCGGGTGAATGGTGTTGATGTGATAGACTTCGAGGAAGCCGTCCATCGCCACCTTCCAGTTGCAGGCGACCTGGTACTCCTGCACGTGGACGGTGCGCAGCCCGGCCATGCCGACACAGTCGAGTTCGGCCACCAGCGGGCCGAGATAGTCGAGGAGCGGCTGCGCGTCCTTGTCGAGATTCACGAAGACCCACCCGCCCCAGACGTCGCAGGCCGCCTCGATGAGACCGCGGGACGACTTGTCGAGACAAGGAAAGTCGCGCTCGTCCGGCACGCCCTTCAGCGTGCCGTCGAGGCCGTAGGACCAGGAATGGTACTGGCAGCGCAGCAGCCGCGTGTTGCCCGCGTCCTGGCGCACGACCGGCGCGCCGCGGTGGCGGCAGGTGTTGTAGAAGGCGCGGATCCTGTCGTCCTGTCCCCGCACCAGCAGCAGCGGCACGCCCAGCTTGTCCCACAGGCGATAGTCGCCGACCTTGCGCAGATCTTCGTCCCGCCCGGCGCAGACCCAGCTTTTAGCGAGCACCCGGTCATGCTCCAGCGCAAAGAATTCGGGACTGGTGTATCGCCCGCCGGGTATCTCCGGCAGCGGCGGAAAATCGGGGCGCGGTTCCTGTCGCGCCGCTTCGAACGCGATGACCTTTTCGACTTCGTCGTAGACGTTTTCCGGCATCCTGGCGCTCCTCTCCGGTCGGACGGGTGGACAAGGCCCGCGGCGCGTTCCGTTTGGTGGCGGTTTCGAACCGTCTTGTCGGGCAGGGCGCGCCACGGATGACGAAACGCCATACGGCAGACTGCTGCCACTGGCCAAATGGCTAGAGCGTCAGCCATTGTCGCGCGGCGCGAAGGGCTTTTGTTCGACCGGCCGTTGGCGGCGACGGACGGTTTCACGCGAAAGTCCTTTCCCCGACCGTGATAATGCGTAGTATCCGTTTTAAGGCGAGTGCCGCAAACAGCCGTCGCAACAAGGTGGCGAGTGCGGGCACACACTTCGCGCATCCGCCAGCGAGGCCTCGGGCCTCGACCGGGCGGAGCGCTGCAATCGCGGGCGAGAGGAGAGCGATGAAGGACACCCTGCCCAACAGTGAGGTCGTGCCGCCTGGCGGCCCGGCAGACGGGCGGAGCGCGAGCAAGATCGTCTCCGCTATGTATGATGGTTCGCAAGCCACGGGCATCAATCGCATCTGGCGGGTCGGGCGCCCGAACGACGACATCGGTGGCGGCATGGCGCTCGTGCGCGGCCATTTCGAGCGGGGTGAGGGGCGCGTGCCGGAGCCTGCACCGGGCGAGGTGCTGATCCGGGCAGAATACTTTTCGCCCGACGCGATGAACCATGCATGGGTTCGCGGCATGCCGGGCAAGTTCGATCCGCTGCCGCCCGGCGCGCCGATGCGCGGCGGCATCGCCGGCACCATCGTGCAAAGCCGCAATCCCGACTGGCCCGAGGGGACGAGAGTCACCGGCTTTCTCGACTGGGCCGACTATTCGCTGTCGAGCGGCACCGACCATCTCGGCGTGCCGCTTCAAATCATTCCCGACGGGATAGCGACCTCGAGCGGGCTGGTGGCCCTGGGCATGAGCGGAATCTGCGCCTGGCTGGGCCTTGCCCATTTCCTGAAGGTGCGTCCCGGCGACACGGTGCTGATTTCGGGCGCGAGCGGAGCGATAGGCTCGCTTGCCGGCCAGCTTGCGCCGTTGTTCGAAGCAAGGGCGGTCGGCATCGCCGGCGGGGCAGAAAAGTGCGCGGCCGTGCTGGCCAACGGTTTTGCCGCGGTTGTGGACTACAAGGCGGATGACCTGGCCGGGCAGATCGCCGCAGCGTGTCCCGACGAGGTCGACGTCTTCTTCGACAATGTCGGCGGCAAGCTGCTCGATGCCGCGCTCCTCAACATGCGCCACTACGGGCAAGTGCTCATCTGCGGCGGCACCGCGCATTACGGCGCGCAGCCCGAACCGATCTACAACCACATCCACATGGCGATGCGATCGCTGACCATGCGGGGCTTCTTCTACTTCGACGAAGTCGCCCTGTGGGACGAGGCCCGCCAGCGGCTTGCTCACTTCCTTCGCGAGGGCCTCATCCGCGAGTGGCTGGATGTCGAGAAAGGGTTCGAAGCGGTGCCCGACGCGGCGCTCGCGGGGTTCAGCGGCGGAGTGAGGGGCCGCAAGCTGGTCCACATCGCCTGACCGGTATGGAGAGGATAGCGAAAATGGCCTGTATCAAAACAGCAAACGCCGGCCCTGCAAGGCGAGGTGCAGCATGATATCGATGGGCAAGCTCGCCACCGCGAGGGCCGACACGAATCTGGTCGCCGGGGATTTCCGCGCAAGGCGCAAGACCCCGCCGCTCGCCATGGACGGGCTCGACGCGGTGCGCATCACCCGGCCCGAGGACGTGCGCGGCGCCGCGATCGCGCTGCGCGATCTCGTCTCGGGCTGGGGCCTTCGCATCGCCTGCAGCCACGATCTGACCGACAAGAACACGCCGGTCGATGCCGACGGGCGGCTGCTCGCGACCGAGATCTTCGGCTGGGAGGACCGGCCCGACGCCTGGTTCCGCAGGCAGCGGATCGCGCTCAACTCGCCGATCGCGATGGCCGCGCGGTTCGAAAGCCAGCCGTTCTGGTGCAATGCCGAGGGCTTTCACACCCATGTCGCCAACCCCTACCTGGACGAGATCGACCTGGCCGATTTCGTCGAGCGGGCGACGACGACTTCGGCCATCGCGGTGCCGGTCCACATGCCGTTCGGCCAGATCGGCATGCTGTGCCTGTTCCCCGAGGACCAGGGCTGGACCGACCTGTCCGCCGCCTTTGCCGCCCATGCCGACATGATCGCCATCCACGCGCGGCTGTTCATCAGCACTTATGCCCGCACGATGGGGACGCGCCGTAAGGTCCGGCCGGACGCGCTTTCCCAATACGAGGTCGAGTGCATGCGCTGGGCCGCGCTGGGCAAGACCGACCTCGAGATCGGGATGATCATTGGCCGGTCGCGCGCGACGGTCCGCTTCCACATCCAGAACGCCTCGATCAAGCTGGGCGCGGTCAACCGTTGCCAGACCCTGTTCCGCGCCGCGCAGCTTGGTTACGTGACGCTGCCACAGTGACTGTTGCGCACGCGCATCACCTCGGGAACTTTCGGCATCGCGTCGTCCTGCGGCATGCGTCGGCGACAGACACGCCGACACGGCGCAAAATGCGAAAAACGTGGGTTTGGGGGCACTTCAATCGTTTGCTGCAGCTGCTTACGACTGTGGAAGGCCCGAAAAAAACACTTTCTATCAACCTTCTTGTCGCACAAGGTCATGTGCGACCGCAGCGACGCGGCCCGATCGGCGGGAACCATTCCGCCGGTCCGGTGTTGCGTAGCCTCGAACTTAACGGTTCCGTTACAGGGAGCTTCCTATCTGCACCCTCCCGTGAGGGTGGAAATCACAAAACGCACTTCTTGACTTGCCCGACCCGGCGGGCTCACTTCCGGTCATAAATCTGAAACCTTCGCCAATTTGGGGGAACAAATGGCAATGAATAAGCGCATGTTGGTGCTTGGTGCATCGACTCTCGCCATCGGTATCGCGGCACCTGGCCTGGCCCAGGTCGTTGCTGGTCCGACCGCCGGTATCAACGGCACCGATACAACAATCGAGCAGACCCTGGTTCTGACCGACCTCGACGACGAGACGGAAACCATTCTGGATTCGGGTTCGTCGGGCGTTGAGGACACCGACGGCGGCAACGCCAGTGCCCAGGTGATCAGCCAGCCGACCGGCTGGGTCGAACAGTCGGGCACCGCAACCGCTGGTGATCTCGATCTGAGCCTCGTCAACGAGGGCGACTACGAAGTCTATGCGATCGCAACGGCCGACGCGCCGGGCGCGAACAGCGCGGGTATCCTGGTCGGCTTCGGCCAGTTCGGCGACGCCAGCGGCGACGCGACGCTGGCGATCGACAACTCGGGCTCGATGGCGGTCACTGCCGATATCGACGCTGTCGGCACTGTTGGCGAAGCAGCGAACGGCTCGGCTGGTATCACTTACGGCGTAATCCAGCAGGTTTCGGCTGACGGTGCTGCTAGCGCTTCGATGAACAACGACGGCGACATCGCTGTCAGTTCGTCGGCCTCGGCGGCCGGTTCCACCGGGTCGGCTACGTCTTCGAAGACCTTTGGTGTCTTGCAGACCGCCTCGGCGTCTACGGACGTTGTCGATGCGCTGAGCGGCGACGCCGTGGCGGACATCGCCAATGGTGAAGACGGTACCATTTCGATCGACGGCATGGCGACGGCGACGGCGACTTCCGGCACCGCATATGCTTACGATTACACCTATTTCGGTGTTCTCCAGTCGGCCGGCAGCGAAGATGGCGACGCGTCGGTCACGATGACCAATGACGGCGCCGTTTCGGTCGCCTCGAGCGCGATGGCGACGGCCACGAACGAGGATGGCGATGCGGGTTCGGCTTATGCCAACGCCGCGATCGGCAGCGAAGGTGGCGCTGGCATCGCGCAGTATGCCGAGGGCGATCTTGCGGCGGTTTCGCTGGTCAACAACGGCTCGGTCGACCTGTCCGCGAGCGCGTCGGCTCTGGCTGACACTTATGCTCAGGGCTACGCTTATGTGAACGGTGTCGAGCAGGGCGCGTCGGGCTCGTCGGCATCCGTTTCGCTTTCGAACAGCGGCACGATGGCGTTTGCTGCCGACGCGATGGCGGAAGGCACTTATGCCTACGCCAATGCTGGCGTGATGGGCGTTGAGCAGTATGCCTCGTCGGGCGAAGGCGCTGCCAGCGTCTCGTTCTACAACGGCGGCGACTTCACTGTTGACGCTTCGGCAACGGCCTCGGGCCTGTTCGGCGGCAGCGAAGTCGGTGCCTACGCGAACGCCGAAGGTGTCTACCAGGAAGCCAACGGTGGCGAGCCTTCGTACACTTTCGCCAATGACGGCAACTTCGCCGTCAGCGCATCGGCAGTGGCGAGCTACCTGACTACGGTCACCTCGACCTCGGTCCAGGGCTCGGGCACGACGGCGGAAACGGTGACCAACACCGAAACCGTCACGATGCCGGGCTACGCAAACGCTTATGCCTATGGCTACGAGCTCGACGCGACCGGCGGCGGCGTATTCGACGTGTCGAACACGGGTGACTTCACCGTCACGGCCGACGCCGACGGCAACGGCAGCGCCTATGCGCTGGGCATGGACCTCTACGCCGGCTCCGGCGCCACGGTCGAAGGCTTCCAGACCGCCGGCGTGCTGTCGGGCGAGATCGTCAACGACGGTTCGCTGACGGTTGCGGCGACGGCGATGGGCGGCGACCTGACTCCGGTCATCACCGGCACGGGCACGACCGCAACCACCATCGGGTACACTGCGGACAACAGCGCGACGGCGACCGGCATCGCGATCAATGCGGCGGTGGCTGACGTCACGCTGACCAACACCGGCTCGATCGAGGTTTCGGCCACGACCGACATGGGTGAATCGTCGGCCTACGGCATCGTCGTGACCGATGCCGG